>NZ_JBNNIU010000010.1:14059-158675 GCF_050269675.1 Peribacillus sp. NPDC076916
CATGATCGCATCGTTTTTTCTTCATGCAACCATCATCATGCTGGTCATGATCGCATCGTTTTTTCTTCATGCAACCATCATCATGCTGGTCATGATCGCATCGTTTTTTCTTCATGCAACCATCATCATGCTGGTCATGATCGCATCGTTTTTTCTTCATGCAACCATCATCATGCTGGTCATGATTGCATCGTTTTTTCTTCATACAACAATCATCGTGATTAGACATAAAAATATCACTCCTTTTTTGCTATACTTTAAGTTACTTTTCAAGGTCGCCTTTTTTTGGACAAGTATCCCTGTATTCCTATTATATGAACAATTTCAAAAAATGAATGAGCACTCTCCCTATTAAAAATTAATGTAGAGTGAAATTCAGAAATTATACTTAAGGATGGTTTGCTCCGCATTCCGTCTTTTATTGAATATATATCCTAAGCGACTACCCCGTTGGGTAGGCGTTTTTTAATACTTTTTTTCGGGGTGCCTTTTTGCAGGAAATCATCTTCTTTTGTCGAATTTGTAGGGAAAAAAGGGTGTTGAAAGTGGATATCATATCATCATTATTAAAAAATAAGAACGTGTCTATTTTTTTATAATGACATTTAAAATTTGTTAGAAAAAATATAGCTAACGCCCGAAAAACGACCGATAAATGCCCGATTAATCATGATATATTACTCTTGTTCGTCTCATTGGACGGCTTTTTTTTATGAATATATCCTAGGCATACATTTTTGCGATAAATAAAAATTAATTGAAGGAATACATTTTCAATAACCCTCGGAATAAAACCATCGATCCCTTTTTATCGAGATGGTTTTTTTATTTATAGCTCTGTTAAGAGTACATTTACTCAACAAGTGCATAAGATAATTTTAAAAACTGAAGGATTGAGAAAAATGTATTATGTTCCTTATATCCATCCCTATGAATATCAAAATCTTTATTATGTTAATGTACCTATGTATAACCATTTAAGAAATCCTGATTATTGGCTTGTTAATAATGCTAATCAATTGGGTTTTTTACAAACATCAAACGGAAGAAATCATAATGAGGCAAAAGATTATGGACCAAAACCATTTGTAGTAAATATCAACGAGGCTTCGAAACAAAACACTACCTATCGTACTGCTATTTGGACAGGAAAACATTTGCAAGTTACACTGATGAGTCTTAAAGTTGGTGAAGATATTGGTTTAGAAATTCACCCTAATGTTGACCAATTTTTGCGTATTGAGCAAGGTCAAGGGGTTGTTCAAATGGGGAATAGACAGGATAATTTAAACTTTGTACGAAACGTCCATGATGATTTTGCAATAATGATACCTGCTGGCACATGGCATAATGTAACCAATACAGGTAACATTCCTCTAAAACTATATTCGATATATGCTCCTCCTAACCATCCATTTGGCACTGTTCATGTTACCAAAGCAGATGCATTGGCTTCGGAAGAAGGGCATCGGATATGGCAATAGATCAAACCTTTAAAAAATCCCCATCTCCATAACTTTGAGTATATTCTTCAGTGATATCATTAGTGTAATCGTTATGGATTAATAAAAGCCCTTTTTGAATCGAGTGGGGCTCCATTTTTTATAAAAAAAAGTAAATGAAGTAAATACACTTTTAATAATCCTTTTGTATTCATCACTGTCCCATTCTCCTCAATCATGGGGGAATTTAGGTTAATTAGAAAATGAATGGAGATAAGTATTATTGACTATCCCCAATAATACGCCATACAAAAATGCCCGTCTCTTATCGAGAGGGGCATTTTTGTATTATTCGATTGAATGTTATTTCATTAATGATATACGTTAACCCCTTTGGATGCCCAGTCACCATAATTCGTGATATGCATATTAACTTGTAAACTAAGGAGTCTTTCTCTGTCTTTATAATGCCAGTATACCGGCTGTATCAAAGACTGCTAAGTGTTTTAATATCATGTCAAAAATCCTTATTTCATCACTATTAGTAAAAAAAATCAGACCTTTTATTTTTTGATTATAATCTTTTCAAATGAACCTTTTTATTTCCTTTTACATACATTATCTAAGCAAACAGCCCAAAGTTTTTCGGTAAATCCAGGAGGTATTCGTATGAGAAAAAATTTCAAGCAATACGGTCAAACTCTCCATTTAGTTGGAGGGAACTTAGTATATATTTCTAATATGATTTATCCTATTTATTCAAATGGAACTATTTCTAATTATCAACAATACTGTTTGGATATAAAAAATGCAATAAGTGTTAGTCAAAGCAGTATACAATCTCTTGAGACAATTTCTCCTCCGTATATTTTAGAAGCGGAACATGGATTATTGATCAAAGCATTTAAAGATATATTAATTTGTCTAAACAGCTTAATACTAAGAATTAAAAGTGTAACACCCGCAGAAATAAAAGAAGCTGATATTATGAATGAAATTTCTATATTAAAAGTTATTCAACAGGAATTAACTGAAACTACACTGGGTTTGATTGAAAAGCTAAATTCACAAACAAGAAGGTGAGATGTTTTGAACCTAGGACCTGATGAAAATAATATATTGTATTCCTTACCTACTAATACTGCGGATAAGATTGATTTTTTTGGTGAAATGATTGTAAACATAGGGAATATCATCACTGTTATCGGGATTGCTGTAGAGGCCCAAGAAGAGGCCCAAGAATTTGAAGAGATTGAAGAAGTTGAAGAGGGAGAAGGAGCTACTAAGAATCCAAATACCGCCAATGCAGGATCAGAGCATAATGCAGGCTTTATATTAGCATTGATTGGAAGCCTATTGGTGACTATTGGAGACATGGTATCTACAGGGGCTACTGCACTCGCAATTGAACAAACAGCTTTATTAGAGAAAAAAGCAGAACAAGAAGCAAAGGAACAAAGTAGAAAAATTAAAAAAATGGAAAAACAAATAAATACATTAACTCAGGATATGAAATCTTTACATTTGATTACCGAATCTCTAAAAAGAGAAGTGATCTTCTTACAAAATTTTATTTATCCCCATTTTTATCAACAGTGAATTTTGCAGTTATTAATATTAAATTCAGTAGGTCGGAGGCAATTATATATGAATAACGATATTTCCTAGATTGAAGAGGCGAAAAACACCTTAATAGGAAGGGTGTTTACACTCGGAGGCACTGTTTTATTTCTTATTGGTTCATTTATTGCAGTGGTATTAGCCTTTCAAGCATTAATAAACTTATCCATAATTAAATAAATGTTTATGATGTATAACTTCACAATTAACTAGTTAGAATTGGCGTGTTGCTAATCTTTATGCAAACAAAAATCCCGGCTTTTAAATAAGAATATCTTTACATTTACATTCGTTTTGATCTTAGTCACTAACTTTTTTCTCAATAAGTGTAGTATGAATAAAAATCTGGATATGGAGCATATCCAGGGTATCCATATTCACCAATTCCACCATAAAAGGGCTCTGTAAGAATTGCTCCACCAGCAAGTCCCCCTACGAAAGGAAATCCATAGCTAATACCAATACCAACATAATCTCCAGTGGGACCAGCATATCCAATACTACCAACCGGACCAACATGCCCAATACTACCAACATGTCCAACACCACCAATGTGCCCAACACCACCAATGTGTCCAACCCCTCCAATGGGACCAATACCACCTACAGTAATCCTCCTTAAATCAACTATATTTACACCTCCATTTAATTCACACATTCCAAGTAATCTCTCCCCTATTTTTCAATTTGATTTAGAGTATGCAAAGGTAAGGAAGAAGTTTAGATTATTACTTAGGAATATCAACATTATTTATGTTTTATATTTCCTGTTACGAACCACATTTAACACATTTACAATAACCCCTCTCAATGTGAGAAGGGCTTTTAAAGTAGATTATCTTTACAAATCCATTCGTTCTTGTAATTAGTCGCTTACTTTTTTTCTCAATAAGGGTAATATAAATATGGGTCAGGATATGGTGCATAGCCTGGATATGCATATCCATCATATCCATATCCATCATATCCATAATACCCACCATAGCCGCCATAAAAAGGTCCTGAAAGCAAAGCTCCAGCAGCAAGACCACCTAAAAAAGGAAATCCAAACCCAAAAGGTCTCCCAAATCCAAAAGGTCTTCCAAACCCAAAAGGCCGTCTCCCGAACCCAAAAGGCCTTCCAAAACCTCCAAAGTGACCTCCAAAACCAATACGTCTTCTTAAATCATTTAAATTTATATCTTCATCTGTGTATATATAATCCATTTTTTGCGATTCCTCCTCTATTCTTTATTTGATTTAGAGTATGCAAAGAAAAGGAGGATGATTAGGTTCATACCTAGGAATATGTACTGGGAAACTTCTACTCTGTAAAAAGTCTCGTTCCTTTTGAATGTAAGTAAACCTTGATGTTATGTTCATTGTTTTTCCTCACAATAATAACGAATTGCTTTAATTTCTGCGTGATCTATTTCCTTAATCATATTACCCGGGAGTGAAGGAACCCCTAGGTCAATGTTGCTCTTATTGCCAGATTGAACAGTAGTGGAGTCGTCAGAGATGCGTATTAATGCACCTAAACATTTATTATCATCTTCTGCAACCTGAATATCTGTCGCATCCGTATCACCTTTGTTGAGAATAAATCCGGTTACATTAACGCCTCCATCCCAAAAAGTAAATCATAGTGATGAAGAATTATAATGTAATACTTGAAAATCGAACGATTTAAAATTTTTATAAAAAGAGGAACATATGGATAAAGGAGGAATTTGTGTGTGTCGTAATATAATGATTTTCTTTTCCCTGTATTTTATAACTTCCTTTTTCTCTAATTCACAATCGTAAAAACCCCTTTTTTATTACCGGCAGTCTTTTAGGGAGCAATAGCAACTTTAGTTATATTAATTAGTTATCCTATATATTTTTAACTATAAAAAGATAAAATAACTAAAATATTCCTTTTTTTATATGAAAAGGAATATTTTTTGCGTGTTTAATATATAATTAGTTTTTGTTAATAAAAACCATTGAAGCTATTCTAGTTGAAAAGATCATCAATGGTAATAGCTTTAGGTTCAGCAATTTTAGTTTCTGCTACGGGGGCATATGCAGCAGAAACTGAAGGTCTGGTAAATTCACAAGAAAAATCATTTACTCAAGAACCAGACATTCTAGCGAAGAATAAAGTTAAAGGAAGGTTAGATGTACATTCCCCACCCTTGATGAGCACCTATGCAGTCGCTAAATCATCTGCGAACAGGTTGCAGGGTTATATTTACGCACAAGCTAAAACCTATAATGGTGATGTTCTTTAATCAAATCAAAATCTGCAAGTGCTACCAATGCGGACTATATTGAGTTAAAACAATGAACGGAACATTCTACTTCTTGAATGATTTCGCTTTGGGACTCATATTTTTAAACTTAAAGGTTATAAAACTATTGCTGGTCAAACAAAGGCATATTGTTAATTGGTGATAGAAAAATAATGAAGAGATATAGCTCATTGCGTATCTCTTTTAATTAGGAGGAGATTGGTTTATGAAAAAATACTACATAGCAGCGTTATCTATTTTGCTATTGCTTGGAGTTTCTTACTGGTTTTTTTCTTCATCGCCACCTAAAGAAGTAAGCACTTCAGATATGGGGGAGGTTGAAGAAGAACGTGAAGTAATGAATGGGGCTGAGTATGGTTCGATTGGGTATGGGTTGGAAAATTTGAGTGGTAAAATTATTGATGAAGGAAGTACGCTTACTAGCACAGACAATGAAGTGTCAGTTATTGCCTCAGTAGACAACAATATTGATGAGGACAGAAGGTATGCTTTACTTATTTTTGAAGATTATAAACAAGTAAAGTTTAAAGTTGAAAATAAGGGGCAGGACGTAAATAAGTATTTCTTTGATATGAAACCTAACAGCTCCTTAAACTTTAAAGTTTCTGTTCCCATTCGTTCGGATTCCAGTGAATTGACTTTTGTAGTCGTGCAAAAGCCGGAGTATAAATTGAAGGAGCTCGATCTAGTTAGGGCAGGAATTTTAGAACAAGTTTTAAGTATGCGGTTTTCCATCAACCAAGCTGACAGCGGGAAAGACGTAAAAAAATTTAAGGAAGTAAAACCTGATGCGATTGTGAAAGATGGATTAAATGAAAATATATCCATCACAAATAGTCAGGAAAAGTTGCAATCAATTATGACCGAAAAAGAAGGCAAAAAGCTTAAGCTCTCTGCCGGAAATGAGACGAATGATCAAATCAGCTATGCAATCATAGCTTTAAAAGATTGGGAGCAAGTTCCGATAATAGATAACACAGAAGTCTTACATACCACTGTTCCTCCAGAAACTAGATATCTTTTTGATTTTAAACTACCCGAAGTCGAAAGAGAGAATAATTTCCAACTCATCGCCTTCCCGTTTCCTTATGAAGTAAATGCTGATAGTTATGAGAGTCAACAAACTTTTGGTTCCTTTAGAGTTGTTATTCAAGATAAAAAATAAGTGTGCATGCAATTCAGCTAAGACAGATATGAAAGAGGTTTATAATCTATTAAAATAAAGAAGATAAACTAATATGATGATATATTTACAAGGTGTTTTTATAAGTGCAATGATTGTGTATTGTTTATATCAAATTATAGAAAAAAAAACAAAAAGACAAAAAAACTAGGCATTCTTATTACTGGGTACTTTTCTTATTTATCTTATTATTATACTTTTTTAATGGTATAAATTAATGAATTATAAGAAAAAAGGAAAGTCTCCCTCAAGATAAGAAAATTACTAACCCTGACAAGAACTTAGATAGTTTTTGTCAGGTTTTTTTATTTGGTGGGCAAATTTAAGGTAAATAAATGAAATAGATATTTGCCCACCAAATTCAGCAAAAAATTTAATCGATTATTCGTGAATGCTCGGAGTATGGCTAAAAGAGGAACTGACAGCCCGCCCTTATTTTATATATTTTACCTATTGAAAAACATCTATTATTTGGGGTGCTTTTCTTTGCAGGGAATTTGTCCCTTTTGTCAAATTAGTTAAACAAAGGGGATGAAAAAATGAATGATGATTATGAGAAAATCGGTATTTTATTATCCAATATGACAAACGAATTAGTGTCGAGTAGAGTAAGGGTTAGAGCTATAGTAGAATTACTGGGTGAAAAAGGACTAATAACCCGCGAAGAGTACGAAGATAGGTTTAAAAAAGTTTTTGAACGAGATGCAATTTCATATAGAAATGATCTATTGAAAGAATTTAAATTTGATGAATAAAAGGAGAAGGCATCCATTAATTTGGGTGCTTTTTCGGTGTGAGAACGATGATCCATGATGAGAAAAAGAAACCGGGTAAGAAGCCAGTGAAGCTAAGAAGTAGAGATCTGGGATATAATGATTCAAATTGAACTTATTTGTTCAATAAAACCTACTTGAACGTAGTACACGTGACTCTCTCTACAAAACATAGTTTCCATGTTATCTCCCCATTTTATTAACCAAATATCTCGTAATAAATATTAGGTAATAATAATCAATAAAAATTTTATAGAACATGGGTATCGTAATTAATTAGGAATAATGAATTTCATTCATTGAACGAAGAAAGGTAAGAATCACCAACTCGGTAAGAAAATTTCAAGATTACTTGGTTGTCCATTTCGATTATTCTAAGTCTCTTCATATTCAGAAAAATATTGTGTTTCTACTAATATCGGATAACTTGCGTCTATATTAATTTCAATCAAAAAAACGCCCCACTGACATAAATTTAGAGCGTCTTCTCCATAGTTATAGATTCTAAATAGAAATTAACCGAAATACGCTTTTATATGTTCATACTTTACTCAACTGCTTTCTTGAGTGTAGACAATCCCTTTTTTTTCTCGCCAACCATAAAACATTTTCATCAAAGGTATAATTAAAACAAAGATGAACAGTAGCCTGAACATTTGGAACATCGAAACAAGCGAGACCTCTGCATTAACTGCATCAGCTAATAATACCATTTGATCTATGCCACCTGGGGCTGTGCTTAGGAAACTTGTAGCCAATGTTGTGTCCAATGCAAACGACATTAGGAAGCTTGAGCCAAATGCTAGGGCAATCAGTGCGAATGCGCTGAAAATGCCGCCTATAAGTACTCGTCCTGGCAGCTTAATCATAGATGGCTTGAGCATGAGGCCGATATGGGCGCCGATTAGTAACTGTGCCACGTCCATGACAATGCCTGGTACTTTTGGCATTGTCATGGGTGTTGTGAGTTGCAACGTAATTAACAAAATAATTGGTGTGATGAAAAATGCGACTGGTAAATGGATGCGTTCCGTTAAATGTGAGCATACCCATGCAAGTGCAATTAATAATACTAAACTAATCGTTAGCTTCGCGTCAGTTGGCTGCTTGCTCATTACTTGGCCAGCGACGATAAACGGTACGAATACAACGACTAGTAATAGACGAATTACTTGAAAATAAGAAATAACGCCGATTTCTTTAACTTTTTCTTCCTCGGCAAAGACGATGATTTGACCTAAACCGCCTGGGATAGCGCCTAGTATAGCAGTTTTCATCGGGATTTTTGCCCATTTGCCTGTTAAGTAGGCGATGCCGATTGAGCCGCCGATTAAAATGATGTTTAGCGTTATCATGTAAAATAAAATTGAGCTCATCATGCCTAATAAATCGATGTTAAATTGTACACCTATTACGGTACCGGCCATGACGACACCTAAATCACGCATTTGACCGGACCATTTGAGAGGCCCTTTATAAATAAATTGGGCTAACATGACAATAACAATTGGGCCGAGCATCCATGGAATAGGGATGTGCAGAAGGCTAAAAATATAACCGCCAATTAAAGATAAGACTAACACTTTTAACATTGCCTTCAACAGTAACACCCCTTCCTATAATAATATACTTAAGAACCACCAGCGTTCATCATCATGAATACTGGTGGTTTAGTTATTATGAATTTGCTAGTTCTTTTATTTGTGCTTCACGATCTACGTCATCGCGGCGACGGTCCCCCCAGTATGCAGAGCCGTTCTTCAAATATTCTTCATAAGTCCATTTCACTGGCTCCCAGTCTGGCTCGAAGATTAAGTAGCCGTTTGTAAAGATTTCAAGACGTAAGCCGCTTCCTGGGTCTTTTACGTAAATGTACATTGCTTGAGAAATTCCGTGTTTACCAGGACCCACGAATTGTACATCAGCTTCGCATAAAATGTCAGCAGCACGTAGTAAGTCTTGTGCGTTGTCTAACCAGTAAGCGATATGGTGCATTTCGTTTGGCTCTTTTGAACGTGATGTAGACAAGATTGCTACGTCATGTACTAAGTTTGTTACTGATAACCAGCTTGCTACTTGTACATCGTCTGGATTTACGAAATATTCTCGTAGCTTGAAGCCTAATGCCTCTTGTAAATATTTTACGATTTCTACGTTGTCGTGAGAAGTTTGTAAGTTTACATGGTCGATACGGCGTGGAGATACACCCTTTGCCCAAGATTTATAAGTTTGGTTTTTAAGCACTGATTTACGGGATTCATCAGCAGGTGTTTTTTCCATATCGTAATAAAGTTCGAAGTGGTGACCACTTGGTAATTCGAAGCGGATTGCTTCACCTTGCGCTACTTCTTCGCCTGCTGCTATCCTACGTACTTCTGTACCAGCATCTTTTAATAATTTTGCGAAAGTGGCTATGTCCTCGCGACGTTTTGTACGCCAGCCGATGTGATCGATGTAAGAAGTCTCACCAGCTGTAATTGATAATGTATGGTGTTCGAAGTCTCCCCAAGCTCGTAAGTAGTGTACGCCATCTACAACTTCTGTTTCTTCTAAGCCAATTGTGTCGCGGAAGAACCATAAAGATTTTTCAAGGTCTGCGGACACTAAAGCTACGTGTCCTAATTTTGCAATTTCCGGTGCGTAAAGAAATTTTTCCATTTATATTCACCTCATAGTTAGTTACTTATATATATAAGAGGACATGTGAAATATGAATCTTTATAAATCATATTTTCGAATGCTAATATTACCCTTGAATGTTTGTATTAACGCCGAATAAATGTCTACCGTAACCTAAAATGCCGTCTTCATATAAAGAAGTAATGTGTGTTGCGATTGCCATTAAGTCACGAGTGAATAGCTCTACTGGGTGACCTTTTAATAATGCGTGTCCACCTAAAGTAAGTAGTGATTTTACGCCGATTTGTGTACACATATCGATAATTTTTGCACGGATTGCTTTATATTTTGCACCTACGTATGGGCTACCTTTATCTGTTTCCATCATTTTGATGTATTCATTTAATAAACTTTTAGCAGAAAGCATTTCAAGCTTTAACTCCGAAAGCACGCGTTGGCTCGTAGGAGAATCTTTTTCGTTTATGCCAGAGAAGCGTACGCGACCTGCTGTATGCTTTTCGAATTCGTCAAGTACACGCTCTGCACCACCAATTGCCATCGCTGCGAATCCTACATAGAAGCCAGGGTAGAATGGTGTATTGTAGTATAAGTAGTCTTGATCGAAATCTTCATACGGTGGTTGGCTCTTTTCGCTAATTTTGCTAAAGCGTAAAATTGCATCAGGCTTAACGAAAACTTTATCGACGATTAATGTATTACTACCTGATCCACGAAGACCAAGCGAATCCCAAGTTTTCATAACTTCTAAGTCAGAAACTTTTAATAAAATACCTACACGCTCAGGCTTATCGCTGTCTTCGAATTTCATAATTGCGCCAACGCCAACCCAATCGCAGTAATTAATACCGCTTACAAAATTGTACTTACCCGAAACGATATAGCCGTTTTCAACTGGTTCTACTTTGCCGATTGGTGCAAATACGTCAGCTACGAAGCCACCTTGGTTAATGACTTCATCACGAATGTACTTTGGATAGTAGCAAACCCAAGAGTTGTGCACTGAGAAGAAGTATGTTAACCATGAAGCAGATAAGTTGTGGTAACCAACTGTGCTTACCATATCAACGAACGTGCGCCAATCAAGTTGTGGATAGCCAAACTCTTTCGGTAAAATTAAACGGTGAATTCCCTCCTCGCGGATAATATCCGTTAGGCGTGGAGAAATTGTCGAGTTTAGATCTGCTTCGATTGATTCTAACTCTGCAGCTTCACCGATACGCTTTGCTTTTTGCATAATTTCTTCATAAAGCACTTTACTTTCAACTTCTGTTACCATTTGATCATTCCTTTCAAAAATAGTTTATTGTACTGTAACTGCTTGATCTTTTTCCACTGATAAAAAACCGATGACAAGCTTGTTCACGATTTCTGGTTGGTCAGTTTGTGCTTGGTGACCGCAGTTTTTGATATATTCGAATTTAATGTTCGGTAATAATTTCTCAAGCTTATAGCCTGTCTCAACTGGTGCAACAGTATCTTGGTTACCCCAAATGAATAAGCCGGGAATTTTTAATTTTGGTAATGCATCTTTAATGCAGTAACGATCCCAAAGCTTTGGTTCTTCATTCATTCTTGCTAAGTAAGCATCGAATGCTTGATTTGATTCTTTTACGCCTGGGCGAGTTGCTGCGTGATGACGTAGTTGAATTAGTTCTTCAGGAATGACTGTGTCTTCACTTGAATTACGGTACATAAATTTACGTAACGATTTTTCTGTATAGTCATAACCAATCACTTCTAAGAATGAACGTAGCTTTCTTTCGGGTACTTCATGCATAGCTTGATAAATTGTATTACTGCCGATGTAAACAACTTTATTTACTTTTTCAGGGTGGTCAATTGCATATTTAGCTGCAACATAAGCACCTTGTGAGTTGCCGACAAGTGATACTTCATCTAGGCATAGTGCTTCAATAAAATCATGTACATGATCCACTAAGCTTTGATGACCATTTACTGGCCAAGCGTGAGGGCGTGCATCGGTGAAGCCCATTGATAGTTGGTCTACTGCGTATGCACGGAAGCCAGCTTTTGCTAATGCAGGTAACATAAAACGCCAACCCGCTGCGCCGCAAGCTCCAGGTCCTGCACCATGTAGTAAAATTACAGCTGGTCCTTCTGTTCCGGCCCAAGAATAATGTGTACGTACACCGTTTGCTAATATGTAACTATTATGAATTTCTTCAAAAATTGTCATCGTTTTTCCTCCTTGAACTGATTAGCTATTATTTTCTGTTTTGAGTATAACTGTTCAAAATTTTAAACGTCATAGCGATTTTTATTGAATTAATAGTCATAATCTTTAAAATTTATTGAAAAATAAATTTTGTTTTTGTAATATGGGGAATAGATAATCAAAGGGGATGTGATTTTAATGAGTGAAATTGCATTTGATTCTAGCGAAACGAAAAATATTTTAATGTCGGCAAATGCCTTCCACACATTAAAAAACAATTTAATTAACAACATTGGCTCTCATAAAACGAAAGGCTTTTTATTCCGATTTGGTAAAGAGTTTGGGATGGAATCAGCAAAAAATAATCTCCAAAATAAAAACTCGATGAATCCTGTCGGTAAAAGACATTCGCGCTTAGGTCACGTAAAAGATGTTATTTTCATGGGGGAAATTGTGCGCCATCCGGACGGCAAGATTGAATGTGTCGATACGTGGGGACAATGGGTAGAATCATTCGAGGCAGCATTACACCTTAAAAATTACGGTTTAGCAGATGAATGTGTTTGCCATATGTTATGCGGCTTTGCGAGTGGTGCATTGACATATGAGTTTGGCGAGTCAATTATTGCCGTTGAGTACAAGTGCGTCGCAAAAGGTGATCCGTGCTGCGAGTTTAAAGTGCGTTTGGAGCGCGATTGGCTCGAGGAGGAGGAGGAGCTTATTCACCTTTATCAAAACGATAACATTTTATCTGAACTTGAAATGACATATGATGCACTTTTGCACCATAAGCAAATGCTCGAAAAAGTTTCGATGTTTCATGGTCAGCTCACGCAAAAAGTAACAGATAAGCATTCAATGGATGAAATTGTTCAGGCTGCGTATGAGCTGTTAAACATCCCGATTTTGATTGAGGATATTCACGGCAATCCGTTTAGTCAGATTGGTTTAACGGAAGAGCAGCAACTAGTAATAAAAAAAGATAAGGCGAAATTATCGCATTTTGACGATAAGCACAACGTTTCGCATTACAAAGGCGATAAATATTGGAAGTTGACGGCACCTGTACTTATTAATAAAAAAAATTATGCCACTTGTTCACTTTTTTACTTTGATGAAAAGCGTATGGATGAAAACGACCACTTATTTTTAGAGCGTATTTCGACGGTCGTGGCGTTATGTATTTTATACGAGGAGACGCAGTTTGAAGAACAACAACGTATGCGTAGCTCGCTCTTAGAGCGCTTAATTCATAATCGAAAAATTAAAGATATCGAATCTTACTATAAATTTTTACCGTTTAAATTTCAGCCACCGTTTTCTACAGGTATTATTAGTGTGAAAAAGAAAAAGAAAAATAACGAAATTATTGACATTCATGACCAGCTAACACAGCTGTCAAAGTTGGCAAAAGAGTGGGATTTACCTTGTATTTTTGCAGTACTCGGGGAGGAAGTAGCGCTCCTTAACTCGCAATATAGCGATAAGCAAGGTTGGAAAAAGAAAATCACGAAAATTTTTCAAAAGATGGAGAAGCAAAATAACAGTTATAAATATTTGATCGGGCTTAGCGGAACGTTTAGCAACTTTAAAGATTTCGAACGTTCGCTACAAGAGGCGCGTGTCGCACAGCGCTTCCCAAACCAAAAGCTACTAACAGATTACGAAGATTTAGGAATGCTTGGCGATATCGTAATGAACATGAGTATTGAGAAACTGCATGAAATGGCGAAAAAGACGTTAAAAGACTTATACAATTTCGATGATCCACGTAAAAAAGAATTGTTGCACACGCTTTATGTCTATTTATTAAATAGTCAGCGCTTGAAAGAAACGATGGATGAGTTGACGTTATCAATCGGCGGTGTCCAATATCGTATAAAGCAAATTGAAGAGCAGCTACAAATTTCACTAAAAAACGCATCAACAGCAGCGTATACTTTATTAGTTATTCAGGCGCTAATATTGTCGGATAGCTTAAGTTTTGAGGAATTTGCAAGATAAAAAGCGGAGTATATTAACGAGATTTAAAGAATGAAATACTTAAATGTTTTATCAATCGTTTAAAGCGTACGTCGGAAAACAGTTGAATGATAAAAAGTAAAAACACATCATATTGACGACAAAAGGTATCGAGAGTTAACCTCTTGTTTGCCTTTTGTCATTCGATTTGGACATAAAGCACTCAAAATTGGTAGAGCGTAGCGACGAGGAAACTCAGGACACTTCTGCGGAAAGCGTACACCGAAATGGAAAGATACAGTTACTTAGTAAATACCATTATTAAACAAAAAAGCCTGTAAACAAACTCATTTTTTTGAGTTTGTCTACAGGCTGATACATAGGATAAACCCATGTTGAATTTTTATTTCTCTGCAGCAACTTCTAAGTTCATTTGCTCTTCTTCAGTAGCACGACGTGCATCTTCTTTTTCAGTTGCTGTAATTTTTAATTTACGTGTAGCTAATAACACTATTGCAGTTACAACGTATAAACTAACAATAACTAACACCCCTAAGTTGAAGCCAGAGCGAACGTCATCGCCTGCATGTGTAATTAAGTAACCAGTAATCCATGGACCGATTACTCCGGCCATACTTGAAATAGATAATGAAACACCTGTTACACTACCTACTAAATTTTTCGGTATAATCAACGTTTTAATCGCAGTATTTAACGGTAATAAGCATGTGTTTATTATTAAGCCCATCCCTAAGAAAATACATGCTAAAACCGGTGAAGCTACAATTGTTGTCATTGCGTAAGAAGCCGCACCAACCAGTAATACTGTAACTAATACACGGTCATAAGATTTGATAAGGCTTTTATTTTTCTTGAATAAGAAGTCTGTATATTTACCTACACAAATCGCGAATACTGTACCAGTAATACCCATTGCAGCGAATATTAAGCTCATACGTTGCGGCTCAAGACCAACGATTTGTGTTAAGTAGGTTGGTGCCCATGTAAGAACCCAAGTTGTAATCCACATTGATACGAAACCTACAACTAAAATTGATAATACATAAGGGTTGATGAATACTTTTAAAATATACTTGAACGGTACTTCCCTGTTAGAAGCTAAAGATTTAACGTCTTCGATCAGTGGTTGCTTTGGCTCGTCTCTCATAAAGAAGAATAAGATTGCCCATGCAAAGCTTGCTACCCCTAGCAATGCGAAGGTATGTTGCCAACCAAAATTTGTAATACCCATAACTAAAAGTGGTGCAGCTAAATACGTACCAACTGTTGTACCAGAAGTCATGATAGCTGCAGCGACACCGCGTTGTGAACTAGTGAACCATCGTGCAAGGTGCACTATGCACAGACCGAGCGTACCACCCTCGAAGAAACCTAAGACAACACGCAGTAAAATTAAGTGTGTTAACGTTTCTACAAAATAAGCGCTTACTAATGAAACTGTCCATCCAGTAGCAATTATCATTAATAAATATTTTGTGTTGAAGCGATACGTTAATGTACCTAAAATAATACTTCCGACAGCGTATGCAGCGAAGAAGCTACTTCCTACTAAACCAAACTGATCGTAAGATAAATCTAGTTCAAACATGATTGATTCTGCGGCTAATCCTAAAACTGATTTATCCGTATAGTTTAAAACAGATAGTAAGAATAGAAATCCTAATACAACCCAATGCATATAAAATGCCCCCTGTATTACCGTATTTTCCCCAACCACATTGTTTCGTAATTCAATTATTAGATTTTTCTAAAAACTCTTGAGGTAATTTCACGTTCCTATTTTTCTCTATGTCAAGTGTTAGCGCTTTCAAAAAATGTTAGGGTAATTTCACACCTCCATTTGTTTTGCAAGAAACGCATTCATTTTACTTTCTTTTAAAGAATAATATTATCTACTAGGAAAATTTGGAATGCGAATCTTCCATGAAAAGAATTCTATTTGAAAAAAAAGAGATTTACAAGAAAAAAAAGAATGATACTGATTTGTGTTTGAAAGAGAACAAACAAGAAAAACCTAAATTCCCATTCCAAAAGTGAAATTTTTAACATTAGGATATATTGATAAATCTGATTTTTTCTAAAAAAGCATTCACAAAAAATCCAAATTTGGTTTTATGTAATTTTTATTGTTTTTATCCGCAATTTCAATAAAAAACACAATGATAATTTTAAATAGACTCATTTATGATTAAATCATTCGGTTAAGAATGGAGGAAATGGGATGGATAATCGTTTATTTAGAGATTCAATGGGAAAGTTTGCTACAGGCGTTACAGTTCTTTTAACAGAAAACGAGGGAGAAACACATGGAATGACAGCAAACGGTTTCATGTCAGTATCATTGGATCCGAAGCTTGTCTTAATTTCTATTGGACATAAAGCAAAATTTTTAGAGAAAGTTTCACAATCTAAAAAATATACAGTAAATATTTTAGCGGAAGATCAAGAGCATTATTCACGTCATTTCGCTGGGAACCCTGGTGAAGCAGTAGAATTTGAAACGTTAGCTGAGCTACCAGTATTAAAAGGGGCTATCGCTCAAATCGCATGTGAGGTCGTATCAGAACATGTAGAAGGTGACCATACATTATTCATTGGTAAAGTAGTAGATTTCCGTCTTGAGGATAAAAATCCGTTATTGTTCTTCAGTGGTAAATATCGTCAATTGACTAAGGTAGAAACAGTTAAGTCATAAAAGGAGGATTGTCTATGAATATTCAAATAATGGCTGAAGCAGTGCTTGAAGCAGAACGTACGAAGCAGCCAATTGCACCATTAACTGAAACCTATAAAAATATTACAGTTGCTGATGCTTATGCAGTGCAATTAGCGCAAATTCGTCAAAAGATTGACACAGGGGCGACAGTAAAAGGGCTAAAAATTGGTTTAACAAGTAAAGCGATGCAAGAAATGTTGAATGTATTTACTCCAGATTACGGCTTTATTTTAGATACGATGGTATATGACGAGTCAGATGGTTTAATTGTTGGGTCCTTTATTCAACCAAAGGTAGAGTTTGAAATCGCATTTGTTTTCAATAAAGAGTTAAAAGGGCCAAAAGTGACGGTGCGGGATGTAATCGATGCAACGGCTTATGTTGTACCAGCAGTAGAAGTAATCGATAGCCGTATCGCGAATTGGAAAATAAAATTCGAGGATACAGTGGCGGACAATGGTTCTTCAGCAGGTGCAATTTTAGGTGAAAAGCGTACACTGCTTAAAGATATTGAAGACATTACAAATATTCCAATGATTGTGAAGAAAAATGGTGAATTTTTAGACGAAGCAACGAGCGCGGCCGTGTTAGGTAACCCACTCAATGCGGTTGTTTGGTTAGCAAATGAAGTGAGTGCATATGGTATTTCTATCGAGCCAGGCATGTTTGTTTTATCAGGAGCACTATCAAAAGCTGTTACCTTTGAAACAGGCGATGAATTCGAAGTTGACTTCGGTATACTCGGAAAGGTAAGCGTTAACATTTTGAAGGAAGTGGTGAAAAAATGACAAAGCTTAAAGTGGGGATTATTGGATCAGGAAATATAGGGACGGACTTAATGTATAAAATTGAGAGCAGCCCAGTATTAGAAATGAGTGTTATGGTAGGGATTGACCCGAAATCCGATGGTTTAAAACGTGCGAAAAATCGCGGTTATGAAATTATTTCAAACGGGATTGACGGCTTAATGGAGCGCCTTGATTTAGTTGATATCGTATATGACGCGACAAGTGCGTATGCACATAAGCATAATAGTGATCTATTAACAGCTGCTAATAAAAAAGTAATTGATTTAACACCAGCTGCAATTGGACCATTTACTGTTCCACTAGTAAATTTAAAAGAGCATATCGGAAAATCAAATGTGAATATGGTTACGTGCGGTGGTCAGGCAACGATTCCAATCATTCATGCAATAAATCGTATTGTGCCTGTAGAATATGCTGAGATTGTCGCAACAATTGCAAGTGTTTCTGCAGGTCCTGGTACACGCGCAAATATCGATGAATTCACAAGTACAACATCTAAAGCAATCGAAGTGGTTGGCGGTGCAAAAAAAGGGAAAGCCATTATCATTTTAAATCCTGCGGAGCCGCCAATTATTATGCGTGATGCAATCCATGCTTTAGTGGAAGAAAAAGGACACGAAGAA
Organism: Peribacillus sp. NPDC076916; assembly: GCF_050269675.1. NCBI lineage: Bacteria > Bacillati > Bacillota > Bacilli > Caryophanales > Bacillaceae > Peribacillus > Peribacillus sp. NPDC076916. Next base: position 32,304 of record NZ_JBNNIU010000010.1, read on the forward strand.
GCAATTAACAAGTCGATTCAGGATATGGTAGCAGAAGTACAAGCTTACGTACCAGGTTATACATTAAAAGTATCACCAATTTTTGAGGGTAAGAAAGTATCTGTATTTGTCGAAGTTAATGGTGCAGCAGACTATTTACCGACATACGCTGGTAACTTAGATATTATGACGGCAGCTGCAGTGCAAGTTGGCAATGAAATGGCGCGTCATTTAAAGCGCGAGAAGGAGGTCATCTAATGACATTAAATATTTTAGATGTATCGTTACGAGATGGAAGTCACTCTGTACGTCATATGTTTACAGAGGAACAAGTACGTGCAGCAGCACAAGGTTTAAATGCAGCGGGTGTTCGCTATTTTGAAGTATCACATGGAGATGGCTTAGGTGGCTCTTCATTACAATACGGCTTGTCAGCAACTGATGAATTAAAGCTTATTGAAGTTGCTGTATCAGAATGTACAAATTCAGAAGTGGCTGTGTTATTAATCCCTGGAATCGGTACAAAACAGGATTTAGAAAATGCAGCGAAATTAGGAGTGAAAATGGTTCGTGTAGCAACTCACGTAACAGAAGCCGATGTAGCTGCACAACATATTGAATTAGCTCGTAAACTTGGCTTGAAAACAGCTGGATTTTTAATGATGAGCCATATGGCGCCTGTTAAAAAAGTAATAGAGCAAGCAAAATTATTTGAAAGTTACGGAGCAGAAATCGTTTATGTAACAGATTCTGCTGGAGCAATGTTACCAAAAGATGTAACAGATCGAATTACAGCACTTAAACAAACTTTACTATGCGAAATTGGCTTCCATGCCCATAACAATTTATCGATGGCAATGGCAAATACAGTTGCAGCAGTAGAGGCTGGAGCGACTTATATTGATGGCAGTATGCGCGCGTTAGGTGCCGGAGCTGGTAATACACAAACAGAAGTAATGGTTGCTGTTTTAGAACGACTAGGTTATGAAACAGGTATCAATTTATATAAATTAATGGACACAGCAAATGATGTGATTGCACCAATAATGCAACAATCACAAGAAATAACTAGTAGTAGCTTAACTTTAGGTTATTCTGGCGTGTACTCAAGCTTCTTGTTACATGCACAAAAAGCTGCAAAACAATTTGGTGTCGATGAACGTGACCTTTTAATAAAAATCGGACAAATGAAGGCTGTTGGTGGACAAGAAGATTTAATTTATGAAGTAGCACAAAATTTAGCAAGATAAAAGAAAAAGGAGAGAATCGCAATGAAGGTAATCTATGTGAATTCCAATAACTTACAAGAGATAAAACAATCAGCTTCCAATGTAGCGATGGCACTTGGTTATTTTGATGGCGTGCATTTAGGGCATCAAAAAGTAATTCAATCAGCAAAAGAAAAAGCAAAAGCACAAAATTTATCATTAGCGGTTCTCTCTTTTTTTCCGCATCCAAAAAGTGTGTTATTTTCGGACATAGAAATCTCATATCTAGAGCCACTAGAACAAAAAGTTGAAAAACTAGAAGGGCTTGAAGTAGATATTTTTTATATCGTAGAATTTACAAAGGAATTAGCTAAAGTAGAAGCGAACGATTTCTTAGATGATTATATTATAGGTTTGAATGCTAAGGAAATTATTTGCGGTTTCGACTACACATATGGGGCAAAAGCAAGTGGTACTGTTAAAACACTGGCAGTTTATGCGGCTACACAGCAAGTAGGCTTAACTGTTGTCGAGGAGCTAAAGTGGAATAATCAAAAAATCAGTTCGACTTTGATTCGGAAGTATTTAACAGAACGAAAGCTTAGTGAATTACCGAGTCTATTGGGACGTTTTTATAGAACTAAGTATTGTCAAAAGAATGGTTTACTACCAAATTATTCGTTACCGAATGTAGGTAGTTATAAAGTATTGATTGAAGATCGACATTCCTTTATTGAGTGTATTGCGACTGTAAAGTGTAAAAAATATATTCAGATTCATCATGAAGTGTCCACACTACCGAATTTAATAACGATACAATGGATTGATCGATTCGAAACTATATCAAGCTGATTATTTAGCCTTTGATTTTACGTTGATAGTATGTCCATTTCCCCAATCATTATCTCGCAGATAAATTTGACAGAACCATTAATAAAATTGTTTCGTTAATAAATATAAAATAGATTGGATTTAAAAAATAGAAACGCTAAAAAAAAAGTATTAGTGGCAAATCGTGGAGAAATTGCTATTCGAGTATTGCGTACATTAACAGGATTAAATATTAAAACAGTAGCGATTTATTCACGTGAAGACAGTGGTTCATATCATCGATGTAAAGCAGATGAATCGTATTTAGTTGGTGCTGGTAAAAAGCCAATAGATACTTAGATATTGAGGGAATCATTGCAATTGCGGGGTGGATTACATCTGCTTCACAACTTTTCATGGTAACGGGTATTGATATTGTGCAAACGCAAATTCATATAGCAGATAGAAAAGTGAAGAAGTAGGGGATCCAAAACAACAAGGTTTTCCGTTATTCGATTTTGCCAATCAAACACGCGTGACAACAGAAGATCCATTAAATAATCTAGGAGTCTGTATAAACGTTTGAATAAACTACTTGCAAGGTGTGGAAATATCTTTTATTAAATCTGGACAATTTTTCATATCTTCAATCATTAACCATTCGAAATGGATCGTTTAAGAGTGCGCCATTCAATTGAATCTAAGATTAGCAAAAACTACTCTGAATATGACGACTTTCTTCTATTATATATACACTCCAAACACATCAGGTTTCCACAAATAAATCGTATGGCGTTCTTTTTCAAAAACTTTCTCCAAATATATTTCTGTAGTGGAGAGCTGCTCATGGCCCAGACTCTTCATAATCTGATAGACATCAACTCCATTCAAGTGAGAAATGATGGCGAAAGCATGCCTAAATGTATGAGGACCAATGGAAGAATAACGAAACTTCAAAATAGGCAATCCACTCTCTTTAATGGCTTTTGTGATGTATTGAGACAAATAAGAGGGAGAGTAGGCACGGCCGGTATTGGTCGTAAAGAGCGGGTCGTCTCCTTCTGCTGTCTCTATATCGTCTATTCCTCTAGCTGAACGGAACTCCGAATACTATTCATTCCGTTATCTTTCAATGGTATTTGCCTTCTATTATTTCCTTTATCTAGGACCTATTCAAAGCGAGTCCATACACGTTTAACGTAGCCTCAATTCTTTTGCATGTCCCAGTCTTTCAGAAACTGTCTTTAAGTTGACATTATGAGAATTTAAAAGAGTAGCACTGATATGCCTTAAACTGTGGAACCTACTCCGTGGAAGTGGACATACTTCATAAATAGTTCAATCAAAACATCTCCATAAACCGCTGGGCAACTTTCGATAGAGGGCGCTTTTTGTCCCAGATGAGAGTGGTCTTATTATACAGAGGACAATCCTCTATTTCGACAATTTTAACATCGTCTAACTGGTGAATGGGAAGCGTTGATTTTGGCAGAACAGTCGCTCCCATCCCGGCAGCTACAAAGGAAAATATAATGGCAGAGTCATGACATTCACAGACGATGTTCGTTTTGATCCCTTGTTTTATACAGGTATCATGGAAGGCGTTATATGTCCCGTACTTGTTTTCTCGGACGACCTGAACGAGCGGGATGTCTTCAAGATCTTTCATGCAAATGGATGTTTTGGAGGGATCCCACTCCCATTTACTCGGAACGAATAATACATAAGGCTCTATTTGTAAAGTTCTTGATCCATAATCTAAATGTAGGTCTGAAACGAAACGAACTACAGCTAGTTCTACTAGTCTCTCTTCTACAAACTTAACGACTTGATAGGGATGGCCGTCTAGTACGCGAAACGTAACGAGTGGATATTTACTGAGGAAAGTTTGAATTCTTCCCGGCAAATATGTCATGGCGCATGTCTTCGCAGTACCGATCGAAAGCTGTCCCCGTATGCCATCTCCCGTTTCTTTCACTTCGATTAAAGTGTCATCGATTTGATGGAGGATACTAACCGCACGTTGGTAAAGTAACAATCCGGCCTCCGTTAACTCTACGCTTCTACTGTTCCGGATAAACAAAGCGGTCCCTAGCTGTTCTTCGATTATCTTTAACTGATGGCTTAAGGGTGGTTGAGCCATATTCAATTTTTTTGCAGCACGTGTAATTTGACCTTCATTCGCTACTGTCACAAAGTAACGTAGTTGGCGTATATCCATCTATTGACCACCTATCCATATTTTAATCGTATTCCAAATCTATTAAATAGATATTTGTAGTATAGTATAACGGATGTTACTATAAACGTAAATAATTTTTTGAATAATCAAAATTAAAGATGTTTCCTAACAACAATGGCTCAAGATTATTTAAGCAAGAGACCATGCGCATGGTTGCAAATGCAAGAATTAAGAGTTAAGGAAACAAAGCCACATTCAATCCTAAGTGTAATGCGTACGATTGGTTGAAGCTTCAGAGATAAAAAGGAAAGGGAGTGCATTGGTGTTAGTATATTTGAATTTTGCAGCTGTGCTAGCGGTGACAGGATATGCGTTGTATTTATTTTTCCAAATCGTATACAGTCGGTATTTGTTTGTGAAGCTCGGCAAGAAACCCACTTTTGAATTGAACCTCAGAGAACGATTAAATAGCGTGTTAGTCAATGGGTTTGGTCAAAGGAAGTTGTTTAAAGACAAGAAAAGCGGTTTGATGCATTTTATGTTATTCTATGGTTTTTTCATCATCCAAATTGGGCTCATAGAAATCGTCATCAAGGGATTTATAATAGGGTTCGAATTTCCTTTCGCTACCGCGCACAAATATTTCAGTCTCATGCAGGAGTGGACAACCTTCCTCATGCTTTGTGGTGTGGCATATGCTTTTTACCGTCGTTATATTGAAAAACTAAAGCGCTTACAACTCAGGAGGGATGTCAAAGCGGCTGTTGTCATCATTGCTCTGACCACGCTGACTGTGTCCATCCTGCTGACGCTGGGGTTTGAAACCGTGATGCTCGGGCATGAACCGGATTTCGTCTATGCTCCATTCTCCGGAGTGGTTGCGGCAATGTTCTCCGGCATTGGCACGACGGCAGGAACTGTATTGTTTTACGTATTTTGGTGGGTGCACCTGCTGACAGTGTTGTCCTTCATGGTATTCGTCCCGCAGTCGAAGCAAGCTCATGAGCTATTCGCGTTGTTCAACTTGTTTTTCAAGAAAGTCGAGCCTGTCGGAAAATTAATGAAAATCGATTTCGAGGATGAAGAGGCTGAGGAATTCGGCGTTGGAAAAATCGAGAATTTTACCCAACAGCAGTTGATTGATCTGTATGCCTGCGCAGAATGCGGACGATGTACAAATATGTGTCCTGCTTCCGGTACAGGTAAGACCCTTTCACCAATGGAACTCATTTTAAAAATGCGAAACCACCTGACGGAAAAGGGGGCTTCTATCACATCGCGTACGCCTTGGGTGCCAGCCTTTGCTTTTAAGGATGCGAAAGCCAATCAATTGGCTCTACAAGCGAAAGTGGATGGGAATTCCGAGGTGGCGGCTACTGTAGAAATGCAAAATCTGATTGGGGATGTCATTACGGAAGAAGAATTGTGGGCCTGTACGACATGCCGCAACTGTGAAGATCAATGTCCGGTAATGAATGAGCATGTGGACAAAATTATCGATATGCGTCGTTATTTGGTCATGACGCAAGGAGAGATGCCCGCTGAAGCTTCACGCTACTTTCAAAATATTGAGAGGCAGGGAAACCCTTGGGGCACGAACCGTAATGAACGCATCAAATGGCGGGAAGGCATGGAGGATATCATCAAGACCGTTGATGAAACCGTTGAATTCGATGTTTTATTCTGGGTTGGTTCGATGGGCTCGTTCGACATCCGTAGCCAGAGGATTGCCCGATCCTTTGCCCGTCTGCTGCACAAGGCCGGGGTGAAATTTGCGATTCTCGGCAATGAAGAGATGAACTCCGGGGACACGTCGCGACGGATGGGGAACGAGTACTTATTCCAGGAATTATGCGCTCAAAACATTGAGACGTTCCAGAAGTACGGCGTGAGCAAAATTGTGACGACCGATCCCCATGCATTTAACACCTTCAAAAATGAGTACCCGGAATTTGGGCTGGAAGCGGAAGTCGTCCACCATACCCAACTTCTGGCCGATCTATTGAAGGATGGCAAGCTCAAGCCAAGTAAGAAGGTTGAAGAGAAAGTGGCCTATCATGACTCTTGTTACATCGGACGCTACAATGATATCTATGGTTCGCCAAGGGATATCCTGCGTGCGATCCCGGGAATTGAGTTGCTCGAGATGGAACGAAACCAGGAAAATGCGCTCTGTTGCGGTGCCGGCGGAGGAAGGATGTGGATGGAAGAGCGCGAAGGGACCCGGGTAAATATAGCACGGACGGAAATGGCGCTTCATACGAATCCGACTGTCATCGGCAGCAATTGCCCTTATTGTTTAACGATGCTTTCCGATGGCACAAAGGCTCAGGAAGTCGAGGAACAGGTGCAGACGCTGGATATTGCTGAAATAATTGAAAAGTCGGTGGAATTTTAAAAACATAATAAAGGAGATGAATTCATGAACGACGTACAAAAGCTCGATAGGTACACGACCGCAGACGCTTTGATGGAAGCGCTGCAGGAAGTCGGCATTTCCTACCTGTTTTGCAATCTAGGCAGCGATCATCCTTCGATGATTGAGGCCTTGGCAAAGGCCAAGGAGGAAGGGAAGGAGCTTCCCAAGGCCATCATTTGTCCGCACGAGAGTGTCGCTTTATCCGCGGCACAAGGGTATGCGATGCTGTCCGGCCAAGCACAGGGCGTGATCATTCATACGGATGTGGGGACTCAAAATCTGGGAGGTGCTGTTCATAATGCATTCCGAGCTCGCGTTCCGGTATTCATTTTCGCTGGAGAAACACCGTTCACCATGGACGGAGAGCTTCCGGGCAGCCGCAATTCCTATGTGAATTACCTGCAAAATGTATACGATCAGCGTGGAATCCTTAGGTCCTATGTCAAATGGGAATCAGATATCAGAACGGGAAAGAACGTTAAACAGCTCATTTATCGGGCGATGCAGATGTCCCAAAGCGATCCAGCTGGACCGGTTTATTTGACCGGAGCGAGAGAAGTTCTAGAGGAAAATGTGGAGAAACTACCGGATTCTTGGGGGGAATGGTCGCCGATTGAACAGTCCTCCTTACCCAAATGGGGTCTTGATGAAATTATAAGAGCTTTATTAGAAGCCCGAAATCCGTTGTTGATTACTTCTTATTTAGGCAGAAATACGGAAGCGGCTTCAGAATTGATTGAATTTTGCGAAAAATTAGCTATACCTGTGGTGGAGCAGATTCCTTCTTATGTAAATTTCCCGAGGGACCACCCTCTGCATCTGGGGTACGATCCTAACCCATTTATTCGCGAAGCAGATGTAATTATCGCCATTGATACGGATGTCCCTTGGGTTGCTACACAAGTTCAGCCAAAGGACGAATGCAAAGTCTACTTCATTGATTTAGATCCAATTAAGGAAGAGATCCCATTGTGGCACATTCCCTCGGTGAAGAATTATCGTGCGGATGCCTATGAATCCTTAATTCAATTAAATGACGATCTAGCCCAGAGGGATATTAACGAGGACCAAGTACAAGAACGTTATCTCCGCTTAGGCAAACACCACGACGAACAACGTGAAGCTTGGAAGCAGAAAGAACAGGTGGAAGGAAACATGATTTCACCAGAATGGCTAACGGCTTGCTTACGAAATGTGGTGGACGATGAGACCATCATATTAGATGAGACGATTACGAATACAATGACGGTATCCAAACATTTGCCGCGCTCAAAGACAGGCACCTATTTTGGCAGCGGAGGTACATCCTTAGGGTGGAACGGTGGCGCAGCTATTGGAATCAAGCTCGCTGATCCAACGAAAACGGTAGTGACTTTAACCGGTGACGGTACATACTTATTCAGCGTTCCGGCCTCGGTTCACTGGATGTCGCGCAGATATCAAGCGCCATTCCTAACCGTCATATACAACAATGAAGGCTGGAATGCAACGAAGCTGAATCTATTAAAGCGGCATCCAGACGGGATGGCCAAACAAACGGACCGTTACTGGGTGAATTTTGATCAATCGGCTGATCTGGCAAAAATTGCTGAAGCAGCAGGGGGTGCATACGCCAGGATGGTGACAGATCCAAGGGAGTTACCGGAAATATTACAGCAGGCCATGAATGAAGTAAAAAACGGAAAATCAGCTGTGGTGGATGTCCGCCTTGCCAAAATTTCAGATCAAAAAGATTATTAGTCTAAGTTTTTCTGTTGGAAGGGGGGTGAGCGGTTAAACGAGCGATTTCAAAGGGGTGTGAAATTATACTTAGGGGGAATGTAAAAAATGAAAAAAATAGTGATGCTATGTATGTCAGTTTTGCTTATTGTACTGGGAGGTTGTTCTCAAGCTTCACAATCAACGGGTTCGAAGGCAGATACGGCAGCCAATAATGAAAAACAGACCAAAATCGAGTATCCGACAAGGCCGATTGAAGTACTCGTACCATTTGCTGCGGGCGGCTCTACAGACATTGGTGCCCGAATCCTGGAAAAACACTTACCTAAATATTTGCCAGATGCCCAGCTAGTGATTGTGAATAAACCAGGCGGCAGCGGCTCGATTGCAATCACGGATTTGTTTAACTCCAAGCCTGATGGATACACCCTTGCAATGTCTACACACCGTGCTATTTCCATGCAGCCTTTATATGGGAATGTGAAATACTCGCATGACAGTTTTCAACCTATCGCAAAAGTATTCGGCAACCAGCAAATCATGATTGTGAAAGCAGATGCTCCTTGGAAAACGTTTGAAGAATGGCTTGATTATGTGAAGAAAAATCCTGGTAAGTTTTCATATGGAGCAGCTGGGGGAATTGGATCAGGGGCTCATATACCGGTGGCAGAACTGGAAAAGCAGGCAGGCTTTGAAGCAAAGGCGGTATCATTTGAAGGCACGCCTCCAGCAATCACAGGAGTTTTAGGTGGGCATGTTCAAGGGGCTATGGTACAGCCGAGCGATGCCAAGTCGCTAATTGAATCTGGCGAGCTCCGCGCATTATTTAATGTTGCAAGTGTACCTGTTCCTTATTTTCCAGATATTCCTCTGTTGAAAGATAAAGGCTTCGATGTTGCGATTGACAGCAATACCTCGCTTTTCGCACCGAAGGGAGTGCCGGAAGAAATCGTTACGATGCTAGAAGAGGCACTTAAGAAAACAATGGAAGACCCTGAAGTTATAAAAGAGTTCGAGAAGGCCTATTTACAGACAAATTATGGTGGTCCTGAGGTTGTCCAAAAAGAGGTAGATGAAGAGAATATAAGATTTGGCAAAATGTTAAAAGAACTCGGTTTAATTAAATAAAACCGTGTAATTGAAATATAATTGGGTATTCGTATTGACTCCTGAATGCCCACCATTTTCGTTTTGTTAGTGGAAGGGGATGAATTTTTATCATGAGTAAATACAGGTCAGGAATTTGGGCTGGTGCAGTCATTTTCCTACTAGCTCTTTTCTTGTTTGTACTGTCCTTGCGATATAGCTATTCCGGTGTTCTTGGACCTGGGCCGGGCTTCTTACCTACTTGGTTAAGCGGTATCCTGATGGCCCTCTCGGTTTGGTATATTTTTGAAAGTGTAAAAGGGAAAAATGTAAGCAGTGAGTCGTGGCCGACCGGCCGTTCTTTAGGACATATTCTGTTTATCATTATAGGTCTGATCCTTTTCGTTCTTCTCTTTTATTTATTCGGATTCCTACTAGCAGGTGTTACCTTTTTAGCTATTTTGTTCTACAGAGAGTATAGATGGTACACCACTTTATTGATGTCTGTCGGAATAACAGCACTTTTTTACTGGCTGTTTAATACGGTTTTAAAGGTGCACTTACCATTAGGTGGGATACTATTTTAGGAGGACAGATAAATGGATTCATTGTTTTTACTTTTACAAGGATTTGAAACGGCTTTGACTTGGTCGAATCTTCTCTACTGCTTTATTGGTGTAATGCTTGGGATGATCATCGGTGTACTCCCTGGTCTTGGTCCAGTGTCTGGAACTGCTTTGCTTATTCCGATTACTTTCGGGATGGAGCCAGTATCTGCTATTATCATGCTTTCCGGAATCTTTTACGGATCCATGTATGGAGGAACGATTACTTCTGTATTAGTGAACGTGCCGGGTGAGGCGGCATCTGTTATTACATGTATTGACGGGTACGAGATGACGAAGAAGGGACGTGCGGGAGCAGCCCTTGGAGTGTCTGCCATTGGTTCGTTTATCGGTGGGATTGTTGCTGTAACGGCGCTTACATTTGCAGGCCCTGCATTGTCTAAGGTTGCGTTGAAATTTGGTCCACCGGAGTTCTTTGCGATTATGCTGCTTGGTATGCTGATGATTGTCGCATTGATGGGAAAGTCTTTGGTCAGGGGATTAATTGCTGCCGTCCTCGGTTTATTGCTGGCCATGGTAGGACAAGACATGGTCACAGGAGAATTCCGTTTCACATTTGGCTCTATAGAGTTGATGGATGGAATTGATTTTTCGGTCATGGCCATGGGGCTGTTTGGCATTTCAGAGATTATGCTGAATGCAGAAAACCCAACAAAAGTGGGCAAATCAGAAAAGGTCAAAGGTCTTCTTCCTAGGCGTGAAGAGTGGAAACCAACACTTAAATCCATCGGAAGGGGAACTGGCATCGGGATGCTTCTGGGAGTTATCCCAGGTGCAAACTCGATTATCGCATCAACCTTTTCCTACATTTTAGAAAAAAAGATTGCAAAGGATCCATCTCGCTTTGGAAAGGGAGCGATCGAGGGGGTAGCCGGACCTGAAACGGCGAATAACGCTCACAGCGGTGCAGCCTTAATTCCTTTATTTTCTTTAGGACTGCCAAGCTCGCCGACCATGGCGGTTATTTTAGGAGCATTCATTATGCACGGATTAACGCCAGGACCAGCCCTGTTTACGAAAAATCCGGACTTTGTATGGGGTCTGATTGCCAGTATGTTTATTGGGAATGTTTTATTACTAATCATGAACATGCCTTTAGTTGGTATGTGGGCCAAAATTGCAATGATTCCATATAAATTATTGTTTCCGATTATCCTGATGGTCATTTTGGTTGGAACCTACAGTCTAAATGGCAGCCTTTGGGATGTTGGGATGATGCTGATTTTTGGGGTTATTGGTTATATCCTGAAAAAATTGGATATCCCGATGTCCGCGATGATTGTAACTTTTATATTGGGGTCACAATTGGAGACTTCCATGCTGCAATCCTTATCTATTTCAACTGAAGGTTTTCTTATCTTTTTTACGCAGCCAATTTCAGCCGTTATCATGGGCATTGCCCTGATTATATTTGCCATTAGCGTCTATAGCGGAGTAAAAAATAAGCGTGGGAATCTGGCAGACGATGTTGAAATGTAATATAGGAGCGAATGAAATGAAATGGAGATATCGAGGTGAATGTATATGAAGGTAAACATGTTAATAAACAATGAGGATGTAACAACAGAGCATTATACTGAAGTGCCGGATCCGGGCAGATTAAGCGAAGTAGTAGGCTATATCGCCAATGGGGATGCAAGCCATATCGATCGAGCCGTGGATTCTGCACATCGAGCCTTCCTCTCCTGGCGCAAAACTTCACTAGAGGAAAGAATTTCAATCCTATTGAAATCTGCTGCGGAAATAGAGAAAAAATCGTCCTCCATCGCCTATGTGACGACTAAAGAAAACGGTATTCTGCTTGGCAGAACAGTTGATGAAATCAAGTTAGGTTTGGTGGATATGAGAAATATGGCCGATTTGGTCCATTCTGCCTTTCAACAACGGGTAATAGAGGATGAAAGCGGTTGGGTCAGTGTAATGAAAAGGCCGATGGGTGTAATTGCTTGTATCGTCCCTTGGAATGCTCCAATCATTCTGACTTTACAAAAAATAACGCCGATTCTTCTCGCGGGCAATACCATTGTGGTTAAGCCGTCTCCGACTGCTTCGATGGGGGTAGTCACTTTATTATCAACCATGGCAAAATTTTTCCCCCCAGGCGTGATTAATGTTGTTCTTGGGGACAGTAATGTGGGAAATGCTTTAACTACTCACCCGCTCGTTCGTAAAATTTCGTTTACCGGTGGGGGGACTACTGCCGTGACAATCATGAAATCTGCTGCTGAAACACTCAAAGATGTTCACTTTGAATTGGGTGGTAACGATCCGGCCATTGTACTAGACGACGCCGATCTGAATGAAGTCGTTCCCAAAATCGTCGAAGGAGCATTTCGAAGAACGGGTCAATTCTGCTTTGCCATTAAGCGTGTCTACATCCCCTATGACATGTATGATGAGTTTTATGAAAAGGTTTGCGAATTGACGGATTCCTATAAAATAGGACACCAGTCGGATAAAGAGGCCACGATGGGTCCGATTAATAACCAACTTCAATATAGAAGGGTAAGTGAACTGATCGAAAGACTTGAGCATAGCGGGGCCAACTTAGTCAAGTTAGGAAAGCGACTTGAACCTGAAAACTGGGATAATGGATACTATCTGCAACCAGTTGTTGTACGGGACGTCGATCCTAACGCTGAGATTGTTACCTGCGAGCAATTTGGTCCAGTGCTCCCGCTGGTTCCATATCATACGGAAGAAGAGGTTATTCATTTGGCTAACAACTCAGAATTCGGTTTAGGTTCTTCCGTATGGTCTTCGAATTTTGAACGTGCATTAGGCGTTGCGAACCAAATAGAAGCGGGTATGACATTCATTAATGGTCATGGACAAACACCATTAGGTTCAAAATACATCCCGTTTGGTGGAATCAAGCAAAGTGGAATCGGAAGAGAAAAGTCTATCGAGGTTTTTGATGAATTTATTGAATATCACGGGATTAATCTCCATAAGAAAAAATCATGATTGTTGAAACAAAAGTAGATTTTTCCGTATTTTTACTTTGTGGGTGACTCAAACCGATGTGGGTCTAATGTTGGTATGAGTCACCTACAAGTTACTGGATAGTAAGGCATTGATTGCGTTTGAATCTTATCCAACTTACTACTCTTCCAATCGGCGTTGGTTCAGAGCTGCTATGACTTCCCTCCTCGGGGTTTTCAAATCTGGTTATGTGAAAACTTCTCCAAGTTGGGGGAGTCCTTTTTTATCTTAAAATACTTTTTCGCTCTATACCTCTACCTTGGCGGTGAATCCATTGAATTATTACATTATTATCCTAATGAATACGATCCTTATCACCACGATTACGGGGATCAAGCCTGTTGTTTCTTTATACGCCCACTCCTTAGGTCATTCCCCTCAGGAAATCAGCATGATTATTGCTAGTTCTGCAATATTTCCGGCCATTTTGGCTTTGCAGATTGGCAAATGGGTGGATCATATTGGAACGCGCCCAATTGTGATTATCGGGAATGTCATGTTTATGGTCGCCTTATTGTTAAGTGCAATATACCCTTCATTTCTCACCTTTTTGATCCAACTAGCCATGGTCGGTATTGCTGCTACCTGCCTGATGCTCTGTTTGCAGAAGAGAATTGGCAGCCTAGGAGGAGAAATCGATAGGGCGGTGGCCAACTACAGTCTGTTTGGCTCAATTGGAGCGATGATCGGACCCACTATAAGTTCCTATATGTATGATAACTACGGGTACCAGGTCTGCATTTTTTTTAATATTTCTCTCATTGCCATAGCATTGAGCAGCGAGATGGGCATGCGAAGTGCTGATGGAAAAGACCCTTTAAAAACGTATGGGGTCCAACAATCCAATTTGATAGTAAGAGAATCGATATGGACATTAATGCGAAACCGTGACATGCGGAATGGGATGCTTATTGGAGGATTGCTTTTTTCCAATCGGGAGCTATTTAGCGTGTACTTTCCTTTGCTTGCCCATAATATGGGCATTAGCCCAACGATGACGGGGGTTCTCCTCTCATTCAGCGGTCTCACCATGCTCATTATTCGATTTACCCAAACGTCTCTCGTTCGCTCTTTTGGTCGCATGAAAATCCTAACGTGGTCGCTTTTTGTTACCGCTATTATTTACCTCATAACCCCATTTTCCCCTTCGATTGTGGTGCTTTTTGTGTTGATTGGTATTTTAGGAGCTAGTCTTGGTCTTGCGCAGCCGCTGAGCACTTCCGCTGTACTGGAAGCAACTTTACCCGAACGTCGTGGAGAAGTACTAGGAGCCCAGATGACGATTAACCGCGTCTCACAATTTGCGATTCCATTAATCTTTGGAGGAATAGGTGGTCTGATTGGGGTATCCGCTATTTTTTGGGGTAGCGGGTCGGTTCTTATGGCCTTTGGCTATATGACGCGTCCCTTGCCTGCGCATGCCGATAAGACCCAGAATCACAGCTGAAATTTGTAGTTTGTTTATCTTCAAAAGAATTCCTACCACTTACATATTTAAATGGTATGGGAAGACTATTATATAGATATTAGTAATATGCTTAAGTTCATGTTAAATTTTAAATATAGAGAATATTTAAAAAAATATCCCGAAACAAAAAATGATATTTTACTTTCAGGAGGTTCTCATGAAAATTTTGGTGTTACTCAAGCAAACATTTGACACAGAAGAGACAATTGTACTCACTAAAGGGAAAGTAAGTGAAGACGGAGTCAAATTCGTAATTAATCCTTATGATGAGTACGCTGTGGAAGAGGCAGTTTCCATCAAGGAAAAACACGGTGGAGAATTAACAGTTGTTACTGTTGGTCCATCACGCGCAGAGGCCGCACTTAGGACTGCTTTGGCAGTGGGAGCTGATAAGGCGGTCATAGTGGAAGATGAGTCTGTTTTCGGTGATGAATATATGATTTCCAAAGTGTTGGCTTCTGTGGCGAAAAGAGATACTTATGATTTGATTATTGGTGGATATATGGCGGTCGATGACGGAGCAGCTCAGGTTGGACCGCGCTTGGCGGAAGAGTTGGGGATCCCGCATATCTCTACTATTACGAGACTGGAAATTGAAAGCGATAACATAAGAGTGGAAAAAGACATGGAAGGCGATATCGAAATCATCGAAGCGGCGATGCCTGTACTGGTCACCGCACAACAGGGCTTAAATGAACCTCGTTACCCTTCACTTCCGGGAATCATGAAGGCAAAGAAAAAAGCGATAGAACGGATTACTGCGGCTGACCTAGGTCTGAACATTGAGGAGATTCTTTCGAAAACGGAGGTATTGGATCAATTTCTGCCGCCGAAAAAAGTGGCCGGGAAAGTTCTTGAAGGGGAGCTGCCCCATCAGGTCTCGGAGCTGGTAGAACTGCTGCGGAATGAAGCGAAAGTGGTGTAATCAATTCATCGGATTTTAACATTTAAGGAGGGGAAGGCATCAATGAGTAAGGATGTGTTAGTTGTTGCTGAAAGACGCAATGGAAATTTAAGAAATGTATCATTTGAGGTGCTTGTCGCTGCCCAAAGAATGGCAGACGGTGGGAAAGTCATGGCGGTATTATTTGGGCAAGGGGACAATGGAGAGGCAGAGCAGTTAGCGCAATATGGGGCGGATCAGGTCTACTTGGTTGCTAACGAGGAATTGAATGTTTATTCGACGGATGCATTTACGCAAGCGTTTACAGAGGTATTTCATACTGTGAAACCGGATGCCGTACTGCTCGGTCATACCGCCATTGGTCGTGATTTGGCCCCTCGGGTAGCTGCACGCCTGGGACTTGGATTGATATCTGACTGTACTGATGTGGAAGTTCACGGAGATGAGGTCATCTTTGTTCGCCCGATTTACGCAGGAAAAGTGCTTCAAAAGAAAAAAATAACAAACGGAGTCACTTTTGCAACCATTCGTCCTAATAATATCGCCAAAGGCGAACCGGATGCGAGGCGTACTGCAGAAACGATCGATATTAAAGCAACCATTACCGATATTCGCACGGTCATTAAGGAAGTCGTCAGAAAGACAACAGGCACCATTGATTTGACAGAGGCTAAAATTATTGTTTCGGGTGGTCGGGGAGTGAAAAGCGAGGACGGATTCAACCCGATTAACGAATTAGCGAAAGTTCTAGGAGCAGCTGTCGGTGCATCTCGCGCGGCATGTGATGCAGGCTACTGTGATTACGCGATGCAAGTCGGTCAGACCGGGAAAGTGGTAACGCCCGATCTATATATCGCGTGCGGCATATCCGGTGCGGTTCAGCATTTGGCGGGGATGTCTAATTCTAAAATAATCGTGGCGATCAACAAGGATCCGGAAGCAGCGATTTTCAAAGTAGCTGATTATGTCATTGTAGGAGACTTATTTGAGGTCGTTCCATTATTGACCGAGGAGTTCAGAAAAGTTCCAGTATAAAGCAAAGGAGAGGGGAAACGAAAATGACTAATATTCTGTCGGGTCTTACGGTCATCGATGTGACGCAAAACGTTGCGGGCCCGTTTTGTTCACAAATGTTAGGAGATTTAGGAGCCACGGTCATCAAGATTGAACGTCCGGGTTATGGAGATGATACGAGGCACTGGCACCCGCCATTATGGGGAGGGGAATCATCCACCTTCCTGGCGTTAAATCGCAATAAGAAAAGCCTTTGCGTCGATCTCAATCATCCTGAGGGGCAGAAAATCGTCCATCAATTATGCGAGTCTGCAGACATCTTTATCCATAGCTTGAAGCCCGGAAGCGAAGAATCTCGCGGACTTGGCTATGAGCAGTTATCCGAAACCAATCCTGCACTAATCTACGCGGCGATTAGTGCGTTCGGAGATATGGGGAAAATGAAAAACAAGCCGGGTTACGACCCACTTATTCAGGCATACAGCGGCATCATGAGTTTGACAGGAAATGAGGGGGACGACCCAGCTCGCGTCGGCGTTTCCATTAATGATATGGCAACCGGCATGTGGTCTCTGATCGGGATTCTAAGCGCCCTTCATCAACGAAACCAAACCGGCAAGGGCTGCAAAGTGGCAAATAGTCTGTTAGAAACGGGAATTGCATGGGTCACATTACAGCTTTCTACGTACATGGCATCCGGAAATCTTCCGAAGAAGATGGGAACGGGAATGGCGACGACGGCACCCTATGAAGCTTTTAAAACCAAAGGGGACCAATGGGCGATTATCGCAGCTGGAAATAATCGTCTGTTTAAAAATTTATGTGCAGCGCTTCAAATGCCAGAGCTAGTCGAGGATCCCCGATTTGAATCTAATTCGGACAGGGTCCAAAACCGTAAAGAGCTTCATCGAATTATAGAAGAATGCACGTTAGGATATGAAGTGGACGACCTCGTCAGCTTAATGGCGGAATACAATGTACCAAGTAGTCCAATCAATACATTGGATCGGGTGCTCCGCGATGAACAAGTGAATGCGCTTGCAATGATTAAACCAGTTGAAGATTTTAGGGTTTCTGATTTCCGAATGGTCGATCTTCCATTCCGAATCAATGAAGAACGAGGCAATCTTCAATCTCTGCCTCCGCTGCTCGGGGAGCATACGAATGAAATTCTTAACTCATTAAATTACTCAAAAGAAATATTAGAGCAGCTCAAGAGCAAGAGCATTGTTGGTTAGGAGGTAAGACCATGAAATTACCCCAACACGTTGAATTGTATGAGGTAGGGCCAAGGGAAGGTTTTCAATCGGAAGCAAGCACGATTCCGACAGAGGATAAGATTGCCCTCATTAACGCATTGAGTCAGGCTGGACTCAGAAACATTGAGGTTACATCTTTTGTCAGTCCGAAGTGGGTACCGCAGATGGCAGATGCAGAAATGGTGCTGACAAAGATCAAGAGAGCGCCTGGGGTTGCTTATCGGGCGGCATATCTGAATTTGAAAGGGCTGGAGCGAGCGCTAGCCAATGACGTTACATTGGACGGAAGTCTGGTTTTATCTGCAAGTGATGCCTTTTCGAAGCGGAATATGAATAAATCGACGAGTGAAATGCTCGCGGCGCTTCCAGAATGGATTGAGGCCTATCAGGCAGCAGGCATTCGTGTGAAACAGATGGGATTTATGGCCTCCTTTGGCTGCAACTTTGAAGGCTACATCTATTTGGATCATTTGCTGGATGTCATGGGCAAGGTAATCGCTTTGGCAGAAGGCTATGGAGAACGGGTTCAGAAAGTAAAACTAGCTGATACGATGGGATGGGCCAACCCGGAACAGATTAAGCAAACGGTTCGTGCCATTCAGGATAAGTGGCCAGAACTTAATATACATTTGCATCTGCATGATACACGCGGGCTGGGTCTAGCAAATGTTTACGCAGCGCTTCAGGAAGGCCTGTGGGAATTCGATACGGCGGTTGCAGGACTCGGAGGATGTCCATTTGCTGCAGTGAAGGGGGCACCAGGGAACATTTCTACAGAGGATGTCGCGTTTCTGTGCGAACAAATGGGCATCGATACAGGACTTAACTTGGAATCCTTGGTTGTATGTACCAAGATGGCCGAAGAGATTGTAGGACGAGAGCTCCCTGGACATCTGTCCAAAGGCGGGGTTCTCTCTGGAATCAGACCGCGATCTTGGATGCAGGTACAAGGATAATAGATTAACAGAAAAAAATAATCATAGGATATGGAGGAATAAAAGATGATTTTGGAATCTACTGACCTACAGAATGATATTCGCGCCGGTGTGAGAGAGGTTTGTTCACGGTTCGATTTAGATTATTGGAAACAATCCCATGAGGAAGGTACCCATCCGACGGAATTCGTAAAAGCAATGAGTGACGCGGGGTGGTTAGGGGCACTTATTCCGGAAGTGTACGGAGGTTCGGGGTTAGGTTTTACTGAGGGAGCCATTATCTTAGAAGAAGTCAACCGATCTGGAGGAAACTCCAACCAAGTTCATGCCCAAATGTATACGATGGGTGCGCTTCTGAGGCATGGCAGTGAGGAACAAAAGCGCAAATACTTGCCGAAAATTGCAAACGGTTCTTTAAGACTGCAAACGTTCGCTGTTACGGAGCCAGACGCTGGTACGGATACGACTAAAATTAAAACTTTTGCTGTGAAGAAGGGAGACCGTTACATTATTAACGGACAAAAAATCTTCATCTCCCGCTTCAACAACACGGATTTGATGCTGCTCCTTGCCCGTACAACACCGCTTGACCAAGTTCAAAAGAAAACCCACGGCATCAGCTTGTTCCTGATTGACACGCGAGAAGTTGGAAATGGCATTGAAGCGACAAAAATATCGACAATGCTAGGAGGCGACACGAATCAATTGTTCTTCAACGACCTTGAAGTTCCTGAAGAATGCCTGATCGGCGAAGAAGGAAGAGGACTCTACTGCGTTATGGACGGCATGGTCGCAGAGAGGATTCTTGTATCCGGATCAGCGCTCGGCAATGGCAAGTGGTTTATTGACCAAGCAGTCAAGTATGCAAACGAGCGCGTTGTATTTGACCGCCCGATCGGCAAAAACCAAGGCATCCAATTCCCGATTGCGAAGGCATATATGGAACTTCGATCTGCGGAGGCGCTGATGTATGAAGCAGCTACCAAATTCGATAGCAATATGCCAGCTGGTGCAGAAGCAAATATGGCGAAATACCTATGCTCGGAAGCTGCTTATGATGCGGCTGAAGCTTGTATGCAAACGCACGGCGGCTATGCTGCAGCAAACGAGTATCACATTAACCGCAAGTGGATGCAAGCAAGAATGATGAAGATCGCTCCAATCTCTTCTAATCTAATTTTAAGCTATGTAGGCCAGCACGTGTTGAAAATGCCAAGGTCATATTAAGAAAGGTTCAAGAAAGGAGGGCGATTGGTGTGAGTATAGTGAAAGAATCCTATGAAATGTTGAAGGTTGAATTTAAAGGGGAAAATAACGAAATTTTGGTTATTACGCTAAATCGACCTGAAGTGATGAATGCGATGAATACCAAGATGCTCGAGGAAAGGCTATCGCTGTTTCGCGAGCAGGCCTACAACGAAGATTTAAGGTGCGTTGTTATCACCGGAGCAGGTGAGAAAGCGTTCAGCACCGGAGGAGATTTAAAGGAACGTAACGGAATGAGCGACGGCACCTGGAAACGGCAGCATCATATAATTGAAGATTTAGTACTGTTAACACGGGATTTCCCGGTACCTGTCATTACCGCCGTGGAAGGCTATGCTCTTGCCGGAGGCTGTGAATTGGCACTGTCGACTGATTTTATCATTGCTTCGGAAACCGCCGTTTTCGGCTTATCGGAAGCTTTGAGAGGTATTTTACCAGGTGGCGGAGGGCTGCAAAATCTGGCTCGAGCGATTGGGATACGCCGAGCTAAGGAGCTCATCTATACTGGGCGAAAAATTGATGCGGCTTTAGCATACGAATGGGGCATGGTCAACCGAGTCGCTTCCAAAGGAAAGGCGCTGGAAACCGCGCTGGAATTGGCAGCAATGATAGCAGACACCGCCCCGATGGCAGTAAGAGCAGCTAAAACCTCAATCAACCAAGGTTCAGAAACCGACTACCGTACAGCCTACGCGCTGGATATTGCAGCATACAACCTGTTGGTGTCATCAGAGGACAGGTTAGAGGGAGTGGCGGCTTTTAATGAAAAGCGTAAACCTAGATGGAAAAATCAATAACGACTTGATGACGAGGCTTGCTGCCTTTATTACGGGAACATACTATCATCAGCTTCCTCAAGAAATGGTGGAATTAGCCAAGCTGGCTATAATCGATACAATAGGGGTGTCTTTGGCCGGATGGAATGAACCCGCCGTAGAAATGGCCAAAAAGGTATATGCCTCCCAGAAGAATGGGCAGGGCGGTGTCTCCTCTCTTTGGGGGGAGTCGGTGAAGGTAGAGTGCGACAAAGCAGCAATCATTAATGGGACTGCCTCCCATGTGTTAGATTATGACGATGCCTCTGTTGGTGTCGTCATCCACCCAAGCGCTCCGATTCTGTCGGCTATTGCGCCGCTTGCCGAGAAGCTTAGCAGCTCGGGCAAGGAGGTCATTACGGCCTATGCCATAGGTACGGAAGTCATGATCCGCATTGGGCAAGTGATGGGGATACGGCATTACAATCTCGGCTGGCATGCAACCGATACGTTGGGCACAATGGGAGCGTCGGCTGCTTGCTCCTATCTACTGCATCTCAATGCGGAGCAATGCTCCCATGCAATTGCCATCGCTGCATCGATGACCGGAGGGTTACAGAAGAATTTCGGTTCCATGACCAAGTCGCTGCACGTAGGATTGTCGGCATCCCACGGCATTCAGGCGGCAGTGCTTGCTGAACAGGGTTTTACTGGGAATGGTAACATTTTTGGAAAACGCGGCTTTTTCATGGCGTTTAGCGGTGGGGTCGGTGAAGATGAGCTACAGAATGCGATGAACTCCATCCGATTCGGAGATCCTTACGATATGTTAGCGGGACTATCCGTCAAGAAGTTCCCTTGCTGTTTTGGCACACACCGCTTTATCCAAGGAGCGCTGGATATTAAAGAGGAACATCAGTTGAGCTTAGATGCTGTAGAAGAAATTGTGCTTCGAGCGCAGCCTAGGAGTCTCTTGCCCTTAGTTCATTCCCGTCCAGTGACAGGATTACAGGGAAAGTTTAGTGCCGAATATACCGTACTTGCGGCGATGGCCGATGGACATGTGAAGTTGAGCAGTTTTGAGGACGAGCAAGTACAGCGTACTGACATTCAGAAGCTGCTTCCTAAGATCAACGTGTTGGAAATGCAAGAATCGGAGAAAGACAAGCGATTTAATCGAAGATTGCCAGTAGAGATTCAAATCAAGACAAAAAATGGTCAATTGTATGAAAAAACTGTTCTTCACGCACCGGGTTCCAAAGAAAACCCACTGAGCGAAAAAGAGCATCGTGAGAAGTGGATCAGTTGTTTAAGCCATTATGCCCAATCCTCACTTGATCATGGCGGCATAGAGACAATCGCCCATGAACTGTATGATCAAGGTTTACGAATTGACGTATACACATGCTTCAGTGATTGGGTAAACGAGATACACAATCAATTGAATGATTATCAACCATAACAATCGATTTGATTACAATAGGGGAATAAATGGAAGGAGTATCATAATGAAAATTGCATTGTTCAACGAAAATCGCGTAGGTGTTGTCGATGGCAGCAATGTGATCGATATTACTGAATTAACTACTTGGAACAACGAGGAGCCGCAATCCTCCCTAGTCGAGCTGATGGGAGAATTCGAAGATTTGAAACCGAAAATTGAAGCGGGCCTAGGGTCTTGTCCTGTTTATCCTGTATCGGACGTGGCGTTATGTGCCCCTGTCCCAAATCCAAGCAAAATTGTAGCGGCTCCTATCAATTATATTCTGCACAAACAAGAGATGAACACCGCTTTAACGGTGGACAGACTTGGCTTTTTCCTCAAATCACCTTCTTCAATAATTGGGCCGGGTCAAACGGTACTGCTGCCGTTCAAAGACCGAAGAGTGGATCATGAAGCGGAAATTGCCTTCGTAATTGGTAAGGAGGCCAAGGATGTCAAGGCGGAGGATGCGTCTAAGTATATCTTCGGATATCTCGCATTAATGGACATTACGGTTCGCGGCAAGGAAGATCGGCCATGGCGCAAATCCTTCGATACCTTTACTCCAATAGGTCCATGGATTGTGACAGATGACGAAGTAGAGAACCCGAATCAACTGCAAATGAACCTGTGGGTCAACGATGAAATCAGACAATCGGCCAACACGAGGGATCTCATTTACGATTGCTATAAATTCTTTGAGGCGGCTTCCAGTGTGATGACGCTGCTTCCAGGAGATATTGTCACGACTGGAACACCGGAAGGAGTGGCTCCAATTACAAAAGGAGATACCGTACGCATTCACATCGAAAGAATTGGTGAATTTTCCGTACAGGTAGACAACAAACCGGGCGTTTAACCCTATTATTTGGATACTGACAGCTAGTCATTATAAAAAAGAAAAAGAAATTTAAAATGAAGGCATCATTTATTTTATAGATAAACAGTTAACAAGAATTGAATGGCGACTGGGAGAATTCGTATGGTTTATCCAGAAAAAGATAAATTAGAATACAGGATCAAGAAACTGAGAAATGAAATGATCCAGTCTGCTGCAGCAACTAGTTTTAAAAGTCATAGGACCATTTACTATAGTCAGAAATTAGATAAACTCATCATGATTTATCAAAAACTCAATTATAAAAAAGACACTAGAGAAATAGTGTTTAATAGAAATGAAATTGTTTGAATGTTATGACTATATACAGTTTTATTACCCTTACATTTTATATCTACTTTTTGTTTAATTTGAATCGATTTTATACGAGTTTAATACTATTTAAATGATGTTATTACGAAAGAGGGGAATTAATATGTCGGAACATAAAGCAAAACAACAATGGACACCGGAGTTACTGGATTTCCACCAGAAGCTGAATGATAAGAATATGGGACCATTATGGGCTTCCGTGTTCAGCTCATCACAGCCAAAGCCCCGAGCTGTTCCGTATTTATGGAAAAAGAAACTGATTCTCGACATGCTGGACAAGGCCAAGGAACTGCTACAGGTAGGTACAGGATCCATTGATCGACGAGCCGTGTACTTAATCAATCCGGGTATGAAGCATATGGAGCCTCACGGATGGGGAGGTGCAACGCAAACGCTGTATGCTGCTGTTCAAGCGCTTAATCCGGGGGAAATCGCTCCACCTCATAGGCATATGACTTCAGCACTGCGGTTTATTATGAAAGGTCATGGTGCATCCGGGATTGTGAACGGTGTGAAATATCACTTCGAACCGGGAGACTACGTCATCACACCGGAGTGGTGCTGGCACGATCATGTAAATGAAGGAAACGAAACGGTGCTATGGATGGACTGTTTAGATATCCCTTTCACTTCGGCACTGACAAGCTCTTTCTTCGAAATGTATCCGCAGGAACAGCAGCCGATCGAGTTTCCTGATGATTACGGCACAAAGCGTTATGCGGGAGGCATGGTACGGCCAATTTCCGATCGCAAACCTTCACCTGCACCGCTTGGACGATACACATGGGACTTGACGAAACAAGCACTTGATGGACAGAGTGAATTGAGGCCTGATCCATTCGACGGGTTCGCCGTGGAATATATCAATCCGTCCACAGGCAAAGACGCAAATGGAAGAGTCGGCTCCAGAATGCAGAAGCTTCCGGTTCATTATAAGGGAAAAGCGCATCGCCATATGCACAGCTCGGTGTACCATGTGTACAAAGGTAGTGGGTATACGGTGATGAACGGTATTCGTTTTGACTGGGAAGCAGGCGATTTCTTCGCACTGCCGGCCTGGACATGGCATGAGCACGTGAATACATCCGAGACAGAAGAGGCATTTTTGTTCTCTACGAATGATCTGCCGATTATGGAGGTCTTTGGCTTTGAAAGGGAAGAAGCTAATACAGAACACGGTGGTTATCAGGAGATTAAATCCGTTTTTGAACCTGAATTCTCTGATGATGTAATAGCAATAGAATAATAGAATCATAATCCAATTTAAAAGATGGGGTGATCATGGTGGGAGAAGTCAAAGAGGTTATCGTTGTAGGCGGTGGAATAGGCGGATTAGCTGCTGCTTACGGAATTGCTAAATTAGGAAAAAAAGTAACGCTGCTCGAGCAAGCTCCGAATTTTGGTGAGGTGGGCGCCGGATTGCAGGTGGGCCCGAACGGCTTGCGGGCACTTGATGCTTTAGGAGTCCTGGATGAAGTCTATAAGCTAGCGATATTTCCTCGCCGTCATGTGTTCATGGACGCGCTAAGCGGCAAGGAGCTATCGGCCGTACAATTTGGAGATTCATTCCGTGAGCGTTTCGGGTATCCGTACATCGTTATTCATCGTTCTGATCTGCATAGTGTTTTGCTGAAGACTTGTCAATCTTTAGATAATGTTTCATTCTTAACTAATCATAAATTGGAATCCGTTAAAGAATTCGCTAATTATGTTGAATTGCGTTGTGAAAACGGGGCGGTACTACAAACGGAAACATTGATTGGAGCGGATGGAATCCGTTCGATGACACGTAAACTAGTAAGCCTAGCAGATCCAGTTGTATCTCAATATGTAGCTTATCGCTCTACCGTTCCGATGTCGGAAATGACGATCAATATCGATTGGGACGAAAAACTAACGTGGATCGGGCCTGGCATACATTTGGTACAGTATCCAGTGCGTCATAAGAGTGTCATTAACCAGGTAGCGGTATTCAAAAGCTACAAATTTAATGAGAACACTGATGATTGGGGGACTGCGGAGGAACTCGATCAAATGTTTGGCGATAGCTGTACGACCATTAAAGAATCCCTAAAATTCGCAGAACGCGGTTTGGTGACAAAGCTGTTTGATATCGAACCGCTGGAAAAATGGTCAACCAATCGCGTTACGCTGCTGGGTGATAGTGCTCATGCGATGCTTCAATATCTCGCACAAGGGGCTTGTCAAGCTCTCGAAGATGCTGTTTGTTTAACGGAAAAAATGCGTGCTAACGGTTCAAATGTAGCGAAAGCGTTGGACGAATATCAACAGGAACGCATTCCAAGAACGGCAGAGGTACAGCGTGGAGCACGGACTTGGGGAGACATCAAGCATGCGGAGGATTCAGTTACAAGGCTTCTGCGAAATACGATCATGCTGAATCGTTCAGCAGATGATTACCAATATTTGGACTGGTTATACAAAGAGAGAACGCTTACCACTGTTTAAAACAATGGAGGTAGGTTCTAACTGAAGTATTTCAAAGGCTATATTCCTTTATACATCCTTGGATATAGCCTTTACTTATACTTTTTCTTAAAGAGAAGTCATTTGATTATATATAAATTAAAGGGCGTGGTCATACATGAAAGCTAATAAATTGAGGAGTCCCTTAGAGGGTATACGTATTCTCGATCTGTCAACCGTTATTGCGGCTCCTTACGGTGCTACACTTCTTGGTGATTTTGGTGCAGAAGTCATTAAAATTGAAATGCCCGATGTCGGTGACCCTCTGCGTAATCTAGGACCCTATTATAAAGGAGAAGGATTAAGATGGCCAGGCATGGCTCGTAACAAGAAATCGATTACGTTGGATTTGCACCAGGAAGAGGGCAAGGACATTCTGCGGAAGCTGGTTAGCAAATCTGATATGGTGATTGAAAACTTTCGAACCGGTACACTGGAAAAATGGGAAATTGGCTATGAGGATCTGAAAAAAATCAATCCTAATTTAGTCATGATCAGGGTAACAGGCTATGGACAGACAGGCCCTTATTCACACAAAGCAGGTTTTGGCACACCTGCTACAGCCTTCAGCGGGTTTACGTATTTGCACGGCTATCCCGATCGCCCACCAATCAGCCCTTCTTTTTCCTTAGCGGACTATGTGACGGGAATTTATGTCGCTTTTGCTGCGGTTACAGCCTTGTATCACAGGGATTGTCAAGAGCAAGGGTCAGGACAATACGTAGATGTCAGCTTATATGAATCGATGTTCAGGATGATGGAATTTTTGGTAACCGACTATGATCAGACTGGCACAATCAAAGAAAGATCACCTGGATTGAGCGGTCATT
The DNA here is from genome assembly GCF_050269675.1 of Peribacillus sp. NPDC076916. Classification (NCBI taxonomy): domain Bacteria; kingdom Bacillati; phylum Bacillota; class Bacilli; order Caryophanales; family Bacillaceae; genus Peribacillus; species Peribacillus sp. NPDC076916. Next base: position 58,929 of record NZ_JBNNIU010000010.1, read on the forward strand.
CAGCACCCGCAGGGAATTTTCTGACCAAGGACGGACAGTGGGTGATTTTAGTTACGAGCTCCGACAAGACCTTTGAGCGTCTGGCAAAAGCCATGAATCGGGAAGATATGCTGACGGATGAACGCTATTCAACAAACTCGGTTCGTTTGACGCGATTTGATGAAGTCAATGGGATCGTCTCCGATTGGGTGAAAACCAAAACGAAAGATGAACTGCAGTATCTCCTCGACGAATGCGGCGTGCCTATGAGTCAGATCAACAGCATCAAGGATATTTTTGAAGATCCCCAGTACCAGGCGAGAGAAAATATTGTTGAAGTTGAACATCCGCGATTGGGAAAGGTCAAAATTCCTGGTATTGTTCCCAAATTTTCTAAAACACCGGGCTCTATCAGGCAAATTGCTCCGGATTTAGGCGAACATAACGATGAAATTCTGACAAAACTCTTGGAGTTGGACGAAGGAACCATTGCTAGTTTAAAAGAGAAAAAAGTGATATAAAGGAGTGTTCGGGTTGGTGAGTAATGCAGAAGTTACGATTACCGAGGTTTGTCCGAGGGACGGGTTTCAAAGCGTCAGCGAATGGATTCCAACGGAAGAAAAAGTCAGAATTATCAACCAATTGATTGGTTGCGGCTATAAGCAGATTGAGGTTACCTCTTTTGTGCATCCCAAGGCGATTCCACAATTGAAAGATGCGGATGAAGTATTGAAACAAATCAAACGTTCGGAGCACGTGAAGCTGAGGGCACTTGTTCCGAATACACGTGGTTTGGAGAGAGCCATTGCAGCTGGCGTGGACAAGGCGAAGCTGATGCTGTCCGCTTCCGATTCCCATAGCATAAGCAATGCAAATTGCAAGACGGAAGAGGCTTTTCAGAAGTTTGAACCGCTGATCGACCTCGCAGGAAAAAGCGGCATGAAGGTATCGGGATCGATCTCTGTTGCGTTTGGATGTCCTTATGAAGGTGAAATTCCAGTTGAACGTCTTGTGATGATATGTGAACGGTATCGTTCCTTGGGAATTGAGGAAATTTCACTGGCGGATACAACGGGTATGGCAAATCCATTGAGAATTAAAAACAATGTCCGTGAATTAAAGCAGAGATTTCCGGACTTTACCTTTTCTCTTCATCTACATAATACAAGAGGTATGGCATTTGCCAATGCCGTGGCTGGATGGGAGGAAGGAATTGTTCATTTTGACAGTTCCGCAGGAGGATTGGGAGGTTGTCCTTATGCACCTGGTGCTAGTGGCAATATAGCTTCTGAGGATTTGATTCATGGATTTAGAGAAATGGGGATTTATACTGGTGTTTCCTTAAATAGCGTGTTGGAGGTGGCTAAGGATTTACAACAGAGTCTTCCACAATATGTAGACAGCTTTCTTCTGAAAGCAGGCAAATGTTCGGATTTATCCGTCAGCCCAAAGGGGCAGCAAAAAATTAAGTCTTAGTTAGGGAAGGATGGGGGAATTACGAGTGCACCAGCAAATGTTAAGTACTGACTATGGATCATTTCGCATTAACAGTCTACAGTCGTTGGGACAAAGTGGACTTGTGAATGTGATTGATTTGCCATATACGACGAGGATTTTGCTTGAATCGCTCATGCGAAATCAAAGCAGGATTGGACTTACAGAACAGGATTTAATTCAGTTGGTTTCAAGAACAGGATCCAATGAAACGGTTGAAATCCCGGTTGTACCCACTCGAGTCATTATGCAAGATGCATCGGGTGTTCCGGCCTTAGTCGACTTGGTGTCGCTTCGTCAACGATTGATGGAGGAAGGAATCGATCCACGTCACGTAAATCCTGTTATTCCCGTTGATTTGGTTATCGATCATTCGGTTCAAGTCGATTATTTTGGATCGGCATCGGCTTTTTCAAACAATCTTCACATGGAATATGAACGCAATCAGGAAAGGTACGAGTTTTTAAAATGGGCGCAGCAATCATTTACAGGCTTATCTGTCATCCCGCCGGCCAATGGCATCATCCATCAAGTCAATTTGGAATGCTTGACCAGAGTTGTACAGTTAACGAAACAGGATCATGAGAGTATTGCTCATCCCGAAATGGTAATCGGTACGGACTCCCATACCACGATGGTGAATGCGTTAGGAGTACTAGGGTGGGGGGTTGGAGGAATCGAAGCAGAAGCGGCCATGCTGGGTATCCCTATTAGTATGTCAGTGCCTGAAGTGGTAGGTGTCGAAATTACTGGGCAACTTAATGAGGGAGTTACAGCGACGGATGTTGCCTTAACGATGACCCAACTCCTTCGACAGCACAATGTCGTGGGTAAATTCGTAGAATTCTTTGGACCTAGCTTGAAGAGGCTTTCCCTCCCCGATCGGGCGACCATCTCCAATATGGCGCCAGAATATGGGGCAACTTGCGGCTTCTTTCCGGTTGATGAAGAGACGTTAAAATTTTTGCGCATGACGGGCAAATCGGATGAGGAAGTCGATCTTGTGGAGCGATATTGCAAAGAACAAGGACTGTTCCATATATCCGATTCCAGTGGGAATAGAAAAGGTTATTCCGACCTTTTAATGTTTGATTTACAGAAGGTAGAAGCGAGTGTTTCGGGTCCAAGACGTCCGCAAGACAGAATGCCGCTTCGTGCAGTGAGACAATCGTTCCCCAAATCACTTTCTCCTATCGAGGCTAACGGAATGAATACCCGCAGCACACCATTGAAAGATGGCTCCATCGTGATTGCAGCCATAACAAGCTGTACAAATACATCAAATCCCGTCAATATGTTGGGCGCAGCACTTCTGGCTAAGAAAGCCGTGGAGTATGGCTTAACCGTGCCTAAAACCGTCCAGACGAGTTTGGCACCTGGGTCGAAGGCAGTTACAGGGTATTTGCAAAAAGCAGGATTGCTGCCTTATTTGGAAAAGTTAGGTTTTTATCATGCCGGATACGGATGTGCAGTATGCGTAGGCAACAGCGGTAACCTGGATGAAGATGTTGAAAAAGCGATTCAGGATCATGATTTGACGGTTGCTGCCGTATTAAGTGGAAATCGTAATTTTGAAGGACGCATTCACGCCTTAGTCAAAGCGAACTATTTGGCCTCTCCTCCTTTAGTCATTGCCTTTGCTATCGCAGGCACCATGGATATTGATTTGGAGTGCGAACCGCTGGGCCGATCTGCATCGGGCAAAGAGGTCTATTTGAAGGATATTTGGCCGAGTTCCGAGGAAATTGCTAGCCTAGTGGATTCTACGATTTCATCCGATTTATTTCTAGAAGCCTATGAAGGTGTGTTTGAAGGCGACGAGAGATGGCAGAGTCTAGAATATGATGATCATCCGATTTTTAGATGGGATGATCGATCGACTTACTTTAAAGCGTCCCCCTTCTTCCAAGCGGAGATCGATGAACACCAACCAGGAGATATTCACAAAGCGAGAGTCTTGTTAAAGGTAGGTGATTCCATCACTACTGACCATATTTCGCCTGTCGGCCACATTCCGTATGAGAGTACCGCCGGACAATATCTCGTTGAGCAGGACGTCGGACTCGCCAATTTCAATTCTTACGGTTCCCGCCGAGGAAATCATGAGGTACTTGTCAGGGGAACCTTCGCCCATCCAAGGCTAAAGAATAAACTTATAGATAAGACAGGCGGTTTTACTCTCCATGTGCCGAGCGGGGAGGAAATGGATGTCTATTCCGCAGCCATGAGCTATCAACGGGAAAATACGCCACTGATTATCTTAGCCGGCAAAGAATATGGAACGGGGAGTGCAAGAGATTGGGCCGCTAAGGGGACCTACCTTCTCGGCGTTAAAGCGGTCATCGCGGAAAGTTTTGAACGAATTCACCGCAGTAACTTGGTCATGATGGGGATTGTGCCTCTTCAATTTATGCCTGGCGAAAACTATGAATCGATGAATCTGACTGGTCTAGAGAGCTATTCCATCATAGGGTTGGACGAGCCGCTCAGTCCGTTCCGAAATGTGAAGGTTGAAGCCATTAAACCGGATGGCTCAAGGACCTCGTTCCAGACAGTATTGCGTTTGGATACCCGCATGGAGATTGAGTTTTATTTAAAAAAGGGTGTTTTTCAAAGTATACTAGACCAATGGGGAGAGAGATAAGAAGTTTAGCACGGCATAAAATCCAAAATCAAACGCTGCGCTTAACCTTCAAAAAGGAAAAGAGTGTTAATCCTTATGTGATCAACACTCCCGTTAGTGCAGTAACACTCATGTTATTTTTTTAGATTTGATTTCATTAATAGTGAAATCTGTTGCTTGTTCGTATTTGAAATTTATTCCAGTTGATTAACGATTAACTTTTGTCTTTGCAATCGATGATTTTGACTTAACTTAGCTTTCGCTTCTATTTTGTTGATGATTTTTATTTTGCATCCTTGAACTCCTTTGTTCATACCAGCGAGAAACAATGCAGGCCATGGTTTGATTTTTGATGTCTTTCCAAGTTAAGTCTATATTCTTCTCATCTATAAAATTTAGTCTTCTATAAGCTAACTTTCATTGAGTTAGCTTTTCTCTGATACAGTTCCGTTTTTTGATATGGGAGCATTTTTGCCTAATATAACAGAAAAGACAACAATCACTGCTGTTACAAGAGTGAAAATTGTAATGGATTCATCTAGAAATACTGTTGCAAATAGAATCATCAAAAATGGTTGTAAATATTGAATCTGACTAACTCTTGCTATCCCGCCCAAAGCCATTCCGCTATACCAAGCAACATATGCTAAAAATTGACTAACCACTGCGAGATAAATAAAACTAATCCAAGCTTGTATTGGGGCATGAAGCATTTCAGTTGTCAGATTCAGCCCAACTGGAATAATGAAAAATGGAGCACCGATCATAATTGCCCATGCAATCACTTGCCAGCTACCTAATTCTTTCGCTAATTCTCCCCCTTCTGCGTAACTAAGTCCCAGAATGATCACTGCTGCCAGTAAAGCTAAATCGGCAAATTGCAATTGGCCGAATCCAAGATGAAGGGCATACATAATTACCGCTAAAGAGCTGATCATACTAGAAATCCAGAATTTGAGAGATGGGAATTCACCTGCCCTAAATATAGCAAATCCGGCTGTCGCTAACGGTAACAGAGCTAATTCCACAGCTCCATGAGAAACAGGTAAGGATTCCATTGCCCAAGAAGTGAGGAGAGGAAATCCTAAAACTGCACCAAAAGCAACAATCAGTAGGCGTTTGAATTGGTGAAGAGAGGGTAGCTTTTCCTTTCGAACAATTAGTACAACGGCTACTAAAATAGCGGCTACAACTGTTCTTCCTAAACCAACGATCGTAGTCCCAAAATATTCTACTGCAATACTTGTAGAAGGGAGTGTTAAGCTAAAACAAATGACCCCCACTAATCCCAAAAATAATCCGAATTTTTCTCTTGTTACTCCCCGCATCTTCTCTAGCCCCCCATTTATACTTTCTACCTATCTGTACCGTTTTTTTACTTATCTTATAAACAGTTTTGATATAATTAACATACTATGATTCCATTCAATAAAAATAAACCATTTTTTTACCTATCTGTCCTGGTACAGTTGGAGGGGGGCATTAAATGAATTCAAAATATATAAAGATAATCGAAGACATTAAGCTTCGATTAGAAGATGGTTCGCTAATTGCAGGCAGTAAACTGCCTTCTGTTCGTCAGTTATCTGAGTATTTTTCATGTAGCAAAAATACGGTCATTAAAGCATACGTAGAACTTGAAAAAGAGCATTTAATTTATTCTGTTCCTAAAAGCGGCTACTATGTTGTGAATGAATACCAAAAAGCGCCGGAAGAAAATGAGGTAATTGATTTTTTGTCTGCCGGTCCAGATAAAAATGTTATGCCTTATGTGGAATTTCAACATTGTATAAATCAAGCAATTGAACATTATAAAGAAGAGCTTTTTACATACTCTGATCAACAAGGTCTTTACTTACTACGAGTACAGTTGGTGAAATATCTGCAAAATTTACAGGTTTTCACTCAACCAGAAAGATTAGTCGTTGTATCTGGCTCCCAGCAAGCACTTAATTTATTGGTTTCTATGCCATTTCCAAATGGGAAAAACAATATTCTAATTGAACAGCCTACTTATTTCGGATTCATTGAGTCAATCAATCTGCATCAAACTACTACTTTTGGAATTGAATTATCAATGGAAGGGATTGATCTTGATCGTCTGGAATACATTTTTCGAAATAATGATATAAAATTTTTCTATATTATCCCGAGATTTCACAATCCACTAGGACATTGTTATACGAATAGCGAAAAGAAAAAAATCGTGGAGTTAGCTGAAAAATACGATGTATATATAGTGGAGGATGATATATTAGGAGACCTTGATCCAAATCCAAAATCAGATCCATTATTTTCTTTTGATCCTTCTGGGAGAGTGATCTATATTAAAAGCCTTTCGAAAATTTTTCTCCCTGGGTTAAGGATTGGTACTGTCGTTCTTCCTGAATTAATGATTAACAATTTCATACGATATAAATTCAGTTCGGATTTTAATAGTTCAGCTCTTTCTCAAGGTGCGCTGGAAATCTATTTAAAAAGCGGTATGTTTAATAGCCATCTCAAAAAAGTTAAAGAGCTATATAAGACTAAAATGCAAATCCTTCAAGAAGCATGTCAATTATTTCTGCCGGCCAATACTTCTTTTTCAAAACCGACTTCCGGATTCTATCTTTCCATCAGTTTGCCCGAAAATGTGAAAGCAAAACAGGTGGTCCATATGCTAAGCGAGCAGTATATATATGTTGATGATGCATCAAGGATGTTTTTAGCAGAATATAAAAAAGAAAATCTCGTTCGATTGTGCATCTCACAAGTGAACGAGAGTCAAATTAAACTAGGGGTAGAGCGATTGGCTCACTGTATTGCTTTAATTGACAGTAGAAAAAAACATGTTACTCCAAATAACTTCTTACTCATATAGTATGGGTAAGTTTTTATAGAGGTCAGCATCTGAGGATTATAAGGATTTCCAAGCATTTATCAAAACGGTTGAGTATGGAAATTGAGCAATGTTCTATTTGAATCATCATGATATGTTTTCTGTGAAGTTATCCTAATAATCCTGCAATAATATACTATATACCAATTGATTTTAAGATGAAATATAAGGGTTACTTGAAAGGGGTATTCCTTATGAATATTACATCATTTAATTTACTGTTGTATTGTTTTAAAAGCGTATATGGAATAACGGCGTTTGCATATATGTCACATTTAAAATGAAAAGGGGTAAATATTCCAGCATTTTAAATGATTCCACACTAACATTATCACGGCTATCTAAACTGAAAAACTTTAAGAAATATAATGACGGCAATCGTGTAATTCTATACGATTAAATTAGGATAAAAATAAAAGGGGGAATAAAGTTGTCTTTAAGCGTAGGGGATATTATTACATTTGAACGGACTTTCACTAAAGAGGATGTTGAATTGTTCACAAAAGTATCATGGGATGAGGGGAATCACCATATTACTCCCGATGAACAGGGAAGACTTGTTATTCAAGGGTTGTTGACTGCTTGTTTACCAACAAAAGTTGGTGGAGAAAACAATGTACTGGCTCGTACTATGAATTTTGAGTTCATTAAACCAGTTTTTACAGGAGATACAATAGTATGTGAAGTAACGATCGAAAAATTTGAAAAGAAAGATAATGGTAGAATATCTATTTTGGCAACTTTCCTATGCACAAATCAGAATGCGGAACATGTATTAAGAGGAAGCTTTGCGGGAGTAATATTATAAACTAATATATATAGAACTGCTTCTATAGCCTCTAACCCGCCGATAGCGGAAAGAAAAGATCATTCGTTACGAGGGTGCTTGTGGCTTTTAATGAGTTTTAGTAATTTTAAAGCATCCTGTCGAGGATGTTTTTTCATTGGAATAAATACACAATGATAAAGACTGTGATGTTAATCCTGTAGAATGATAACAAAGTCATATAAATAAAGCTGTTTAAAAATTAGCTTGTTTATATGGAGAGGTTCTGATATGATTGTTTGATAAATTTTTTAAGGGGTTTAGAGAGGGTGAGTCAATTGACTAAAAACCTTAGACAATTGAAAAATGTTTCGGTGTTCCAAACGCTTCTAACTTAGAAAAATAATTTAGAAGCGAGGAATAATTATATGAAAAATCAAAGATTCTTTAATATATCATTTCTTTTTTTATTTATAAGCAACTTTTTAGTTTTTATTGGGTTTGAAATGTTGCTGCCTATTTTGCCTGCCTATTTGTTAAGCATGAATGCATCTTCCATTCAGGTAGGTCTAGTCACATCATTATTTACGATAGGTGCTGTTTTAATCAGGCCTTTTGTAGGTTACTATTTAATTGATAACCAGAGGAAAAGTCTGGCCACTTGTGCAAGTGCAGCTTTAATGATCATTACAATACTATATCCGTATCTTAATATTATATGGCTTATTCTATTGTTACGGCTTTTCCATGGTGCTGCTTGGGGGGGATCAACCACAGCTAATAGCACAATAGTAGTGGATTTGATTCCTAAGACACGCTTAGGAGAAGGGATAGGTTATTTTTCTATATCCACAACGGTCGGGGCTATCGTTGCACCGAGTATAGGTATCCTTATCTATGACTCTTTTTCCTTCGATATTTTGATATGGTCATCAGCAGTACTGAGCTTATTGGCGGTAATTGCGCTTCAATTTGTATATTCACCTACTAATGTAAAGCGTAAGAAGAAACCATTTCGCTTTTTGGATATGATTTTTGAAAAAGACGTATGGTTCCCAGCATTACTTACCGTTATTACAACACTAGGTTTTGGGGCTATCATTACATTCTTGGTTCTTTTTGGTAAACAAAAGGGAGTAAATCATATTTTTCTATTCTTCCTTATCAATGCAACTGTATCAACTTTACTACGGCCGTTTACAGGAAAATGGTATGACAAAAAAGGACCTTGGTCTATTATCATTATCTCAGCTATGTTAGGATTTTTGTCACTTTTTATCCTGTCTTATACGACAAATGATATTCAACTTATCATTGCGGCGATTTTATTTGGGGCAGGTTATGGCACTGTTATGCCATGTTTACAAACGTGGACTGTTCAAAAAGTAAGAGAAGAAAAAAGGGGTGCAGCCAACGCAACCTTTTTTTCCAGCTTTGACGTTGGTGTTGGAATTAGCGCATTTGTATTAGGCATTTTAGCTGAATGGATTAGTTTAGAGATGATCTTCAGGTTTGTTAGTCTAAGTTTTATTGTTGTTGCAGTTTTAGTCTATAAGGATTATATAAATAAAAGTAAGGCATAAATAAATCGATCTAAAACAAATCCACCTCTATTTTAATAGAGGTGGATTTGTTTGCTGGAATTATAATTTCAATAAGGCTAACTGGGATGCATCTAGTTCCACTCGTAAGCATATAAGGGATGTATTAAAAAGGCAGCTAATGACCTAGTCAGCAGGACAAGTGTTAAAAATCAACGATTCTTTTTTGACCGATTCTACAGTAATTTTCTTGCCAGCAGAAGTGCTTTGATTTACGAATCTCAGCTTCAAAGCTCATATCAAATTTCCCAGGTGCGAAGTTTAAGTTATAATAGTTAAAAACATCCGTCTATATAAGATGGATGATGTAAGCTTCTTGATAAAACATAAAAAGGATTGGTGAATAAGAATGGCAATAGTTGATGTAACGGTTATTCCTGTTGGTACACAAACTCCAAGTGTCAGCAGTTATGTGGCAGATATTCAAAGAGTATTAAAGCAATATGAAGAAAAGGGAGAAATCCGTTTTCAACTGACTCCCATGAATACAATCATTGAAGGCGACCTGCCTAAGTTGTTTGAAGTGATCCAAGCGATGCACGAAGTACCTTTTGAAAAAGGTCTTGCTAGAGTTTGTACGAATATCCGAATCGATGACCGTCGTGATAAAGAACGCAAAATGGAAGACAAAGTAAAGCGAGTGAAGGGCATGCTTGAGGAATAGTGAAATGTATAAAATGGCATAAGGTCAAGAAAATAGTTCAATTATACAAACACCTCGATTTTCGTCGATATAGTGCCGTCGGAGATATATCTTGAATTTCGCAGATATATTGTGTTTTTTCGGAGAAATAGTTCTGTTCTTCTGAGATTCTTCCCTAGTTTTGTGTGATTTTCAATTAATGTAAATTTATTGGTGGCTTTGAAGCCTTGGTATTACTGATTTCTCAGTTCCCAAGGCTTTTTTTATTTGAAAGGGAGATTTCATACATTTGCATACTATATTTTGCATAGGTGATTAGGTCGTGATAAAAATAAGGTTCCAAAAAAGATATTAACAGTTGTCTAGATAATTTATAAACGTTCGCCATAAAGTTCTTTTTCTTCATTCGGATGAAAAAGAGTGAATCCTTTTGAACAAAAAACAAACCTTCTATCTATCTCGAATCCAGCCTTGTTCAAAATTTCAACAGTTCCGTTCGCACCAGTGCCAGCATACCCGCAACTACAACCGGATAGGTGTAGCTCATTTCCTTTTTTGTCTATAAGGATGAGATCACTATCGAGCAAAAGATTGTCTTTATTCATTTCTTTAACAATTTTTGCAATTTTAAAACGGTCAAAATGATCTTTAACTGCTTCGAATAACTCAATACTTTTATTGGTAATACCGCGGTCTTCACCATAATCTTTTATGACGAATACATCCCGATTGTATGGTTTCTTATATAGATTGTACTTTTGGTAAGTGACGTCATTAATTTTATAAATAAGTGGACTATTACTTTCCAGTTTTTGATTAAACATTATACCCCTCCTAAAAAGTTAGTTTATTAATTTTATTAGGAGAAAAAGAGATTAGTACCAAGAACGTGTTAAGAGGGCAAAAATTTTTCATTTTTGATTCTCGTTTAATTAATATGGATGGAGCTGGTAGGAGGAAGTGAAATGGTGAAGGCAAATTAAAAAGCACCAAAATAGGTGCTTCCTAGTTATATATCTTCTTAAAGTAATGAACAAACATAATGTTCATGATAATTTCGACTATAGCATTAATGCTTACATCGATAATATTAGTTTCCTCAAGTGAATGATAAGGGGCAAATAAGACAATATAAATAGAGCCAAGGATAGTTAAAAGTATGGTCCATAAGCTGTTACGTATAAATAGTGGAATCATTAAGCCAAAAAAGGGCAAGAAGAAATCTAATTCCTTCCTACTTCTCTTCTTATAAATACCGACTAAAAGATAGATTGCAATCACATTGATAATAATAAATAAAATTAGATCAGTAACATCATATACATTCCTAGATGAAGGGTTATAAACTCCAGGCAGTGAAAACACTGTAAAAGTAACCAGTACCCAAAAAGTTATACTGTATCCTTTCTTTTGTTTGCCAGTTATTGTTCCTTCCTGTAAAGCTATTACGAGTTTGTTAATATTCCAAATAAACATAGTTGTCTCCTTTTGTAGATTATCAGACTAATTATAGAGCAGGGTCTACGTAAAAACCATCATTATTAAAATCCCCTTTCCATATTCATTACATCCTTCGAAACATAAAAAAACCGGATAATTCAAATTTATACTATTGCTCTTTTTTATTAACTGGAGTGGAGTAGTTTTGTTCACTTTTAAGAAGCTTGTTATGCCCGATACTAACAGAAAGCAGTTTTATTAAATAAGAAAGTCATGATCCAAAGAATATGACAACCCATCATTGTCATACCCTTTAGAAAAAGATAAGGGTGTGACAATGCTGAGTAAGAAGAAAAACAACCAAATCGTTATTTATGTAGTAAAAGGCTCAACAATTAAAAGGTTTTTAATCCTAGATCTAATTATTGGATCAGGAATTTTTTATGTGGTCAAATTCATTTCTTCAAGCTTATTAATAGCGAGTGCGAGCAGTTTTATTGGAACAGAAGGAATTAAAAAGGCACCGAAGGTTCTAAAAAATGCAATTGGATTAATAAACTAAAGACTAATTCATTCCACAAAATGGAGTGTTGTTTAACAAGAAGTAAAAGGAGAATGATATTATAAACGCCCGATATGTATTCTCCTTTTTATTCATTTGTGGTAGGATTGTAGGCTTCGTATTGTAAGTCCTTATCTTGAGATAGTAAACTTACAATAACTTTTTCGATAGCTGGCTTTTGTTAATAACCTACATAATGCTGTCCTGGTGTCGACGTAATTGATTTACTACCCTGGCTCACTTTGATTCGGACTTTGGAAAAGCTGCTGAGACGGCTCTATAAATTCCAAAGAATGCGTGGGATTCTGCTGATAAGAAGCAGGTAAAGTGAAGCTCAAAATAAATCAATAACCTAATTAAGCTGTAACAAACGTATACATCTAAATGATTCATTTTCATCAGGGGGGAATTATGACAAATCCTCATAAAGTGAAACCCTATTTATTGACTCGTATTTTGCTGCCGGAAAATCAGGAGACACCGATTCAATTCATCAATAATGATAGTATGGAAAACCATTTATTTTATAGAAGGAACCACTTTTCTTATCCGCCTCTTTCTTATTCAAACTATTGGCTACCTATAAATGATTTAGTATCCGCTCTTTTATTCCTGTCCATGCAAGACATTCTTCAATACCCATCTAAAACGCTGGAAGTTGTCCTTGAATGCTCGGGAAACAAGCGTAATCTATTCGAGACTAAAATATTTGGAGAACAATGGGGAAAGGGAGCTATTAGCCAAGGTAGGTGGAAAGATGTACCATTAGGACTAGGGTAAAAGAAGTTGTCGTGGAGGGTTATGATTATGGAAATAGGACCCATCTAGATGAGGCTTACACCTACACCAGGAGTTTGCCTGTCGAGAAAGCACTGCATCCGGATACCATTATTGCATATGAGTATAATAATCGGCGAATTCCATTTAATAATGGTTATCCACTGAGGTTAATAGTTCCGTAGTGGTCTTTGAATTTAATTTAAGGAAAAGAATAATTAAAAGTAAACGTCGGCCAAAGAGTTGCTCGTTTCCTGTATAAATAAAATCCTTCATTGGATATCCGTGAAATAAAATGAGAAAAGTCGTTCTGGGATTTAGCCAAATAACGGTTTTGTGATTCAGAGAAAGACCCTTCCAAAAGAGTTATGGAGGGTTATTTGGCATGGCCAAAAAAGTACTGAAAAAGGAAATGCATCTTATTTAGGTTGGGATGGGTGGTTGCCATTTGGTGTTTTTTCTTTTAGTCAAGGGAAAGTCTTGGACCACAGTTGTTACTGTAGTTTTTTTAGTAACTGTAATGGATTTCTAATGCTTTGTTAAAGAGAGCTAACTTTCAAAATATTAATTGACGGTTATTCGTAGAAATATTATGATAATTCTATTAACGACTATTTAGCGACGTGTCATTCGTTTTTAAATAGTCATCAAAATTAATCACAAAGGGGATGCTTTATGAAAAAAGAAATGTCATTCGGTGTTGCAATAATACCGCTCTTCGTCATGATCGTAATGATGGCAATTACGGTGGTCTGGCTGGAACAGGGTCCGCATATTCCACTTATTGTAGGCACATCAGCTGCGGCTATTGTTGCTTGGAGTTCAGGTTATAAGTGGAACGAAATAGAAGAGTCTATGTACAAGGGAATACGTCTCGCCCTGCCAGCAGTCGTCATCATTATTCTAGTAGGGATGACAATCGGGGCTTGGATGGGCGGAGGAATTGTTGCCACCATGATATATTATGGTCTTAAAATCCTCACTCCTTCATTTTTTCTTGTTAGCATCTCCGTTATTTGTGCAGTGGTATCATTGGCAATCGGCAGTTCTTGGTCAACGATGGGGACAATCGGTGTTGCTGGGATGGGGATTGGTCTAAGTATGGGAATACCAGCACCAATGATTGCGGGGGCTATTATTTCAGGCTCATATTTTGGTGACAAAATGTCACCGCTTTCAGATACGACCAATCTTGCATCCGGCCTTACAGGGACAGATTTATTCGTACATATTCGCCATATGCTTTACACGACGATTCCAGGATTTATCATTGCCTTGGTTATATACGCCATTCTTGGGAAGGATTTTGGTAAAGGAGATATGAATACTGAGAATATTGAACAAACGATGCGTGTATTGCAGGATAGCTTTGTCATTTCTCCGTTTCTATTGATCATTCCGTTAATCGTCATTATTTTAGTTGCTAAAAAAGTTCCAGCCATTCCGGCGTTGATTATAGGGGTGCTGCTCGGCTTCTTATCACAAATTTTCATTCAAGGAGGCAACATGGCTGATGCAATAGCAGCATTGCAAAGCGGCTTCGTGATTGATACGGGCAATAATATGGTCGACAAGCTGTTTAACGGCGGCGGATTGGATTCAATGATGTACACCGTGTCCATGACGATTGTTGCAATGACATTTGGTGGAATCCTTGAAAACACAGGCATGCTTCAAGCAATCGTAAAGCAAATATTAAGATTCGCAAAAACATCGAGAAGCGTCGTTGCGTCAACAGTTTTATCATGTTTTGCGACGAATGTAACATGCTCAGAACAATATATTTCCATCGTCATTCCTTCACGTATGTATGTAAAAGCTTACCGAGATAAAGGACTTCACTCGAAGAACCTTTCCCGTGCACTTGAGGATGGAGGAACATTGACTTCAGTATTTGTTCCTTGGAATACTTGCGGAGTATTTATCCTTGCAACACTTGGTGTGCATGCATTCGATTATGCACCATATGCGATTCTGAATTTTATCATCCCAGTTATTTCTATCATTTATGCGATGACTGGCTTTACCATTACGAAATTGACAGAAGCCGAAATTCAGAATATCAAGAAAGAAGAGGAAGCAACTTTACATATATGAAAAACTTGCCAAATTTAAATATGACCTGCAATAAAGCAAGAGACCTTAGCGAAGAAAGGTTCCTTCCAAAAGAACCTTTCTTTACATTTAAATCTAGTATACTGGCAAATTAAGTTCATAAACAGCTCTGGGCCGTCCCTTCGAATAGGTCATTTCTTCGCCGACGATGGTGACATGCCCATGATCGGATAGCTTTTTTAAAATTCTTTCTGTAGTACGGCGGGTCACCTGTAAATAATCCTCTAGTTCAGCAGCCGTGAATTGGACGGATTGGCGGGAATGACTGAACTGGATGATTTTAGATATGTTTGCAGGACTCAATTTTGTCTGTTTGGCAACCTGAAGTAGTTCGGGATGATCGTTTTTCAAGCGTTGCTGTTTTGTTTGCTGTGGAAACGGTCCAAGCAAATCTTTGTCTTCCGTGAGAATGTATCCGCATTTGTACTCACTATGTTTTTCAGCAAATCCGAGGGCAATCTTTGCATGACGATCGGCATCCATAATGGTTGAACCATATCCGAAACCAACTTTACTCTTCTTCTTGAATTTGTCAAAAAAATAATTCAGGCCGTTTTTCTTTATTAACGATTCGATTTCACCACGAGTGCTGTACAGGATGAAGTGGAAGTCTTCAAGAAGCTGGACCGAGGCTTGTATTTCATGTGCTAAACCATCTACCAGTTCATGAGCGTTCACTTCATCCGATATGACATAGCAAACGGCAATCTGTGAAGATCTGCTTTTAATTAGTTCTGTATTGGCTTTAATATCCTGCAGCGCATTAAAGATGGAGCTTCGAGGATCAACCATGCGCATGGCAGGTACCCCAATAAGTTGCAGTTGATCAAATACAGAATGGATGCTTGTTAATGCAAGATCAATGAAACCCTTCTTCCAAAGTTCATGATGGTAAGAAGTGATCAGTGAAATATCAAATGAGTCATTCAGCATCTCCTGATAATCCATGATATAACTCGGGTCCATCTCGATTTCGAGGTCAGTTAATACGTTTTTTACGATCAAGGCGTTACTAACATCGATGGAAATTCGATGTGGAGAGATTTTTTTATGATAAAGCACGGATAGTATGGAAGAAGCGACCGACATTTCATCTTGTTCTAAATAAAAAGAAGGAATCGGAAGGTGCTCATGATATTTTTTTGAAAAGTAGTATGGCAACGCCCCGGAGAACAATACAGCATCACACGGCTTGAGTTTCTTAACAAGGATACCTGCCTCAGTAGGTTTCTCATATACATAGGCGTCGAAATCAATTCCAGCAATTTCGGATGTGATGGATTCAATTCTTTCGATAAATTCAGTGGAACCAATGACAGCAATTCTTGTATTCATTGTTAACCTCCAAGTGAAACAGCTAATGTATTAAATAACGGATTATTAACGACAACTATATCAAACTCGTACAATCTTGTGAATCGAAAGGGAGTAATAGAAATGAAAATTACAGCGATCCACCTATATGCAATCCATCTGCCTCTTAAAGAGCCCTTTGTGGTTAGTTACCATACTTACGAATTTATGCCATCGATCATTGTCAAAATTGAGACGGATGAAGGATTTGTTGGGTACGGGGAAGGTGTGGCAGACGAACATGTGACTGGTGAGATTCTGGAAGGGACCTACCAGGTGTTGAAAAATACGTTGGGACCCATACTGTTAGGCAAGAATCCATTTGAAATCGAAAGGCTTCATGATTTGATGGACAAAGCGATTTATGGAGCTCCTACAGCTAAGGCGGCCATTGACATTGCTTGCTTTGATATCATGGGAAAGAAGCTGGGGCAGCCAGTCTACCAGCTAATCGGGGGACGTTATCATGATGAGTTTCCAATTACCCATGTCTTAAGTATAGCTCCTCCTGAAAAAATGGCCGAAGAAGCGGCAGTTATGGTCGAGCAGGGCTATCAGTCATTTAAAATGAAGGTTGGCACCAATGTCAGTGAAGATGTGGCACGCATACAAGCTGTCCGCGACCGTGTAGGTGATAGTATCGCTATACGTGCAGATGTTAATCAAGGATGGCGGAACAGTGCGGTAACTCTTGTAGCGATTGATCAATTGCTTGAATGCCAGCTTGATTGGCTTGAACAACCGGTAGCTGCCGATGACATCGATGGGATGGTTGAAATAAAATCGAAGTCTACGATTCCGCTGATGATTGATGAGGGATTGAAGGGTACACGGGAAATGCGCGAAATTATCCAGAAACGAGCAGCTGATAAATTGAATATTAAACTGATGAAATGCGGTGGTATATATCCGGCAATAAAGCTAGCCCACCAAGCAGAGCTTGCTGGGTTAGAATGTCAGATTGGCTCAATGGTAGAATCATCCATTGGTTCTGCAGCTGGCTTCCATGTTGCATTTTCAAAAAAGGTGATCACAAGCGTGGAACTCACTGGTCCATTGAAATTCTCCAAGGATGTAGGGAATCTTTATTATGATGTCCCATATATTAGGTTGAATGAAAAACCAGGATTAGGTGTAGAGATAAATGAAGAAACGCTAGTTGAATTAACAGTTTTTCAGGATGTCATCCAATAAAAGGGGGAGCAACTTTGGAATTGATTTATGAGGGTACCATCAGTAAGGATAAAAATCATAAACGCTATGAGGTCAGAAAATTAGTGTTGGAGGATTTAACCGATATTTTACAAGTTCAAGAACAGGTCGTTCACCATTTGACCGATAAAGGTGTACTTCAACCGCTTACTAAGGAAGAGTTTCAATATATTCTAGAAGGAAATGGGCTCATGATTGGAGCGTTCGTTGGTGAGGAACTCATTGCATTCCGGGCGTTGCTGGCTCCGCCTATTGATGAGGAACATCTAGGGGGAGATTTTGGAATGATGGAATACGAGCTGTCGGAAGTGATTTATCAGGAAATTTCAAACGTACTGCCTGCATACAGGGGAAACAAACTGCAACAAACACTTGCAACGTTGATCATGAAGGAGTTGAACAAGCAGGAGTCGCCTTACCGATATGTATGCTGTACAGTTGCGCCTTTTAACATTCCCAGTTTAAAAGATAAATTTGCCCAAGGAATGGAAATTGTGGCGTTAAAAGAGAAATATGGCGGGCAATTGCGTTATATATTTGTCAAGGAATTGTCTGAAGTGGACGCATCTCCATGGCAGGAAATCCAGATCATTGAGATGAATGATATAGCATCCCAGCAAGGAATTATCGCAAATGGTTGGCGTGGATTTAAAATGGAAGAACAGGAAGGAAAACAGTTAGTCTTTTATGGTAGTAGGCATACGATTTAAATTTTAAAGATGTTTATCCTTGCAGTACTGGCATGATCGTAAGTGGTTTTGCCATGCCGGAAATGCTGATGGAGATAGATGTTGAAATTATGATTGCTGAAAGAAGCAATGAAAATTAATAGGTTAACGCTTTCAGCAAACCCATGAAACGTAAAGGTTTGCGTTTTATGCCTGTAATGGATGTACCCCCTAGGGGGAAGGCCCATATGCTGAAAGTATGTAATTTAATTGTTATGAAAATTTTAGGATTATCATGCTTTAATAAAATTTATTGGGCATACGATATTAATAATTCTATTATCTGGAGGTACAGAAGAGAGGGGATTTAATCCCCTCTTTTTGTAATTGGTATATTAATAGGAAGAAATACGTCATTGTTAGCAGAAAAAGATGTATATGCGGTTAAAAAGCTTGTTACAAAGTAATCAAAGTAGAAATTTCCCATACTGGAAAAAATAACTTCATTGTTTAATTATTGTTATTGAATTATAATTTGTTAGAAACATATGAAATGTTATGAATAGGAGAAAAGTATGAAAAAACTGTGGACCATTTTAGTTTCATTTACTTTGTTAATTAGCTTATTCCCGCAATTAGCATGGGCAGCACCAAAGAAAAATTTTGAGCAAGAACTCACAAAGTATTTAAAAGAGGTAAGCCTTGTCAGGGGTTTTGAAGTGACGAAGGATGATATTGAAACGTCTCTTTCTTTTTACGATGAGAGTATTGAAAACTTTGAATCCATTGATGATCTTAAAGATGCCTTGGGCGAAGTTATTAAAGCAGATTTAAGTAATTTAGATGCCATTTATGAAGATTATAATTTAACTAATGAGAGTCTAAATAAACTATTGCATGAAAATGGCGAAGAACTAGACGATTATATCTTTATCTGGGATCTCGATGAAGCTGTTTATTTCTATGCAGAAGAGGGCGATTTTGAACGAGATCCAAACTTTGACAAAGAATTTGTCAATTATTTAGCAAAGGTTAGCAAGGTAAGAGGCTTCGAAGTAACAAAAGAAGATATCGAAGCGGCATTGGAACTCTATGATTTTAGCACGGAAGAATTCGAATCTGTCGAAGAGCTTAGCGAATTCTTAGGTGACGTCATAAAGGCAGACCTAAGCAACTTAGATTATTTTAATAAGAATTATGGATTGGATAAACAAGCGTTGCTTCAATTGTTGGAAGAAAATGGTGAAAATATTAACGATTATATTTACATAGATGATCTTGAAGAAACTGTTTGGAACCTTACTGGTGGGGGGATAGATGGTGAAGTTGCCGAAGATCTCCTTCCTATTTTCGAGGAAGAACTCGGTTTAACGGAAGAGGAACTACAACGGCTTGAAGACCACTTAATGTCTCTGGAAGAGCATCTTTCCAATCCGGAAACAGTCAAGCAACTTGAAAAATTGGGCAACCGCATGATGGCTTTCGAGGAATTTGATGTAGCAACCGAGCTTACAGCTGAACAGATAGCTGAAATGGCATCAATCTATGAAGAATTACTTTCCATCTTTAAGCTTAAGGTATCCTATTCCCTTGTGAAAAGTGGCTCGGAATCACCTGTATCCCTTTTGGATTTAATGAAACTGGAAGAACTGAAAGGTGCTAACCTGAAAATATCGATATACTCTATTGACGGAAAGTTCTTGGCTGATCTTTTAATAACAGGTGATATGGTAGACTCTGACACTATTACTAATGCAGGCGGACAAATAAAGGAATCTGCTAAAGAGGTACAAAAGACCATTGAAAAGGCACCAGTTGCTAAACCAGTAAAACAAAAAATCAGCACTAATGCTAAATCGGAACATCAAACTGTAAAAGGTGCTAAACTACCAAATACCGCTTCAGATTATATCCCTAATGCCCTTTTAGGACTATGCATTGTCTTGTTCGGGAGCTTGATGTATCGAAAAATCAGGAAAGCTTAATATGAAACAATTAAAGAAAAGGCGGTTGCTTCTGCTTTCTTGTACAATTGCCATCATTTTATTAGGGGTTTGGTTTTCCACATCCAATATGTATAAGTTTGCAAAAGGTTACTTTCTTTACAAGACTCATACTCCAAGTAGCCAAGTGAATGAAACTGTACAGAAACCACCCAGCAGTGAGCCAATAAGTAAAAAAACAACAAAGAAAGAGCTATATCCTGTCCGCCCTGAAACGGGTGAAGAAATCGGGGAACTGTATATACCCAAACTAAAAGCCAAACTCCCTATTTTTCATGGCACAAACGAGGATGAATTGGAAAAAGGCGTTGGTCACTTTGCAGGAAGTGTACTACCAGGTGAAAATGACAATTCCGTTCTTTCCGGCCATAGAGATACGGTATTCCGTAAACTCGGGCAAGTTGGCGAAGGAGATTTGTTGATTGTAAGAACATCGGCAGGAGAGTTCACATACAAAGTCAACAAAGTTCGAATTGTGGATGAGGATGACCGAACCGTAATCGTACCAAAGCCACGGGCAACGCTAACCGTCAGTACCTGTTATCCCTTTGATTATATCGGGGCGGCACCTGAACGCTATATACTTGTCGCTTATTTGTCTTCAAAAAAAGTAAGTTAATAAGCAACTTTTTATGTTCTAAAAAAAGAGTTCCGATAAGGTAAACCTTATCGGGACTCTTTTAATTTCCAATTCTTCATATGAGACGAGTTTGTAGCCAATTTATTATATTGTTAAGCTATCTTTATTGCTCAAAGTACCAGATGAAACGGATTTTAATATTTTATGATGGTAAATATAAGAGCCGGCTATCAATATATATCCGATGATGAAAAGCAGCCATCCACTGGCAGGGTCGCCCACTGATATGCTTGAATACATAGCACCCGTCAAATCAAATACAAAACCGGCATAAGCCCATTCCTTAATTCTCGGAAAACCTGGAATGAGTATTGCCACGACACCTAATAATTTGGCTATACCAATAAAGGGCAGGAGGTAGGTAGGATAGCCTAAATGATTAAATAAAGCGACTGCATCGGGAACAGACATTATATCCGGAATAGAACCCAAAACCATTAGTGCCACTAAAAGTCCTGTGAAAATCCAATATATAATTTTTATTTTTTTCATTTATACTCATTCCCTCCCTTAAGTTGACAGTTTAATCATATTCCAATTTCCTTTTTTTAATACATCCTATATTATTGAACCTCAATGTCGTAACGCGATTCTTTAATAAGCATCACGCCACAACTGTAGGCAAACCCGAAGAAAAACGAGTTTGCCTGCAGTGTTTTCTAAAATAATATTCAGTTGATTTCAGAAATCCGCTCCATTTCCAATGCCAATAGCAGTGGTGGTACTTCTTATTCGTCTGTTGAAGAATGGAAGAAATTATATCCCTTCTTATGTTTTAGACGGATATAGAGAAGGGATGAACTGTGTATTGAGCCAAACGATTTAAAACAAATTGTTTTATCTTAGAACCTAACTCATTTAATACAATGATCTTTTCTGGATGTAGGGACGAAAAAAACAAGAGAGGCCTTACTCTAGGTAGAGAAAGACCTCTCCCGTTACCTTAGGAAAGATATTCAGACATCTATCATCAATACTCTGATATAAATTAGCTTGTAGAAACATTTAAAAAATGTTCGATCACAATTGAAACAGCTCCTAATGCAGGTGCATTTCTTCCTAATGAAGAGGGCAATAGTTCACACGTACTTTCCAAATGAGAATATACCCTAGAAGAAACCTCATTCTTGATGGTATTTAACACAATCGGGTGAGATTCGATAATGCTATTTCTCAGAATAATAGCCTGTGCGTCAAATGTATTGAGAATATTAGTCAAGCCAATACTGACGTAGAAGCCAAAGTTCTGGAGTGCATTTAAGACGGCTACATCATTTTTATTTGCGCGCTCAACAATTTCTTTTCGTAACATGTTCTTTTCGCCTAAAGAAAAAGAATCCAGTAATGCTTTTTCTGAAGCATATAATTCCCAACAGCCTCGGTTCCCACATCTGCATTTGGGACCGTTAAAATCTATCGTCATATGACCCATTTCTCCTGAAAAGCCATTTACTCCTTTATATAATTCATTATTAATAATAATCCCGACTCCAATTCCTACGTTAATACTGATGTAAATGATGTTTTCATAGTTTTTAGTAACCCCAAATACTTTTTCACCGCATGCGCCTGCATTAGCCTCATTTTCAACAAAAACAGGTACATTGAACTCGCTTTGAATTAAGAGTTGCAAATCTTCAATATACCATTCCAAGTTGGGCATAAAAATAATTTTTTGATTGCCATCCACAAAACCTGGTACACAAATACCTATTCCCACCAAACCGTAAGGAGAATCGGGCATATGAATTATAAAATCATGAATAAGTGCAATCAGAATTTCCTTCACTTCACCAGCTGAAGGACTAGACAAGTCAGAAGCCTTCTCAAGGATAATGTTGCCTTCTAAATCGGTTAGAATTCCATTAAGGTAATCAACACCTATATCGATGCCTACTGAATAGCCTGCATTTTTATTAAAAACTAGCATCACAGGTCTTCTGCCACCTCTAGATTGTCCTGCTCCAATTTCAAAAATAAAATCTTTTTCAAGTAATGTATTTACTTGGGAAGAAACAGTAGATTTATTTAACCCCGTGATCTCAGAAAGGGTTGCTCTAGAGATTGGTGAGTTTTTTAAAATTTCATTTAATATCAACTTTTGATTCATTTTCTTTACTAAAGCTTGATCTGCTATCGGAATGATAATCGCTCCTTTGTTTTACCATTGAACTAAGTGTTGTTTTATCTTTTATAAAATCCAATCTAGAAATAGTATATTTCATATTATAACTGAATTTTATAAAAAAAAATATTGAAGTAATTATTTATTTTGTATATCATGATATAAAGTTAGTTTATTGCCACAACAAACTTTCTTACGCGGTATTTTTAATAATATTAATTAGGGAAGTTTTTCACTATTAAAGGGGGAAGTAGCACATGATTCAAACTGATACTAATAAAATTACTTATTTTGAAAGCGTAAACAAAGTTTCTTATGAGGGGAAAAATTCTAAAAATCCTTTTGCTTTTAAATACTACAACCCAGAAGAAATAGTAGGCGGTAAAACAATGAAGGAACAACTACGTTTCTCTGTTGCTTACTGGCATACATTTACAGCTGATGGGACAGATCCTTTTGGTGCAGCTACGATGCAAAGATCATGGAATAAATATGATGGAATGGACTTAGCAAAAGCTAGAGTAGAGGCAGCTTTTCAACTTTTTGAAAAATTAGACGTTCCTTTCTTTGCGTTTCATGACCGAGACATCGCTCCTGAAGGAAACACATTAAAAGAAACAAATAAAAATCTTGATGTAATCGTTAGCATGATTCAAGAGTATATGAAAACAAGTAACGTAAAGTTATTGTGGAACACAGCTAATATGTTTACAAATTCTCGCTTCGTTCACGGTGCAGCTACTTCTTGTAATGCAGATGTATTTGCTTATGCAGCAGCTCAAGTAAAGAAAGGGCTCGAAACGGCAAAGGAATTAGGAGCAGAAAACTATGTGTTCTGGGGCGGTCGTGAAGGTTATGAAACACTGCTCAATACAAATTTAAAGTTAGAGTTAGATAACTTGGCTAGATTTATGCATATGGCTGTGGATTATGCTAAGGAAATTGGATATACAGGTCTATTCTTAATTGAGCCAAAACCAAAGGAACCAACAACGCATCAGTATGATACCGATGCAGCTACGACCATTTCGTTCCTAAGACAATACGGGTTAGATAAACATTTTAAACTAAACCTTGAAGCTAACCATGCTACTCTAGCTGGGCATACGTTTGAACATGAATTACGCGTAGCCAGAGTTCAGGGCTTCTTAGGATCAGTGGATGCAAACCAAGGTGATCCTCTTTTAGGATGGGATACCGATGAGTTCCCAACAGATTTATATTCTACAACTTTAGCAATGTATGAGATCCTGCAAAATGGAGGATTAGGTAGTGGAGGATTAAATTTTGATGCTAAAGTACGCAGAGGTTCCTTTGAACAAGAAGATTTAGTTTATGCTCATGTGGCAGGGATGGATGCGTTCGCTAGAGGTTTAAAAGTGGCTCATAAATTATTAGAAGATCGTGTTCTTGAAAACATCATTGATGAACGCTACAGCAGTTTCAAAGAAGGAATTGGTCTTGAGATTGTTGAAGGAAGAGCCAACTTCCATACACTAGAGCAGTATGCATTACAAAATACAAACATTACGAATAAGTCAGGAAGACAGGAACGATTAAAAGCCATCTTAAATCAATATATTTTAGAAGTTTAATGGATAAAAGAGAGTGGAAATAATTTCTGCTCTCTTTTATAAAAGTGGAGGAATCAAGATGAAATATATAATCGGAATTGATCTAGGAACGAGCGCTGTCAAAACTGTTTTAGTTAATACAAATGGTGAGATCTGTGCAGAAGCTTCTAAAAATTACCCTCTTCTGCATGAAAAAACAGGATATAGTGAACAAAATCCTGAGGAGTGGATTCAGCAGACTGCTCGTGCTTTAAATGAGTTAATCTCCAAATCCGATGTAAGACCAGAAGATATAGAAGGAATTAGTTATTCTGGACAAATGCACGGTCTAGTACTGTTGGATAAGAATCATAATCTTTTACGTCATTCAATTTTATGGAACGATACAAGGACGACAGCACAATGTAATCAGCTATATGAAATGATTGGAGAAAAGCGACTTTTAGAAATAACAAAAAATCAAGCTTTGGAAGGGTTTACACTACCTAAGCTGCTATGGGTTAAAGAGCATGAGCCAGAGATATTTGATCAAACAGCTGTATTTATGTTGCCTAAAGACTATTTACGCTTCAAAATGACTGGCTTTATTCATAGTGAATATTCAGATGCTGCCGGTACATTATTGTTGGACGTGAGTGAGAAGAAATGGAGCGAAGAGATTTGCCGATTAGTGGGAATTGATATCAGCATTTGCCCATCGCTAGTGGAATCTAGTGAATGCGTGGGAACAATTAATGAAGAATTCTCTCAAAAATCTGGGCTAGCATTATCGACTAAGGTATTTGCGGGTGGAGCTGATAATGCTTGTGGAGCTATTGGAGCTGGCATTCTATCATCGGGAGAAACGTTATGCAGCATCGGAACATCTGGTGTCGTACTTTCTTATGAGGAGCGAAATGATCGAGACTTTGGTGGGAAAGTGCATTATTTCAATCATGGAAAAGAAAATGCTTTTTATACGATGGGAGTTACATTATCTGCTGGCTACAGTTTAAGTTGGTTTAGAGATAATTTTGCTGAAAATGAGTCATTTGAAGAATTACTGGCTGATATAAACAATGTTCCAATTGGCTCAAATGGGCTTTTATTTACTCCATACTTAGTTGGGGAACGAACGCCACATGCAGATGCTACTATACGTGGAAGCTTTATAGGGATGGATGCTTCCCATAAAAGGAGTGATTTTACAAGGGCAGTTATTGAAGGAATAACCTTCTCATTAAATGAATCGATTGAAATTTTTCGGGAAACTGGAAAAGAAATTACGTCTATTGTATCAATTGGCGGGGGAGCAAAAAATGATAGTTGGCTTCAGATTCAAGCAGACGTTTTTAACACAAAAATTATAAAGCTATCTACTGAGCAAGGACCGGCGCTAGGGGCAGCCATGTTAGCCGCTAATGGTTGTGGGTGGTACAACTCATTAGAAGAATGCGCAGATTCATTCATTGCTACTTCAAAAACATATCATCCTAAATTAGAAAATGTTCCAGTGTATAAACAACTTTATGCTCTATATAAAGAGGTATATTCCCAAACAAAAGACTTAAGTAAAAAGCTGAATCAATTTAGCAGAAAATAATAGGTTGCATTCGAGTCATGCATCCCTTTCTTCGAAAAGGAGATTAACATGAAAATAGAAGAGGGAATATTCGGTGAAATAAATGGAGAAGTGGTAAAGTCTTATTCAATCATGAACAATCAAAACATAAAAGTAACCTGTATTGATTTTGGATGTACGATTACTAGAATCGATGTACCAGACAAAGAAGGAAATATAGAAAATATCGTGTTAGGGTTTGATTCTGTAGAAGATTATTTACATTATTCTCCTTATTTTGGTGCAGTAATCGGTCGAGTGGCAGGGAGAGTTAATCCACCAAGCGTTGATATAGAAGGGGTTACCTACCGGCTTCCTGAGAATGAAGGGGGAACTCATTTACATGGTGGACCTGATGGATTCCATAACGTGGTCTTGAAGTCTTCTACTAGTGAGAGTGTAGATGAGGCTAGTGTGACATTTACTTATATGAGTCCTGATGGAGAAGCTGGTTATCCTGGAAATCTTGAGGTAAGTGTCGTTTATACTCTCACTAATAATAATGAGCTTATAATCACCTATCATGGTATTTCAGATAAAAATACGTTGTTAAATTTAACCAATCATACTTACTTTAATCTGAGTGGCAATTTAAAAGAAGATATCTTACAGCATGAATTAACTATGAAAAGTGATAAGTTTTTAGAGCTTGATCCGTCCTTACTCCCTACAGGCAATTTAATAGACGCTGAACATACACCTTTTGATTTTAGAAAAGGAAAGCGAATTATTGAAGGAGCAAATTCCACACATCAACAAAATGAAATAGTAGGAAATGGGTATGACCATCCATTCTTATTAAGCGAAAATCATCAAAAAGAAATTTGTTTGGTTAATCCTTCTAACGGACGGAAAATGATAGTGGAGACAGATGAGCCATATGTTGTTTTATATACGGGAAATATGCTAGAAGATACTTTTCGAATTAGAGGAATTCCTTGTCAAAAACATCTTGGCTTATGCCTTGAGACTCAACATCCGCCTAATGCCATTCATAATCAGCAATTACCTTCTATTTTATTAGAAAAAGATAAAGAGTATCATTCTAAAACTCGTTTTACTTTTACCGTCGATTAAAAACCTTTGGTTTTCATTGGTTTAATGTTTTTTAGTTAAATGAAATTCTACAATGGAAGGGAGGATAAAAGCAGTTAGCAGAATGGGTGATGGAAGAGAGGTCTTTCTTTTATTAATTTTGAAAGCGCAACCAAAAGTGTGCGCTGTTATAATAAATGGACTTTCACATAGCCCGTCATTCTTAGCTGTTTTTAGTAAAACATGAAGCAAAAACGAAACTCATTATATATCTTTTCTATTACCTTAGTTGCCGCAATTGGAGGGTTACTATTTGGATATGATACAGCTGTAATATCTGGAGCTGAAAAATCATTAAAGGTTTATTTTATCGATAGCTTAGGGTTAGGCTCTTTGGCACATGGCGTCACCGTATCAAGTGCTTTAATAGGATGTATTATCGGGGGATTAATATCCGGCTATTTTGGATCAAGACTAGGACGTAAAAAATCACTTATACTTGCAGCGATTCTTTTTATAGTATCAGCATTAGGTGCTGCTTATCCTGAATTTTTATTTTTTACAAAAGGTGAACCAACACTTTCTTTATTACTAGCTTTTAACTTTTATCGAATCATCGGGGGAATTGGTGTTGGATTAGCGTCAGCTATTTGTCCAATCTATATAGGAGAAATTGCTCCGGCAGATATTCGCGGCAGATTGGTATCCTTTAATCAGTTTATGATTATTTTTGGTATGTTAGTCGTTTACTTTGTAAATTGGGGTATTGCAAATGGCGAAACGTTAGAATGGATAAATGATGTAGGATGGAGATACATGTTTGCTTCAGGAGCTATACCAGCCTTACTCTTTGCTGTACTTTTGTTTTTAGTTCCTGAAACACCTCGCTATTTGGCAATACAGAATCAAGATCAAAAAGCTTTAGCAATACTTACAAAAATTAATGGATCTTCAGAAGCGAAAGCGATTCTGAGTGATATTAAACAAACGATTGCTATCAATATTACTTCGGAAAAATTATTCACTTATGGAAAATTAGTTATTATTGTAGGTGTACTGCTTTCTGTATTTCAACAATTTGTAGGTATAAATGTAGCTTTATACTACGCTCCGCGTATCTTTGAAAGCATGGGAGCAGCTAAAGATTCTTCTATGCTGCAAACCATTATTATGGGATTAGTAAATGTTATCTTTACAGTCATCGCGATTTTAACAGTTGATCGATTGGGAAGAAAGCCTTTATTAATAGTGGGTTCCATAGGAATGGCAATTGGAATGTTTGGTGTAGCAAGCATGGCTTTTTCTAATATTATTGGAATATGGACGCTTGTATTTATCATTATTTATACAGCTTCATTTATGATGTCGTGGGGTCCAATCTGCTGGGTGCTAATTTCAGAGATTTTCCCTAATAAAATTCGAGGTCGGGCTGTAGCCATTGCTGTAGCTGCACAATGGGCGGCTAACTATTTTATTTCTTCTACGTATCCTATGATGATGGAATATAGTGGCGGACTAACATACGGTTTTTATGGTTCAATGAGCGTACTATCTGCATTATTTGTATGGAAAATGGTTCCTGAAACCAAAGGAAAGACTCTTGAACAGCTGGAGAATATATGGAGAAGAAATGTCAAAAAATCAGAAGATAGTCAAATTATTTGAATAGTAAAATACACTTAAACTGGAGATAGGTATAATATAAAAGGATTCTTATTGTTGGGATAGTAAGTATTGTTATTTCAGGTGTTTTTATCGGAACATGGACAGGTGGACAACAACAAAGAGCAAAGTTTCATTCAGAAACAACAAAAAATCGAAGCTTTAGACCGAAAATAGCTTTAATCTCAGGTCTCATAGTTGTAATCTGTTTGGGTATTTCTTGAATAATAATACTTTGCTCTTCAACTAATGGGTCTCTTACTTTAAAAAGGAAGGTTGCTGCTGAGGCAGCCTTTTTCTTATGGTACAACGGGGTAGTTTTGTAGTGTTAAAGAACCTGCACTATTTATTTCAACTTCACAATAAGTCTTAATGAACAAGCAGGAGTGTTAGTTCTTTTACTGGCTGACCTTTTATTAATAGAATCCATTATATCAGTAGGAGGGTAGGGCGTACGGGGGCGTGAGAATTGATTCCGTGAACTAAACTGTCTGCCCCCTACTTGTATATGTTTGAGGCTGGGTAGGAAACTTCGACAGACGTGGCGCGATTCTTTATTATAATTCGATTGACTATAGGCAAACTCGAAGAATAGCGAGTTTGCCTGCAGTTTTTTCTAAAAAAATATTCAGATGATTTCAGAAATCGCACCAAAGATTATACAGCCGAAATCATGGGTGCAGCAAGAATTCACGAGTAAACATGCTAAATTCACGAGTAAATGGCCAAAACTCACGAGTAAAAGGAGCGAAATCACGAGTAAACGACGCGAAATCATGGGTGCAACACGAATTCACGAGTAAATAGTCCAAACTGACGAGTAAAACAGCAAAACTCACGAGTAAATGGTACGAAATCACGAGTAAACGACGCGAAATCATGGGTGCAACACGAATTCACGAGTAAATAGTCCAAACTCACAAGTAAAACAGCAAAACTTACGAGTAAAAGGAGCGAATTCACGAGTAAACATGCTAAATTCACGAGTAAATGGCCAAAACTCACGAGTAAAAGGAGCGAAATCACGAGTGAACGGCGCGAAATCATGGGTGCAGCACGAGCAAAATATCCAAAGGCGGGATATACTGGATCATTCTTCCCTGTTGCAGCACTTGTAGGTATGTTTTTTTATCTTATAAAAATGTTTATTGTCTTAAAAGAATTGATAAAAATGACGCATATGCCGACACAGGAAATCGTGAGGAGTGAATACATTAGCTTTAGGTCATTCAATATAATAATTCCCGCAATTACTATGAGTGAATCGATAATAAAAATAATAATTCCAGGGTTCGTTGCTGTGGTTTTAGAGATTAATAGTGCTAGTAAATCCACTCCACCGGGGCTAATATGCTGTCTCAGCATAAAACCCACACCAATCCCAATCGTCATTCCGCCTATAATGGCACTCGTTATGATCGGTAGATGAACTAAACCGTTTAGTGGTGTTAGCCAATCAATAATGGTTGAAGTAAAAGCTAACCCAAGGATGGCATTGAAGAAATAAGACTTATCGTATAGAAGAGATAGAAGGTATATGGGAATGTTGATCATGATCATGGTATGTCCAACTTGGATTCCCCAAACATATTTGATTAACAGACTTATTCCAAATATCCCGCCATTTATTAGATGAATGGGAACAATGAACAGGTTAAGACCTACTCCAATGCAAAAACTTGAAAAAAGCAGAGTAACAAACTTTTTCATAAAAACATTCCCCTTGTCCAAATCATTATCTTAAAATATATGAGAGCAATGTAAATATATACTTAGCTGTTTTTGAAATTACGATTGCTATTTGTGTATGGTTGGCTTTCCTCCCCAAATGAAATTTTAGATGCATGTGAGTATGCAGCAGGATCAAAATGAATGCCTTACCTTGAGCACATGAAGTAATTTGGCCAAAAAAAAAAGACACTCATAATAAGTGTCTCTTTTTTTCTTGCTTAATGGGGCAAGTCAGTTTTAAAGAATTTTTATTCTTTGTGTTTAAGCCTTGTTTATTCAAGCTCTTTTTTTCGATAGGCGATTTGTAATGGTATCTTCTTGCGGTGAAGTTTGCCGTATATAAAAGGCCAGTATGAATGCAATTATGGTCAAACCTGTTGCAATCATGAATGCATCATCCACTCCCATTACGCTACCTTGTTTAATGGCCATGGCCATTTGTGATGTATTATCTGGTGATATGTTCCTATGAGATAAGATTTCCTGAACATGCTTCGTTCCCTGGTTTGTCATGATGGAAACAAAAAATGCCATGCCAACAGCACCTGCTACCATTCTCAATGTATTGACCATTGCTGTTCCATATTTATTTAGGCTAAGTGCCAATTCATTTAATCCAGCTGTGAAGATAGGCATCATCAGTATCGACATTCCGAACATTCTTATAGTATATACCCACACCACATAAGAATAGGACGTATCTGTTTCAAGCCGCGTTAAAAGATAGGTTGTAATGATAGTGATGGCAAGTCCGCTCACCGCAAGCCATCTCGCACCAAATCGATCAAACAGCTTACCTGTGATAGGAGACATGATCCCCATTAAAATCCCGCCAGGCAATAGCATGAGACCGGATTCCATCGGGGTAAATCCACGGATATTCTGCATATAGATTGGCATGATGATCATTCCAGAGAACATACCCATAGTTGCGATGATGTTGATAATTGTCGTTAAAGTGAACATCCGATACCGAAAAATTCTAAATTCCAAAATAGGATGAGATACAGTAAATTGCCTCCAGACAAATAAAACTAAACTGATTCCTCCAACAAGGAACATCGTCAGTACTTCGGGATTGCCCCAGCCCTTGGTACCGCCAGTAGCAAATCCATATAGAACTCCGCCGAATCCGATAGTGGATAGAATTACACCAATTTTATCGAGTTTAGGCCGACTCGTTTTCCCTACTTTTTTGATGATGAAAATGGCAAAGATGAAGTCAAGCAGTGCAAATGGGAAAATGACAAAAAACAGAACCCGCCAAGAGTAGTTTTGTATAATCCATCCTGATAACGTCGGTCCTACAGCAGGGGCAAAATTCATCGCGATACCAAATATACCCATTGCGAAACCGCGTCTGTTAGGTGGAAATATAGTGAAAATCACATTTGTGATCAAAGGGAATAAAATCCCCGCCCCGGCGGCTTGAACCACACGTCCGATCAATAAGACGGAGAAGCTGGGGGCAATTCCACATAGGAAAGTTCCTAAAGCGAAGAGTCCCATCGAAGCAAGATATAGTTGTCTTGTATTGAAACGTTCCATTAAGAAAGCAGTGATAGGGATGACGATCCCATTGACCAATAGGAAGATTGTAGTAAGCCAGTTAGCTGTTGCAGCTGAGATTTCAAAGTGATTCATTAATTGAGGCAATGCGATATTAATTAAAGTCTGATTTAAGAAAGCGACTAGAGCCCCAGCCAGCATCACCGCAAACATGGGACCCGTACGAATTTTAGTGATGGCTGTTTTGTTGTGATTCATTATTACGGTACGTCCTTTCCGCTAAGGTAGTACGTATTGTACTGCCTGCTATTTTTAAAAATTATAGAAATTAAAGCGAATTCATTAAGAAACCAGCTATATTTTCCAATGATATACAACACCTTAAGGAGATTAACCTCAATTCACGGATTTTGGAGGCGTTATTCATTATTAACAACTTACTTGACAATTACCAGGATATATTCTTATTTTTAGGAAATCCCCCAGTTTAACATCCATTCTATAGGTATACCATACTTCAAACAATAATCACCAATATAATACTTACTACGTATCAGAAAAGTTGTTCCACTTAAGTTAAATACTTTAACATTCTATCATTCGTATTCACTAAAAAATAGTAAATTGATAAAAAGGTGTGATGGACAATAAAAAAAACTTTGTGAAACCTATAACGTAAGTTGCTTTACCATACGAAAAGGAATTGGTGAAGGTGAAGGAAGGGACACTGACACGGATACCGCGCAGGGGTGCCTTTGGCATCTAAGGAGTTCCATAATGAATTGTTATCCATAAGCGGATTTTCGGAGTTTAGTCGATGAATCAACTTATAAAATCCATACAGAAATAGTCAGTAACGATAACAGTATAGAAGTGATTGGTGCTACAAAAACTATGCTGAATTTAAATTAGTGCTAATTTATTTAGAATATTAAAGATCGCTTCCGATGCAAACGACCGGCATGCAACTCTCAACGTTCATGTGCGAAACCAACAAAGTCAATCTGACTGTTCATCGGGCAAAATAGGTCATGCCAAATTATTGGCATGACCTATTCTGGTGTATTACTCCTTTAACTCCCATCTTCCATTCTTTCTTCTTTGATCATTGCATATAAAATATCCTTACAATTAAAACATAAGATTTTCTTGTTATCTAATAGAATACCGTTCAGAAATCCAGCAGTACAATATACATTACGTGCACAGCGAACACAAGTGCCAACTAGTTCGTCCATCGATACATCCCCTTATTCAGGAATCGGATATAGTTTGGTTTTTTATTTTGAATAAAGGTAAAGGCCAAAATCTTGCATAACGGAAGTGTGCCCCATTTGCCGCAACATGGTAGCGATATTGCCACGATGATATGATCCGTGAGTGACAACGTGTAATACCGATTCGGAAATGGAAGTTTCAAGAAAACCAGCATATGGGTTATCCACGATAATTACCTTTTCCATATCCGCTGTACTCAGTAGTGCTTTGTTTCTGTTGTATAAGTCCAGAAATATTATTTTCATTTCCTCAATACTTTTCTTTTCAACCTCTTCTCTTAATTGATTGGAAGATGCCATTGCTTCATCCATACTTTTACCTGCGATAATGTCAAACCACGCATAATCCGTGAGATAAATATGAGACAACACTTTTGATATGGACGAAAAACCACTCTGAATTTCCTTATGATAAATGTGCTGTGGAAGCTCATTTAACCGGTCGATGATGACCCCATTTGCCCACGAGTGATAGTTATACATTTCTAATACTGGCTCGGGATGATTCATTAAAAAACCCCCATATACACTAGTTTTTTCTTCTTGAACAATTTATGCAGTAAAAACAAAAAAATTCAGGTGAATTCAATAAAAGATATTTATTAATATGCTGTTCCTCCTAACGTGCGTGGCGCTCATCGCGAATTTACAATGTATAAAGTTAATGCGAACTACTTATCATCGTGAGTATTTTTTCTTGCAGGAAAAAAGCTCCTTATATCGAACTGATAGTAAAGGAGATGGTATTTTTATGAATCTGAGGATCAAATATAGGCTTTATATCCATGTAGACGGAAAACTTATTCCAGAACAGTATGACCGATACGAGATACTAAACGTCAGGGAAGGTATAGATCCAAATGATACTAAGGATTACCAAGAGCTTATTAGTAAACTGAGTAAGTCGATTAATCGACCCCTAAGTGAATTTGAAATAAAAAACTATGAAACAATGTAAGTGCAGTTACGTATTCTAAAATTTTCTCCTTCGTTAAAATGTAAATCAAAATATAGAAGTGAAAATATTTAAAGTGATGAGCCTCCCACCTTGGATCTGAGCACCGCCTGATGAACCTCTGGAAATATGTAATAGATACAGCATCCCCAAATAACGTCGGTGGTATTGGGTTGCTGCGGTAGAGGTCAAGGAGGCACAGACATGATTGAAGTGCATGATAAATAACGCCAATTAAGCGCGCCATTTCTTGGAGCGCTTAATTGGCGTTTACTCATTAAAATTAGATATTGGTCGAATCGCTTCATCTAAATGGGCTGGCATTTATATGTCTGAGATCTTAAAAATAAACAAAAATCAACCTTGACTTTGTAATATTTATTTCATATTATATTTTATAATGAAATGTTTATTTTAATAATTAGAAAATCCACTATGGGTACAACAGGAAGTGAGTGAGAAGTTTGGAATGATGGTTGGTGGAAGCAATTTCAAAGTGGATACTTAATCATCTTTTATCTTCTTATGTCGGGCTGGACCTGGTTGCTTAATCAAGGTTTAAAAAATATCCACATTTAATAGATGTTTTGATTAAATTAAAAAAATCGCTTCTATTATTTATAAATACTTCGCATGAAAAAAATCTATATTAAGGGGAAATTCATTATGATACTACACGATAAGGGTTTATTATCAGAAAAAACGAAAAAATCAGCTGATTTATTTGAAAAAGCTTGTGACGTTATTCCGGGCGGTGTCACAGCACATATTAAATATTTTCCTCCACATCCAATAATGATGGAAAAAGGAAAAGGCAGTAAGTTATATGATGTAGATGGCAATGAATATATCGATTATTTATTATGTTATGGGGCTCTTATATTAGGGCATGGTCATCAACAAGTATTCGATGCCGTGACAAAACAAATGTTAGAGTCTGGAACGACCATATTCGGTACGCCTCACAAGATGGAAACAACAATGGCACAAAAATTAGTGGAGTTATATCCTGGTATTGAAATGGTTCGTTATACGAATTCGGGCTTGGAAGCGACACTTCTTGCAATTCGTACGGCGGTTGCTTATACCGGAAAACCGAAATTGGCGAAGTTTGAAGGACATTATCATGGAGGATATGATCAAGTATTAGTGAGTGTTAACCCTGATATGGATCAGGCAGGTAACGCAACAGCCCCTAAAGCGGTAGGAGAATCAAGAGGAATACCAGATTACTATATTGAAAATACCGTCATTCTTCCATTCAATGATTTAGAATCTACCGAGAAGATTTTACGTGCCCATGCACATGAATTAGCAGGTGTTATTTTAGAGCCAATTCAAGGAGGGTTCATATCTGCTGAACAAGAATTCATGGAAGGACTTCGTAGAATAACAGAAGAACTTAATATAGTGCTTATATTCGATGAAGTAAAAACAGGTTTCAGGATATCGATTGGGGGGGCTCAAAAAGTATATGGCATTAAACCGGATATCACTACCTTAGGAAAAGTTCTGGGTGGCGGATTCCCAGTAGGGGCCATTGGAGGTAAAAAAGAAATAATGATGATTACCTCTGCTAGAGGCGGACGAGATATTTTAACAGCTGGAGCAGATAATGCAGATAAACAAAATCCGTTATATCATAGTGGAACATACAATGGTCATCCGACCATATTGGCTGCAGGTTTAGCAACTATTGACTTATTGGAACAAGAAGGAACAATGGAAGGTTTGTTTGCTAAGACGCAATCTTTACGTAAGGAACTTGAGAATGTGTATAAAAAACATGGCTTAAACATGCAAACAGTCGGTATGGGCAGTATCTTTAACATTATCTTAGCCGAAGGCCCGATTAAAAATTATCGTGATATGAGCAGGGCAAATACGAAATTAAGAAAAGAGATTGACCATGAGTTATTAAAATTAGGTATTTATACAAAGCCGCTTAATCGTTATTCGATGTCTGTTGTACACACGGAGGAAGATATTCTTCGAACTGTGGAAGCGCATGACGAAGCCATTGGACGAATCCTGAAATAATTCAGCTTAACTGAGTGTCAGATGAGAAAGCAAAAGGTCCGATCAAAGCGATTTTAATTGATCAGGCCTTTTTAATTCCAGCATGGCACTTGCAATTACCTTGACAAAAAAGGATGAAAAAACCTATTGTTAAATTATAATCCTTCACAAAAAGGAAATAGATACTCCTACAATGCATAAATAAAATTAAAGGGGCGCTCTTTTTAATGTCAAACGTCTATCAAAACATCGCTGGACAAATAGGGGAAATGAGCAAGTCCCACGTGAAAATAGCTACATATATTTTAGAGAATCAAACGACCGTTCCTTTTTTTACAGTTGGGAAATTAGCAAAAATGGCAGGGGTCAGTGATGCCACCGTTGTGCGGTTTGCAACCTCGCTTGGCTATTCAGGCTATCCAGAGATGCAGCAGTATATGCAGAATTCCGTTAAGCAGCAGCTGACAACGACAGAGCGATTGAAGATGTCCCAAAAGGTATACAATAAAGAGTCTTCAGGGGTATACGAAGTTTTCCAAGATGACATCGCAAACATAAAATCCACAATGGAGAAATTGGATGAAGATGCATTCCATGAAGCAGTGAAATGCTTATTACAAGCGAGAAGGGTTTATGTTATCGCAAACCGCAGTGCCACATCATTAGGCGTGTTTTTGGAATATTATCTTCAAATTGTTCTCAATAATGTGGAACTTCTGCAGTCATTGGAGAATTCATCGGAAAAGTTATATAATTTAAGTGAAAAAGATGTAGTGATTGGTGTCAGTTTTGCACGATATACGAAAAGTACAATTCAAATGTTTTCTTTTGCAAAGGAAAAAAATGCCACAACAATAGCCATTACTGATAATCTACTCTCACCGCTTATTCCTCATGCGGACATTCCGTTGACAGCATCCAGTCAGATGCCTAGCTTCATTGACTCTTTCGTTGCACCATTAAGCTTGATTAATGCTTTGATCATGTTTGTCGGAAAAGAGAAGCAGGAAGATATACACGAGCGATTAGAAGTTTTGGAAGACATCTGGAGTCATTTTGATGTTTTTCAAAGAAAGAAAATGGAATAAAGAGAAGCCTTACTTTCCCAATGTGGAAGAGTAAGGCTTTTTAATTTACCACATAATGATATTCCGCCATAGCTTATTTCAATGGAGGCAAATTACTGGTTAGTTTACTTTTCTCCTCTGCGCTAATGATTTTCTTTTTTCCGGAAAAATGAGTCAACACAATGATTACCCCGGTTAGTAATAATGTTGAATATAGTTGGCTTCTTGTAGAATCGATAAAAGCCATGGAAATTAAAATGATGGAAATCCCTACGATGGTCGCATATGTTAAATATGGGAACAACCACATCTTCACTTTCAGGGCATCAGGATTCTCTCTTTCCAATCTATTTCTCATCCTCAACTGAGAAATGGAAATAACCAAATAAACTAGTAATATAATAGCTCCTGATGAGTTAACCAGAAACAGAAAAACTAATTCAGGCGAAACATAACTCATCACTACAGCAATATAAGAAAATATGGTAGCTGCAAAAACAGCTCTGGCAGGTACTCCATTATTATTCAACTTACTAAAATATTGTGGGGCATCCCCTTTTTTTGCTAAAGAGAAAAGCATTCGGGATGTTGTATATAATCCAGCATTTAGACATGATAAAACAGCAGTTAGTACGATGAAATTCATGAGGTGAGCTGCAAAAGGAATGCCTAGGTTTTCTAAAACGGCAACAAATGGACTTTGTAATACATTAGCAGAATTCCAAGGAAGTAATGTCACAACTACCGCTATTGATCCTACATAAAAGATCAAGACACGCCAAATTGTACTATTAATGGCTTTAGAGACGGACTTAACAGGATCCTTTGATTCAGCTGCTGCAATGGTCGCTACTTCTGTACCGGCAAAAGAGAAAAATACAGTGATGACTCCCACGAAGACGGAACTTACACCATTAGGGAAAAATCCCCCGTTTTGTACAAGGTTAGATATTCCAACCGTCGATTCTCCTGAAAATCCGAATATATAAGATACGCCTAAAATTAAAAAGGCGATGATGCTCGCTACTTTAATCATGGCAAACCAATATTCAAATTCTCCAAAGGATTTCACTGAATAGATATTTGTTAAAGTCAAAGCGATTGTCAAGGCCAAAGCTAGAAACCATAAAGGAATACCTGGGTACCACATATTGATGATGGCTGCACCTGCAATGGCTTCAATGGCAATAACGACAACCCATTGAAACCAATAAAGCCACCCAACCGTAGTACCTGCCCAAGGGCCAATTGCGTCCCGGGCATATTCTGAAAACGAACCACTTGATGGATTGGAAGTGGCCATTTCACCAAGGCTCTTCATAATCAAGAACACTAAAACACCGGCAATTACATAAGAGACCAAGATGCCAGGCCCGACCTTATGTATGGCCGCTCCACTACCTACAAAAAGACCTGCACCAATGACGCCTCCGATTGCAATCATTGACATGTGACGAGAACTGAGTGATTGTTCTAAATCATTCTGTGGTTTTTTCATGTAAGACCTCCCTGAAAAATGTTGTGTAAAAGCGTACAATTACCCTAACCGAAACTGGATTGATTATAGTTTACACAATTTTTAGATTTTTTGAAATAAAAAATTCAAAATTATATTCTAAAAGAAATAATTATTGCTTAATTAAATGAAATAAAATATTATTAAAATAAACACAGGTTTCAAAAGAATCTGATAATTTCCATTTGCAGAAAAGGATGTGCTTTTGTTGATTAAGGTTGCTGCAGTTCAATTACAAGCTATCCCTGGTGAAAGGGATAAAAATATTAAAAATTGTATAGAAATGGTTGAAGAGTCGGCTAAACAGGGAGCTGAATTAATCGTATTACCTGAACTTTGGGTGAGTGGTTACTATTTATCGAAGGAACAATTCGAATCGTTGCAAGAGGTTTCGACTGGAGAGACTGTTTCATTATTTCAAAAGCTCGCTAAAGAGTTAAAAGTAATACTCATCGTCCCATTTGTTGAGGGGGGAAATGGAAACCTTTACATATCCTTGGCTGTAATTGAGTCAACAGGGGAAGTCATTGCCACTTATCGAAAATCATTTTTATGGGGAAGAGAGAAGGAGATATTTACTCCTGGTGAGAAAGTCTATAATGCAATAGAAACATCGAAAGGGAAAATAGGTGTTCTTATTTGTGCAGATATTGAATTTCCTGAACCAAGCCGAATTCTAGCTCTTCAAGGTGCAGAACTTATTATTGTTCCTTCAATATGGAGTTACGGAGCTGAAACAAGATGGGATATTCAACTTCCGGCACGTGCACTCGATAATACGGTTTATATTCTTGGCGTAAACACGGTTAATGAGGGAAGTTGCGGAAAGAGTAAACTTGTTGCTCCGACCGGTGAGGTCCTATGTGAAGCTTCAAGATCAGAGCAGAGTATTCTAATTCATGATGTGGATTTTTCAATTATATCAGAGGTACGAAATGAAGTTCCTTATCTGGATGATTTAGACAAGAAATTGTGGCCAAATGTTTCGTTATTTGCATTGGAAAAATAGATTTTTTCAAAATTCATTAAACGAATTATGTGGGTCTATAACTAGAATCTTATAAAAGTTTTTAAAATCCATTTTTCATTATTAAATGATTAATGGATTTGTACTTTTTAGAAAAATAATAATTCTCTGAAAAATAAGCCGCTAATTATTCTTGTGATACAGTATTTGCACCGAGATCAACACATTGACCTTTTGAACGGATGGTTGGCATCTCTGAAATAGTAGATATATGCTAACACAGATAAATAAGCTCATACATTAACTTGTTGCCGAATAACAATGAATATAAATGTTTTTGATTGGCGATAATTATATTATTGTACTACCCCCTAAGTGGTACTCCTCCATTGTTAAAAGCCCCTCTCTTGATCGAGGGGCTTTTTTTATGTTGGGGTTTGTTAAATGAATTTATAGGAGTTTTTTGGACTGTATTTAGATAGAATTGGATTTTTTATACTTCTGTCCAACCAAAAATATCAGCGGTGAACCTATAATGCTTGGAAGAAACCAAAAAATTAATGGGTTCCATTCATTCAAGATAGTTATATTGGGTACATTCACTACAAGAATTGCAGTACAAATAGCGATATAGGAACCGAGCATCCCACTAATATGAGATGCAATCCAGTTTTTCCATTTCTTCTTAGCAGCAAGATAGCCTATAAACGCGAAAGAATATGAAAATATCCCAATGAAAAATAAATATGCGCTGCTTTCCCAATTCAATATTGCCATTGTCAGGGAGGTGACAAAGAGTACAACATATGCACTGTGATAAATTTCACCGCAAATTGTATGCATACCTCTTTTTTTCTTTGAAGACATAGCACCTATTCCACTAATAAGACATATTGCTCCAGCGAAAATATGAATGAATAGGATGATCTTAAAGATAAGCATCTTTCCCTTCGTTAAATAATCATTATCATAACGTAACAGATTAAATATTTATTTTATTATAAGACAAATATTTACCAAAAAAATGAATGTTAATTTGCAAAAAAACAAAATCAATTTAGTTAGGGAAGATGAGTTTCCATACTATGGAACATCCTTTGCAAAAATTCTTCAGGTGCTGTATGCTCTGCGGAAAACCGTCAGTCAATCTGTTTTTATTGAGTTGAAAGTGCAGTGCCCCTCAAAAAGGCAGTATGCGTAGTCCTTTTTAAGGATAAAGGAGGATTTTACGTTTCATTTGAAGAA
This sequence comes from Peribacillus sp. NPDC076916, assembly GCF_050269675.1. Lineage (NCBI taxonomy): Bacteria > Bacillati > Bacillota > Bacilli > Caryophanales > Bacillaceae > Peribacillus > Peribacillus sp. NPDC076916. Next base: position 99,968 of record NZ_JBNNIU010000010.1, read on the forward strand.
TGTTTTGACCAATGGGGGTGGAATAATTGCGACAACATATTGAACAGGACTTATCTAAAGATGACATTTTTAGAATGATTGTTAAGCACCTTGATGTATTTCCGTTGACTAGTCTAGAGGCTATTAGAGAAGTGATCAGAAGTTCATTAAAACAAAGAGGCTTGATAGGGGGGATGAATAAACAAACAGGAACCGCTAATGTAACATATAACCGGAAAATATCAGACCAGGATATCCAGTTATTAAATGATTGTATTTGTGACCTATTATATAGCCGCGTTATCCAACCTGGTATTGACGATGATAACCTGGATTTACCATGGATTCATGTTTCTGATAAAGAGAAACTTAAAACAATGGTGAACTCCCTTTCTTAACTTTTTACATATAAAAGCCCTTCTCTAATCGAGAGGGGCAATTTTTATTTGAATTTATTAATCCATAAAAGCAATTTTATAAAAACCATTATTTCTCTATATCCTTCATACTCAATTAATTGTATGTTTCACCTGTAAGGTGGGTTTCAAACATATCGATGATTTCAAGGAAACGTTCAGCTTCACGGAAAACGTGATCTGCCAATAAAGGATGGATAATGCTCTTGATTTTGCATTCTTCGATTAAATCTCTGGCGGTTTTCTTAAAGTCCCGAAGTGATACGACGGAAACACGGTTCTGATCTAGAAATTGATCCAAAAGAGGAGCGGTTTGAGATTGCGGTTTCATGGACTCTAAGTCTACAGCTTGAAAGACTAATTGATCGAAATCATTGCTAAAATTACGCGCCATATCCACCAGCTTTCTTTCCGACGGATCAAGGAGATGTCCGATGAATTTTGCATGATCCGCCATGATCCTTAAAAAAAATACATTTTCTTTGATGATGGCGTCTGCAAGTGGTTTCAATTTACCCTCATTTAATTCTTTTAATCGTTTTCTGAAATAATTGGCTTCCCTGCTTGTATGGTCGACTAAAAGTGGGAAATTGTTTGCACCAGGCAATTTACAGGTGAGTATCAGCCCCAATACCTTCCTTTTGAATAAAAATATTCCTGTAGCAGCTTGTTGCACTTCCGAGTTAAATATCCTGATCTGTTCAGGATCAGCTTGATTTGTTAATGTATGGGATTGTTGTTCTATCCGTTCAAATAAATGATAAAACTGATTAGCCTCCTCAATTAGCTGCGTATCTTCACATCTAAAACCTAGTCTTAAAAATAGCGAGTGTTCCTTCATAATTCTTGACCAAAAACGAATCTCATCCAAAGAGCGTGCAACAAACATTCCCGATTTATCCCTCATAGTTTCCTGTATGTCCTCATTCATAACTAAAGCCCCCTTTTAAAACAAAACCATCATTAAATCTTATTAACAAAGGGACATTAGTATGCTGCTCAATTTGAATATAAATAAAATTACTAATACCCCTTTAGCACCTCAAACCATTGGTACTTGATGGCGTTTTTTTGAGTTCTTATTGGAATCTCTTGAAGGGGAGTACCATTCCCTCCATGTTCTTGAAGAAAAACAAGCGGGTATATGTGATTTTTGCATTTTAGCGAAAAGGGGAAATGGATATTGAACATAGGATGGCACCAAAAGCATGTAACAATGGAGATTCAAAGGGGGAATCGTATACCATGGACTTTCTAAAAAAACTCGGCAACCATTCTGTATAAAAAACCCTTAGACTTTATCTAAGGGTTCTCGCATTTTAATCCAGCAATTACATTAGGCTACAATGGATTAGTCATTTGTCACTAAGTTCATTTATTTTTTTCGTAAGCTCATTAAACTTCTGATCAAGTTCTGTGTAGGCTTTATCGTTTGGAGTCATAAAGCTAAGCTTTCCTAAAACTTCCTGTCTTTCTGTTTCAAGTGTTAATCGTAGTTCTTCCAGATCATCTCTTTTTGAGGGTGATTCATATAATTGCTTTTGTATGTGATTATTTGAAATGATAAGTTTGCTGCTTGTGATTTTTTCGAGAAAATATCGATCATGCGAAACGACGATTAGCGTTCCAGTATACTGGGCTAAGGTATCTTCAAGTTGTTCCCGTGAAGCTAAGTCCAGGTGATTTGTCGGTTCATCCAAAATAAGCACATCTTTTTCTTCCAGGATATATTCCATTAACTTACATTTTACTCGCTCACCCATACTCATGTTCTTAATGGGTTCTGTCCATTGAGATGCCGTGAAGCCTAAATGCTTCATTAAAGTTTGAACGTTCCCTCTCGACTCGAAAGTTTCTTTATGAAATAGCTGGGAGGGTGTTAGTTCAAGTGGTAAATCAAACACCTCTTGCGTCAAATAGCCCATTTTTGCAGATGGCGAAATCCAAACATTGCCCGCAAAATTTTCTCGTCCAAGAATTATTTTTAATAATGTCGTCTTTCCGCTGCCATTGGGACCTATTATGGAAACCTTCTCACCATGCTGTATCGTGAAATGAACGTTTTTAAATAGTGTGCGCTCGTTAAATGACTTAGTTAAATTCTTGACTTCCAAAAAACGTTTTCCCGACTTGTTTTTTGCTTTAATTGAAAAGCGTACAGTATATTCGGATTCAACAGGTTCAGCTTTTACTTTTTCAAGCTCTTTTTCAAGACGCTTTTGTTTTGATTTTACCTGTGCATCCATTCGTTTTGCTTTTACGCGATAGTATTCCTTAACTCCTTCTTTTTTCGTCGATTGGGAATGGGCTTTTTTCGACCAAGAAGTGATTTCATTCATTTGTCCCTCAATCCGTTCAACCATTTTTTGCTGTTTTTCATATTCACGTTGTTGTGTAAGTCTTTTCTGTTTGCGAACTTCCATATAACTAGAATAATTCCCTCTGTGTTCAATTAGCTTTTTATCTTCAATCGACCAAATTTTCGTTGCAACAGCATCCAAAAAATAACGATCGTGCGAAACAAAAATGATGGTACCTCTATAATTTTTTATTTGTCCCTTAAGGAATTCTATACTGTCTTCATCAAGGTGGTTTGTCGGTTCATCTAATAGTAAAAGGTCTGCATCTTTAGAAAGTCCTTTTGCAAGTCGGGCTTTTAGTTTTTCTCCCCCGCTCAATTGTTGGAATTCATGGCCTGGTACATGCATTTTATCAAGTAATTTAACTTCGGAAGGGGTCTTATCTTCGGAAGGATGCGATACGACTTCTTGTTCAACCATAAAAACTTTCAAGTCTTGCTGCAGCCATTGGATTTGGCCGCGTACAGGCTCTAAAGTATTGTTAATTAATTGAAGCAACGTAGACTTACCGGCACCATTTTTTCCAATGATACCGATGATTTCCCCTTGTTGTACACTTGCATTTATATTTTCAAAAATGTTTACGTCCATTACTTCATAGCTAATATTGGTTAATTTTAATAATTCTTTCATATAATTCATCCCTCTCCTTAATGGGAGGATAAAAAAAATCCTCCCAATTCATATGGAAGGATTAGCCGTACCTGTGCATTGTCAAATAAGAGCTATTTTGAGTATAGCTCTGTAATTTATAGAAAATGGGCAGACTAATCCTATTTCGTTTGATTTGAAATATGCGATTTCAAATTTAAAAAAATAAGATTAGTTAATCATCGGCCACCCATCATCCCTTCTGATATTAATAAAATCATTATAGCATAAATTCATCTTTGAAAACAAAAGGAAACAGCATAATTTTTTCCTTTCATTCCCAAAGATTTATTATTGTTTTAACTCCATCAAATATCTTATTATAAGGTGGGCAATAGGACTGCATTTTTCCTAAATGATGTGTCTTAGTTAAATTCAATTAACATTTACCGCCATAGGGTTGTTTCCGTAAGGAGGACATTAATATGGAATATATAAAGGGAATCGATGTTTCACATTGGCAAGGTGCCATCAGTTGGGGGGAAGTTGCAAAGGCAGGCGTGAAGTTCGTGTTCATTAAAGCAACAGAGGGAACGAGTTATTCTAAGTTATCTTATTTCAAAGAAAACGCACCACAAGCATTGGCAGCGGGATTGAAAGTCGGGGCCTATCACTATGCAAAGTTTGCAACTGTTGCAGAAGCAAAGGCCGAGGCAGCTTATTTTTTAGATTCAATCAGATCTTTTGCTTTAAATTACCCTATTGTACTGGATCTTGAGGAAAATAAAAAAAAGGCAAAGAAAAAAACGCTGACCGATGCAGCAATAGCTTTCTTAGAAGCTATTGAAGAAGCTGGATACACGGCTATGCTGTATACCGGTAAATATTTTCTTGAAAATAGTTTAGATGAAACAAGGTTGACGAATTACGCTTTGTGGATTGCCAGATACAACAGCATGTTGGGACGTAGCGCAGATATTTGGCAGCATTCTGATTCGGGTAAAATAAGCGGCATCAGTACAAAGGTGGACTTGAATATAGCCTATAGGGATTTTACAAATACAATAAATACTATTAGGACACACAACACCCGTGCATGGGAAGCCGAAACACCCACAACTTATACAGTAACAAAAGACGACACACTTAGCTTCATTGCAAAAAAACATAATACAACGGTAAAATCTCTTGTTAGTCTTAACGGAATAAAAGACCCCGACAAAATTTATATCGGTCAAAAATTAAGGTTGAAATAAGTAAAGGCTCTTCTCATGACGAGAGGAGCTTATTTTTAAATATATTCCTTATATTTCTTTAAGTTCGTCAATTGCTACTTCTGATCTTTCCTCTAATGGTCCTCTCAAATGTACCGTAGCCGTTCTTCCATCTTCATTTAAATTATCGATCCATATTGAAGTGCCATTATATCTCACCTCAATGTCGGATGAAGAAGAAAGTATCTGTTTTACACGATTAACATCCACATATATCCCTCCCTGCTGATTAGTCTACCTATTATTTGGGGAGAGGCTTAATTTTATTCGTTTATTCAGGGATTAATGTTGTAACTAAATCATTTAAGTACGATGATGTTTAACGCTTTTTAATTATGTTTGTTATGAAAGGTGAGAATTCTTAATCTTAAAAATAAGTATATCTGCCGGAATGGATAGGATTGTAAAAAGAATCTTGAGGTGATGAATTTGAAAAAACCAGAAAGGAATCCCAGTTTATCTCAATGGGCTAAGACTAAGCAAAAAAGAATATATTATAAAGCTAACGGCTGCCTTGCTTTCAATAGGGGATTCGCTACCAACTCAAATGAAGTTAATGTGATGGAAGGGCTGAATAAGGAAGTAAATAAGATGGGACAATATTGGAGGAGAAGATATTGTTTGGTTTGAAGTCCATACGCATTCATATACATGCTTTTAGGGGGGTATCATGGAATTATCGTTATTATTGGAATATGGCTGGGTGTTAATTATTCTAATTTTTTTAGAAGGCTTATTATCTGCCGATAATGCATTGGTTTTAGCCATCATGTCAAAGCATTTACCAAAAGAACAGCAAAAAAAAGCGATTAATATTGGGTTGCTTTTGGCTTTTATATTTAGGATTGGTGCAATCTTTATTATTTCGTACCTTTTCCATGTCTGGCAAGTTCAAGCAATTGGGGCTGCATATTTGATTTTCATCTCATTAAAGCATTTACTAAAAAAGGACCACGGGGAGAATGAGGGAAAAGGGAAGAGCTACCGTATGACCGTTGCGCAAATTGCATTGGCTGATATTGCTTTTGCTATCGATTCCATTTTAGCTGCAGTCGCCCTTGTCATTGCCTTACCAGATACACCAATGGGTGATATAGGAGGTATGGATGGGGCAAAATTCATTGTTATTTTAGTAGGGGCGATTGCAGGTTTAATTGTCATCCGGTTTGCAGCAGGATACTTTGTTAAGATACTGACGGAGCGACCTAGCCTCGAAACAGCAGCCATGTTAATCGTTGGTTGGGTAGGGGTTAAGTTATTAATGCATACCCTTGCGCATCCAGCCGTGCACATTATCCCGCACGATTTTGTTGAAGGACCGATTTGGAATATCATCTTTTGGTCAGTCATGCTTCTTATTGCTCTAGGCGGATGGTTTTTATCTGGAAAAACAGTGAAAAATGATAAGCAAAACGACTGATTTTATCCGAATAAAAACGAGTTGAAATACCTTAGTGTTCATTTTTTGTAAACTTTATGTTTGCCAAATAGGATTTTAAGACCGAATTCCAATTTCGGTCTTTTTGCATTCCAGGCACTTGTTTTCCGCGGCGGTCCGGGAGCCTCCTAGGCTCCTTTGCGCCTGCGGGTCCACTCTGGACTCGCTTTTCTAAGCAGGAGTCAGGCACATCTGTTCCGATCAATTTTGAATTAACTTTAAGAACCCTTTTTCCTACAAACTGAGGAGACCACAATAAGTGATCTCTTTTATTATTGTTTTACAAATCCTGTTTGTAAATCATGTATGAAACAAATATCCTTGATTTATTTATCCACTGCTAAAAACTGTGTACTGTGCACCAATGATGAGGATGTTAGAAGATTTATGGGCAATATCCAAAAAGACCAGATGCAGCACCGCTGAATTGTAAGAAAGGATATAGCATCGTTTTTATATCCAACCCGATGACCAGTTTTGATCGGCTAGTATCTACTTTCCTTAGTTTACTTCTTTTTATGGCACCGCCGAACTCACTTATATTTATAATATATTTTTTAATGAATCAATTATAAAGGTCTAAATCTTTACAGTATTTCCGCACTAATCGTGATGCTCTTGATTGGCTAATGGATAATTGATGAGCGACCCGACCCTTCCTTGTATTCCTGAATATTGTATATGAGGTGACAATAAGATTTTTTTCAAGTTCTTCTAACGCTTTATCCAATGAATAAACTTGGAGCATTCGTTCTTTTAGCTGGTCCAACTTTGTTTATAATGTCCCGATTTACGGATAGCGTTGAGATTTTGTTACAGAACTTCTTTCGTATGAGTTTCTACACCGACTCTGTTGCCAATTCTGGCTTTCCGGAAGCTTGGACGATATTTTACTGGGCCTGGTGGTTTGCTTGTGCTCCTTATATGGGCATATTTGTAGCAAAGATCTCGAAAGGAAGAACGATAAGACAAGTCATTTTTGCTGAATGTATTGGAGGAACAGTAGGGTGTTGGGCGGCGTTTTCCATCATGGGTAATACAGGTCTTTACTTTGAACTTAATAAACTTGTTCCTGTCATTGACATTTTAGAGAAAAAAGGTGGGGAAGCAGCCATTGCTGCCATTTACCAGGGGCTTCCCGGCGGCAGTATAGCCTTGTTTACGATTATGATTATCACCCTTATTTTTCTTTCTGCTACACTGGACTCTTCATCATTCACATTAGCAAGCGCTGCATCAAAAAAGTTGTCATTAGATCAAGAACCAGCCGGATGGCACAAAATATTTTGGGCGTTGGTCATAGAGCTCGTAGCGTTTTCCATGATGTTCGGTGGAGGACTGCATGCTCTTCAATCAGTAGTAGTCATTACTTCCGTTCCACTCATCTTAATAATGGCGATGGCATCGATATCGCTCATTAAATGGATAAAAGAGGATCAGGCAAGAAGCAGCAGTATAGAAAAAACGATCAATGAAGAACCTACAAAACTAACATCTTAAAAGTATCATTCAAACTGGGAGGATATTGTATAAGGGAATAAACGCCAACAGGCATCAGCTAAAAAAACAGCTGGTGCCTGTTTGGCGTTCGATGAAACCGTACAATCGATTTGTTTAAAAAACCTTAAATAATGAATGAGAATATCAGAGATAGGGCGGTGTACCATGTACAAGGCATAATGGGCTCTGTGCGAATCCGTTCACTCATGCCTGGTGGTATTGCAAGTGCATCACTAAGTGTAATGGATATAGCTAATAGGATCTTTATTGAAAGCGGCATATGAAATTGAACAATGGTCCGAAGGTTGGGACATACTTCTGATTGTACCGGGGAAAACGTTACAACGTAATTGATTTGTAGACAAAAAATATCACTGAATTATTTATCGCAAGGTCGATGATAAATGGCAGTTGATCCAGCGGAGCTTATTGACAGTAGAGGACGTTCAAATACCTATCTGTCCATTAAAGAAATGATGCACCATATGAATAAAAACAAAAATGCCTCCTCATATTAAAAGAGAGGGGATGTGTCACATGATAAAAAGTATATCAACTTTTCAAGCGACAATGGTGCTGATTCTATCCACTGGATTAATGAACCATGTTATCGTTTTGCCTTCATTGCTTGGGGCATCCGGAAGAGATTCATGGATCAGTAATTTAATCACCGGGATGCTTTTTCTAATATGGCTTCCCATGGTTTATAGGATCATAAATAAAACAAAGCAACAGCATATCATTGGCTGGCTTCATACTCACAGTCACCCGCTCGCCGCCTGGTCCATAAAAATCCTTCTTTTCTTCTATATTTTAATAAACTTGTTTGTCACTTTATTTAGCACATTTTCCTGGGTAAACAGTACTTATATGATTCAAACGCCAGAATATATATTATTTATACCTTTCATCATCCTATGTTTTATTGCTGCCGAGGCTGGAATCAAAACAATAGCGATTGCCGGGGGATTGGTTTTGCCCCTTGTTGTAGCGCTTGGGTTTACGATAATGACGGCGAATATACAGTTTAAGGATTACTCCTTGCTTTTTCCTATTTTTGAAAATGGGATTACACCTGTTTGGGACGGGGTCGTAATACTAGGTGGAGGTTTTACAGAGATATTTCTACTCGTTTTGATTCAACAGTTTATAAAGACAGAAATAAAGTTCAGGAGTTTACTTTTTTTAAGTTTATTTCTTTTGTTTATCAGTATGGGACCCATAATAGGCTCCATTACAGAGTTTGGTCCGGTACAAGCTGCAAAAATCAGCAATCCCGCATACGCTCAATGGCGGTTACTAACCATGGGTAAGTATTTGAACCGGCTGGATTTTTTATCAATATACCAATGGCTTTCAGGTGCATTTATCCGTGTATCGTTATCGATATTCCTAATGGGGGAACTGTTTCAATTTAAATCAAAGAAAATAAAAAATATTGTATTGCTTGCTATAACAGTCTCCTTAATCATTGCGCTTTGTATACCAATCGACATTCCAGCATACAGGGATTTTACGGAACGCTATTATTTTAAATTGAGTGTGATTAGCATTTTGGTCATAACTTTTTTCATTAACATGGTCATTTTTCTAAAAGAAAGGGTGAAAAAGAATGAAGCCTCTATTGAACAAGGCAAATAAGGGGAGTTCTTCGGAGATCCAACTGAAGACTGAATATTTCATTGAATTACTCGGAATGAGCTCGGATGTAAAATTCAAAAAGCATACCATTACATCTGAAAGGAAAACAGATCCGCCCCTTATTTGCACTTTGATTTATTCAGAGGTGTTGGTCGATGTCAAAAAATTGTGGGAATCAGTAGCACGGCTTGATAGTGCATTCATAAATTCTAAACTGAAGGAAGAAGAGGTTATAGAGGATCCGCAAGAAGAACTTAAAGTCAGTAGGGTTTTCCCTTCCTCCACTTTAAAAGAAAATGTGGAGGAAAACGTATTTTCCGGGATGGTCCTGATGCTATTTGAAGAATTGGATTTATTATTGATGTTTTCCCTACCAAGCATCCCGAATCGAAGTCCCGAGGAAACAAGTAGTGAAACTTCCATCCGTGGTCCACGTGATGGATTTATCGAAGATATCTCTGTTAATTTAGGGTTGATCAGAAAAAGATATAAAACTGCATCACTCGAAAATCAAGCATTTACCATTGGGAATAGGAGCAAGACAAAAATCAATTTATTATATGTGAAGGATGTTGTAAATCCAGAAACCATTGAAAAAGTAAAAAGGAAAATCTCCTCAATAAACACAGATATCTTGTTGGGAACTGCTGAACTTGAAGAATTTTTATCAGGCAGTAAGTTCAACCTAATCCCGTTTTTTGATTATACAGGGAGGCCGGATTATGCTGTAGCCAGTTTAAACAATGGGCGCTTTGTCATTTTAGTGGATGGGTCACCAACTGCCTTAATTGGGCCAGGTAATATTACACTCTTGTTAAAAGCCGCGGAAGATCGTCATACTCCTTCTTACTATACAAATTTCGAATATTTCTTTCGCATTATCGGACTGCTAGTATCAATATTTCTGCCAGGTTTTTATATAGCACTAGTATCATTTCAATTAGACCAGCTCCCCTTCTCATTTTTGGCGACGATAACCGTATCTAGATTTGGATTGCCTATATCACCTCAACAAGAGGCTTTCTTGATTTTGGGTTTATTTGAGCTGTTTCGAGAGGCAGGGGTCACACTCCCAAAACCAATCGGTCAATCACTGGCTGTTGTGGGTGGATTAATCATTGGTGATGCGGCAATTAGAGGCGGGATTACATCCCCGACGATGTTGGTGGTTGCAGGTACTACTGCGGTAGCCACCTATACATTAATCAATCAATCATTAGGTGGAATAGTAAGCATGGCCAGGTTTTATGTATTATTTCTCTCTTCTATTTTAGGTTTATTCGGATTTTTTCTCGGTGTTTTCTCTATTGTCCTTTATTTATCAAGGCTGCAGGTTTATGGTTTACCCTACTTAGCGCCTATTTCACCAATATCCTTGAAAGATCTAGGGGGCGGTGTCTTTGTTAAACCATATCTCTTTAAAAAGAAACGAGCCGAGACGCTGAATACCAGGGACAATACAAAAGGAAATCGCTAATGAAAGTGATCCTTAGAATTATACTATTTGTATTGAGCATCGCTCTTTTAAGTGGCTGCTGGGATACAAAGGATATTCAAGATATTCAATATATAAGTGCAATGGGAATAGATTATCAAAATGGTCAGTATGTCATTTATGTGCAGGTGACGTCTTTTGCCGGTGTTGCTAAACAAGAAGGCTTGGAACCAAAACCAACAACTGTTTGGGTCGCCAAAGGGCGAGGGGAAACAATGAACGAGGCCATGAATGACATTTATAAAAAGGCAAACCAATATATATATTGGGCCCATGTTAAATTGATCATTTTTTCTGAAAACTTACTAAAACATGGATTGGTCAACGTAAACGATCCCATTTTAAGATTTCAGCAAATTAGGGAAACAACTTGGTTATATGGAACCGATGATTCCTTAGAAAAGATCCTTTTTGGCAATAGTCTATTCGGCTCATCGGTACAAACAAGCATTTTCAATCCGGATGATATTTATAAATTAAGGTCCTTTGTCGAACCCATCCGGATCCAAAGATTTTATACGCAAAATTATGAAACAGGAATGACAATAAAACTACCGAAGATTTCGTTGAAAAATGAGGTGTGGAAAGCAAAAGGAAAATCCCAGAACACCGTAAAACTATCAGGGTCCTACCTTATTAAAAATAATAAACTGATGGGGGAGATAGCAAATAAACATCTAGCGGGATTGAGGTGGTTGACAAAATCAACAGTAAGGTCCCCAATTAGAATAAAAATCAACAACAACAAGAATATTCAATTATCGCTAATGAGGCCCAAATTCAATATAAAGCCAATCTATGTAAATGATGAAGTCGAATTTGATATTTCAATTGAAGTAGAAGGTGCCGTAATGGATATGGAAGAAAACATCTCCTTTCCCCACCTTAAAGAAAAAATACAACGGGCATTGGAGAAAGAAATTAGGGATACTTACAAATATGCTCTTAAAAAAAATATAGACATTTATAATTTAGAAGAAGTTATCTACAGAAAGGATTTGAAAAAGTGGAAAGAAGTTTCCAAAGAGGGTTTTAGCCTTAATGAAGAATCCATTCGTAATATTCAGGTGGATGCTACGATTAAAATAACAGGCGATTATAAATATGAGTACATGAATTGATACCTTCAGTAGTGAATCGTAGGCTGCCATGACAGAATCTTTCTTCAATGATTATGATATGGCAGCTACTGTATATGGTATAACCAACAACTAACTATGTAAGGATTTATTTTGACTTACATAACGATTAAAGGAAACTCGATTTTACTTTAATATACCTAAGCGAAATCCATAGACTACGACTTGTGTACGGTTCTTGGCTTTAAACTTTGTCATTAAACTGCTTATATAATCCCTTATAGTATGCTCGCTTAATTGCAATAATTCGGCCATCTTTTTATTGTTATGCCCCTCCGCCAGCAAATTTAAAATCATGGATTCCCGTTCCGTTAATTGTAGATCTGTATCAATGGATACCTCATCATCCTTTCTTGATAAATATAAGCCTAACCGTTTTCCGACCTGTTCAAGTAAAGTTAATTCATCTTTTGAATAATCGAATTCTTCACCTAATTGATCAAAGGTCAGCCAGCCGAAGACTTGCTGGTCATGAACAATCGGCACAAATATGACAGATGAAAGATTAAACAACGTTATATGTTCCTTTTTAATATAATGATCGGGATTCTTTAAAAAAACAGGCTTTTTTGAATTGAAAACAAAGGATTGCTTCAAGCTGAGTTGCCCTCTCATGCTTTGAACCTTGGGGAGCTCCTCTCCAATGGTGCCATAAAATTGATTGGACCAAGGAATATAAGCATAAAAAACACATCTTTTATAGTGAAAGAACTCTTCACATTTTTTTAGGATATGAGCAAAGTCCTTAATTCCTGATGAATTAATTAGAAGCTCATCTAACTGGTCTAATAGTTTCAGCCTTTTCAGTTCAGCATTTTCTTCCTGGGTTTTTGAAAGTTGCGTTGGCTCGACATCCATCCATTTGTTATAGCTATGGATGAGATGAGAGAAAATGGATAATAAGAAAAGTAGAATGGGAATGGTTTGGACCTGTTTCAGGTTGGCCATTAAGGTAACGATGGACTTTTCAAAAATTAATCGGAACATGCTGAAATGTTTCACATTTAAAATGGGTAGATGTGATTGAAGCCAAGTTTCCAGATGCTTATCGTATGTTTCATTTATGTCTTCGATTTTTGGAGCGGATAAAAATAGTAGGAATGATTCAAGTAATGTTTGTATCACCTTACGTTCATTTTCTAATATAAGGGGCTCAAGATTCAAATAAATATTGATATTTTCTTCAATTTGTTTGTTATGGCTTTTTATGAATAATATGAATTGCTGAAACGATATTTCTTCATAAGCATGTGAGGGCTGGATCATACGGGTCTCTTCTCCTTAAACAAAATACCCCTATATAAGGGGGATACTTACCCTATTATTATACAGCATATTATAGGATAGTATTTCAAATTACGAGGAGTAAAATAAAGGCATAGACAGACAATGAAGCTTTTTTTAGCGGCATTCCATTTAAAGGGATGGACAATTGCTTAAGTCAGCTTTCATTACTTGTATAGGAATACTAGCCTAGTGAGAACCTCTAAGGATGAGGATTTCAGTATCAGAAAAATAGGAAAAGGAGATCTGGTGCAATCATGAGACTTGAAAACAAAGTGGCAATCATTACTGGCGGGGGTACAGGAATCGGAAAAGAAACAGCTTTGCTATTTGCCAGGGAGGGAGCAAAAATCGTCATCACTGACATAAACCAGGAATCCGGTGATCAAGCAGTGAAAGACATTCAGGCGATCGGCGGAGAGGCCCTATTCATTCGTCATGATGTCAGCAATGAAGAAGATTGGAAAAAGGTTGCAAAGGAAACGATCGATACTTTTGATAAGGTGGATGTTCTGTTCAACAATGCGGGTATTTATATCATTAAACCGGTTGCGGAGATTGAACTGGAGGAGTGGAATCGTCTCATGTCGATTAATGTGACCGGAGTATTCTTGGGAATGAAGCATATTATGCCACTGATGGCGCAACAAAATAAAGGTTCAGTCATAAACGCTTCTTCCATAGCAGGCTTGATTGGCGCCCCTGGTCATGTATTATATGGTGCAAGCAAGGGAGCGGTCCGGACAATGACTAAAGATGCTGCTATCGAGTATGCTTCAAAAGGGGTCCGTGTAAACTCGATTCATCCAGGATATATCGATACCGGGATGGCGGACTATGCATCTGAACAAACGGGCAGTTCAAAAGATGAATTGGGTAAAGAATTCCCGTTGGGACATCTGGGCAGCGTCAACAATGTGGCGAATACAGTGCTTTTCATTGCCTCGGATGAATCTTCCTATACTACGGGTACTGAATTTGTAATAGATGGCGGAGCTACTGCTCGCTAAAATCCCTTTCTAACGGATAGTAGAAACTAAAAACTAAGGAGTGTTTAAATATGAGATTGGAAAATAAAGTGGCGATCGTAACTGGCGGAGCAAGCGGGATTGGAGCAAGTACGGCTCAATTATTTGCAGAAGAAGGAGCAAAGGTGGTCATTGCCGATTTTGCTGATCATGGACAAGCTGTGTCAGAAGAGTTAAATGGAAAAGGGTATGATACTCTTTTTGTTAAAACTGACGTGACAAATGAGAATGACGTAAAGAATATGATCGAAGAGACGGTTAATAAATATGGGAAACTGGATATCATGTTCGCAAACGCAGGGATTGCAAGAGACGGAAACATCCATGAGTTAAGCTATGAACAATGGCAAAAAACAATTGATATTAATTTATCCGGTGTCTTCCTATCCGATAAATATGCGATAGAGCAAATGCGAAAACAATCTACAGGCGGCGCCATTGTCAATACAGGTTCCATCCATAGCCATGCAGGGAAACCGGGGGTAACAGCCTATTCTGCTGCGAAAGGCGGGGTCAAACTATTGACACAAACGTTAGGTTCGACTTATGCCAAAGATGGCATTCGTGTCAATGCAGTTTGCCCAGGATATATCGATACACCACTTATTGCAAAAGCACAAGGTGAGATCAGACAAGGTTTGATCGACTTACATCCAATCGGCCGTTTAGGCAGAGCGGAAGAAGTGGCGAAAGCTGTTCTCTTCCTTGCAAGTGACGATGCATCATTTGTTACAGGCACAAGCCTTATTGTAGACGGCGGTTATACGGCCGTATAATAAGGGCAAGTTCAATGATTATTCGCTAGTTCTCTCAAACAGTCAAGTTCGTTTGATGCGTAATTGCATGATAGAGCTTCTTCCGTATGATGTGGTGTTCTGTTACCCAAATCATGCTGGAGGGCTCTTTTTTTTGTATATAATGAAAAATCCCCGGAATGCTAAAAACATTTCCTTGGAAGATGAAACGATAGAATGTCTATCGAGGATACATTTAAACTCTTTTTGAGTGTGCGGCGATAAATAAGGCCAAACGGATAATTCGATTACGATCTAGATCGCTTAATAGCTCTCTATAACTTTTATATACGTCCGGGTATCTCCCAGTAGGTATATACACCATTTCCTTCCTCTTTATATAAATTATATTAAGTTCAATAATAAAAGTGGAAGTAAATCCAATTACTAGTATTTTTATGATAAAGTTATAAAGTTGTAAAGTTGATATTTTATTACATAATTTCATTAGGTAGGAACAAAATCTGTTGATAAAGGAAGGGTTAAATGGCGAAAAGAATATTAGGTAGTATGTTGCTTTTATTACTAGGCATGGTTAGTTTCTCTTTTTTATCTGGCTTAAAAGTTGAAGCGGCAGATCGAGTGCATACTGTATCCTCTCAAGAAACGGTAGAATCGATTGCAGCGATCTATGATATATCGACAGAGCAATTAATGAATATGAATGGTTTACCGGATGATAAGTTATATATTGGCCAGAAGTTAACCATTCAGACTGCTTATACTCCTTCGAACTATCAGTGGTCAGAGAGAGGGAAACAAATTGGGAATTATGCGAAATCTTTTACAGGATTTAAAAAAACGGCTGGAGAAGAGACACCAATCAAAGGTTTTGATTCTAGCGGATTGATTCATTGGGTACTCTCCCGACAAATGGTGCCTATCGACCGTTTGTCAGTTGAAGGCTATTATAAACAAGGAATGGATACAAATACGCCTAAGGCTGGAGATATTATATTTTTTCTGGAAAAGGGAAGTTCAAAAGCCGTGACCGCTGGGATCTATCTGGGGGGAAATCAGTTCATTAATTCTGGATACGGAGCAGAGACAGTTCAGGTGAGATCTACCACAGAAAAATATTTTGCACAATACCAAGTCGAGTATAAAACGTATACACCAAAAGGAGAGCATGTCGTTCAAAATAATGAAACACTTAAAAGTATCTCGGATCATTACGGTGTATCGGTGGATACAATCAAAAAGCGTAACGCATTACCAACTGATAGCTTGATGGAGGGACAGTATCTTCAAATATACAGCAATCCCTTGTATCCATTTTATACAAATCAAGAGGCTTCCTATGATAAAGCTTATGATGTCATAAAGTATGCCTATACTCTACGTGGATTTACCTATGTTTTTGGAGAATATGATCCGATGATTGGAATGGATTGCAGCGGTTTTATCTATTGGGCCATGAAGGAGCAGGGCATTTCCCTTAAACGTGGTTCGGCAGAGGACTACTATTCCACGCTGCCGAAACTCAGCGATCCAAAGGCAGGGGACTTAGTATTTTTCAGAGATACAGACTTAAGTCAAGAGATATCCCACGTCGGTATTTATCTAGGGGATGGTCGCTTTATTCATACAACAAGGAATACTGGAGTTCATATATCTGATCTTACTTCAAGTTATTTTACTCAGAAGTTCGAAAGTTTTGGGCAAGCCCAAGTCAATATGGACTAAGATAGCCACGAGAGAGTTAGACTATTTGAATTTTCTAGTCATATTATTCATTTAAGGTTAACCTTAAACACAAATCCCGTATACTTTATTGAATACGGGATTTGTGTTTGATCTTCTCCTTTAGTTGAAGAAGGAGGCACCATTAACGAAGTTTATGGTGAGAGCGTTTTTAAAAGTTTTCACATTATGACAGGTTAATTGAAGTAATAATTATCTAGATGAGTTTTGGTTTATGTGTACTCTCATCATACTGAGGGGCTCCGTTTTTTTAAATCCGATAAATAATGCTCTACAGGATGCTAACGGGGCAGAATAGCCCAATAAAAATAATAAATCCAATTGCACCCTTCCATTTTATTAACATTTTTACAAAAATAAAAAGTCCCATAAGGTTTTTTTAAATTAACTGAAAATTCAATGTATTATCTATAAATACTAATTTATAATTGTTATACAATTGTAAAATTATACAGTTTTATTTTTGGTATAATGGTAATTATTAGAAATTTATTATGGTGTATGAATATTTACCAATAGGGAGCCTCCACCATACAAGGCTATTGAATCTTTAGCTTGGTAATTGTTCGTCCTTTGAACAGATCTACTTTTTTGGCTAGTTCTGGAGAGCTTTTGGAGACAAAGAGTGTTGTCAATTCCTGTGAACTACCCCTTAAATAAATGTCGAATGTAGTTATGATACCCTCAAAAGAATCAACTATTAGAAGTAATGTTTGTGGGTAAAGGTATTAAAAGGGAGGCGAATTGTTTTTGACTATAATAGATATTGACCAATTGCTTTTAGCTACTGAAGAACTTGCTGAAGAGTCAATTCCATTTCATCTCGATGCATTTGATATTGATCAATTATTAGATAAAACGGATAACTGGTAAAGAAAAGCATACCCGAATGAAGTGAACCCAAAAAAATGATCCCGGCAATATCGTCGGTGGCATTCTATATTATCGCCGGTTATGTACTGGATAAAATGAAAGTTCGTCGGGAAATTCATGCAGAAACGGTAACGGGAGTTATCATCTTCCAACCATTAAACCTATATTTCCGCAGTCTTTTTAGTCTGCTGCTGAAGTATTTACCGGAAGCAATAGGAGGTTCGGCAGTGGGTGTGGTCAATTTAGGGATGCAAGTGGCTGGCTTCATCGCTCCTTTGACGTTTGGTTTTGTCATAGACGCTTTCGATGGTTTATTAAATGGAGCAGTTTGGTTATTGGTTTCATCATTCGGAGTCGTTTGTTTTATCGCTTTTATGGCCTCGAAATTGGGAAAGGAAAATTTCATGACTGAAAATCCCCAAACGATTCCTGCTGTGTAATAGATTAAATATAAATGCAGGTCAATAGTGGAGTTCACATAAAATGAAATACTTCATTTTATTACTAATTATAAAAGTTTGTTAGTTAAAACAACGCGTATATAGAGAGTGGAATAAGTCTTCTTGTAAGCCTGACGTTACTGAATTTCAGTTAACAGGGCTTTTTATTTTTTTATAGACTCTAGCAATAATGTGCTGCAATTAATCTAAATGGTGGAGTGTTAAGACCTATATCCGGAAAAAGGGAAATGCATGTACCAGTATCGTGCAGAAAGCACTGAAAAAAAATATTCAGTCGAACCTATCCGTATTGATGGGTTTACAGGAAAAAGGTTTACTTTTTTTGTGATTCGGATGATTTGCCTCGTTTGATGGGAGGGTAAAATGGATGAATACGATGATTTAAAGAAGTTGGCCAATTAAACGATAAGGATTCCTGGATGTGTCGATACTATTTAATTTATCTCCACTTGTATTCCATATTTCGATGATAACTGAAATAATCACCAGCTATAATATCTGTAGATCGGTCATTTAAATATGTCAGGAGATAAAAAAATGAATGTTTACAAATTTACACTGTTGATTCTTTTAACTACATTTTTAATGGGGTCTTCTTTTGCGGTGGTTAAAATGGGTCTTCCTTATTCATCGCCATTATTATTAGCAGCATTACGCTTCACACTTGCCGGATCCATAATGGCGATGATCGTAATCTTGTTAAAAAGACCGCATCCAAACTCTAGAGGGGATTGGATAAAAATGCTCATTATCGGCACTTTTCAAACAGCCGGAGTCATGGGGTGCATTTTCCTGAGTTTACGCACGATTTCAGCAAGTGAATCCTCCATACTTACATTCACGAACCCGCTACTTGTTGTTGTTTTCGGTACCATCTTTTCACAAACACGCTATAAACTATATCAATGGATTGGAGTTTCATTAGGAATAGTTGGAGTAATTATAACGATGGGAGCTCAACTTGAATTTAAGGTTGGTATTCTTTTCGGCATTCTTTCTGCTGTTTTCTGGGCCATTTCCACCTTATTGGCGAAAAAATGGGGAGCGATTTCCGATACATGGGTATTATCTGCTTATCAGATGCTTTTTGGCGGTTTACTGCTTTTTCTTGGCAGCTTAATTCTTGAAAAACCATTTTTCATAATGAATGGTCATTCGTTG
Source organism: Peribacillus sp. NPDC076916 (assembly GCF_050269675.1). Taxonomy (NCBI): domain Bacteria; kingdom Bacillati; phylum Bacillota; class Bacilli; order Caryophanales; family Bacillaceae; genus Peribacillus; species Peribacillus sp. NPDC076916. The sequence continues at coordinate 119,106 of NZ_JBNNIU010000010.1, forward strand.
TTCATTTTATTATGGTTAAGTATCATGTCATCGATCGTGCAATTCGCTGTTTGGTATTACCTTTTACAAAAGAGTGATCCAGGAAAAACAAGTGCCTTTTTATTTTTGGCACCTTTTTTCGGAGTATTATCAGGGTGGGCACTATTAGGTGAACCGATATACACTTCACTCCTAATTGGCGGACTGTTTATTATCATTGGCATCTATCTTGTAAATAGCAATTTCCAAAAGGAAAATAAATTTGTTAAAAGGGCTTTATAGTAATCGCATGGATCGTCCTAAGCTGCTAAGGACAGAAAATCCCTCGTGAAAAAGAAAAGAGCATCTTTACTTTTTCACGAGGGATGATTAAATTATACCTCTATGCAAAAAACTTCCTTAAATCCTTCTTTCCCTTTAGCCGTTACTTTTACTGCGCGAATAGATGGAACACGGACTATCCAGCCTAAATCAAAAAAATGTGTAAGGAGTCCTTTACCTAAAGCACCGCCAAGATGATGGTGACGTTCACTCCAGTCTAAACATGAGTGGGAAAAAGAACGGCGTTTTTTTCTTAAATCAAGTAAATCTATGCCGAACTCAGAAAAAAAACGATCTCCTTTGGGTGTGACTGTAAACTCTCTCTCTTCTTTTTTCAAATATCCGGCTTTCAACATCGATTCAGTTAATTGGACTCCTAGTTTTCCTGCCAAATGATCATAACAAGTCCTGGCTTCCTTAAGCAATTTGACTTGGCTTGATTGTTTCAGCGACCGAACTTCAGGAGGTGGGGAAATGGCCAGAAATGATTCTAAAATGCGCGCAATTTCTCCATTTGCTAGCTGATAGTAACGATGTCTTCCGTGCTTTTCAACTTTAACAAGATTTCCTTCCACTAATTTAGAAAGGTGAAAGCTGGCGGTTTGTGGTGTTATTACAGCCATCAATGCTAATTCACCTGCCGTATGGAAACGCCCGTCCAGTAAACTTGCAAGAATTGTTGCACGTGACTTTTCCCCAAGAAGGGAGGCTATCTCCACCATATTTGGATGTATACTCAAAATAGTTACCAACCTTTCTACCGATGTTTTAGTTTGAATAAACTGAACGCAAAAGTAAATGGCATTAAAAATATGTAAACTTATTTTTCTATTATACAGTACCGCTGCCCTGCTGTATGTTCACGATTCCCGCTTTAAATATTTTTGAAAACGGCTGATAAAAGGATCCATATCGCCAGCGCAGGAAAAATTATAGATTTTAAAAGAATTGACCTTGAAGCATAAAATCCGTGGGCACTCCCGTTTGAATTTCACTTCAACGAAAAGCTTGGACGGGTAATTATATAGATTCAATTGTTTCCAGAATACTGGAAGGTTTTTTATTGATGTTAAAGGGGCATCCGTTAAATTGGGTGCTTTTTTTGGGGGGAGATTGTGAAATCAGGAGAGGTTATTAAGAAGACTTTCTATCCTTTGGATAAGCGGTTTTTAATGAAGTATATTCTTTGTGAACTAGGCATACATTTTTACATGTTCACTAACAGGAAACGTTCCTTAATAGTCTTGGAATAAATATCGGTGAATAGTCCCTTTTGTCGAATTTTATTAGTCAAATAGGAGGGAATGGAGAGTATGAAAATATCAGACATTGGATTTAAAGGCCAAGTTTTTGGATTTATAAAGTTCACACCTTTTGTGAAAAGTTTCTTATCTGGAGATTTATATATGAATAATTTCAAAAAGTATATTGATATGGAAAGTGCTTCAGGAGAAAAAGGTGTAGGGGACAAATTTGAAGCAGCACATGTTTTTACGGAATTAACAATGAATTTCTTTACTCAAGATGCCCATGAATTAATCATGTCGGGGCGAACTAAAAAATTGAATTTCAGAAAAAATATAAATGAAAAAAGACCATTATACTGTATGTTTGCAATTGTCGGCGAAATGTTAAAAGTGGTTAAGGAGGATGAAAAGTATTACTATACCAAATTTGATTTACCTAAAGAACAAATCAATAAAATGATCAGGGAGTTCGGAGATAGCTTGATTTTTGTTACCCCATCTCAATTTATTGACAGAATTACTAGAACACTCAATGAAAAAGGATATGCTTACAGAGGGGGCTTGGTAAAATATGATGATTATAACATCAATTCCTCAGCTAGGATGAGCTCTTATAAAAATCAAGGGACTGATATTTATTTTTGGAAAGATAAATATTTTGAAAATCAATATGAATATCGCATAGTCCTCACAGATCAAGAAGTTGACGAAGCTTTAATCGTGAACGTAGGTGATATTTCAGACATTAGCACTATATTTAATGCAAATGAATTTTTCAGTGATAAGTTTGAAATAAGATTACGAAAGAAAGGAAATCTAAGCATCCATTAAATTGGGTGCTTTTTATTTGGCAAGAGGGATAAAGAAAATATAGAACTTTTTAAATAGAAGAGTTAAATAAACCGGAAATTCCAGGATTATCGCATATACAAAGGGGTTAATACTTCATTTATATTCACTAGTATTGGTCTTGTCTGTTAGGTTTATATCAGTTTCAGAGAGGTTTTTGTTGAATGTTGGACTCTATAGAATGGCGCTCTCTTAAAAGATCCATAAATGGTTTAAAGTCAAAACGCGGAAAACATACGTTAAGCAAATTTCGGCAACGTAAATGCAATGGTGATTAGTGGTTATTTGCCACTGTCAGAACACCAGCGAATTAGGCTAATCCCCTCCAATCTGATAAAGACGGTACTTTGGATTTAGAACAAACCCTGCTTGCCTATATGGAGAACGACCGTCAAGCTACACAAACAGCCAAAATTTTGCATATCCATGTTAATACTTTATATCAAAGGCTAAAAAGGATCGAAGACAAGCTTCAAATTTCCTTTTCGAATCCAGAAGACATTTTAAAAGTTCAACTTGCATGTTATTTAAGAAATTCAATCGTCTCACTAACTTGACTACCGCAATATTATTATTAACTGTTTGATAAGCATGCAGGGTAAGAGAGCTTTCGCTTTTGTAACAAACGAGGTAAAGTGTTCACTTGAATTCTGGTTGGCAACAGCTTGCAGGTCCTGCAAACTCAATAATAGTAAATAGATCTCCTTTTTCTGTCTCTGCCATGAATGTAAAGAAGGTAGCCAACAGGACTTTTGAAGAGCCAGAGATACCTAATTAACATAGGAAAAATGACTATTCTTTATATCTGCTTCAAATCCAATAAAAAATTAAAAAGGTTTCGGGAATTTTCCGAAACCTTTTTGTCTACAAATTGGGGCTCTATAAGATAGAGCCTATATTTTATTACCTTTCACAAGCATAGTTGTCTTTATCGCGGTCCATACTTGGTACATAAGCAGGATGTCCAGCTGGAACACCGTTTGGATATGTACCTCGTAAATCGGTACAGTTTGCAAAATCTTCCCTTTCTCCTGACGATGTAGAAGCAGTTGATTGATTTGAATTTTCTTTTGCAGTAGAGGTAGAAGTATCTTTACTTGCAAGTTGAGTATTTAAACTATCAACTTCTTTTTGCAAACTTGTATTTTTAGTTGTTAGATCACTAATCTGTTTATTTAATGAATCTTTTTCTGATGAGAATGCCTTTTTTTCTTCTTCCAATGTTTTTAAATTATTTTCATATTCGGTAATATTAGAAGCTGTTTCTTTAATTTCTGACTCAAGATCCGTAATTTGTTTTTCAAGCTTCGTATTTTCTAATTTTAAAGTTTTATTCTCAGCTGTTAACTTTGTATTTTGTTCTATTTCATCATCAAGTTTAGCTTGAACTCCTGTATCCAAAAACGATATTCCAACAATAAAAAATATTATTCCACCAATGAGCGAAGGATAAAAAATCTTTTTAGATAATGCTCTTTCTTTGTTTTTCATCTTTTTGATAAAATGGTAGATCAGGTAAAAAAAGGAATATAAAATAGCGAGAAACCCTAATAGTGCGATGGCTGGCATAACTAACACTCCCTTAAATATAATCATTGCTAACCACTAAGATTTATATTTTTAAACTAAAAAAACAAGCACTTATTTTTTGAAACTTCCTTCCTAGTAGTATATTTCTATAATTCTACAAAAAAATTCAATTTCCTTTTTAAATGTTTAGATAGGCGTTACATATCACCATATATTTTTATGATTCATCTTGTGATAGCAATTAATTGTAGGGGGGATTTAAGAATCATTTTAATTACTTAAATCACCAATTACGGACGTAGCATATTGCAAATTAGAAGCGGATCAATGAAAAAAGATGGTTCTATATGTATGTCCTTTTTGATCAATAGCTTATTTTATTTATGTAACAAAAAGAAAGATGTTTAAGAAAGCTTTTAAAATGGTAAATAGTGAAGAAACAGTATTTTGGGGCTAAAATATGAGTGATTTATTATTTGAGGGGGATTTTACTTTATGACCTTAACTAAAGAGAATCTCCCTATATTGGTAGCAATTATTGCAGCATCGTTAGCATATTTATATACAAAAAGAAATAATAAGCTTAATAATTTTTATGCTCAGGTGAAGGAGAGCTTAGAGGGCATATTAGTGTCAATGTATTTTGACTTAAGAATTATTTTCCAAATTGAGGATGAGTTTTAAAAAACTATGAAGTACAAAAATGGTTTAATATGCATGGTCGTATTGAGATGTCTCTTTTCAAATTGGGTGACCGTGATCTGATAAATTCTTATTTAGTTTTAGAAAAGGAATATAGGAAACTCAGAAACAGACACAGATAGATTAAAAAGCGTTCTATATTAACTTGGAGCGCTTTTACAGAAGTTAGATAAACACTATTGGAATTCTTTCCAATCTTTATATAATGACTATAACTAGTTTAATACAGTTTTAAATAGGCCTTTTCCTGTTAAAATAGCTTTGGGGAGACACTTACTGAACTATAGTGAACTAATATTTTACCTAAGTACTTTTACCATATTTTTCGGAATTTACTTTAGAGTATTAAAAGAATTTGGTGTATCTGAAAAAAATATATTTTGGATACCTATTGATTTTATAACGATGGCTACACAATTGGCGGCGTTTTCCATTATGTTAATTGTATTTACTGATTTATTTCTACCTTGCAACTCTAAATGAATTGAGGTATTCGAAAAAGTTGGAAATTTCATATTATCTCCAGTAAGAAAGTTAATTAAGATATTAAAAAGATAAAAAATGTGAATTTTTGCTTTTATTCAGTGGCATTAGAGTCTGTCCCTTAGAAACAAAAAGTTAAGTGTTCTCTGTTATATACTGAGATTCAATTGGATGGACATGGAAACGCTTAACGTATGGTGTTTTGTGAGGATGGAAGGAAATGTACACCCCCTTCCGCCATGAGGATAGCCTATCCTTAGCAATTATTACAGGCATTTAACTTCCATTTAAGTAGCCTTACCAAGTGACAGAAACATATCTACACACATGGAAGAAAGAGAAGACTAGAAAATCTTCTCTATTTTCATTTAACCCTTTTCACGATAATTGGTTCTTCTCTCTCCTAGCTGTCTTGCAACCTTTTTAGCCTTCTTCTGCTCAGGGTTTGAATATAGGGCAGCCGTTGTTGTACAAGTATGACCAAGTTGAGATCAGTAAATGGATGTCTCCTAACTGCTCCATTAAGTTTGTCCAATACGTATGTCTCAGTTTGTGCAGGGACATCGATTTATTGGAACTAAATGCCTTTGTGTATCTTTACTAGAGCCTCGATTGCACGGTTGGAAAGAGGGGTGGCACTATCATTGTTTGATCCCCTGTAACGTTCCGTGCGCACAGCTAGGTATTCTTTTATGTCCTGTATAGACGGAGGAGAGACTGCCACAACATCCTTTTTTCCACCCTTACGTAAAACGTGTATTTGTTTTTCTTCGAAATCCAAGTCACGTAGCCTTAAGTTGGATAACTCGTTCACCCGGATACCGCTTCCTAAGAAGAGGGATAAGATTGCAAAATCACGTTCCTTGTCCATTTTAAAATAAATGAGTTTCCTGTACTTTTCAGGTAGCTCCTTTTCATAGTCATGCTTCACGAATTCAAGAAACCGAGCATCCTCATCATAGTGGAAAATCTTTGTCGATATTCTGAATGCACGCGATCCCAATGTTTCTTTCACTTTATTCACTTCAATTTTCAACATGACATTTCGATAGAAGTAAGGTTCGCCATCTTCATTTTCGGTCTGGGTCGTTAAATACTTGAAAAGGGAACGTAATGCTGAAATTTTCTGATTGACAGATACCTTTTCCGCTTTTTTCAATGAAATCGGACAAATCGAAAGAGGAATTCAAAAAGTTTCTTAGAGACAAGTCGGATGGAAATGAATAGAACTAAACAATTCTTTAAAAAAGGGGTGCAACCATTGCACCCCTTTTTTTTGTAGATACCATGCTGATGTCCCTTCCCAAGGGGGCTATTCGATTGATGGCATCCTGGAATCTTTCTTAAGATTTGTGAGTTAATATCTCATAAAGAATAAAAAGAGGGTTTCTCCTCTTTTTTTTCAATATAGAAATATTACATAATACGTGTGATAAAAAATTGCACTAGTAAAAGGTTTACACGATTTCAATTAAAAGGATATATTCGACTTGAAATAACGAAGAACCTTTTATAGAAATGTAAAATAAAAAAAAAAGTGGAGGAACTTTCTTGATTGATTTGACAAGGAAATAATTAAATGGAGCAATATGTTGTAATATATAGCATAAAGAGCTAAATAAATGCTGTGTTCTTGTTGAGATCACATGAAGGCTTAAGTAACTAGGAGGGGTTTGGTGAACGAAAAGGACTGCATGATGCTTCAATACATATTGGAAGAACAGAATATTACCAAAGCAGCAGAACGCCTTTATATAACACAGCCTGCGCTGACCTATCGGCTTCGACAAATAGAGAAAGAATTCGGAGTGCCCGTTATAATGAAAAGCGGAAAAGGTATAAAGCTTACTCAAGAAGGTGAGTACTTGGTTTCTTACTCACAAAAAGTACTCTTAGATTTGAGAAAAACAAAAGATTATGTCGTTAACATGAAAAATGAAGTAGAAGGCCATCTAAGAATAGGAGTTTCCAGCTATTACGGACTATATAAACTTCCTCCCATTTTAAAATGTTTTATTAGTACCTACCCGAAAGTGCAGATTAACGTTGACACTGGGTGGAGTAGTGAGATTTATGAATTGCTACTCCATGAGGATATACACGTGGGGATTGTTAAAGGAGATTATCAATGGTATGACCAGAAATATCTGATTAATGAAGAGAGCATATGCATTATCTCTCAAGAGGAAATAACTTTGGACAGTTTGCCAAAGATACCGAGAATCAACTTCAAGATTTCCAAACAAGCAGGAAGTTATCGTTACTCATCGTTGAGTCAAACCATTGATTATTGGTGGTATGAGAGATTTAATGAGTCACCTCTGATAACCATGCAAGTTGACAGCTATGAAACCTGTAAAGAGATGGTGAAAAATGGGTTGGGATACGCAATTATTCCTAGTAGCTTTTTGAACCCTAGTGATGAACTGTATAGGATAGATATGATTCGAAAAAATGGCCAAGCAATTAAAAGGAATACATGGATGTTATATAAAGAAACGTCATTGCAATTCACGATCGTGGAGAGGTTTGTTAATTACATAAAAAGCCTGAAATAAATAAAGTAAAGGGGGATTCCGGTTATAGGGGTACCCCTTACTATTTGGATTAATGATAAAAATTTTTTATTAAAATATATTAAATTAATTAATTTCACTTATTGATATATGTTATATAAAATAAATTCAGAAGATACAAAAAAATATTTTAATCTAAAAGGAGAATTTCAAAATGATTAGTGAAAAGCTAAATCAAAAAGAACGAATAGAACAGGCTATTGAGGAACGTGATGCAGAGCTGGGCGAAATAGCTTTGAAGATACATGCTAACCCAGAGTTGAGTTTTCAGGAACAAAAGGCTGTTGAATGGTTAACAGCTCCTCTTATTCAAGCAGGCTTTCAGGTTGAAAAAGGTATTGTTAACCTTGAAACCGCTTTCCGTGCTACATGGGAGGGAACCCAGGGTGGCCCTACCATTGCTCTATTGGCGGAGTATGACGCTCTCCCTGAAATCGGACATGCTTGTGGACACAATCTTATCGGAACGGCAGCAGTTGGTGCTGCACTTGCTCTAAAAGATTCCTGTCCTGATCTGCCAGGACGGATTGTCGTACTTGGTACTCCAGCGGAAGAGGATGGTGGTGGGAAGATCATCATGTGTCAAAAGGGAATCTTTGATGACATAGATGCTGTTATGCTTTGCCATCCGCATAAGAAGACGATGGTACTTCGTGGAGGATTAGCCTGCGTTGATACAACCTTCCAATTTTTCGGAAAAGAGTCCCATGCTTCCTCGGCGCCAGAAAAAGGGATTAGTGCACTCGATGCGTTAATTAACTCCTTCGTAGCGATTAATACTCTACGGCAGTTTTTCAAAGAAGATGTAAAAATTCACGGAATTATCAGCCAAGGTGGGGGTGTTCCAAATGTTGTTCCAGGATACTGTGAAGCAAAATTTATATTACGCGCTTCAACAGTGAAAGAACTTGATGTAGTACGAGATAAGGTGTTTACGGCTGTGAGGCATTCGGCGGAGGCAGTAGGGGCACGAGTTGAAGTGAGCGAGGGTCTTATTTATGCAGAACGAAACAACAACAAAGAAATGGCAATGTTGTTTCAAAGAAATCTAGAGTTAATGGGAATCGAAGTCAGTGATCCTCCAAAGAAAGGCGGTATTGGATCTTCTGATATAGGTAACGTAGGACAGGTGACCGCAACAATACATCCTTATATTGAAATTGGAGATGTTTCCGCACATACGGCTGAGTTTTGTCAAGCTGCTGGTTCGGAGAAAGGGTTAAAGGCTCTAAATCATGCAGCGAAAGCTTTGGCCATGACAGCGTTTGATTTATGTGTTGATTCCGATGCATTGCAAAGAGTTCGTGAAGAGTTCGAAAACTGGAAGAAAAAACGAAACGTGGAGGTATGATGATGCATGATGTTCAAGAAAGGCCCGACATGCAGCAAGATAGGAAGCGAGCTTTCCGCCTGAAACAAGTACTTAAAATGCCCCATACTTTTGTCATACTGGTCATGCTAATTTTCTTTGCCGCTGCTTTAACATACTTAATTCCTGCAGGCGAATTGGACCGAATAGAGGATAAAACCACCGGGAAAGAACTCGTGGTAGAAGGGTCTTATCATCAAGTTGAAAAGAATCCTGTTGGAATTTTTGACATTCCGTTGGCAATCGTTCATGGGTTAATAGATGCTAGTGACGTTATATTCTCTATATTAATTGTTGGAGGAGCATTTCAGGTTATTATGGCCACCGGAACCGTTGAAGCTGCAACTGCAAGAGTGGCGAGGCGGTTCTCAAAAAATGAAAAATGGGTTATCCCAATTTTTCTTTCCCTTTTTTCCATTGGTGGATTTACGATGGGGATGGCTACAGAGGGCATAGTATTTGTCCCAATAGGCATAGCCATTGCAAGATCTCTTGGATATGACGCCATAACTGGAACCGCAATGGTCGCACTAGGGGCTTCTTGTGGATTTACAGCGGGTCTGCTAAATCCCTTCAATGTAGGAATTGCACAAGCGATTGCTGGAGTTCCTCTGTTTTCTGGGTTGTGGCTAAGGGCTATTTTACTGGTCGTTTTCCTAGTTATTACAAGCATATACCTCATTCGTTATGCGACCAGGGTGAAAGAAGACCCCTCCAAGAGCGTTGTTTATGACTTGGAAAAAAATGCCGCAGAAAAGAAGGTCGATTTTTCGCATTTACCTTCCATGGAGATTAAACACTACCTTACAATCTTGACAATGATACTTAGTTTTTCTCTTTTAATCTGGGGTGTTTCTAATAAAAACTGGGGAATAGAAGAAATATCTGCACTTTTTTTGACGATGGGCGTTGCATCAGGGCTTTGCGGAGGATTTGGTCCCAGCAAAATCTCAAACGAATTAGTAAAGGGAGCTACTGCAATTACATTTGGAGCGCTCATTATTGGCGTAGCAAGAGCTATCGTTGTTGTATTGGAACAGGGAGATATTATCGACACTATTGTAAGTAGCTTAGCAATGATAGTGGGGGAGTTACCTAGTTCTATGCAAGTTCTAGGAATGTATGCCTTCCAGACCCTTATGAATGTGATGATAACATCGGGATCAGGGATAGCAGCTACAACAATGCCAATCATGGCACCTCTTTCTGATCTGCTTGGCATATCAAGACAAACTGCTATTCTGGCCTATCAATTAGGAGATGGTATTTCTAACCTTATCTTACCCGTATCCGCTACACTAATGGGAACCCTTGCTGTTGCTGGTATCCCCTATCAAAAATGGGTGAAATTCATGTGGCCGTTAATGTTGATTTGGATGGGCACGGGAGCCGTCTTTCTGTTGTTTGCGAATATTATAGACTATTGATATTGCAATAGGGGAGGGGAACAACCATGGATAGAAATGATTCCCGCAATGAAATGGATTATAAATTGTTAACACGATAAAAGACTGGAGTGGAGGAACATCTAAAAGTCTATTGCCAGATGAACCTACTAACCGGAGAAAAAGAAAAAAAGAAGCAGAAGTACCCGTCGATTATATCGTTAAAAAGCTTGAAGAATACGGTTACGTATCATGAGGGGATCAAACTGATGGAACAGGCGGTTGCTGACCAATTGAAAGTGGTAATGACAACGAAACTGAATATAGGGATTAAACATGTAAGTTTACCCGTTGCTTATTTACCAGGTGATACCGAAGAATTTATATTGTTGTCTGGTCATAACCACTCGTGGTACAAGGGAGCCACAGACAATGCGGGTGGCAATAGAAATATAGTATAAATACCGATCCTTTTAGATAGTTTTTATCATAAAAGTTTACCATAATAAATTAAATTCAGAATAAAACAGAAGTGCTCATAATTTAATGTTCATAAGATTTTAACCTATTAATTAGTAGCAATTCTTATCAAAGTTGTCCTACTGGCAAGAATAATTGTGAAGAGCTATGTTTAAAAAATTATGGAGTGCCTATTGTTAAGGTCGTTTATATAGTAACAGTATTATTTCTCTATTACAAAGAGAAAGTTATATAAATTCAATTTGGTTTTCTACATGTCTTTAAATAGGTTTGATGCTCTTGAAGGAGGTTAACGATGATTCATATGTTAAGTAATCAATTTTTGATAGATACTTATGTTAAAGTAAAGGGGTTCAACCTTGATTCTGGCTTTATTTCTTTATTAGAGGAAGAAATGCAAAGAAGAAATTTAACATTAATTGGCATGAGCCAAATTAATGTCAACATGTCATTTGAATGATTTCATGTCCGAATTAATAAACTGAATTTATATAATACTCAGAAATTTTTACAGGTAGATAGAATAATATTGATTTTTGAAGGCTGTCCATCAGAAAAACTAATCCTCAGCTTGTTGATTCACTCACTTTACAAAAAGCAAAGATATTATGGAAAATTTAGAAGGTGAAAGGAAATGGGAAAACGATGAGTATTGCAATCAACAGCTAGAAGATATTTGTAATATTTAGTATCGATTATGGAATGCAAAATATAGTTTAACTATGTAGTTATCGGAGACGTTCAGAACATAAATAATACTTACTTGTTCCTCTGATTTATGATGAGGATTAATTTTTGATGCCATGATTGCAGTAATACCATCAATGGTAGTTAATTTTAAATGATTTGTCAGAAGAGGTGAATAAGGTTCTGGTTCGTTGATAAAGCATTCAAACTTGGATATGCTGATACAATTACTCAAAGGGGTGTACAGTGTAGAAATCCAACATTTGTTATAATCATTATCAACCTGACCTTATTTACCCAAATAAGTTTACTTTATCGTATTTAATCCCGTTGCACGTAAATAACATGGATTTATATGGTGTCAAATTTAACCGATTGCAGGAGGCACAAATGTTTAAAGGTTTAAAGGTCACAAATGTCTTTTTTATATTGATTGGTTCAGCTATTTTTGCCTTCGGGCTAATTAATTTTAATATGCAAAATAACTTAGCAGAAGGCGGCTTTACAGGGATCACTTTGCTTTTATATTTTTTATTTACTTTTGATCCTTCCATTACAAACCTAGTCTTAAACATTCCGCTGTTTTTGGTCGGCTGGAAGCTGCTTGGACGCATATCTTTTTTCTATACGATGTTCGGTGTATTCAGTTTATCCCTATTTATGTCAATATTCCAGCGCTACCCGTTGAAAATGTCATTACAAGACGATATGATACTTGCTTCGTTGTTTGCAGGCCTGTTTATCGGCATCGGTTTAGGGATTATTTTTCGAAACGGTGGTACAACAGGCGGTGTTGACATAATTGCTCGTCTAGTACAAAAGTACATGGGATGGAAAATAGGAAAAACTATATTTTTATTTGACCTTGCTGTCATAGGCCTTTCTTGGATATTATATCTCGACTATAGAGAAGCAATGTATACACTTTTGGCTGTATTTGTGGGGGCCAAGGTAATCGACTTTATGCAAGAAGGGGCATATTCTGCTAAAGGTGCTACGATTATGTCGAACCGAAATTCTGAAATTGCTGAAAATATTATGAAAGAGATGGAGAGAGGAGTGACCATTTTAAAAGGGAAAGGCTCTTTCTCTAAACAAGAGTTGGACGTCTTGTACTGTGTGGTAAGTCGGAACGAAATCTTTCATTTAAAACAAGCAATAACTTCTATTGATCCCCATGCTTTTGTATCTGTAAGTGATGTACATGATGTGATGGGAGAAGGTTTTACACTAGATGAAAATAAAATGCCCATTTGAAAGAAAAAAACTAAAGTAAAAGCGGGAAACCCTGAATTATCAATGTTTTTCCCGCTTTTTATCATTTTATATTTGAGTTACATATAATCATAAACAGAGTCATCAAAATAGAGCCAGTGATAATATTCAATCTGTGAATCTGTCATCCTGGAAATTTCTTTCTCATTGAATTTTTGTTGCTCAATTAATTTCTGTAATTTGGAATTTCTTTCTACTTGGCTCATCTTAAATCCTCCTTATAGTATGAGAAGTAACGAAGTATTTAAATATTGAAAACGCTTTCTTTTTTCTTGTTTTTATTATATATCTCTATGTGAGATTAAACAACTATCAAATATAGATGAATTTTCAGGAAATAATATAGAAATGTTATTTATCTATCTACTTTGAAGCAGTTAAAGAGGCAAGGTCGAAATGCCAAAGCCTGAGTTTTGTTAAGGATTAGGGATTTGATTCAATAAGTTGGACACAAAAAAGTGGGGATTATGCTGCTTTTAGAGTTTGACCAGCGAAAGCTTAGGGAGTCAGCGCAATTCATCCACACACTCTTCAAGGTGAAAAAAGAAAAGTAATGATTGCAAGAGCCCTCATGTCTTCCCCGCATTATTATTCTTAGATGAGCCTTGCAATGGACTGGATATTTATTCTAAAGAAGAGCTGTTAACATCTATTGAAGAGATGTTTGCTGCACCGAACGGCCCAACCATTTTATATGTTACTCATCATATTGAAGAAATTGTACCATCTATAACCCATGCTATGTTAATCAATTCGGGGAACGTTATGGATAAAGGAGAAAAAAGGGACGTATTAACCGAATCATTATTGGAAAAGACCTTTCGTGTCCCAGTCAAAGTAGTATGGGAGAATGAGCGTCCCTGGATCCGTTTTAAATCCCTGTTATTAACTGAAAAAAAATAAACCTAGTATGTTGAAAAGTAAAGCAGAGCAGTCGTAATGGTCTACAAGATGGATATAGATTGCTTTCCATTGGAGGGCTTAATTAAATAACTTAATATAGCGAGTCATAATACTGATAACAACAGTAAACAAATTATCACGAACTAACCTAATGAATAATTTGAAAATTATTTATAACCAAAAAATATAGCATTTAAATAAAGTAGGGAACTTGGCGATGGATGTATAGATTATAGATGAGGGTGATGCTTCAATAATGGTAAAAAATATTCGTTGTGCAGTTTTAGGGTTAGATTAGGTTAGGTGCATGCAAAAATATTGCGACACAAGTAGAGGGAGCTTCTTTAACTAGTGTAGTTGATCCAATCCCTGGTCTAGAAAACAAGTAGCAAGAGAATTGGGGGTTGAGAATACGTAAAACGTGTATTTGCTTTTCCTCAAAACCCAAGTCCCTTAGCCTTAAGTTGGATAACTCTTCACCCTGATGCCACTTCCTAAGAAGAGGGATAAGAGTTATATTCTTTTTCTGAATTCACACCCATTTTTCCTATTAATTAGATTATATTGGAATAAGATGGATGCAAAAGGGATAAGTTTATGACAGCTTTTATGTGCCTTATTTTTTTATTTATGCAGGTTTTTATACACCTTGATTTAGCAAGCTTTGTTCTATTCTCCACTATAAAAAGTGCATAAGAGCTATAGCTCTTATGCACTTTTCTAAGTATCAATTATAAGTTTTTGAGAGTACGTTTTTTAATTAGGTTTAGTTCATGAGAACATCATTAATAGCTAGAACATATCTGGTATATACTCTTCTAAACATTCATTTATGCCTTTACAAAAACGGTTTTAATAGAAGTGAAAAACTCAATTGCAGCTTCTCCTTGCTCACGAGAGTGGGAGCTAGATTGTTTCATTCCCCCGAATGGGGCTTGCAGTTCAACTCCCGCAGATTCAGCATTAATACGTACGAGACCAGCATCCATATCATTAATAAAAGAGAGCATGTGACCAATATTTTTAGTGAAAATAGAAGCACTTAGTCCAAATTTCACGTCGTTTGCAATTTGTAATGCTTCTTCTAAAGTCTCAACTTTGATAAGGGCAAGCACTGGTCCGAAAATTTCCTCTTGGGCAATAGACATTCTATTACTTACATTTTCAAAGACAGTAGGTTCCATAAAGAATCCATTGACTAATTCATCTTCCTCCAAACGTTTACCGCCATAAATCAATGTCGCGCCCTCTTCAATTCCTTTCTTTATGTAAGAAAGTACTGTGTTCAACTGGTTCTCACTTGCACATGGCCCCATCCATACATCTTCTTTTAAACCATTCCCAATTTTTATTTCCTTTATCTTTTCAATAAGTTTATTTTTGAACTGCTCGTAAACTTTACTTTGTACGATTACACGACTTGTAGCTGTACATTTCTGTCCCGTAGAACGGAGGCCTCCACTAATAGTTGCTTCTACTGCCTCTTCTAAATCGGCGTCATTGGCTACAATGACAGGATTCTTCCCACCCATTTCTAACTGATATTTAGCACCACGCTTTAGAGCTCCTAGTCCAATTAATTTACCAACCGCATCAGATCCTGTGAATGTAATTCCGTTAATATCCGGGTGATTAGTAATCGCTTGACCAATGACAGACCCAGGGCCTGTCACCATATTAATAGTACCCATTGGAAGCCCTGCCTCTTCAAAGCATTCTATTACTTTGGCTGCGGTTACTGCGGCTTCTTGAGCTGGTTTAAGAATAACAGTATTTCCATAGATGAGTGCCGGCGCTATTTTCCAGATGGGGATTGCCACTGGGAAATTCCAAGGGGTGATAACGCCTACAACTCCAAGGGGAGCACGAGTAGTGAACATCAGTGCTTCAGAATCCGATGAAGGAATCACATCACCTATTTTTCTCATTCCTTCTCCTGCATAATATCGAAGGATAGCGACACCTCTAGCTGTTTCCCCTTTTGCTTCGGGAAATGTTTTTCCCATTTCACGAGTCATCGTTTCCGCAATTTCATCAATACGTTGCTCGAGTGCATTCGCAACCTTATACAAATACTCTCCACGGGCAGCACCAGATAGCTTCCCCCAGAAGGCTTGAGCTTCCTTCGCAGCAAGAACAGCGTTATTTAAATCTTCTTTTTCAGACTGTTGTACATAACCGATGATTTCATGATGATTGGCTGGGTTGATACTAGTATCAACCTTTTGAATAGAAGCAGTTACCCATTTACCATTGATATAGTTTAAATACGTTTTTACGTCAGTTTTTACGTTCACCTTATATACCCCCATATTCCTTGAAATAGTTTGCTTAATCCTGAAACATTGAATGCCAAAGTCTTTATTGTAGATAATTTTATGGTTTAGTTGGAGAACTCTCGTTAAACTAGTGTTTTTCCAAGAATTTAATGAGTATTTTTCTGCATGATTAATGTGTTATCGGTTTTACTCAAACTAATATGTGTTTTGGTAACTTTACACTATTTTTTAAGACACCAATATTAGAGACTTCAATTTCAATCTCATCGCCATCTAATAAGGTAAAGTCATTTGGTGGAATTATACATGTACCAGTCAATAATACAGTACCGTCAATAATTTCATTGTCGCGTATGAGGAAAGATATTAATTCATCAAATTTTCTTTTTAACTGGCTAGTATTCGCTTTTCCCTCTACTTTAAGCTCGTCATTGCGGTAGATTCGACATGTGATGTCAAAATTGTAGGGATCTTCCACAGACTCTGCAAGGAGAATTGCCGGTCCAATGGAACAAGAATTTTTCCACATTTTTGCTTGTGGTAGATAAAGAGGATTCTCTCCTTCAATGTCACGACAACTCATATCATTTCCAATCGTATATCCAAGAATTTCACCATCTCGATTAATAACAATGCCCACTTCTGGCTCAGGAATTTGCCAATTAGAATCACTACGTATATAAACGTCCTGTCCTGGACCAACCGTACGGGCAGCTGTAGACTTAAAGAAAATTTCTGGCCGTTCAGCCTCATATATCTTGTCATAGAAAGTGGTTGCATCAAGCTTTCCACCTGTTGCTTCATAGTTACGTGCATCGCGACTACGCTCATATGTAACACCGGAAGCCCATACTTCTTCAGCTACGATAGGAACAAGTAACGATAAATCTTCTACAGATAATGGAATGGGCTTTGAATTGGAAATAGTAAATTCTACAAAAGAGAGGGGAGAAACATTTTGTTCGTTTGCCTGTTGGATTAATTCAATCAATCCATCTTGAGGAAGAGGGTATACTTTTCCCTCATTTGTAACAGCTGCTAGAGTTGTTTTTGAATGCTCATGTAAATATCGGATAATACGCATAAAAATAGCCTCCTAATGTTTTATATTATAAAACTGAGTTTTTATATATAGACAAAAGAGAAGGGAACCATCTCTATGAAATTGATATCCCATGTCCCATTTGTTCTGATAATTGGAAAGCTGCCTGTTTCAGTTGTTCAATAAAAATGTCTAACTGAGCCTCATCTATACGAGCTATAAGTGTAGAAAGGCTAATTGCGGCAACAACTTTATTCTCATGATTTCGAATAGGTGCTGCAATACAGCGAACACCTGGCTCGTTTTCCTGATTATCAACTGCGTACCCTTGAGATTGAACTTGTTGGATCTCACGCAAAAATTCAGATTCACCTGTAATGGTAGATTCAGTTTGTTTAAAATAGACATATCCATTTAGAATTTTTTTAATTTCTTCTTGATCTTTAAAAGCTAATAAAGCTTTACCAACAGCGGAGCAGTGAAGTGGGATTCGTTTCCCTATTTTTGAATAAAGAATAACAGCCATAGGACCTTCAACTTTATCAATATAAACTCCCTCTTTGCCGTCTAGTATAACCAAGTGGGCAGTCTGTCCGGTTTTTACCGATAAATCCATTAAGTATTTTTTTGATAAATCTCTAACGTCTAAAGACTGAATGACATAGTTTCCTCTTTCAAAGAGCTTCATTCCCAATCCATATTTCCCATTCTCAGGATTTTGACTGATATAGCCATGAATTAAAAGCGTTTTCAATAAAGAATGAACAGTGCTTTTGTGAAGTCCTAACTGATTACTTATATCTGTTATTTTCAATTCTGCTGTATGTTCGTCAAACAAATCAAGAATACGAAGAGCACGATCTACTGATTGAATAACAGGCATGAATTTCACCTACTTGTTTTAAATTATAAAATCCGTTTTTACTATTACAAACATTCTTACAATTCAAATATAATACTAGTTTTTTTAAAATGTCAAGAAACATATAAATACATGGAAATCTTTTGTCCAAAGATAAATTATAAAGAATTTATTTATCATTCTCATTCTACAAAGCGAAGTTATTAAGTCATACAATTATCTACGTAAGATTTATAGGAGTTAATATCTTGTACAAAAACTAGTATTTTTTTAGAATTATACCCTCTGTTTAGATTCCTTACGTAGATATAAGTAAAATATAGAGGCTTCTTGTATATAACATGAAATCCTACTCTAAAATTGGCTTTAGAAAGTTGATTGACTTTTCAGAAAAAATATGATTATTTTAAATGGCAACCAAAGTTCAATATAGATAAACTCAGTTTTATAATATAAAACTATAGGAGGGATTTTTATAGTGAGTATTCAAAGATAAACAGTCCTAAAAATATTCAATATTCCAGATGATAAAAATTGAAATAGCAATAGGCAAGCATGATAGTAATTGCTATAAATTTAGGTCAAAAATTAGCAGTTAATTATGTGAGCAACATAATTATATTTCTTTTTTTGAAATAAAAAATCTTATTAACGGAGGAATACATATGTCATTACAATCGATATTTGGCGAAGAGGATGTATCTTTTTACAAAGTTCAAACTCATTCAAAAGGGGCAGATGGTTCACTCCCACTTACATCAGAAATGTTGCTAGATTCACCAAGTGGTGACCTTTTTGGATTATCCCAAAATGTTGGAATGGGATGGGCACCTTCAAACCTCCTTGGAAAACAAGTTCTAATCCTCGGTACTCAAGGTGGAATTAGGAATCATGATGGTACTCCAATTGCATTAGGCTATCATACTGGCCATTGGGAAATAGGTTTATTAATGAAGGCGTCAGCTGAAGAGATTAGTAGACAAGGAGGGGTTCCTTTTGCAGGATTCGTAAGTGATCCATGTGATGGTCGTTCTCAAGGAACTACCGGTATGTTTGATTCCCTTCCTTTTCGAAACGATGCAGCTATAGTTTATCGAAGATTAATTCGATCATTGCCTACGCGTCGTGCAATTATTGGGGTAGCTACGTGTGATAAGGGTCTTCCAGCAATGATGGTAGCTCTTGCGTCAATGCACAACTTGCCAACTATCATTGTCCCTGGAGGTGTTACTCTTCCACCTACAAATGGAGAAGACGCAGGAAAGATTCAAACAATAGGGGCAAGATACGCAAACAACGAAATTACTTTACAAGAAGCTGCTGATCTCGGATGCCGTGCTTGTGCTACACCGGGAGGAGGATGTCAATTTCTTGGTACAGCTGGCACTTCCCAAGTAGTTGCTGAAGCCATTGGAATGGCCTTACCTCATTCGGCACTAGCACCTTCAGGTCAGCCAATATGGATGGAGATGGCTAGGCAATCAGCACGTGCAGCTTTAGAGTTGGAGAAGAAAAAGATATATACCAAAGATATTATTTCGGATAAAGCGATAGAAAATGCTATGGTGATTCACGCAGCTTTCGGAGGTTCAACAAATTTATTACTTCATATCCCAGCAATTGCTCATGCAGCTAATTGTAAGATACCCACTGTTGAAGATTGGACTAGAATCAATAAGAAAGTTCCTCGCTTAGTCGATGTACTACCAAATGGGCCTGTTGGTCACACAACCGTTAAGGTATTCCTAGCAGGTGGGGTTCCAGAGGTTATGCTTCATCTAAGAAAATTAGGTGTCTTGCATGAAGATGTACTAACCGTTACTGGAGAAAACCTTGGTGCAAACCTCGATTGGTGGGAAAAATCAGAAAGACGTACAATGATGAAAAAACAATTGTTGGAAATTGATGGAATTAATCCTGATGATATTATCATGGATCCAGTCAAAGCAAAAGAAAAAGGTCTAACTTCTACTGTTACATTCCCGAAAGGAAATATTGCTCCTGAAGGATCAGTAATAAAATCAACCTCCATTGATTCATCTGTAGTAGGAGAAGACGGAGTGTATCGACATACAGGAAAAGCTAAAGTCTTCACTTCAGAAAAGACAGCTATAAAAGCTATTAAAACAGGGGGCATTGAAGCAGGAGATATAATGGTTGTCATGGGCGGTGGTCCTTCAGGAACCGGGATGGAGGAAACATATCAACTAACATCGGCATTAAAACATTTGTCTTTTGGCAAACATGTCTCCCTGATTACAGATGCGCGTTTTTCGGGTGTTTCTACTGGCGCATGCATTGGACATATTGGACCTGAGGCATTGGCTGGGGGAGCAATTGGGAAATTGCGTGACGGAGACGTTATTGAAATCATTGTTGACCGCAATCAGTTAGTGGGTTCCGTTAATTTTATTGGTACTGAGAATGAAAGACTTTCTTTAGAAAAGGCAACTAAAGTCTTGAATGAACGTGACCTTCATCCAGACCTCAAACCGGATCCTGGTCTTCCAGATGATACTCGTTTATGGGCTGCGCTTCAATCAGTAAGTGGAGGAACCTGGCGCGGAAATATCTATGATACAGATCGAATTATTGAAGTTCTAAATGCGGGAGTAAAAGCATTAGGTGAAGAAAAAACACTAGTTCAAAATTAACCTATAATTGCACAACTTTAAAGCACATTTAAGACCTTACTTTTTAAACTTCATCGTTTATCTCCCATTTTATTAAATAGTAGTGCACGCTAAATTTAGTAATAGCTTCAAATGAAAGCGATTACTAAATTTCGTTTTTTCAAATAACTACACTTTATGACTAGTAAACAAAATAGCATAAGCATCCTAGAGTCACTTACTAATTAAAATATAGGTTCGGTATTTTTGTAAGTTTAGCAAAAAGAAATATTTTAATTATTTTTTTGGAGGTTTATTATGCCATTACTTATCGTAGCGATTGGGATTATCCTGTTGCTAATTTTGATTACTGGATTCAAATTAAATACATTTGTTTCATTAATCATTGTATCTTTTATTGTATCCTTAGCACTAGGAATGCCGCTTGAAAATGTTGTTTCATCAATTGAAGGTGGATTAGGAGGTACACTTGGTCATATAGCTTTAATATTTGGACTTGGTGCAATGCTTGGTAGGTTAATTGCTGATGCAGGGGGGGCCCAGCGTATTGCAATGACCTTAATTAATAAATTTGGAGAAAAAAGAATTCAGTGGGCTGTTGTAGTTGCTTCGTTTATTGTGGGTATAGCACTATTTTTCGAAGTAGGGTTAGTTTTATTAATTCCAATTGTATTTTCAATTGCGAAAGAATTAAGAGTTTCTATTTTGCACCTAGGTATTCCTATGGCTGCAGCCTTATTAGCAACTCATAGTTTCTTACCTCCACATCCAGGGCCAACAGTAATAGCTGGTGAATATGGTGCAGATATTGGATTAGTTTTACTTTACGGTATTATTGTCGCAATACCAACCGTCATTATAGCAGGCCCCCTATATACTAAGGTGGCTAAAAAAGTTGTACCTGATGCATTCAACAAAACAGGTAATATAGCTTCTTTAGGCGAACAAAAAACATTCCAGCTTGAAGAAACACCAGCTTTCGGTATAAGTGTATTGACTGCAATGTTCCCCGTTTTATTAATGGCTATATCTACAATTGTTGATATGATTCAAAAATCAATTGGATTTGAAGGGAATACCTTATTAGAAATTGTTCGTCTTATAGGAAACCCTTCGTCTGCAATGTTGATATCTTTATTGCTTGCATTCTATACAATGGGAATAGCAAGAAAAATTCCAATAAAAGAAGTGATGGATTCTTGTACATCATCAGTTGCAGCTATTGGTATGATGCTATTAATTTTTGGAGGTGGAGGTGCTTTCAAGCAAGTACTAATTGATGGTGGTGTTGGGGATTATGTAGCAGAATTATTTACAGGAACTTCGATGTCACCTATCATACTTGCTTGGTTAGTTGCTGCGATATTACGGTTATCTTTAGGATCAGCCACAGTTGCAGCTATGTCCACTGCAGGATTAGTTATTCCAATGTTGGCTCAATACGATGCAAACTTAGCCTTAGTAACTCTTGCAACTGGAGCAGGCAGCTCTATTTGCTCGCATGTTAATGATGCAGGATTTTGGATGATTAAAGAATATTTTGGGTTAAGCATGAAGGAAACATTTTCAACATGGACAATACTTTCCACTATTACTTCTGTAGCAGGATTAGGGTTTATTTTATTATTAGATGCATCCTTAATTATCTCGGGAGCAGTAATAATTCTTATTAGTTTAGTAGCAATATATCTCAGTATGTTTGACCGATCTAAGGATAAAAGAAACGCTTTGGGGGATATAAAGGCATAAAACCTTCTGGAAAACTGGGGAGGGTTTGAGACCAGTGATACAGTCTATTTAATTAAGAAAGGGAAGTTGATAACCTACTATAATAATGTAAGATAGGGAGGAAATGCTCGTAGTGATTGAAGAACAGCGAAATAAATTTATAAAGCTCGTCCAATAAGATCTGCTCGATGAAACAATTTCCGGGAGATTTACATAAGAGTAGGTTTTTCGAGGCCTTCATTGTGAGGGCTTTTTTTTGTTGCAAATAAAACGCTCAATTCTAGGAATTTTAGACGAAATGAGCGTAATAGGGCGCATATTCGGAATAAGGATTAGCGTCCTTTTTGCATGAAGGGGCAGATTATTGAATAACACTGGGTTATATTTATGTGAAAAACGTAATCCCGCTTTCCCGCTTTTTTGATAGTTTTCTAATACAAATAAGGAATGCTTAGTTTAATGGGCCTTTTTGTAAAATAAGAAAAAAGGGGCTTTTAAACAGCCCCATGGATTGGAAAAGGTATTAATTTTGATATTTCCATTCAGGTCCAACCTTTTTGGCTGATTTAGCTGCATGATGAAGGGCAGCATGGGACGAAGTCGTTGAGCCATCATATGCTACTAAGATTTTTAAATAAAATACATATCTTCCTTTCATATGTAGTTTACCTAGGCAACTCGCCCTTATTGTTATTCAACATTGAGAAGTGTATAAGTTTTGTTTGCTATACCCATATTAAAATTATTGAATTACTTTTCCCTAGAGTAATATCAAAGGGAGGTTAAATTTCCAATGCGGAAAACAGATTCAGCTTTTCAAAAAAGCGAGCTTGCCAAGCTTTTAACAGCGTGCGGAGAGTCATCAGACTTTCTTACTTTCAGGCTTCATGAAAACTCTCCCTTTTTCATTGCCTATTTTAAAACTTTAGTTAAACCAGAGATTATTCACCACGATATTCTCCCTGCAGTTAAAGAAGGTGAGCTTTATACTTTAGGAGAAATAAAAGAAAAGCTATCAATCGAGGATCTTTCAATTACGGACAATATACCGGATATTCAAGATAAATTAATGACCGGAAATTTGATTTTTTACAAGAAAGAAGGGCAGCCTGTCTGCCTGCCTGTTCCGGCACTAGCCGTCGAAAAGCGGCAAGTAGCTACTCCGGAAACGGAATACTCAGTGGTTGGGCCGAAGGAAGCTTTTGTTGAATCACTCGATACAAATTTAAATCTTGTGCGTAAACGCCTGCCGATTCTCGAGCTGCAGGTAAAAGAACTGATGGTCGGAAAGTTATCAAAAACCCGGGTCGCGGTCGTCTACGTGAATGGAATCGCTGACCCGGAAAACGTGAATACGGTCATCCAGCGGATTCAAGGGATTGAATACGATGAAGTTGCCGACAGTTCGTTTCTCAGCCAAATGATCACCGATAATAAAAACTCGCCATTCCCACAGTTACTTGACACAGAGAGGCCTGATCGGCTTGCCGCAGTACTAGCTGAAGGGAAAGTTGCCATCTTTTCGGACGGATCGCCCACAGCGATATCAGGTCCCGTATCATTAATTACATATTTCGCGGCATTTGAAGACTATCTTTCCATTTGGAATGTCGCATCCGCTTTCCGGCTTCTCCGGCTCTTTTCGGTTATTTTCTCTGTTTTAGCCTCATCTACTTATGTAGCCGTTTTAACTTATCATTATGAAATGATCCCCCGGGATGTCCTGAGCTTGCTGATTACATCAAGGGGCAGTATTCCGTTTCCACCCTTTTTGGAAGCTATTCTTCTTGAATTGGCGATTGAGCTTTTGCGGGAGGCAGGCGCCCGGCTGCCGACAAAGATTGGCCAAACGATTGGGATTGTAGGCGGAATTGTGCTCGGAACAGCGGCTGTTCAAGCAGGTTTGACAAGTAATGTACTTCTTATTGTCGTGGCCACAGGCGCGCTTGCTTCTTTCACTACGCCTATTTACCAGCTCAGCAACGCGATCCGCTTGATTCGCTTTCCATTTATCCTGCTTGCCCAGCTGCTAGGCCTTGTTGGAGTCGCCGTCTGCTTTGCTTTTCTTATGTCTCATTTATTAAAACTGACTTCTCTCGGTCGTCCTTTTCTTCAGCCGCTCTATCCTTTGCGCGTGGAGGATTTCAAAGACTCTATTATTCGACTGCCGTTCAGTAAGCAAGCACTACGTCCCCTCCAAATAAGAGCAAAAGACCGTGTGAGATTTCAGCAGGAGGCTCCGCAAAAAAAAGAATGGGATATTGACGACTAATTTGCATTTGGAGGTGCTGTATGCTGCCTTTACCGCCGGAGAGCCGGAAAGTCTCTCCTTTCTTTGTTTTTTATCTTATCGTCGCGGCGCAATTTGGCTTGAGCGTTTTCAGCTTTCAACGGTATATTGTTCAAGCCGTGGGCAATGATGCCTGGATTGCTGTTATTATCGCCGGTCTCTCGATTCACATTGTCTTGTGGATGATTTATAAAATATTAAATAAAGGATCGAATGATATTACTGTTATCCACAAGGAACTATTTGGGAAAGGGCTTGGAGGGCTCCTCAGTTTGGCTTTGATTGTTTATTTGCTGACTTTGGCCGTCTCTGTGTTCCGTAATTATATCGAATTGATTCAAGTCTGGATCTTTCCGCAATTGGAAACGTGGTATATGGCCCTGATTCTCTCTTCGCTCGTTTATGTATATGTAATCGGAGGCTTTAGAGTCGTTGTTGGGATTTGCTTCCTCAGTTTCATCTTAACGACTCCTATATTTTTTATAATGTTAGAGTTCCCTTTACGGCACGTGCAGTTTTCTCATCTTTTGCCTATTTTGGATCATACCGCAGTTGAGTTCTTATCCGCCTCTAAAAAGATGACGTATAGTTTAACGGGATTTGAAACACTTTTTTTCTTTTATCCTTTTATAAAAAATGCTCCACGCTCGCAAAAGTGGGTACATTATGGAGCGGCGTTCAGTACTTTTAGTTATTTAGTAATAATGGTTGTTTCCCTTATGTACTTTACTAAGGCTCAATTACTTGAGTCGATTTGGCCGACATTAACTTTTTGGAAAATTGCTGATTTTCCTTTTCTTGAAAGGTTTGAGTATATGGGGCTTTCCCTTTGGCTGTTTAACGTTCTTAATAGTGTTTGTTTGCTTATTTGGGCCGGCACAAGGGGACTGAAGCAGCTGTTTACAGTGAAGCAAAAACATAGCCTTATTGTAGTACTCATCATAACAGCTGTGGTGGCTGTTCTCCTGAAAAACCGTGAGCAGATCGAGCAGCTAAATACAATTTTAACCTTCGTGAGTTTTTACGTCATTTATGCCTACATTCCATTTCTCTTCTTTTATCAAATGATTAAAAGTAAAATGAGGCGAACGTCATGAAAAGGTACCTCTTTTGGAGCATTTTTACACTCATCTTGCTGTTCAATTATTCCCTTGAAACAAAGATACTTGAAGATATCCAGCACGTTTCCGCCATTGGTTATGACTATGTGGATGGGGACCGGATGAAGGGAACAGCCGCCGCTCCTTTTTATCCTGCGGGGATGGATGTTAAGCCACTCAATGCCTTCTTTACGGCGGGCGGACATACCATTCTAGACATCTTACAAAAGCAGCAGATGGAGGCCCAAAGAAAGCTCGCCACGGGACGTTTGCAAAATTTTTTGATTAGTAAAGAGCTGGCAAAACACGGAGTATCCGAGCTTATTGATCCGCTTGGACGCTCTACAAATATTGGCAGAGATGTTTACATGGCGGTCGTCGACGGCAGTGTAGAGGACCTGTTAACTTTTGAGTATCCTAATGCGCCGACATCTGCTGAATATCTTTCCGATTTCATGGAGAGAAATCTGAAGGATATTATTCCTCAGCCAACTGTTCATGCTTTCCTGAATCAATATGACGGGTTCGAACAAGATCCTTTTCTACCTATTATCGGGAAAAAAGACGATCATATTCAATATAAGGGTCTCGCTCTTTTTAAGGATGATCTCTACGTAGGAGAGCTTTCCAATAAGGACAGTTATGCATTTAAACTCTTTTACGAAAAGACTAAGACAGGCACATATGAAATAAGCTTCAAAAATAAAAAGTACATTGCTACTGAAAATATTCGGTCCAAAGTGAAATATAAAGTGTCCGGCAGCCAAGACAACCCGCGTGTGTCGGTTCATGTCTCGGTGATAGGAGAGGTTAGAGATTCTTCCAGAGTGTTGAAGAAAGGGATCACCATGAAAGAAGTGGAGCAGGAATGGAGCAAAGAGATGACGAAAAGGGCGGAAAAAATGATGAGAAAATTTCAGGAGCTAAAGATTGATCCGCTCGGAATCGGCGAAAAAGTCCGGAGCCATTTTCGGAACTTTGATAAAAAAGCATGGGAAGGCCGCTACCCAACCGTTCCAGTTGAATTTGATATGAAAGTTCGTATTGTGGACACCGGCATCACAGAATAGAGTGACGTCAAAAAAGGGAGCGACTCAAAAGGATCTAAAATCGTCCCATTGAGGCGCTCCTCTTTTTCCCTCACTTACAATTTAGTTCAAAAAATTGGACTATAATTTGCAGAGCAATAAGAATATGAGCTCTAAATTAAGAACCTAAAAATAATATACTAGCGGTATAGCAATGAACGATTCCAAGGAAATGATTGTTCAAATTTACTAAGAAGTTCTTTGTTATCAGCGATATGGCTTTTCCCTTAGTTTTCCCCTTGTTTTATTGTTGTTTGATTTCT
Source organism: Peribacillus sp. NPDC076916 (assembly GCF_050269675.1). Taxonomy (NCBI): domain Bacteria; kingdom Bacillati; phylum Bacillota; class Bacilli; order Caryophanales; family Bacillaceae; genus Peribacillus; species Peribacillus sp. NPDC076916. Next base: position 146,177 of record NZ_JBNNIU010000010.1, read on the forward strand.
CTGTAAATAAGTAAAATCCTAAGCACCTTTATTGTCCTTAAACTGTAGCTTGGGCAGCTGATCCAGCCCAGGGTAACATGATCAAACGTGCTCATAAGATAATATTGGCTATACCGGTTTATACTAAATAATTGGTAGGATAATGGAGGATGTTCAGCTTGTAGAAATTGGGCCATTTTAGGGTCTGAATTTGCAAGTTTTTTTGTGATCAAAAATAACAGATTAAGTTAATAGTTGGAGTTAGTATAGTTTCATGGACACATTTTAGTTAAGTCCTTACAATGATTTTGATTGTGTCCGTCTTGGAACGTAAGAATACAGGTAAAAAATATAATAATGAATTCAAGAAGACTATTGTAGATCTTTATCAGTATGGCGTATCAGAAGACCATTTATAAATGGATTAAAGAATTTACTCCAATCGGTTTAGTCCATGACTCCAAAGGAACTAGCCGCCATTCAAAAGTAAAACCTTCGGTTAAAGCAAGAAGTTGAAATCTTAAAAAAGACTATGGCCATATTCCCGAAAAAGTAACCGAAACAGATCTTACCGAGTTTATTGAGGAACACAAGAAACAATATCCCGTACATAAGATGTGTGAAATACTAGAAATCCCAAGAAGCAGCCATTATCAGCACCTTCTAATAGTCGTATCAAATCGCGAACAGGAAAACCAAGAACTCACGAAGGAAATTCATCTCATTTACCTGGAAAGCAAGGGACGATATGGGGCTCCAAAGATTCATGATAGCTTATTAACCAAAGGTTTTCCCTAAGTCTAAAGCGTGTTCAACGCTTAATGAGCAAGGCGAGAATTCGTTCTATTACTAAGAAAAAATACCGTCCTATCCATCTAAAGAAAAGGTTATTCAATTGGATAATTTGTTAAAACAAGACTTCACTACTCAGACCATTAATGAGAAATGGGTAACTGACATTACATGTTTGATTTTTAATAGACAGAGACTTTTCCTATCCGTCATAAAAGAACTCTATAACAATGAAATCATTTCTTATCAAGTCAGCTGGAGAAACGACTTAAAACTTGTAATAGATAACAATAGAAAAAAAAAACGGAATGTTTAAGGAACTCTACTACACCTCCCACTAATACAATAACCTATTTGAAAAAATATAAAATGCAATCCAGTATGTCAAGAAAGGGAAACTGCTGGGATAACGCTTGTATGGAGAATTTCATAAGTCATTTAAAATCGGAGTATTTCTAAAAGAACTCTTTCGGTACCTCTAGAAGTTCGAGGTGCTGTAAGTATATATATTCGATTCTATAACCATCATAGCTTCCAGAAAAAATTAAACAACCTGAGTCCATATCAATATAGAACTCAGGTTGCTTAATTGGTCTTTTTTATTTCTGTCTATTTGATTGGGGTCACTCCACAATACAGAGATCATCTTCTTTAGGCTGCGTAATCACTTTTTTTAAAATGTCCTTTACAAAGGGTACACTTTACAACTAGGTTCCCACTTCTTAACCAATATAGACAAGAAGAGTCGATCGCTTCTCAAATTATGGATTAGTTGACCATAATCCTGAAGTTTTTACTAGGACTCTTGGATGAAGCTTTAACCCGGCTACAAGCAGCTCTGCTAAATCCTCTGGTTGCATAACATTTTCAGGATTTCCACTAATAAGATTGGTTTCAATGGCCAAATCTGTTGCAACTGTACTTGGTGTTAAAGCCGTTACACGGATATTATGCTTTCTTACCTCTAGCATGAGTGATTCCGTTAGTCCTAAAACTGCAAATTTAGAAGCACTGTAAGCACTTGTAACAGGTGCTCCTTTTTGGCCCGCAGTTGAGGAGATATTCACAATATCTCCTGATTTTCTTTCAATCATATCAGGTAAAACGGCTCTTGTTACATTATATACACCCATCAAGTTTACTCGGATGATGTTTTCCCATTCTTCAGGAGTTAAATCAAGAAAACCGCCAAATTTAGCTATACCTGCATTGTTGATTAAAATATCAATAGAACCTAGGTCTGATTTGATGTGTTCGACAGCTCGATGAACTGCTTCAAGATCGGCTACATCTGCTGTTGCTGCTGAAACGTTCACATCATATTGCTCTAGTTCCGCGGTTACCTTTTCAAGATTTGACATCGTTAATCCAATCAATCCTAAATGAACTCCTTCTTTTGCTAAAGCAATCGCAGTAGCACGCCCGATTCCTCTGCCTGCCCCAGTAATTAAAGCAGTTTTTCCTTTTAATGAAATCATGCTATCATTCCTTTTTAAAAAATTTTAGAACAATTGTTAATAATAACAAAATAATGTTTTAAAGACTAACCAATAGACCGCAAAATTCTTTAGTATGTCTGCGGTCTTTTGGTTATTACATTCTTAGAACTATGTTTTATTCAAGGTTGGCATGTCTGCCATACATCTTATTGGTATCTAATCCCTTTTTTTTCATGAATCTCAAGATGACGGCATCATAAAAAAGTAAAAGGGTCTGCTCAAATAGTGAGCCCATTGGTTGGATGGTTTTATAATCGCCCTCTGATTGGTCTTTTGGGGATCCAGGCAATTTAATGGTGATATCGGCTAACTGTCCAATAATGGAATCAGGGAATATCGTAACAGTTGCAGTGTTAACTATACTGATGATTTTTAATTATCAGATCCTTTGTGAAATAAGGAATTAAAAACGGCAGAACTTATAATTTTCCCAATAAACATAGTGAAATCAAGAAAGGACATCCTGGTTTTTCATTATCCATTGTTATTAGATAAACCTTCATTTTTAGTATTCCGCCCGAGCTTTCTATAAATTGTGCTTCTATGAATGCCAAGTTTTTTTGCAGCCGCTGTAACATTTCCATTTGCCTCATTAAGTACCATAAGAATCATATGCAATTCTTGCTGTTTTAAAGAGGTTGGATAATTCACTGATTCTTCTTGGGATGAGGAAGGATTAGTAAGTATTAATGGCTGTTCTTTTTTATTCAATTTTTGATGTGTATTTTCTGTCGCTGAATAATTTATTATCCTTTTAGATAGTCCGATTTCTTTTGGGAAATCACTGTTTGTGATTACATTTCCATTTGCCTTTATGGCCACTTTGTAGGCAAAATTCCTTAATTCACGTACATTCCCAGGCCATTTATACTGCTCTAAGACAAACATGTCTTGGTCGCCTATTTTAAGTGGTGGTCTCCTAATTTCTTCACAGGTTTTTGTCAAAAAATGATTTAATAATAGGGGGACATCCCCTGTTCTTTCACGCAGTGGGGGGACTTGCAAGGAAAGGATATTAAGCCTGTAGTAAAGGTCTGTACGAAAAGTGCCTTCCTCGCAGGCTTTTTTTAAATTACAATTTGTTGCAGCAATTACCCGTACATTTAATTTTATCGGTTCTCTTCCACCCATTCGCACAATTTCTCCTTCTTCAAGCACGCGCAAAAACATGGTCTGTATATCTAGTGGCATCTCGCCAACTTCATCTAAAAAAATTGTTCCTCCTTCAGCCTGTTGGAATTTTCCGGCACGGCCACCTTTTATACTTCCTGTAAAAGTGCCTTCCTCATAACCGAATAATTCGCTAGCTGCGAGTTCTTTTGGAATTGCCCCGCAATTAACAGCTACAAAAGCAGCTTCAGATCGATGACTATAAGCGTGTATGGATTGAGCGAATAACTCTTTTCCAGTACCACTCTCTCCCTCAATTAAAACGGGTAAATCCAGATTGGCCATTGTATGCGCCTCATCGATAACAGATTGGAATTCCGGAGATTTCCCAATCATATTTATGAAGGAGTACTTTGTACTAAATCTCGTTTTATTTAAAGGTTTGACTTTTGAAATCGCATGTATCATATAACCAATAGGGAATCCTTGATGATAGAAAGGGACTGACTCAAAAATCCAGCCGTCTTTCATGACTTCTGTGCCACTGCAATCTGATAACGATTTTATTAATCGGTTATTGTTATCAATCCAACCTTTGTCATACCATTGGGTGGAGGCTTTAATGACTTGATGTCCACGATCGAGCACAGCCACTATTTTACTGGGGTTTTTACGAGTTGTTTCAATATAATGTTCAAGTAGCAAAAAGTGCTCAAATTTGAGCTGGCTTTGGAGCTTTTCTTCGATTGTTTGAGTGATAGAAACAACAGCGGATAGAGAGAGGGGATGTACCACGTCCCAAATACCCGTTAAGTTGACCGCTCCAAGAACCTTTTGTGTTGCAGGATCTTTAATCGGCGAGGCTGAGCATACCCAATTATGAACAGGTTGGCAAAAATGTTCTCCCGCGAAGACTTGCATAGGGACTCCTGTAGCCAAAGAAGTGCCCATAGCATTTGTCCCTACATAGCTCTCTGACCATGAAGTCCCTGCTGTAAAATTCATATTTTCGGCTTTCTTTTTGAGAGAGGCATTTCCATCTAGATATAATAATTCTCCTTTATGATTACAAATCACAATTAAGTGACCTGAATCTATTGCTGATTCTTTAAGTTTTGGTAGAAGGGATTCTGAAATAGAAAAGAACGTGTGGGTTGTTTGATATTCTTGTATTTCATCTTGTGACAGAACCAGTGGGGCTCTCCCTTTGGTGGGGTGTACTCCATGACGAATAGAGCGCTCCCAAGATTGATAAGTTAAGGATCTCACTTCAGATCCTAAATTTTGGCCGGATATAAAATTCTCCCAGGCTCTTTCGATTCTATCTTTTTCAGTCTTCGGTGAAGAGGAAATATCCAACGAAATATATGGGTTCTTCATACCGGTACCTTCCTTTTAATGTAAGTACGTGCCATGTTTCTGAAATCACCCTGACCTTTCAGTAAACGCTTACAATACTTTTAAGTGATTGATAATAAAAAGTTCTCTATCACGTTGGAAATATAGTTACACATATTATATACCAATTATCTAAATTATCAATATCGTTAATCTCCTCTATGCTGTCCCACTCTCAAAATATAATCTACTATTCTATATTTAATCAAACTTATAAGTTAGGTGTGTCGCACTTTGCTTAATTACGATCGTCACTTTTAGATACAGTGTCGCTTTATGCATCATATGTCATTAGAATAAAAATACAGAATTTTCAATATTTTTATTTAAATCTATAGTTATCATTCCAAATTTCCAATTATTTAGAGCCTGATAAATATCGGAATAGAGGCACTCTTGCTTGTATTTAATAATTTTTGATAGTAAAGAAGGAAGTTTTGGCACAGTATTTGCAATGAAGTAAAGAGAAAGGCGAAACTTGAAGGGGTGATAATGTTGTATAAAACGAAAAGCGGGGAAGAAATTTTTGTTATTGATTCTCATGTGGCAATTTGGGATGGAAGCAAGGAAAACCAGCTAAACATACATGGTGAACAGTTTATTAGTTGTTTCTATGATTATCATAAGAACTTGAGTCCTGAAGAATATTTTTGGCCAAGGGAAAAATTTGAGAAATATGGCTCTGAAACGTTGGTACAGGATGTCATTGTAAAAGGATATGCTGATATGGCTATTTTTCAACCGGTATATCTTAAGGAGTTTTACAAAAACGGGTTTGGAGATTTTGATGTGAATGATGCCCTTTCAAAAAAATATCCAAATCGTTTTATATGTAATGGGACGCTTGATCCTCGACATGGTGAGCGCGGGTTAGAAAATCTAGAAGCGATGAAATTGAAATACGGTTGGCAAGGTATAAAACTTTATACAGCTGATTGGTATGGCGATTCTAAAGGGTATAAGCTGTCTGATCCGTGGTCTCAGCGTTATCTGCAAAAATGCCTTGATCTGGGAATAAAAAATATTCATATCCATAAAGGTCCAACGGTCACACCGCTTAATCGCGACGCTTTTGATGTAGCGGACGTTGATGATGCTGCAAGTACTTTTCCAGAACTGAATTTTATCGTAGAGCATGTTGGGTTGCCTAGACTGGAAGATTTTTGTTGGATTGCAACACAAGAGAAAAATGTATACGGGGGATTAGCTGTAGCCATATCACTTATCCATCAACGTCCTCGATATTTTGCAGAAATCATAAGTGAGTTATTGTACTGGCTGGATGAGGATCGCATCCTTTTCGGGAGTGATTATGGAATATGGGAACCAAAATGGCTTATCGAAAAATTCGTAGATTTTGAGCTTCCTGAAGATATCCAACAGGAAACAGGCGTAACATTTGATTTGAATGTAAAAAAGAAAATTTTAGGCGGTAATGCAGCCAGACTCTATAATATTGATATCGAGGCTCAAAAAGCTAAGTTGCAAAAATGCGAATTAGCTTCACATATAATGGTTTAATCTCAATCAATAGACCAGTTGAGTCATGTTAAAGTTTTGTCTCGATCATTGAAAAAGAGAGGTGCATCGAACTTTATGAACAAAGAAAAACAGGTTTATAGCATGCTTGATAAAGTTTATGATCCAGAATTGGATCAGCCTTTAACTGAATTAGGATTTATCGATCACACGGTAATAAAAGAAAACGATGTCGAAGTAGTTTTTCGATTACCAACTTACTGGTGTTCACCTAACTTCGCATATATCATGGCCGAAGATATACTGAAGTATGTGACTGAATTAGACTGGGTAAATGAAGTTAAAGTAACTTTATTAGATCACTGTGCTTCGGATGAAATCAACCAAGGAGCAACTTCAGGTAAATCCTTTAGCGAATCCTTTAGTAGTTTATCTGATGGAGATCTTGATGAATTACGTAAGACTTTCCAGATAAAAGCTTTCTATGCAAGGCAAGAGAAACTTATAAGATATTTACTTCAAAATGGCATGTCAAAGAAAGAAATCATCAGTTTATCTCTCCAAGAGCTATATGAACTGCCTTTATCTGTAGAAGGGAAGTTACTTAGAGAAAAATACCTAGAAATGAAAAAAACGTCGAATCACTTAAATCTACTAGCCATAACAACTCCTGAAGATAAAGAGATAACTGAAGAAGGATTTGCAGATTATCTGCGAGGTGCCAAAGGATCACGAATGAATATGGAGTTTAATGCTCATTATTGTCGCGGTTTATTAGAGGCTCGATATAATTTGCCTTCCGCTGATGAAAGTACATTAACGAAAATATAATTTTAAGGATGCTTATGAATTTTAAAAAAATTTCAGAAAAGGAATGTGATGAAAAATGAGTAAAAACGTTCTTATTATAACTGGTGACGCTGTAGAGGCATTGGAAGTATTTTATCCATATTATAGATGTATCGAAGAAAATATTAATTGCACAATTGCCTCACCTGTGAAAAAAAGTCTCCAGACAGTTGTTCATGATTTTTTACCTGAAATGGAAACGTTTACAGAGAAATGGGGATATAAAATTGAATCTCATGCCTCGGTTGATGAGATTGAACCTACTGATTATGACGCACTTATTATTCCTGGGGGCCGTGCTCCTGAATATATTCGTATGAATAAAAAAGTACAAGATATAACCGCCCATTTTTTAAAAGAAAATAAACCACTTGGAGTTATCTGTCACGGACAACTGGTATTAACAACGATAAGAGAATATATAAAGGGCAGGGAGATGACAGCTTATACGGCATGTAGACCCGAAATAGAAGCTGCAGGAGCTACATACGTGGAAGAAATGCTTCATGTTGATGGAAATATCGTGTCAGGGCATGCTTGGCCAGATCTCCCAGGTTTTATGAAAGAATTCTTTAAATTACTAAATGTTAAAAAAGAAGCTTCTGTTTAAATAAGTCAAAAGGACTGAAACATTTCCTCCATTATTTTCAAGCTAATATGAGTGAGAATACTAATATTGAGAAAAATGGGTTGCCACTGGCAATCCTTTTTAAATTGAACAATATTTATGGCTGAATTTATTAAGACGGCTTCCACTTTATTGAACATAATCCCTCATTCAAATGACAGGCATGTTCGTTGATCTATATCAAAGAGTAATTAAAAGTCATCCAGATTACTTGTTCCCCCTTTTGATCTTAAAGAAGAAGCTAAATAAACATATATTGTTTGACAGATTTTTTTTAAAATAAGAAAAGTAAGATTTTAAAAGACTGATATATATTAATTGATTATTCTGTTATTAGGGAGGATTAACTCTAATTCAAATATCTTTATAAGATTTTCCTTATCTTTTTTGTGAACGCTTTCTTTTTTGGGGGGATTTGATTCATAAAATAGGAGGGATGACAACGTGGACGATAAAAGGAAAACGTATATCTCTGGCCACTATCTCGTTAGCTAATGACCAAAAGTAATAGTCTTCCGTTTTAGATTCCGTCCTAGGAGCTGGTCTGGGGCCAGAGACAGAATCTTTTTCTGTCCAATGAAATGATAAAAAAGGAGGTTTCCAAAATGAGTATCGAAAGAGGTACAGACGTTAGGGAAAACATTATGGATTTTTTTAGTAATTTAACCCCCGCTGCTCTTGGAACTGGTTTGGTTGCTGCATTGTTTAGCATTATGGGGCCAGGTTTAATTGTAATGAATTCAGCTAAAGAAGGGAATCTTTCTGTTGAGCAGGCAATTTCTTGGTTGTTTATTATTTATACGGCGGGAGGTATATTTACGATTATCATGTCACTTCGCTATCGTATACCTATTGTGGTGGCCTATAGCATACCTGGTGCAATATTAATAGGTAATGCCTTAAAGCATATACCCTTTAATGAGGCAATTGGTGCATCTATTGTTGCTGGAATAGTAGTTATAATTCTTGGATTGTCAGGGGTAATCAAGAAGGTAATAGAATTAATTCCTCTTCCGGTTATGCTAGGAATGATTGCTGGTGTCCTTCTATCTTTTGGTATCAAAGCAATACAGGCTGTGGTAGAGGCACCAGCAGTTGCAGGGAGTTCTTTTGCAGTCTTCTTCCTCTTGATGGCGATGAAAAAATTCTCAAGAAAATTCCCGCCTATTCTAGGAGCAATAATAATAGGAGCGATAATCGCTACAGCCCTTGGGCAAACGAACTGGGGGTCGATACAACCTTCATTTGCTCAACCTATATTTGTAGTACCTCATTTTAGTATTCAAGCAACATTAGAACTAACGTTGCCCTTAATTATACTGATAATTGGTGTTCAGAATATGCAGGCTGTCGGGGTGCTATTTGCTACAGGATATAAACCTCCTATCAATGCAATGTTTACTCTTCCAGGTATTGGTACAATCGTTAACTCTCTTTTTGGAGGACACCCAACTGTTATAGCTGGACCAAGTACTGCTATGGTTTCTAGCGATGCAGCAGGTGAGGATAAAAAATTGAGATATGTAGCCGCAACTTTTGATGGATTACTTTGGATATGTTTTGGTTTAGTAGCCGGGATGGTTATTGCAGTTTCGACGGTGGTTCCTGGTCAATTGCTTTCAGTGCTCGGTGGTCTTGCTATTTTTAACGTGTTTATAAGTACATTTGCCGGGGCTTTCAACGGGAAATTTAAAAATGGAGCCATGGTAGCATTTCTTATAGCCATTTCTAATGTAACAGTATTTACTGTCGGTGCAGCTTTCTGGGCTCTATTAGTAGGATTTGTCGTTTCATTATTACTTGATCGAGAGGACTACAGCAAAACTAAAATGGATTCAAAAAAAGATGGAGAAAAGATTGCATAGCAATATAAAGGGCTTGGGATTTATGAAGCTCCCCTTTGGACTCTTATTTAGTTTTTTTAAAAGAGGAGGATGTAATGGAAGCATGGAGAAATAGAAAATGACATTAGGGTGAAATTGTTACACTAAGCGTCTTTCCATTTATACAATGTTATGGGAACATGTTGGCATAGTAAAAACTTTGGCGAAAATGGTATTCTCCAAGGTTTATATTAAGCTGAAAAAGTTAAAAGCCTGTGCGAAATTTTAGAAGGTAATCATTGAATCTTCAAAATAATAAGAAATATTTTAAGTGATTTATACTAGATTTTGAAAATGGAAAGTAAGTTTATAGATTATTATGCTAGTAATGGAAGGTGAAATCACAATTAAAACAATCCATTTTATTAATGCAATACTTTTTTTTCATTTATTATTTATCATTATTTGAAATCGCTTTCTTGAAAACGTTGTTAAAGATAGGATAGGAGGAGTTTATGATGGAAGGTAAAGGGAGTTTGAATTTGCCAGCAGGAATTGAACAGTCTTGGGATGTGTTATTAGATTCAGAGGTGCTCAAGAGATGCATCATGGGGTGCGAAAAATTGGAGTTAGTTGAAGAAAATAAATATGAAGCTGATATATCAATGGGTGTTGCATCAGTAAAAGGTGATTACTCTACAACAATTGAATTAGCGAATATTAATAAACCGATATCTTATCAAATGATCGTTAAAGGTGAGGGAGGGCCTGGAAGCATAGAAGCTGTCGCAGATATTACTCTTGAATCAGTAGATGAAAACAACACTGTTCTCTCTTACAGCTTTGAAGCAGAAGTGGGAGGAAAAGTTGCGATGGTCGGTCAACGAATGCTAGGAGGCGTATCTAAACTGGTTATTAAAGACTTCTTCAAAAAATTTGGGAAAGAATTAAAAAAGGCTGAAGTTACCAATTAAATAAGTAATGAACCATCAAGGGGAGAAAGGAGAGATATTTTTATGAATTTAGGTACATTATTGGATTTTGCGGTTGAACGCTATCCAAATCAAATCGCTCTCGTTCAAGGCCTGAAATCTTATACTTATGCCCAATTACAAAAGGAAGTAGAAAAAGTTGCTGCCTCTCTGCAGCGTTTAGGCATTCAAAAACAGGACCGTGTTGTTGTCATCCTAAAGAACAGACAGGAAAATGTTATGGTTTACTGGGCAATACAACAGATTGGTGCAATCTATACTCCAATAAACCACCGCTTATCCGCCAAAGAGGTCGAGTATTGTGTAAACGATTCTGAAGCGAAGGCCATCATCTTTGAATCAACCAGTCAAAGTGCTGTGTCAGGTGCGAACTTTCTCGAAAGACCAATCTTGATTGGTGTTGAAAATGATAATGGCGTGGATATTTCTTATCCGGAACTATTAGACAGAAGCCCAGGAAGCTATCAAAGGCCAATTCTAGATGAGAATGATATATCGATAATGCTATACACATCCGGTACAACAGGACGTCCAAAGGGAGTACCACGAACGCATAGGAATGAATATGCCTCGGCTATGGCACATATCGTCCAAAACCAGTACCAATTGTGGGAAAGTACATTAGGAGTAATGCCGCTTTATCATACAATGGGTGTTCGTTCGTTGCTCTCTATGACTTTTTTAAATGGAAAGTTTGCTCTTTTATCAAACTTAGACTTTGATGCTGGTGAGGCACTCGAAATTGTAGAAAGAGAAAAAATTTCATCCCTTTATTTAGTACCGACGCTTTTTCATGATATGTTATCATACCCAGATTTTGGCAGGTATAACCTTGCCAAGCTTGAAAAAATCGGGTATGCTGGTGCCGCAATGACCACTACATTAGTAAATCAATGTGTGGAGTTAATTAAACCAAAACTGTTTGTAAATCATTACGGCAGTACGGAGGTATATACGTTTACCATCTGCCCTGATGTACATAAAAAGCCAGGCAGTGCAGGTAAACCGGGGATTCATCAAAATATTCGCCTGGTAAAAGCAGATCCAGACGGTCATTCTACTCCTGATGATATTGTTGGGAGAGAAGAAGTCGGTGAAATTATTGCGAATCTGAAGTCCATTGAAGCCTTTAAAGGGTATTGGAATCGCCCGGAGGCGACGGATAAAACTATTCGAGATGGCTGGTATTTTACAGGAGATATTGGCTTTATTGATAAAGACGGTGACTTATTCGTTGTTGGCCGGGTAGACGATATGATTATCTCTGGGGGAGAAAACATTCATCCATTAGAAGTCGAGGATTGTCTGACTCAACATCCAAAAGTTAGGGAAGCTACCGTAATTGGGGAGCTTGATGAGCGCTGGGGACAGATTGTTACCGCTTATATTGTTGCTAAAGACGATTCTGTTACAGAGCAAGAACTGGATGAATTTTGCAAGAATCTACCCAGTTTATCAAATTTCAAAAGGCCTCGTAAGTATACGTTTGTAAAAGAGATTCCAAAAAGTCCTGTAGGGAAAATTCTTCGCCGTAAATTGCGCGAGGGTGATATTGATGCACCGCACAATGAAAGTGAAGCTATCAGCCAATAAAAATTTAAAAATAGAAAAGGGGAAATAACAAATGACTATAGCAGAGCAAACGTATGACCATATTCGGGTAGAGAAAAATGCAGAAAAACAAACGGCAACAATCGTGTTCGATCGTCCAGAGAAAATGAATTATATCAGTATGCTAGGCAGAGAACAGCTGACAGAGATTTTTGATGGTTTGAATCAAGATGATGAAGTGCGTGTCATTATCCTCAAAGGAGCAGGAGATGTATGCTTCAGTGCAGGAGGAAGCATCCCAGAATTTATGGCGACCCATCAAGAAAAGCTTTCCCATTTAGCCGAAAACGTGGCTGCTCCTGAACGCTCTCCAAAACCTGTCATCGCTCAGCTGCAGGG
>NZ_JBNNIU010000011.1:0-127691 GCF_050269675.1 Peribacillus sp. NPDC076916
TCACTGTAGAAAGCAATATCGATATCACTGTCTTTATGTGTAGAGTTTTTGGCATAAGAACCAAAGATAATAATGAAAACGGGATCTATTTTTTTTATGAGGGTATCTTGAATGGTTTGAAACATTTCTGTATACATAAGACACGCTCCCTAAATTATTATATGAAGATTATACCAAACATTCATTCTCATGTCCATTTATTCGTAAAATAAGTATTTTACGCAAAGATAAGTTGAACCTCTTTCTCTAAAGCACGTGCTCAATTCATGTAACATATGTTCCAGGTCCTTTTTGTATTTTCTTGTATCCACCGTAAACCTTCCTTGCCTTTTTATTCAAATTTGAAGAATAAATAAACATCCTATAACTGACGTATATCTTCATCCTGATTTAATTCCTTTGGATATACGTCATTTGGCAATGTCAATGACTAGACAACAATTTACTGAATTCTATAGAGGATGGATGCTATAGAGGATCCATATCGACCTAAAACGGCTTTAAGATACGCATTGCCGGACTGGAGTCGATTAGACTTCTTTACATGAGTAGGCTGTTACCCAAGGTAAAACGAGATTACCGGTTTGTTTATAATTATGACTCAGACGAAACTTCCTTTTATAAATTAGCTGTTGGTTTAAGGAATGCTAAAAGTGTTAACGGTGATAGCATTTATTATAAAGCTCAAAACAGGGACAAGTCTGAAGAAGTTTGGGAAAAAGAAGAACAATAGATTTATTGCTAAACTAATATAGTTATATACATATTGTAAATAACATTTCCTCCAATACCAATCTTAATAAGCAATTTCGCAGCTTCTTTATATGCTTTTTTCTCTAAATAAGCCCATAATCCACCATGTTTACGCGGAAATAAATTGTTTACCATCACCCCTCCTTTAAAATTATCTAGGTGTACTCACCAAACCTCCTAGGGCCGATACGTTGTTTCAAACAAAAAAGGAGACACAGTCCCCTTTGCAAGTTAATTATTTTGTTCGCTAATCCAATTATTTAACTTCATCTGTAATGATTCCTGGTTAGTTATTACATATCCAGCTTGTGAATTATAAGAGTAGTCACCATTTTTAATCGACTAAAAAACTACTTATTGATAAGAATCGTCCTTCAGCTGTTTTTTCGACAGATGATTTATAAGTTATGAGTTCAGAGCAAGCGTTTAGCATTTCTCAAATAGCCAAAGCCGGATTCAGTGCTGAATCCAGCTTTGACTATTTTTACTATTTTTCGAAAATTGCATTTGATAGAAGACGGAACAAGTAATCCGGGTGGTCGCGGAATCCTGCTTCTAAACCAATAAGAGTTACATCTTTATTCTGTTCTTTTACGATTATGGCTTGGCCCTTGGCGGTTATGTTATTTTTCCAGTGACCAGCTACGAAGAAATTATCTGAATCTGCAAGGGTCGCGACGACTTCATCATTATTCGTACCCGTGAACCATGTTGGACGATAGACAAAGCCGATATCATCCTCTCCATATCCTGCTGTTAAACCCGTTCCCTCATAATCAACTTTTACGATACCATTACTGTTGGAATCTCCTACATTAATGATGTCGTCTGTAAGACCGAGTGTCTTAGTTGCTCTAGAAGCACCAGCACCTACAGCTATATACTTGCCACCTTCATTTAAGAAGCTTGTTACATTGTCTTTAAACGTATTAAGTTGACCGGGGTTCTGTAATCCAAATTCTTTATTAGCTTCGGATAAGTTGGTAGAAATGAGACTTTCCGTTCCACTATAGACAAAAACATCAAAACCATTAAGGGTATTTTTAGCCACTTCCACTGGCGTAACTTCTGTCACATCAAAACCTAGTCTTTTCAAAGCCAACTTTGTTCCTGCGTGTGATTTCTGTTTACCTATACCTCCATCATTTAATATAGCCACTTTTAAAGACGAAATAGCCACTGCATCTGCTGGTGCCTCAGCAGTTCCAATCTGTAACCCAGATTCTTTCACCGCTGCTGATACCTGATTAGCTACTGCTTTTGCAAAGAAGTTACCTTGTGCATCACGTACTATAGGTATTCCTTGCTTAAGCAATGAATTTACTAAATTTACCGATTGGACAGAGCTGTTCGGAATCAGAAACGGTCCTTTTCCTGAAACCGTTCCTTGAGCTGTAATCTGGTTTACTTTCTTTGCATTGACTTTAATAGGATTTTGTGTGGCTACTGCCTCGAATCCCCAAAGCTCCGGTAAACTCCATGCGGAAATGTCGTACATTGCTGGGGTATCGTTCGTGATGTCTTCCCCATCCCAGAGCATTGTGTTTGCTAATCCTGCCTTCGCCTGATCCATCTCAACGAGATACGTTCCTTTTGGATATGACACTCCATCCGCTTCAAATGCATTCACGGCTTGAACAACTTCAATATCATTATTGATCAAATGATTTACAGCCTTATTCGTAATAGTCGGATCCTTCGGGTCTAGTGGAAGTATGTAGGCTTTTGGAAATAACCCTTCCTGATGAAAAGGATGGTCAAAGTTAATTCCTCTCTTAAAAACTTCAATTTGATCAGTAATCATGGATTGCTTGTTAGCTGTTGCAAATTTCAGTGCCCCCATAATCGAATTATACATCCATCGTACGCCATCCCAATCATTTGTTGGAGCTTCTAATGTATGACCGTAAGCACCATGATACATCGCATACATTGGTGTGAAAATTGGTGGGTAATCATCCCAGCCAGAGGAGTCATCGCGCAGCGGAATATATGTACCTTTCATGTTTTGATACAAGGATCCTGAATAGTTCTCATGATCCTTCATTATTTCCGCTTCCATCGCTTCTGCCTGTTTATTGGCCCATTTTCCGTATAAGTCATACTCGTAATTAGGATTATGCGGTGGCGTACAAGGCTCAATTAACCCCTGCAGATTTGGCTGATAATTCTTCACATAACCATGAGTATCAAGGAACACCATCGGGTTCCATTCTTTAATGAGCTTAACCATCTCTTTTGTTTCTGGCTGCGATTGAGTGATAAAGTCACGATTTATGTCAATTCCTTCGCCATTAAAGCGGGTGGCATCAATACGTCCATCAGGGTTTTGTACGACATTGAAAATAAGAATATTATTCTCTAAAACGTCTTTGGTTGTTGCATCATTTTGGGTAGCAAAACGTTCAATTAATTGAAGGATTGCATCACTTCCGACAAATTCAGTCCCATGAATAGAACCATTAATCATGATTGGAACTTTAAAGTCAGGATTATTGGCAACCCATTCTTGAGCTTTACCTGGATTCTTAAACATTTGCTTTCTAAGTGCCTTCACTTTTCCAAACTTCCCTTGCGTTGTTGGGTCAGCAATCGTGACAACGTAGAGTGGGTTTCCATCAGCTGATGTTCCACGGACTTCAACTTTCACACGGTTTGAAAGTTTTTCAATCTCTTTTAATTTGGAACCAATTTGTGAGAATTTCACAAAGTCATAGTTTTCACTATTAAACTTGCTTCCGTCCTGTTCCTCATATGTATTCACATTTGTCCATTGAGGTTTCTCAGCATGTCCATAACTCCACGGAATTACTGTTAGTAAACTCACAGCCATCAGGCCGGATAATACTTCTTTCCTTTTCATCCTAAAACCTCCAGTATGTATATATAGTGATTTTTTTGTACATATCCCACCAAGTCGTTCAATGTTTATTTTATTGGGATTCGCTCCTATTACAGAACTAGTTTCGGAAGGTCAACTTTATGTAGCGTTACTTGCTGGGGGCTTATCAAATTTTATAAAGAATATTTTTAACGGTGTAGTTTGTTCAACGTTATAAAATTAAATTGCTTTCAACAGGATTTGTTCAGCCCTTTAGCGAGTCATTTCGTGTTGTATATAATTAAAATATATATTAATTAACGCCCGCATTCCCAGTGGCTACGATAGCTGATTCCTTTCTAGACTATTAAATTTCTTCTTTTCTGCACCCTACTAATATTTTAAATTTCCATACATGTTTAAGAGTATCGCCTCCTTATTAAGAAATAGTAACCCACAAACTAGATAACTGTTTTATAATATTATACACTTATTTTTGTTAAAATTAAGAATTTTCTGTTAATAATAACTGAATTTTTATCCTATTTTCATTACTTAAGAAGCATAAACTCTATAACACTCTCTGCTATTTGACTTTCTCCAGCTGTTAATACCGCCTCTGAAGTGGATTCCTTTAATATCAATAAAGAAACCCTTGAATATAGAACCCCAAAAACCTTCCGGTATTCAGGAAACACTTGATCTAAAATGGTGTGAAACTGAAGTTTAGCTTCCACATACAAATTCGTTACGATTTCCTGTTGTCTTGACAAATTCCGAAGGTCTAATAGCTGTATTCCTCTAATTTTATGAGGGTCAAAATGGCCGTCATAGTATCTGGCGTAGGTGGGGCCAATACCGGGAACAGCACATAGAAGTAATCCCCTATTTTATGAAAAACCGTTACGCTTTTTCTGAGGTAAAAACAGTGATTCATCAATCATGTTAAGTGGGCTCTTTTCTCCTTTTTTCACATATCCGAGCTCCCACTTTATGCATGATCATGTTGCTTGGAACTTCAATGAAGAAATAACCTATAAAAAAAATGCCAGAAAGCAATCCAAAAACTTCAGCGGATAAGGCTAATTCTGCATTCATTTGTAAAGCAGCATAGCCTAAATTGACCCTGTCCAAGTAAGCAATGAGGTATAGGAGCAAGATAAATGGAAGAATGCGTTTCATCGTTTTACTGATCGCTCTTTTCTCTATTTCACCACTGGAATGATTCATGATTTTTTCCTCCCTTATCATGCTACTATCTCCCAAAAAACAACCTGTTACCTCACATCTCTATTCCTGCTTCCCGAATTCCTAGAACCATCATTTTATCCTGATACCACTTCCCTCCGTTTTACAAATAATGAAACCAACAATATTTTTGTAAGCGCTTTCTAAATATGCGAAATGAAATTAAGAAAGCGTTGTGATTATTGATGATCTACGTTAGATTAAATAGACCACCAATCATTTAACTAGACTGTAGTCTGATATTAAACCACGCAGGAATATTCTTTCAATTATCATGTGGAGGTTATTATGATTGAACCCAGAAAGAAATAGCTTTGGGAGAAAAGACTCGTAAAAAAAAGCGGCACATCAAAAGGTGCCTTTTACCAACACTTTTCAGCGAAATCGGATATTTTTTAGTGAGATTCATAGAAGTCGATGATTACTACCGCGAAGTCTTCCGTTCGTCCCCAGTCGATATGGGCGCTACCGAGAATTGTTTATTTTCATACGCAAATTGATGCGTTTTCTGGAAGAAGAAATGGCAAAGATTTAATGAAAGTGATTTAAAGTTCCGCTTCGGATTCAAAAGAACGTATTTTCCTTTTAAATTAAAATCGCTCACTCTTCCAAAATATTCGTTCATTGGTTGAAGAGACGAAAGAACAAAATGACATTAGCGCTGACCATCCAGTTAACGAAATTTCACAAGTTATCATCCATAGCCTGATGGGGATCATCTATCATTGGGGTTTAAATAACTCAGTACAAAGCTAGGAATCGCTATCCATACCGCTAACCAAGACAATCATTGATGGGCTGAAAAACTAAGAACTGATACATAAATCAAAAAGATTCATTTTCAAACACACTGAATGGTCAGGGTAACTCCATTGATCTATAAGTTCATACATTTGGATTATTTCAATTGAGTGTCAAACATATTAAACAAGGAGTCGAAAGCCAGATATCATGAAACAATTTTTCTTTATCATCCTATATGCGATATTATTTGGATTATCACTGCAGGCTTTTAATTTCAAGCTTCACCACCCTATTGCAGAAGATATCAGCCGTCTGATGCCAGTTAAAATGAAAGCGATAAAGGCAGAAGATAGTGAAGAAGCAATCAAAATGGTCGTTTCGGATGCCGAAAAAAACGATGATCCCATTTCCATTGCCGGAATGCAACATAGCCAAGGAGGTCAAACATTATATCCAAATGGGATCCTGCTCGATATGAAGCACTATAATAAAATACTTGATTTGGATGTAAAAGAAAAACGCATCACGGTCCAAAGCGGAGCAACCTGGGCTGCTCTCCAGGAATATATTAACCCATATGGACTTGCCCTGAAGGTCAGTCAATCTCAAAACATTTTCACCATCGGGGGTTCTTTGAGCGTTAATGTCCATGGACGCGATATCCGTCATCATGCCTTGATAGAAACCGTGGAATCTTTTAGGTTGCTTAACGCAAAAGGCCAAATCCTTACAGTGAGCCGCGAAGAAAATTCGGAGCTCTTCCATTCGGTTATTGGCGGGTATGGTTTGTTTGGAGTAATACTCGATGTAACACTCCAACTTACCGATGACGAACTTTATAAAATTAAAACCAAATCACTCCATTATGATGAATATACTTCGTACTTTAAAAGAGGAGTTCTTCAAAACGATGATGTTAAAATGCATCTTGCAAGGATATCTGTGGCACCTGGCTCCTATTTGGATGAAATGTATGTAACGGATTATTATAGAGCAAATGACCAAACACAGCTATCTAACTACAATACTCTCAAACGGGAAACGATCATTGCCGTGCCTAAATTCTTTCTCGGTCTCTCACGTTATAATGACTGGGGTAAAGCAAGGTTTTGGGAAACTCAAAAAACCTACACGGCCAATATTGATGGTAACTTGGTTTCGAGGAATAATGTGATGCGGTCGGACTCAGCCTTTATGGATTACAGCAGCCCCAACAAAACTGAAGTGCTGCAAGAATACTTCGTTCCGATTGATCAATTTGCTGATTATATCGATGATTTAAGAAAAACCTTATCTGATGAAAAAGATTTTAACTTATTAAATATTACAATTCGTTATGTGGAGCATAACGATGAATCACTCATGTCCTATGCCAAGGATGATATGTTCGCTCTTGTAATGCTCATCAATCAAGGGACGGATAACGAAAGTAAGGCAAATACGGAAAGGGTCATCCGCAACATGATAGATGTGACGCTTGACCATAACGGCAGCTACTATTTGCCCTATTATGGGTATCCAACCAAGACACAATTATTTGAAGCGTATCCGCATACTGAGGAATTCTTTCAATTAAAAAAGAAATATGATCCTGATAATCGCTTCATGAATCTTTTCTATGAGGAGTATCATCCATGAATTATAAACGTTTCGTTTTTTACCAAGGCACTGTTGGAATGGCTGCAAGCATGATTTTCCCTTTTTATATTTTGCTAATCAAAAATGTAGGCACCAGTTATTCGCAATTCGGGTGGGCATATGGAATATTCTCACTGACTGCAGCACTTAGCTATCCTTTAATCGGAAAAATCACTGACAAAGCCGGTGACAAAGCATTTCTCCTTATCTATTCATGGGGGATGGCACTAATCCTTCTTGCCTTTCCTCTCGCATATGAAATTTGGCATGTCTATCTTCTGCAAATCATTATGGGGGTACTTGGGGCAGTACAAAAAAACACAGAAAAAACGGTACTTGCAAGATATGTTACGAAGAAAACAGCGGGTGAGGAAATTGGAAACTACCATGTTTGGACATCCATCGGTGCTGCAGCTGCGGTGATTGCAACCGGATATTTAGTCGACTTTTTAACAATCGGCAGCATCTTTTACATTGCTTCCTTAATGTTTGCCTGGAGTGGATTTATTATAATGAAGATGGAAAAAATCACACCACAGCCGTTGGAGGAATGAATGAAAACACGCCCTCCTTCTTTTGCAAAGACAGGAAACAGTAAAGCAACAGACTCTCTTAACTATAAGATTGCCTGTTGCTTTGTTTTTTATAAAGTTTGGCCCGCTTATGTAAATTCTCCTACTTTTGCGGAAAAGCACTTGGAAAATGATTTTAATATAAGTATATCTTATGAAAATACTAAGGGGTTAAAGCCCTAATGAATAGGGTGACACTCTCTTTGATAAAATCATCCAGTGATAGGCTTGGAAAGTCTGCATTGGATTCTATCTCGTCCATATATGCACCAAAATGCATTATCATAAATGATAAGGCTTGCAATTCAGGATTGGACCGAATGACTTTTCCTTTTTCCGACATACGCCTTAAATAATTGGATAAGATCATCAATAATTGTTGAGGTTGCTTTTTCATTTTTTCGTGTAAACCTGGCAAATTAGCTTGCTCTTTCATTCCAATTTGGATCAGTTTTCGGTTATGGTTCATAATTTCATGATACTTTCGACTGATCAGAAACAAGTCTTGGGACAAATCAAAAACGAGTTTCCCCTCAAAAAGGCTTCTCATCTCTTCAGCATAATGAAATCGGTCAAACGCGGTTTCAAGAAGGTTTTGTTTGCTGACATAGTCATTGTCAAGATATCGCAGAACAACGAAAAAAAAGAGCCAATCAGGGTTGGCTCTCTGTAGAAATATTTAGCATCTCACTCATTTATAAAATTTTATACGATCCTCAAGTGGTTTGAATTCTTTATCACCTGGTTGAGCTGTTGGATTTCCAAATGGCATTTGCGCAATCAATTTCCAATTACTCGGAACATCCCATTCTTTTTTCACATCATCATCAATTAGTGGATTATAATGCTGTAAAGTTGCTCCCATTCCTTCTGCTTCAAGTGCTGTCCAAACAACTAATTGATGCATGCCTGATGTTTGTTGTGACCAGATTGGGAAGTTATCCGCATACGCTGCAAATTGTTCTTGAAGTGATTTCACAACAGATTCATCTTCAAAGAATAATATTGACCCATATCCCGCTTTAAAGGAATCCATTTTTTGTTGAGTGCCAGAGAAATCTCTCTCACCAACAGCTTTCCTTAAAGCTTGCGTCGTAATATCCCATAATTTATCATGGGCCGAGCCAGTCAAAACAACAAGGCGGGAAGATTGGGAATTAAAAGCCGATGGCGTGTGTTTTACCGCAAATTCAACAATTTCTTTAATTTTCTCATCCGATACTTGAATCTCTTTATTGATTCCATAATATGATCGTCTCTCTTTAATAGCCGTGTAAAAATCTTTTGTCACGATTCATTCCTCCAGAACATGTTTTCTATTTCAAATGATTATTCCATTTTTTATTTCTACCTGTTTTAGTATGAGCATAAACCAATATATCATTCGCTAATGGTTATTCTTTAATGAATTCCTTTGTGCTTCTTACTGTATCAATGGGACGGACCAACTTTTCGATTTGATCCCTTTTCGGTTCCAAGAACGGTGGTAAAGATAACTTTTCCCCAAGCGTTTCATACGGCTCATCCCCCATAAATCCAGGACCATCCGTGGCAAATTCGAATAATATTTGTGGCGCCACTCGTACGTAAAGCGACTCAAAAAAGTGACGATCAACATAACCGGACGTATGAAATTGGAAGCTTTCCATTCGTTTGATCCATTCTTCCAGAACGGAACGGTCTTCAACACGGAAGGCTGTATGGTGAACAGTCCCAAAACCCTGCCGTGCCTGAGGAAGGATTGAGTTATGCTCAACAATCACTTGTGCACCATTCCCGCCTTCCCCTACTTCAAATAGGTGAAATGATCCTTCCTTGCCTATTTCTTTGAATAATAGTACTTTTTCCATCATTTCTTTAAAATAATCGAAGTTGGCGATTCGAATGAAAATTGGTCCTAATCCTGTAATGGCATATTCGAGGGGAATCGGTCCTTTTTGCCAAGGAATCCCCGCTGCAACCCCTTTATTGTTTTCATCGGAAATTAATTGATATTGCTGATCATCAAAATCCACAAATGAAATGATCTTTTTACCAAACTGTTCCTGAATTCCTTTATTACTTACTTCTAAACGGTCGAACCGCTTAACCCAATACTCCAATGCATCATCATTCGGTACACGGAAGGATGTTTTTGAAATCTCATTAGTCCCATGCACTCCTTTAGGAATACCAGGAAAATCAAAGAATGTCATATCAGTACCTGGACCGCCAACATCGTCGGCAAAAAACAGGTGATAGGTTTGGATATCATCTTGGTTAACTGTTTTCTTGACTAAACGCATGCCTAATATATTTGTGAAAAATTCATAGTTCTTTTCTGCACTACTTGTTATGGCCGTGACATGGTGAATACCTTTTAATCCATTCATAAATTATTCCTCCCATTAAAACGATCAATTTTTGGATGTTCAACATTTGAATTAATCCCCTATATTTTTCCTTCAAGAAGAGTGGCTATTCATTAAAGGGGTTAGAAAAAGTTTTACATAATTTTTATTATCTTGAATTAATATATCTTTACTTAAAGATAATTTATCATGAATAAAATCCACTGTCAACAACTTATCTCAAATTAATATATCTCAAAGTCAAAATAACTTCTGTCAATTTTCATTTAGTTCTAAATATCTTTCGAAAGAATTATAGAAACAGAATATCCATTCTAAAGCAAATGCCATTCCGAATATGGGTTACTATCTATAGGTATAAGTCGCGGCAATGACGATCAATCACTTGTCTTGCTAAATTGAATCAGTATTTCAATACGAAAGCCCCCCAGGTAAAGAGAAAACCTTGGAGGGCTATTTCGGTTTGGTTCCTTATTTTACATGACGCAATTCTCCTTGTTTTCCGGATGAAGAGTCAGCACCATCTTTTTTATTTGACTTCTTAGAAGAAAGATAAACCCCTGCGAAGATGATCAGCAGGCCAATAATTACATGAGGATTAATCGCTTCTCCAAGCAGGACATAGCCCCAAACCATAGCGCTTGCAGGAATCAGGTATGTAACCGTTGCGGCTAACTCCGGGCTGCCATTTTTATTGATGTAGAAATAGATCAGCTGGCCGATCCCAGAGCCAAAGCACCCAAGACCGACTATGGAGAAAATCGTTAGCGGGTCCATCAACATCACTGGATTAATCGGCCCTGTTAAAAACATCCCGATCAAACCGATAAAGGCACCCGTGAGCAGCGTAAATGTAGTAATGACCAATATGCTTGTACTGGAAAGAAATCTTTTCGTATATTGGCCGGCAAAACCATAACAGGTGGACGCTAGCAGCATTGTACCAATTCCAATGAATTCCTTGCCTAAAAGCTGACCGACTTGAAAATCCATCAATACTAGAATTCCGAAAAAACCAATAAGAATGCCCATCCATTGTCGGGCGGTTAAAACATAAGAAAAAATGATAAATCCAATGACCCCCGTCCAGATTGGGGTGGTTGCATTAAGAATTGATGCCGTGCTGCTGTTAATCTCTGTTTCACTTAAAGCTATTAAACCCCATGCTAATCCGCAATTGAAGATCCCGACAACGACCAGAGCTGTCCATGGTAATTTCCAGCTAATTTCACTGCGCTTCCACCATAAAACGGGAAGCAGAACAACAGCACCCGCCAAACAGCGGAGAAACACAATCCCCCAAATACCCGCTGGCGGGAGCAGCCACTTCATGAAAACGAACGATAAACCCCATATCAAACTAAGTCCGATTAAAGCCCCGTATAATCGAAGCATGTTATTCCCCCTTCCTACTTTCTTATTATGACAAACATTGTTAAGGACTTCATATAAAATCTTGCTATTTAAGTACTGAAAGTTATTTTCCGCCAAATTCGGTATAGCAAACCTTCAAGATAAAGGGAGCGGCATGTATCGTTCGAACAATCTTTTGCAATTGTAAAAAGCATGGCTAAACTAATCATTCATTTTGGCGTTTTTATCCAGCTTTTATTAAGGCTATCAGTCTGTTGGTCTCCTAGCAGTTGCAGGTCAATGAAGAGAGGAATCTTCAGT
Source organism: Peribacillus sp. NPDC076916 (assembly GCF_050269675.1). Lineage (NCBI taxonomy): Bacteria > Bacillati > Bacillota > Bacilli > Caryophanales > Bacillaceae > Peribacillus > Peribacillus sp. NPDC076916. The sequence continues at coordinate 11,802 of NZ_JBNNIU010000011.1, forward strand.
GCGATTTCTCCTATTATTTTAGCTCGGTTGCGTTTTATGTTTATTTCATGTTTTAAAAAACTAAAAAAAGCTGGAGAGCATTAAAGAAGGCAAGCCGGTCTATAGGCTTGCCTTAATCTGAAAAATGAGAAAGGACGCAGTATTTCTTTTGGGGTAATACTTTCACCCCGAATTCCTCTCCATGCATAAGCAGTCCAAAGTTGGGGTTACCTTAATTGACTACTATATTTTCACATTGGCATCAGAATTGACCATTATTTTCATGTTGGCTATGGCTACAGTTTCTCCGTTTTGTTTTTTTATTTCTTGGATGACTGTTACAACACCTTGATAGCCTTTTTCAAAAAGATCAATCACCTTTAATTCTACATGTATCGTGTCCCCAATAAAGGTTGGGTTTATAAATCGAACTTTCTCCAAACCGTAAAATGCAACAACGATTCCCGGTTCAAAATGAAATAAGCCGGTTGCAACCGAAAGTATAAGCATTCCGTGGGCTATGCGTTGCTTAAATTGTGTATTTGCTGCATACTCCTTATCAGTATGGAGGGGAAACCAGTCTCCGCTAAATGCAGAAAACATTACTAAATCAGCCTCGGTTATAGTACGTCCCTTCGACATCCATGTTTCGCCGACTTCATATTGATGGAAATATTTATTAAACATTATTTCATCTCCTTTATTTGTGACCGATTTACCAGTCTGAATATTCGGATATTAAATACTAAAGACTATATAATTTAGTGATATTTCTTAAAATCAACACGAATAAAAATTTTTCATTTAAGAGGTGTATTTTTCCATATAAAAAGTGGGTAAAGCTAGAAATGGAAGTGTATTTTCCTATGTTCAACGGGAAATAGTTAAACGATATCAAACAAGCTGAATATACCAATTACAAAGAATACAGCAAGTGTCTTTATAATGGTAATAACAAAAATGTCTTTATATGCCTGGCGATGTGTGAGTCCCGTAACAGCTAAAAGAGTTATTATAGCTCCGTTATGCGGCAAAGTATCAAATCCACCTGCTGACATAGAAATGACACGATGTAAAACTTCCAACGGAATGTCAAAATGAGCAGCAGTTTGTATATACGTATCCGCCATTAAGCTCAACGTAATGCTCATCCCACCAGATCCCGATCCAGTAATGCCACACAAAACATTTGTCATGATCGCCCCATTAATTAAAGGATTCGAAAACATTCCAGTGAGATAATCTTGTACCACAGTAAAGCCTGGTAAAGCTGCAATCACACCCCCAAAGCCATATTCGGTTGCCGTATTCATGGTTGCTAGCAATGCCCCACTAATGCCAATATTAATACTCGAATTGAAATTTAATTTGACAGCTTTAAAATTTAATAAGACGATTGCTATTATCCCGAGAATAAGAGCCATCTCCACAGACCAGACACCAATAACTTTAGACATATCGACAATACCATAATCTTTTAATCCAATCGTAGCAAAATCGAATCCTTTGGCATACCAAAGAGGAAAAGACTCAGTAAAAAACTTATTCATCACCCCGACTAACACCAACGGAATAAAAGCAAGCCAGTCTTTTCTACTTATAGCTTTTTCAGAACCCATCCCCAACTTATTAGTCGTTTCCATTGATATAGCAGAACTGGCTGCCAATTCTGCTTCAGCAGCTTCCTTATCAATAGCTTTATCACCAATTCCAAAATACCCTTCACCATTTCTAGCTGCCTTATGTCGACAATGATTTAAGTATAATAGGCTTAAGGAAATGATAAATATTGCCCCAATAATCCCCAATATCGGTGCCGCATAGATGTCAGTTTTAAAGAAACCAGTTGGAATGACATTCTGAATTTGTGGAGATCCTGGAAGTGAATCCATGGAAAAGGTAAATGCACTAACTGCGATTGTCGCAGGAATTAATCGCTTTGGAATATTAGCCTCGCGAAACAGCTGAGCAGCAAATGGATAGATGGCAAACACAGCAACAAACAAACTAACTCCGCTATATGTCAGGATTGCGCCCATTATCACAATGGCTAGAATGGCTTGTTTAGCCCCGATAAAACGGACAATAATTTTTGCTATGCTCTTTGCAACACCGCTTATTTCAACCAGTTTCCCAAAAATAGCACCTAGCAGAAAAACCGGGAAATACAATTTAACAAATTCAACCAACTTAACCATAAATATATTAGAGAAGAAAGGTAAAACATGTCCAGGATCCGTTAAAAATACAGCAAACAAAGCGCACAATGGTGCAAAAAGTATAACGGAAAATCCTCGATATGCTAGAAACATAAGTAATCCTAGTGAAATAATAATGATCATTACATCCAATTCGACTTCCCCCTTTTTCTCCAAATATATCTGTTATCATTTGTTGCTAGTTTGAATGCTTTGCCCCGAGACTTATTGGGCATTATAGGACCGTTTTCCTGTGCACATTTAGTAAAGAACCCTAATTAATTTCCCGAGTAAATCCACTGTTTCTTTTAAACAAAGATGAGTTACTTTAGAAGCTGCCATTTTTCCAATCCCGGCATCAGGATCTTTTTAAAAAAAGGACTTGCCACTGGTTTGGTCATGAGGGCTTACTGATCAATGAAGTTTGGCTCCCTTTTATTGATAAAGGCCTCAACTCCTTCCTTTACGTCCCTAGTCTGAAAAACATGACCAAAATTTTCAGCTTCAATCACGAGTCCATCTTCAAGTGTTTGTTCATAACCAAAATCAATAGAATGCTTTGCAAAAGTTAAAGATTGTAAAGAATAATTGCAAATACCTTTTGCAATTTCCATTGCTTTTTCTAAAGATTCACCCTTTGGCACAACATGATTAACAAGCCCTATTTGTTTGGCATCTTCTGCATTCAGTGGCTCTCCAGTAAAGATCATTTCTTTTGCTTTGGCTTTACCTATCAGTCTAGGAAGTCTTTGAGTCCCCCCTGCACCTGGAAACAATCCCAATTTAATTTCAGGGAGCCCAATCCTAATATGTTCCTCCGCAATTCGAATATCACAACTTAAGGCAAGTTCACATCCTCCACCTAGTGCTAATCCATTGATTGCAGCAATAGTTGGTCTTGATAACCGTTCAATTTTATTAAGTGGTTCCTGAAGCCAAAGTGATTTCCCCTTTCCTTCTTCCACTCCTTTTCCAATCCATGCTGGAAATTCTTTAATATCCCCTCCAGCAACAAAAGCTCTTTCTCCTTCACCGGTAAGTATAATGACCTTAACATTGTAATCGCTTTCAATTTCATCCACCACAAGATTCAATTGTTCTATAACATCTGCGCTTAATACATTAACAGGTGGATTATCAATAATGATCGTTGCAATATTACTCTGTTTTGACCATGAAACAACTTGATCCTTCTTCTTCATCGTCTTTCCTCCTAAACCTAAAGTGTACTTGTGGGTTCCAAATACTCTGTCATTATTGAAAAACGGGAATCGGTGGGTGAACCCAGATATCTATGATAGAATCCTTGTGGTTATGTGATTTTTAAAACAAAGTGAAATAATGTATTCACAAAGCCTTTTTCAACCTTCCATAAACCCCTTATTTATCCATACCATTAAATTGTTTACGAAGAATAAACTTTTGGACCTTCCCGGATGGGGTACGTGGTATTTCATCAACAAATGTGACCTTTCTAGGTTTTTTGTAGCTAGCAAGATGTTCCTTACAGTAATTAACAACATCTTCCTCCGTAAGTTTGGCTCCTTCTTTTTTAACAATAACAGCACATACAGCCTCAATATATTTGGGATCAGGAATACCAATTATAGAAACTTCCTTCACTTCCTCATGGCGGTATAAGACATCTTCAATTTCCGCTGAGTAAATGTTTTCACCACCGCTCCGAATCATATCTTTTTTTCTGCCTGCAATTGATAGATACCCATCATGATCGAACTTTCCCATGTCTCCTGTTTTACACCACCCATTCACGAATGTTTCCATTGTGGCATCTGGTTTCCTCCAATAACCCTCAGAAACCGCTGGACTTTTAATAGCGATTTCACCAATTTCACCAACTGGCAAAGGCGTTCCATCCTCATCGATAATATTTATTTCTGTAAGTGGCATCGGCTTCCCAACGGTATGGCCTTTTGTAAAAGCATCCTTTGGTTCAAGCGAAGCCGCAATTGGCTGTCCTTCAGTTAACCCGTAAACTTGAACAACTCCAATTTGAGGAAACCTCTTTTTTAATTGTTCCAGTGCCCATGGCATTAGCGGGTCACCACCTGTATAAATGGTTTTTAAAGATTTCAGCTGATACTTTTCAATTTCAGGCAAATTTAGCATTTCATAAATCATGAAAGGGAATAAAAAAGAATCGGTCACATTTTCCTCTTCAATAACGGAAAGAATTCTTCCAATCTCGAATTCTTGGCTTTTTGTAATTATTACCCTTCCACCCATCAGTAGAATGGGAAGTGCGATATCTTCCATCGCCCCAACATGGTATAGTGGTCCTGTCGTCATCGCAACTTCTTGCCCTGTAAATTTCCATTTCAGTGCTTGTATCGTGGAAAACCAGAAAGTTGTATCATGTGTCCAAATCGCACCTTTAGGTCTTCCCGTTGTTCCTGATGTATACATAAGCATGACTGGATCGTTTAATTTAATGCTATCGACTTTGACCTCATCTACCGAACCACTTTCTAATACACTCCATGACTCAGACCATCCTGGGGTTGGGCCATTTCTATGAGGAAGACAAAAATAACGCTCAACAGAAACATGATTACACACTGATTCCAGCTGATTGGCTAAGTTAGAATGGAAGCACAATATTTTTGTCTGTGAATCATTTAATGCATACTCAAGCTCTGCACTTGAAAGCCTAAAATTAAGTCGAACTGCAATTGCACCGATTTTCGCAATGGCAAAATATAGACTAATATATTCGAGACAGTTGTATAGTAAAATACCGACACGATCCCCTTTTCGCACTCCAATTTCGTAAAGCTTGTTTGCATACGCATTTGATTTAAGGTGGAGATCCATGTACGTCATCGACTTTCCTGCTTCTTCTTGTATTGCTATTTTTCTAGAATTTATATTATTTAAATCATTCGCCATTTTTCTTGTGATAAAACCGACATCCAATGAAATTCCTCCTTTTCAATTTAAAAAATACAGACAAAATTCAGGCTACAAGGCCGCTGAATTGACCACTCGCCTTTATCGTTTTCTTTCCTCCTTTCTTCTAATTTGGATGCAAGATTCATTCCAAAACGGAAAAAAACTTACTCACCTTAATAATCGAGGAAAAGTCGATGATTTATTTTCTGATTTTTCGGAAAATAACCAAGAAAAAAATCAACTGAAGTAAGATCAGCTGATTTTTCATTCATTGTTTTTCATAATTTATAGCCTTGTTTCTCCTGTAATGTGAACTATATCAACATTAATATGGAAATCAAAAAATAAATCCGGGATTTCGGAATGAATTCTGAAATCCCGGATTTATTTTTATTGGTCAGAAATCTTATATTTTCTAATTTTATCGTAAAGGGTAGAATTCCCTATCCCAAGAGCTTCCGCAACCCTTTTTTTATCAAACTTAAACCTCCTTAACGCTTTTTCGATTTCCTTCTTTTCTGCTTCCTCTACACAATCCTTTAAACTTAATTCTTTCGTATTCACATTATGAAGTTTAAGATACTCAGGTAAAGCATCCTTTCCCATTACCTCTTCATTTGATAGGTGAACACCTGCATCAATCACATTCTCTAGTTCTCTGATATTCCCTGGCCAGTTATAGCGCTCTATTAATGAAATCACCTCTGGGTGTATGGAGGATACTCGTTTCCCCATTCGAGCTGTGATTTTTTTGAAAAAATAATCTACAAGTAAAGGGATATCTTCCATTCTATCTCTTAAAGGAGGAACAAATAATTGGACAGCATTAATTCTATAAAATAAGTCTTCACGAAATAGCTTTTCTTCAACCAATTTTTCTAAAGGGCGATTTGTTGCAGCAATCACTCGAACATTTAGTTTTTTGGGGTAAAGCGAACCTACAGGCTCAAACTCTTTCTCCTGAAGGACCCTTAATAACTTGACTTGCATTTGCTGAGGCATATCACCAATTTCGTCAAGGAAAACCGTTCCACCATCAGCAAATTGAAACTTTCCTATTTTACCTCCCTTTTTTGCCCCTGTAAAGGCACCTTCTTCATAACCAAAAAGTTCAGATTCTAACAAGTGTTCCGGAATTGAACTACAATTTATTTTCACAAGCGGTTTGTCGCTTCTTCCACTTAGCTGATGAATGCTATGTGCTATTATTTCCTTGCCTGTACCGCTTTCTCCTCTAATTAGAACAGAGATATCACCTCTAGCCAACCTTTTCACACGTTCTTTTAACTGTTGTATTTCTTGAGAATTTCCAATTAAGTTATGTAAGGAATATTTCACTCCATTTGTAACGCCTATTTCATTTTTGTAAAAATTATGTTTTGTCAAGATCTCCTTGATGTGACTATTCATTTTATTCCAATCATCAAGATCACGAAACATGATTGTCCCGATTGCACCAATTATTTCATTATTTTCAATGATAGGAATGCGATTTGCGATAACAAAATCACCACGAAGAAAATGTATGTCAGCAATTTCGGATTTACCTATTTGCACTACAAGGTGTAGCCTTGTATTTTCAATTATATTCGTCACATGTTCACCAATCACTGTGTCGCGTTCAACATTTAAAAATTCACAATATTTATTGCTAATGTATTGAATTTTCCCATTACTATCGACAATTACAATTCCATAATATGTACTCTCAAACACCATATCTAATAGTTTATTATTGGAGAATTGTCCAGTATTCATCTTAAGCTCCTTTAACTAGAATTCTTTACCATATAATACCACGAATTTCAAATGGCGTTTCAATGATCTTTTTATTCATGTGTACTTTTTGGCCAGTTCACGGACATCCTTGGCAATTTCCTTAATTGGTTTTTCATCTGCATGATCCAATATGGGAACAAACAAAGCATCCCCCAGATGGGGGATGCTTTGTTTGTTCTATTTCATTCGTTCAATAGGCAACAAGGTCCCTCAGTGCCTTTTCCACTTTTTCAGGATTCACCATGAAGGATTTCTCCAATGATGGTGAATATGGCATCGCTGGGACATCCGGGCCTGCGAGTCTCATGATTGGGGCATCGAGATCGAAGAGGCAGTTTTCTGCAATGATCGCCGATACTTCACTGATGATGCTTCCTTCCTTATTATCTTCAGTAACCAATAGGACTTTTCCTGTTTTAGACGCAGCTTCCATAATGGCTTCTTGATCTAATGGATAAACGGTTCGTAAATCAAGTATATGAACGGATATGCCATCACTGGCCAGCCTTTCAGCTGCCTGGAGCGCAAAATGAACACAAAGGCCGTAAGTAATCACTGTAACGTCATCGCCTTCACGTTTTACATCCGCTTTACCAATCGGTAAAACATAATCATCATTCGGCACTTCTTCTTTAATAAGGCGATAGGCACGTTTATGTTCAAAGAAAAGGACCGGATCTTCATCGCGAATGGCTGCTTTCAATAAACCTTTCACGTCGTAGGGTGTAGAGGGCATGACGATTTTAAGTCCCGGTTGATTGGCAAAAATGGCCTCAACGGATTGTGAATGGTATAACGCCCCATGTACACCCCCGCCGTATGGAGCTCTGATGACGATAGGGCAATGCCAGTCATTATTGGAGCGATAACGGATTTTTGCAGCTTCCGAAATGATTTGGTTGATTGCTGGCATGATAAAATCAGCGAATTGCATTTCCGCAATCGGCCTCATTCCATACATGGCCGCGCCGATGCCGACTCCTGCGATTGCGGATTCAGCAAGCGGGGCATCAATGACACGCTGTTCCCCGAATTGTTCGTATAACCCTGATGTCGCTTTAAACACGCCGCCTTTTACCCCTACGTCCTCACCTAATACAAATACACGGGGATCACGTTCCATTTCTTCCCGCATCGCCATTATCACGGCATCTATATAAGATATCACTGCCATCTTCTTTCCTCCTTACTTACCTGCGTAAACGTAATTTGAGAGCGTGTCTTCATTTGCAAATGGAGCATTTTCCGCATAATCCGTCGCTTCGTTCACAACTTCCATTATTTCCTCGTTCATTTGTTTCTCCATTTGATCATCCATGATTCCAGCTTCTTTTAAATAGGCACCGAAAGTGATGATCGAATCTATTTTTTTGGCCTCTGACACTTCATCAGGCGACCTGTATTGACTATCATCATCATCGCTTGAGTGTGGCGTAAGCCTGTATGAAACCGTTTCGATTAAGCTTGGTCCTTCACCACGCCTGCCTCTATCGGCCGCTTCTTTCACCACCCGGTATACTTCGATCGGGTCATTTCCATCGACTGTCACCCCTGGCATGCCATAACCAATGGCCCGGTCTGACACTTTCCCGCAAGCCAATTGCTTTTCAATCGGTACGGAAATGGCATACTGATTATTCTCGCACATCAAGATAACCGGAAGTTTATGTACACCTGCAAAATTCGCTCCTTCATGGAAATCCCCTTGGTTTGATGAACCCTCTCCGAATGTAACGAATGAAACAATATCTTTTCCTTCCATTTTTCCAGCGAGTGCAATCCCCACTGCATGTGGCACTTGGGTGGTAACTGGCGAAGATCCCGTCACGATGCGATTCTTTTTTTGCCCAAAATGCCCAGGCATTTGACGCCCGCCCGAATTTGGATCTTCTGCTTTTGCAAAACTTGATAACATTAAATCCCTTGCGGTCATCCCAAACGCAAGAACCACACCGAGATCCCGGTAATAAGGAAGGACATAATCCTTTTCACGGTTCAATGCAAATGCAGCTCCCACTTGAGCTGCTTCCTGCCCTTGACAAGAAACGACAAAAGGAATTTTTCCAGATCTGTTCAACAGCCACATCCGTTCATCTATACGTCTTGCCAATAACATTATTCTATACATCTCAAGCACCTGATCATCACTTAGACCTGCCTGTAGATGACGGTTTTCAACCATATGTCATCATCCCTCCTAAAAATTAAAACATTTTTCGGTTAATACAAACTTAAATCCGGTTATTTATCTAAGGAAGAAAAATCTCGTTTATGTATGTATGCTTGCCATATAACACCCTCAAATGCGTTATCATCTAGTATTATTACCTGGTACTAACTCAATGCAATATTATCCTACCACTTTTTATCTCAAATTTCCAACTAATTTCACTCTGTTAAAAGGACATTTTGATGTCCATTGAATCAAGTACATGAATAAGTGGGTGTTTTCACGCGAAAACAATGATGAATCGCCAAGACCACTCAGATTTTTACTAGGGTTTTATGTACAACCAAAGTCTAGGTAAACACCGAAATTATTTAATCGCTTTTTTTGTTGACTAAGCGGAATAATAGCTGTAAATTAAAATGATTCATAAAATTAAATGTTCAAAATGGAACAGTTCAAAACAGAAAGAATGGTGATGTTGAGTGGAGAATGAAAAACAAATGCGTTCCGTACAACTATTGCGTTCATTTTGGAACGTGCAGAAAAATATTATGCGGTTCGTTCAAAAGACAGCCGCAGAAAGTGGATTAACAGTTCCTCAATACTCCATATTGATGACCATTACCCTTTACAAAGAGACCACTCAAAAAAATGTCGGGGAGAAAACATTTCTTCCAAAAAGTACCTTGAGCCAAGCGGTCGATGGTCTCGTTCGTTCAGGCATGCTCCATCGTGAGCATGTGGAGGGCAACCGGCGTGAGATTCAGTTGTCAATCACCGATCAGGGGAAAAATTTATTAAAAACGATTCATTTTCACGAAGGTAGCATTCACCAAGTCTTTCAAACGGCCATTGAAATGCTTTCCGAAGAACAGTTTGAAGAGTTGCTAGAAACGCATCTTCAAATTTCAAACTTTTTAGAAGCACAAGCTACCGAACAGGGAGAGTGTTCAAAATGATGAAAATACTGAAAAATTTATCCGTTTATAAGTGGATTATTTCAGCAGTTATCGGTCTGGTTTTTATTCAATCCATGTCGGACCTCTTTTTGCCTACACTAATGGCTGATATTATTGACAAAGGCGTCGTTCAAGGAGACACTCCATACATTTGGAAAATCGGTGGTTTGATGCTGTTGGTTTCCGCACTTGGCGCTTGTGCATCCATAATCGCAAGCTACTATTCTTCCAAAGCGGCAATGGGAATGGGACGCGATCTCCGCCTGAAAGTCTTTAATCATGTTGAAAAATTTTCGTTACAAGAATTTGATGAAGTCGGTACGGCGTCATTGATTACACGGACGACCAATGATATAACGCAAGTCCAGCAAGTGGTTATCATGATGCTTCGTATGGTTATCAGTGCACCTATCATGTTAATCGGCGGAGTGATCATGGCTGTATCCATGGATGCAAAATTATCACTTGTCATTGTTGTCACAATGCCTTTATTGATTGGGTCGATCTTGCTTATTCTATATAAAGGTGTACCGCTCTTTCAAACAGTGCAAAAACGATTAGACCGGTTGAACCTTGTATTACGAGAAAATTTAACTGGCATTCGCGTCATTCGAGCCTTCAATCGTGAAACGCAAGAGAAAGAACGTCTAAAGAAAGCGAATAAAGAATTGACGGATGTCTCGATCAAAGTCAATAAAATCATGGCCTTCATGATGCCTGTTATGATGCTTGTAATGAACTTGACGGTTGTTGGCGTCATTTGGTTTGGTGGAGTTCGTATTGATAACGGCGGTATGCATATCGGGGACTTAATGGCATTTATCCAATATGTTATGCAAATTATGTTCGCTCTCGTTATGGCATCCATGATGTTCGTTATGATTCCACGAGCGGCCGTGTCGGCAACAAGGATAAACGAAGTCCTTGACATGAAACCCTCATTCCTGGATGAGGGGACAGAAAAGGCAGATCGTGAACACGGTACAATTGAATTTGATCATGTGACGTTCAGTTATCCAGGAGCAGAAGAACCTGCATTATCGGATATTAGTTTTTCTGCAAGTCCTGGTGAAATCACCGCAATAATCGGCGGAACAGGCTCAGGGAAAACAACGCTCGTCAATTTGATCCCTCGCTTCTATGATATTTCAAGTGGAACGATCCGCGTCAATGGTGTTGATATTCGTAAGTCATCACAAGAAGAAGTTCGTTCAAAAATTGGCTTTGTGCCACAAAAGGCCGTCCTCTTTTCAGGTACGATCGCTGAAAACATTCTCTTTGGAAAACAAACAGCCACACAAGATGAAGTTGAGCATGCTGCTCGGATCGCGCAAGCGGAAGATTTTATCAACAACATGAAAGACGGCTATCAGGCAGAAATCGAACAAGGCGGTTCAAACCTATCAGGCGGGCAAAAACAGCGGCTTTCGATTGCGCGGGCACTCATTCGGAAACCCGATATTTATATATTCGATGATAGCTTTTCTGCACTTGATTTCAAGACGGATGCCAACCTTCGCGCAGCCTTGAAAGAAGAAACGAAAAATTCGACGGTAATACTCGTTGCCCAGCGTGTCAGTACGGTGGTTGACGCTGATCGAATCATTGTGTTAGACGAAGGACACATTGTAGGTATGGGAACACACCAAGAGTTGCTAAGTACAAACGACATATACCGTGAAATCGCCTTATCACAGCTCACGGAGGAGGAAATTGCATGAGTAATCAAAAAAAACCTCAAAGCGGCGGTCATATTGGGCATGGTCCTGGTGGCGGTAACATGATGATGATGGGTCAAAAAGCAAAAGATTTTAAAGGAACACTTAGACGTCTTTTGACCTATTTAAAACCTCGGCGCAACAAATTGATTGCCGTGTTCTTTGCTGCAATCATGAGTACGATTTTTATGATTGTCGGACCAAAAATCATGGGAACGGCAATTACGGAATTATTCGAAGGAGCATACGGGAAATTCCAAGGAATACCAGGAGCAGCCATTAACTTTGATAAAATTGGCCATATCCTTTTACTCCTTGCTGGACTGTATGCCTTAAGCAGCCTTTTCAACTATGTACAACAATACATTATGTCAAGTGTTGCACAAGAAACGGTATATGATCTTCGAGAAGATGTTAACGAAAAACTCGAGAAACTTCCACTCAAATATTTTGAAGGACGTCCAAACGGAGAAACACTTAGCCGAATGACAAATGATATTGATACAATCGGGAGCACCCTTCAGCAAAGCTTAACGCAATTCATCACATCAATCGTAACGATTTTGGGGATTATCATCATGATGCTTTCAATTAGCCCGTTATTGACATTAATCTCGATAGTCAGCTTACCTTTATCAATATTTGCAATCCGGCCTATTTTGAAAAAATCCCAAAAGTACTTTGCCGATCAACAACGTAAACTCGGACAATTAAATGGGCACATTGAAGAAATGTATACCGGCCATCAAGTCGTTAAAGCATTCGGACATGAAAAAAAGGCGAGTGCCCAGTTTACTGCGGTTAATGAAGAATTGTATAAAGCGGCAAGCAGAGCACAGTTTATATCTGGTATCATCATGCCCCTGATGTTCTTTATCGGAAATTTGAGCTATGTCCTCATCAGTGTTGTCGGAGGAATATTGGTAACGCAACGTTCGATTTCAATTGGTGATATTCAAGCATTCATCACTTATTCAAAGCAGTTCACCCAGCCAATCACACAAACGGCTAACATCGCAAACATAATTCAGTCAACGGTTGCAGCAGCTGAGCGTGTTTTTGAACTACTTGATGAAGAAGAGGAAATGAAAGAACAAACCACAGCTCACATAAAAAGGGCAAATGGTGCTGTCTCTTTCGAACATGTGGACTTTGGATATGGGGAAGAAATGTTAATTGAAGATATGAACATCGATGTCTTGTCTGGACAGACGGTCGCAATTGTTGGCCCGACTGGTGCTGGAAAAACAACCATGATAAATCTCTTGATGAGATTTTACGAACTCAATGGCGGAAAGATAAATATTGATGGTCTTGATACACGGAGTATGTCCCGTAGTGATCTTCGAAAGAGCTTTGGGATGGTTCTGCAAGATACTTGGCTCTTTAATGGCACGATTAAAGAAAATATCGCTTATGGCAAAAATGGAGCAACTGATGAAGAAATTTTCGCAGCTGCTCGTACGGCACATGCCGACCATTTCATTCGGACACTGCCAGATGGTTATGAAACAGTCTTAAACGAAGAAGCTTCGAACATCTCACAAGGCCAAAAGCAGCTTTTGACAATCGCCCGAGCTGTTCTAGCAGATCCACCAATCATGATCTTGGATGAAGCGACGTCTAGTGTGGACACTCGGACCGAAGTCTTTATCCAAAAAGCCATGAACCGACTGATGGAAGGAAGAACGAGCTTTGTCATTGCCCATCGTCTCTCAACGATTAAGGATGCAGATTTGATTCTTGTTATGGATCAAGGAAAAGTGATAGAGAAGGGAACGCATTCTGACCTTTTAAGGGTGAATGGTTTCTACGCAGATCTTTACAATAGTCAGTTTACTGAAAATGTAGCTGGATAATAAGAAAGAGGCTCAATTACCAATCGGAATTGAGCCTCTCTTTATAAATCTATCAACAACCGTTCCGTTGATGCTAACCAATTAGACATCCATGATTCAGTGATGACTTATAAGCTGCATCAATATCCCCTTTTATTTCCCTTTTTCACAAATTCCCAATCTACCTCAATATTTTTTCTGACCCTTTGGAGAAGAAGCAACATCGTTTCCGTTTCCTCCAAAGAAAATCCAGATAATGCAATCTTGTCGGTATACTCTCCTTCTTTTTTCAAAAAGGGATAGACCTTTTCACCTTTATCAGTAGCATATAACTTTCTAATTTTTTTGTTGCCCTCATCATTTTTCTTTTCAATAAAACCTTGAATTTCAAGTTTTTTAATGGCACGAGCCGCTGTAGTTCGATCAACCTTTATCATTTCTGCTAACTTTTCCTGAATGATTCCTGGATTTTCACATATTCGGACAAGATACAAATATTGCCCTTTTGTAAGGTCAAATTCTTTAAATTCAATATTACTTATAGAGTCCAATGCCCTTGCTATCATTCCAATTTCACGGAGTATTTCTTTCATTCAAAGTGCCCCTAACTTTTTTGTTGTATTTACAACAAAAATAATTTCGTTTATACTAAAAAAGGATATACATTTATTATGACTTGTCTTATTACATAAATCTAGAAAAGGAATGAAGAACATTGGAATCAAAAAGAATTACTACAGAAAGCGATTTAAAAATAGCCTTTCATATCAGAAAAGAAGTATTTGTTGAGGAACAAGGTTTCCTATTAGAAACTGAATTTGATGAATTTGATGCACTTCATGCTTCTTCTGAACACATATTAGTCTATTATAATGAAAAACCAGTCGGAACTGGAAGGTTAAGAGTTGTTGATGGTTTAGGTAAATTGGAGAGAATTTGCATCTTGGAGCCTTACCGTAAATTTGGCCTTGGAAAAATAATAATTAAAACTTTAGAAGAGATTGCAAAGGAAAAGGAACTATCCAAGGTTAAATTACATGGACAAACACAGGCAGAGGGTTTTTATAAAAAACTCGGCTATCAGACTTCATCCGATGTCTTTATGGAAGATGGCGGTCCTCATCTTTTAATGATAAAAGAATTAATGAACGAATAAGTGTGTTCAATGTGAATAAAACAAACATTACCCTGTATTTGATGGGATCATACTATTAATCTTAGGTTGTTCTTTAACGATACAATCAGACCTTGGAACATCATTACCATTTGATGCTCTTTTGGTCGACTTTTTACACGATACTTTTAAGTTCGCTCTTAAAAAGGAAAAAACCAGAATTTATGGTTCTACTACCTGCTTTACTAATAGGTCTTGGTATTGTTTTACAAAAGTTAAACATTCTTTTGACACTTCCTGCAAGGATCAGATTTATATTCAGCAGCAAAAATTCTGCATCTTTCACAGTCATTGGGGCAATGATATTTTTCATTTTGGCGAGGACAATTTTCATAACACACCAATTTTGGTCAATAGGAATAAGCACGAACAAGCCCTTAATAACCTAAAATGTTATTAAGGGCTAGAAATTTATTACACAACGGGTGCTGTTTTATGAACAAGTGGGTGAAGTGCCTGAGTTTCATCCATATAAATAAAAGCATCATATCTTTCTGACATTACAGAAGGTACATAGTTTCCATATTGTTCATATTCCGGTTTGTATACAACTCCAATCGCCCGATGGCCAATCCTATCTTGGAATAACTGCCGATTTTCATCGGTGAAAATGAGCAACTTATCATAAGCCCCCGAAAGGTGCATTGCCTCCTCCCAACTTCCATTCATTGCAGGAGGTACTGTTTTTATTTCAAGATCCACCCCCCACTCATCTGCTGCAATGACAGTTCCCGTATAGGTTCCGAAACCTGTGATAAATACATCTTCAGCTGGGTTTTGTTCACGAATGACCTGCCCTACGTTAATCATCCCGGAATCTCTCATATCAGTAGCGCTGGCATCGCCAACATGGGTATTATGTTCCCATACAATCGCCTTGCCTTTTGAACCGTAAAAATCCATTATTTCATTTAGTGCATCCACCATATGCATATCTCGGATATTCCATGATTTATCATCATGAACCACCATTGTCCTGTAATAATTTTCTGCATTATACGCTACTAATGCATTCACTTGAAGGTTCAAATTCAATTCTTCATGATTCGGGTATTTTTCTTTTTTCCGTTGAATAGTCGTCAGTAATTTGGCTACTTCCTCTATACAGTCTTCAGAAAAAATGCCTGCAGAAACTGCGTACTCTTCATTATTCCGATTGAATGGCTCAAAACATGTGAACGCCCGTCTTGCAGCCTCGAGGTCAGGTGAATCAATTTGTTTTAAGTAATGGATAACTTCATCCATGGATTCCCAAAGACTGTAAATATCTATTCCATAAAATCCAACTTTCGTTTGATTTTGTCCAGACTCATTGTATTCCTTCATCCATTCAATCAGGTCGATCATTTCCTCGTTTGCCCACATCCAGGTCGGCCAGCGGTCAAAAATCTTAAGCACATCCCTCGCCGAATTAAATACTTGGTCATAGCCTTTAACATACCTATTGATTGCCTGGCATGCGGGCCAATCGCCTTCAACGGCTACAAAGGTGAACCCTTTTTCTTGAATCAGTTTTTTTGTTATTTCGACTCTGGCCGTGTAAAACTCGGATGTTCCATGCGATGCCTCACCTAGCAATACAAATTTTGAATTTTTAACTTGTTGAACGAGCTTATCCCAAGCTGCTTCACTTTTAAGCATGACTGATTGTTCGATTATTGACTGAACCAGATTATGATGCACTGTTTTTCCCCCTTGTTCTCGACCATTAGCGTTTGTACTCAGCATTGTAAGAATTTGAACCTGCATGTACGGACAGTAAAGTATCAGCGTACCCCACTAGACGATTTATAAGTTCATCACAAATAGAGTAAACCAGCTGGAAATTTTCCACCTCAAATAGAACAGGGTCATCCAGAATGACCGTCGTGTTAATGAACATATCTTTGTTTCCATATAAATTGTAGTGAACTATAGCCTTTCCAGCAGCTCCTTCAGTAACTGGATCATTAAAGCCGGGAATGAAAACAAACCATTCTTCTGCAGTAGCTGATCTGAAGTTTTTCGTGAAAGACATTCGCTCGGTTACCTTCATGATCTTTTTTTGCTCTTCCGGATTTATATCCTTGACCTTGTTCATTCCATTGCCACCTTAACACCATGTTAATTACCTTCCGTTATATATTTTCCTTAAGGTACCCATCCTATAAATAATTATTATGAAATAGCCGAACACGGACACTGAAAAAAGGGTCATTATTTACATGAAGCTTGACCTTTAATAACAGCCGATAATCATGGGACTGCTGCATATAAAAATTATTATTGGGGTATCAAAAGAGGGAAGATAATATCCTGGATTGGGTTGGACTGGTCTGGAGTGGAGGAGTTGCTCATGGAAAAGATGAATCGGGGAATTTTAACGGCGCTGTCAGCAATCGGGATTGCGCAAGGGCTGAAAATTTTTACGCATTATAAGCTGACGGGAAAGTGGGACTTGAAACAGGCTTTCACAACAGGTGGAATGCCTAGTTCGCACTCCGCCGGTGTGGCCGCACTGGCATCATATGTGGCAGCGAATAAAGGCTGGCTGCATACGGAAACAGCGCTTGCCACAGTGTTTGGCGTGATTGTGATGTATGATGCTCAAGGGATTCGGCGCCATACAGGGGAAATTGCCAAGCTTGTGAATGATCTTGAAGATAATATGGCGAAATTTTCGGGAGAGTTTCCGAGCTTTGAGTATGTGGAGCGTGAGAAAGAACTGAATGAACTCCTCGGCCATCAGCCTGTGGAAGTTGGAGCAGGTGCGTTGCTTGGTGTGGTACTAGGGCTTATTTCGGCTAAATTGGAGGATGGCAAGCCCTCTAGAATCAAAGGCTGATTACGTCATGCATGCTTTGATATTCCAGATTTTGAAGTAAGGTATGTAAGGAACAAGGTAAAGAAGATCAACATATATATAGATATTTTCAACATGAAATTATCTAAAAAAACATCTCAGTAAAGTGTTTTTTCTTATAAAAAAATTACAATCAAAACATGTCTATGTTATTAACATAGACATGACTAATAATTTATTCAGTTTAACTTATAGAAGTTTCAACTAAGTTGTCTTAAGATGACCCGTTTATTCTTACTTCTCTCAAAGGTGTACTATTAATATTTATTAAAGTGACACTGTTTCTTCGACTAAGATTAACTTTAGTTGAAGAAACAGCATTAAAGGATCTCCACATTGAAGATCCTTTTTTTCATTAACTATAAAATCGATCTCTTAAGTAAACTTGCAAAGTTTTTTCGCCAAACCACTTCCGTTCTGCGATTATTGTTTCACTAACACACCTTTGATTCTATAAGAAAATAAAAAAGCAGCGCGATTTTTTTGTTTTACTTACATTTAAAAAGGAGTGTAAAAATCATTCTGTATCTTTCACTTTTTTTGTTTCATTTAGGTCTTGTAGCTCTAATTTTTCCACTTTCACCTAGCTCACGAGAAAACTCTTCATCAACACGATCCGGTTCTATTTTTAAGTTTTCGGGAGTTTGAGGTAACGCCTTTTTGCTGCTAGATGGTTTATGATTGTTTGATCTTCCCATTATATTGCCTCCTAACGAATTTTAATCTTTATTAGTATGGCTAAGAACCACATTTATATATCTTTAGATTTGCTCATGAACGAACATTTTTATCTTAAGAACAGTTTTTTGGAACAGCTCCTTCTTATACCACTTAACGCACCTGAGTGTTGAATAAGAAATCCTTTTCTTTGATGCAGATTGTCTTAAAACTACACTACCTCTACTTCACATTATTTTAAAGATTCATTCAAGATTTACAAAATAACTACAGTCTATTCGTCACAAAAGTTCATTTATTTGTTTCGTAACCTCTTTAAATTTCTTGTCGAGTTCTGTGTACGCTTCATCTTTGGTTTCCTTTTTTACTTGTTCCAGAAAATCAAAATATTAGAGGACAATCAGATGATATAACGTCCGATATCATTTATAAATTTTCTTATTTTTTTATCCCCCTCCTATAACGCTTCTTGTACCTCTATTTCCATCTCCAATAAGGCGTAACTCAAACTTTTCCCATGCGTATCCATACCGAGTGATATTGTAACTCCGCCAAGCAAAGCTTGATGGCAAACGAACTGAAGTGCAGCGATATTTGGAAGCTCGTATCGAAAAATTTCACCATCAACAATGTCCTTAAAATGTTGTTTTACTCTCTCTATTGTTACTTCTTTGCATAAAAGGGAATAGTCTTTTTCATGATATGGAATAAGCGAAAGCATCAAAATATTCCCTTTATCACCGGCGCGACTGTGGGCAAGCTCATATAGTTT
Organism: Peribacillus sp. NPDC076916; assembly: GCF_050269675.1. NCBI lineage: Bacteria > Bacillati > Bacillota > Bacilli > Caryophanales > Bacillaceae > Peribacillus > Peribacillus sp. NPDC076916. Next base: position 30,822 of record NZ_JBNNIU010000011.1, read on the forward strand.
TCTCTTCATGCAGTACACTCTCCTTTATTACAACACTCACTTCAATTTCTTCACGAGGAAGTAGAGAAGAAACAATTCCTAAAACTTCGTGTGTATACTTTCTTGCTCCTCCTCCACCGGCTGGCCCGTTTGTGTAAAGAGATTCAACCTCTTCACCAATTTTAGCGGCTTCGCTTAGACTTTGTGCTTTAGCTGCGACCCTTAGTCGGACTTCGTATGGTTCATTCCATTGCCCAAACGTATTCCGGTGTGTGGATGAAACACCGATATAATCAATCCGCAACTCATCAAAACTCTTCTCAAGTCTCGTTCTCATAATGTCTCCAGCTAGTTGTGCCCGTCCCCATGCATTTGAACCTGCATATGAAATTTCTCCTTCTCCTATAAACCCTGCATGGTAACCGACGCTTACTTTTAACGTTTCCGGCCGTTTCTTTCCTTTCCCTCCTGTTACTTCAATTCGATTCGGTCCTGCCTCTCGAAGCTTAACTGACATAAAGTCTGCAATTACATCAGGTGTAATGTATTCGTTCGGATTTGTGACTTCATATAAAAGCTGTTCTTTCGCCGTCATTAGATTGATAACTCCACCTGTATTTGAAATTTTTGCAATCAAGGCAGAACCGTCTGCTCGTACCTCCGCATACGGAAATCCTAAGTCCTCCAAGTGTGGAACATCCTTTTTCCCAGGATCTGCGTAATAACCACCAGCAATTTGACCACCGCATTCCAAAAGGTGGCCAATAATGGTTCCCTTTGCAATCAAATCTGTCTCGTCAACCGACCAGCCGAAGTGGTGAACCATTGGCGCTAAAAATAAGGATGGATCCGCCACTCTCCCGGTCAGAATAATGTCTGCTTCTTTTTCTAACGCAGGTAAAATAGCTTCCACACCAAGATAGGCATTTGCCGATAAAATTGGGCCATATGAATGTAGAGGCTTATTTGTTTCCATAGTCTGTGCCTCTGTATCCAGGAATGACGATACATCATCCCCTGTCACAGCCGCCACTTTGATAGAAAGACCTAGTCGTTGGGCAATTTCAATTACTTTTTCAGCACCACTGACCGGGTTGGCTGCTCCCATATTTGTAATTAAGCGCACACCATTTTGAATGAGTGTTGGAAGTAAAAGCTCCATCCGCTTTTCAAGCAGCGGATCATAGCCCAATGAAGAATTCTCTTTTTTTCGCTTATGCGCCAGCGCGATTGTCCGTTCAGCCAAACATTCCAACACTAGATAATCCAAATTCCCTTTTTCTGCAAGGAGTAGTGCGGGTTCCAACCGATCACCTGAAAATCCTGCACCTGAACCGATTCTAATCAACATAATCACCTCAAATAATAGTAATAGCTCCTGTTAGCAGGGCTACGATAGTCATGATAATTGTTGTTCCAAATGCCCATTTAAAAATAAAACGCTGATGATCCCCTAAATCAACGCCTGTCATTCCTATAAGAATAAACGTAGAGGCTGTTAATGGACTTAATGGGAAGCCGGTTGTCATTTGCCCCAGTATAGCTGCCCGGCCCACTTCGATGGGATCAATTCCAAAAGTAGAAGCGGTTTGACTAATGATAGGTAAAACTCCAAAATAGTAAGCATCCGGTGTAAAAACTAAACTTAGAGGCATGCTTGTTATAGCTGTCAAAATAGGCAAGTAGCCCGCCATCGCTTCAGGAATAACCGACACCATTGAAAGCGCCATAGCATCAATCATTTTTGTTCCGGTCAAAATACCGGTAAAAATCCCCGCCGCAAAGATCATGGTCGAAACCATAACAACGTTGTTTGCATGACTTGTGATCCGCTCCATCTGTTGTTTTTGGTTTGGGTAATTCACCAATAAAGCAATTGTAAAAGCAATAATAAATAAAGTAGGTAGTGGAAGCCATACTTTGATTAAAGCGATGAGAAGAATCAGTGTCAAAATAAGATTGAACCAAAAAAGTTGGGGTCGCTTAAATTCTAACGTCGTTGCCGCTAATTCTTGAAAAGATATGTTGTCCTTTTCCCCCATATCTATAATCCCTAATCTTTCCCTTTCTCTTTTTCCAAGCAAATAGGATGAAAACAACACCCATAGGACACCTGCAACCATAGCAGGTAGAATAGGATTAAACAGTTGAGCAGAAGTGACATTTAAAGTTGCCATCGCCCTTGCTGTTGGACCGCCCCATGGTGCAAGATTCATGACACCGGCGCCCAAAGCAACTACACCTGCTAAAATGAGAGGATTCATCTTCAATCTCTTATAAAGAGGAAGGAAAGCGGAAACAGTTATCATAAAAGTAGAAGCACCATCCCCATCCAAGGATACAAGCATTGTGATAACAGCCGTGCCCACCACCACTTTTAAGGGATCTCCTTTCACGATAAGAAGCATCTTAGATACGATTGGATCAAACAAACCCGTGTCCATCATCAGTCCAAAATATAAAACAGCAAAAGCCACCATAATTCCTGTAGGAGCAACCTTTACGATACCAGCTAACATCATTTCTCCTATCCCCAAGCCAAATCCGCCAATTAAAGAAAAAACGATCGGCACCAACACCAGAGCAATCAAGACTGATAAACGTTTTGTCATAATGAGGTAAAGGAAAACCCCTATTGTCAAGAAACCTAAAATAGCTAACATATAATCCCTCCCAATGAGTCGTAAATTGAATGTTTACTGACATAGCCCAGATGAAAAAATTTTTCCCCTCGAGGCATATTTCCAAGGATTTCATTACCCTTTCTATAAGAGTTTTGCTGTGTACTATACTTTTGCAAGAACCATGCCTAAACAAAGAATGTAATATTTAAATTATTATTGCAGTTTGATTTTCTTAGATGTTTGTTCACTCTAATGCTGATTTATCAGTTATTTAAGTACTCATTTAAAAATTTTTAAAACAAAAAAAAGAAAGCACTTTGTTGCTAGCGCTTTCATTTATAGTGGATTCAAATTCTAATTTTTTAGAAAATATCACTAAGATTCTCAAATAAATTTCTTTATCCCCTATTCTATAGCCTTGGTTGATTTCTAATTTTTTAGAATTCGATGGATATTATTCTAACTTTTTAGAAATCACTTTAAATAATACGGTATTTTTTCATTTTATTATATAAGGTGGCCAAAGACACCCCTAGAGAATTTGCGGTTTTTTTTCTTCCTTCCATATCATTTCCAAACTGCCCCAAAATTTCTTGGATGAATTTTGATTCTGCTTCTTCCGTTATGTCCTTTAGTGTTCGACCGTTTGGTTTTAGAGTAGAATCTAAGCGATTCAATTCGAGCTTCATCAATACATCAGGTAGGTGTTGGATCTTTATCTCCATACCTTCTGCCATACAAGTTGCAAAGTCGATCACATTTCTCAATTCTCGAACATTGCCAGGCCATTCATATGACCGTAAAAATTCTAAAGTTTGTTCGTCAATAGTATACATAGAACCCTCCTTAGCTGATGGAGTTAATGACGAACGAAGCAATGATTGAATCAGTTCAGGGATATCCTCTCTTCGTTCTCGAAGAGGTGCTATCTTTAAGCCTATAACATTAAGTCTATAAAACAAATCTCCGCGAAAATGATTTTTATTTACAAGCTGTTGTAAATCACGGTGTGTAGCGGCAATAATCCTGACATCAATATTTCGCTCTTCTGTTTCTCCTACTCTTCTGATCTTACTTTCTTGTAACACCCTGAGTAACTTAGCCTGAAGATCATATGACATATCACCAATTTCATCCAAAAAGAGCGTACCCTGGTCTGCCATTTCAAATAAGCCGATTTTACCGCCTTTTTTTGCATTGGTAAAGGCCCCATCTCCATAACCGAATAATTCACTTTCTAATAAAGAAGGTGGAATAGACGCACAATTAACTGGAATAAAAGGCTTATTACCACGATGGCTTTTATGATGAATAGCCTGTGCGAATAATTCTTTTCCTGTCCCGCTCTCGCCGATAATTAAAATTGGAAAGTTGGAATCGGAAACCCGTTTTGCCACATACACAACGTCCTTCAACCCGCCATCTTTTCCAATGATGTCATCAAAAGTGTATTTTACTTGATAAAGCGAATTCATCTGCTTTTTAAGCTGCCGGACTTTCTCGTTTTGTTTTTGAAGTTCAATTGACAATTTATGAACTTCAGTTAAACTTTTGCAGACGGACACAGCGCCAACAACCTGTTCATTGAGAATAATTGGAGCCATATCAACCACATATTCTCGGTCTTTTGTCTTTCGGTAAACTCCAACACGACATTGACAATCTTTTAGTGTTTTTGTAAGTTGCGCTCCGGGCCGATATTTTACCAGTGGCTTCCCTATGATTTCAGCAGTAACACCTGTAATACGTGTATATTCAGGATTGATCATCCTTACATACCCATTATGATCAATCACTAAAACACCATCATTGATTGATTCTATAATTGATTTCCACCAGCCTATGCTATTTTCACTAATTGAAGCATTGTTTTTATTATTTGATTGCTCTTTCAAGGAAATTACTCCTTTCACCCATATAGTCCATATTTCAGCTTTTTTCACCTGGATCATTTCTTTATTTTTATCTCTAAACAGCCCATTCGTGGTAATTTTCTTTGTGGTTGTTATGTGTCGCTTGGCATGTCTGGAGAGGTCAGTCGCTGCAACGAAGTTCTGGTCTACTTTTCATTGTGTGCAACCTAATTGACTACCTTTGTTTTCGAATCGTTTTATTTTGTGTACGAGTATGCATAAATAGGCATTTAAGGATTTGACTTGGAGCGCCTGGGGGGACGATTTGTCTTGAAAGACTGAAGAAGCGGTTATTTCATGAAACAGCCAATCCTTTCATAAAGTCCAATCAATGTGTACGTTGAATATTATAGATTTACTTTATATATTGTCTCAACTAAATCAGCCATTTTTCTACCCTAAAACTACGTTGAACCCGGTGGTAACTCATATTATAGCTAATCGGGTTTTAATGGAAAGTTTTGAATGGCGTTTTAATACGGTTCAAAATAATCGACTAACTCAATGATATTAGAAGCGAAAATGACCTAAGCCTCTCTGCTTCTTAGAAAGGCTTAGGTCACTTTATGTGCAAAATCAATTCTTCCGAGACATTTTCATTGCGAATGAGTACATATCCGATCGGAATAACCCTTTATAATATTCTACTAAGTTACCATCAGAATCAAAAATCATTCGTTCTGTAATCAGCAAGCACATCGTTTCGGCTATTCCTAAATGTTCTGCATCTTCTTTTGTTGGGAAGCCGCAGGTTATGATTTGTTCCGCTTCACAAAAGTCAATGTTTAGATCACCTTCGAGTGCATCATACAATACGGTTGTACTTAAATCGAATTTCGTCAATTTTTTTCCTAGGTCCAAAGAATAATAATGCAATTCTATGGCTATTGGGACATCCCCCTGCAACCGCAGCCTTTTAATATGGTAAGATTCATCATCAAACCCATTTGCATCAGCTATATTTTCAGGTGTCATTACACGGCCATGATCAAGTAGTTCAATGCCCATGCTTTTAGTGGTTTCCGTAAAACTTATCATCTTAAGCCATTCTTGTACAGGTTTAAGGGAAACGAACGTTCCCTTCCCATGCCTTTTTTCCAATATCCCCTCACGAACCAGGATGGATACGGCTTCCCGTACAGTGCTCCTGCTGACAGAATACATATCCATGAGTTCCCTTTCACTCGGGATTTTATCTTTATAATAACCTTCCAAAATCTGATTTTCCAATATGGTTTTCAATTGAGCATGTAAAGGGATTGGATTTTTAAAGTCTAACTCCATAAAATTTCCTCCAAACAGAAAAAGACATCATAATGTTCGTATCAGTTCTTATATTGTAAACCAAATAATTATAATATTCAAACATGCCGACGGTTGATTTTTCCTTAAATTAGGATTCTACCTTTTTTCCACTCCTTCTTTTCCAATAAAACGTTTCTTCAGATGAAAAAAACCTGAATAGATTTATGTATTCAGGGCTTATCCTATATGCAACCTTTATAACGTTTCAGGCATATTTAATGAGGAAAAATAGTAAATCTTATCTATTAAACGATAAAGTACGAGATTATCGAGAGCAGCAAAGAAGTAATGGTCATCGCTAAAAGAGGACGCATGGCTTTTGTCCGCAGTGCCTGCAGGCTAACATTCAGTCCAAGACCGATCATGGCCATTGTCAATATAAATGTAGTCGTTTTGGAAATACCATCCATTACGAGAGGAGACACCGTGATATACGTTCCAAACACATAACTTCCTATTAGACTCATGATTATAAAACCAACGAGGAACCATGGAAAATCAATTTTGGCATCATGGCCCATTTTCCCGGTTGTGCGTTTTTTCATCCAATACATAAAAATGAAACATAATGGGATAAGTAAAAAGACACGGCCCAATTTTGCAAGAAGTGCAATCGCTAGCGCATCTTCACCCGCCGGTGCTCCCGCCAAGGCAACATGGGCGATTTCATGAAGACTGATCCCAGACCAAATTCCATAATCCAAAGCAGATAGCGGAAGGACCGGACGTAAAAGTGTATAAACAATGGAGAAAAGTGTTCCCATTAACGCGATTATCCCGACACCTATGGCTGTATCTTCTTCCTTCGCTTTCACGATAGGAGATATTGCCGCGATGGCTGCTGCACCGCATATTCCGGTTCCTACAGCAAGAAGAAGGGAAATGGAGGCATCTGCCTTAAACCACTTTGCAATCAGGACCATCACGACTATTGCAAAAGTCACTGTTCCTATGTCACGTACCAACAATGGCAGACCTTGATTGAAAATCACATCGATATTTAATTTCAACCCGTATAAAATAATGGCAAAACGCAAAAGTTTTTTTGCAGAAAATTCTATTCCCGTCCGGAACTTTTCTGGATATCCCGCAATTTGACGATAAATCACGGCAATGATGATCGAGCAAGCAAGTGGACCGATTCGATTGAATCCTGCAATCTTGGACAGCCCCAAGCCTAAGAGGGCAATAAAAAAGGTGAAAGCGATACCGCTCAGCCACAAAACCACCCTGTTTTGAAGCAACTTTTTCTGTTCTTGCGGTGTTTCTTCCAGTGGCTCATATTTTTCTAATTCCATATATTCCTTCCCCCTTTCCAGATAAATTAAAGTCCAAATTACGGATCATCCCAACCTTTCAATCTTTTGAAAAAAATCGGTTCCTTCTATATTGGTAGGTGAATTCCCTTTAATAAAACACTCGGATTTCTTTAAATATGGCAAGCTTGGATTTTGATTCCCCCACAATTCAGATACGGCCAGGGTCTGGGAACGATGGGACCTTAAGGCACGGATTTTTTTCTGTAAAGTCCCTGCAATATTCACTCTTGTGATACTGCTCATCCCGTTTTCTTTTATCCATTCATCATAAAAAGCATGCCAAAGGACAAAGTATAGACTATGAACCTTAAAAGCTGGAAATACTGAATCTGGATAATAATCGGGATCACCGGATTTTAGAAAAGCAAATTCGGCAGCACGGCCTATCGCACAATGGTCTGGATGCCCCCCATATTTCCCGTGGAATGTTACTAATGCATCCGGTTGAACTTCACGAATCACCTTTACGATTCTCTCAGCCAATAAATCGAAGCTTTCAAATTCAATCGTTTTATCCCTTACGTTTAAAAATCGCAGGTCGCTTATCCCCAATTCTTCACAAGCTCTTTTTAACTCCTCTACCCTTAGTTCAGGCAATGCCTCCCTTGTTGTAATGATGGGATTTCCCATGCGCCTGCCCATTTCGCCTTTTGTCGCACAAAGTAATGTAATATGAACACCTCGCTCAGACATTTTGGCAATGGTGCCGCCACACAGGAATGACTCATCATCGGGATGTGCAAGAACCACCAATAACCTATGTTGTGATTGCATATTTCCTCCTACATTGGATTCTCCAGTTTTCCCCCAGTTAGACCCACCATGAAAAAATGGACATGGATGTCATAACGGTTAGACATGTCATGCCCATCTTCACTTTTCGTCTATATAGTCCCTAAAGCTCAATCATCTATTTTGGTTAGCATAATTCATATAAAACGGATTTAACCGTTTCTATGACAAAGCGTAAATCTTCAACGGTCGAAGATAAAGGCGGTGCAATGATCAATACATTTCCATATCCAGGAACTGTATCACCATTACGGCCGATGATAAGACCCTTTTCCTTGCAAGCCCCGATTATTTTACCCATGAACGCATCGGAAACAGGCGTTTTTGTCTTTTTATCTTCCACTAATTCAATGCCATATAAAAACCCAACTCCCCGAACTTCCCCTACCTTATCCAGGGCTGTCAGTTCAAAGAGCTCACTTAGTGTCGATTCACTAAGCTCAGATACACGTTGAACGATTTTTTCATTTTCCAAGATTTCAATGTTCTTTAGCGCAACTGCGCAAGATGCAGGGTGGCCTCCATATGTTGACACATGCCTGAAATGATTTAAATTTCCGTTCTCTTTGAATTTCTCGTAAATCCTGGAATTCACCGCCGTTGCTCCAAGGGGAAGATAACCGCTGGTCAAACCCTTTGCCATTGTAACAATATCAGGCTGAACCCCATCGGAGTGCATGAACCCAAACATTTTTCCGGTTCTTCCAAAACCTGAAACCACTTCATCCACAATTAAAAGAACATCATGCTTCTTACAGATTTCCGAAACCCTTGTTAAGTATTCTTTGGAAGGAATAAGGACCCCGCCACCAGAGATGAATGGTTCAAGAATAACACCAGCTACCGTTTCAGCCCCTTCAAAGTTAATGACCTGATCGATATATTCAGCTGCAAGCAAATCGGAATTTTCAACGTTTTCCCCAAACGGACTCCGATAACTGTACGGCGGTGGCACATGCAGGAAACCTGGAACCGCAGGATCATATTTCACTCTCCGATTTGCCTGTGCAGTTGCGCTTAGCGCGCCAAAAGTATTGCCATGATAAGCTCTGTACCTAGAGATGAATTTGTATTTACCCTGATTGCCATTTTGGGAATGATATTGCCTGGCTATTTTAAAAGCTGTCTCATTCGCCTCAGAGCCGCTGTTCGTAAAAAACGTTGTATAGGAGCCCTTTAAATGTTCACTTATTTTTGCAGATAATTCGATTGCCGGCTTATGACTTAACGTCAATGGGAAATAAGATAAGTTAATCATTTGTTCATAGGCTGCCTGCGCAATCTCTTTTCGCCCGTGACCCAGGTTCAAGCACCATAAACCGGAAACCCCATCTAGATATTTATCTCCTTTAGTATCCGTGAACCATGAGCCGGATCCTTCTGTAGCCATCATGGGAGCATCCTTCTCATTATAGCGATGCATCGCATGCCATAAATGGTCTTTATCCATTTGAACAAGGTCTTTCGTTTCAGTTTCCATCTTCACAATTGAAACCCCCTTATTATTCATTGAACACAATTAAGTTAAGTTCCCATGCTGTTACAGACCTTTTTAGAGCGAATTGGTGATGGTGCGATGACCAAAATTTCATCAAGTCATCGCACCTGCCATATCACCTTTTCACACCATTATTTATCCCAGTTTTTATGATCTAAATGAGAATATTTTTCTAATAATCTAGTAGGCATTTTTAGAGCATCTTTTCTAAATGGTGGAGCTAATTGTGTTCCATCCACCTGTATATCAATGACCGTCGGTTTATTTGATTTTATTGCTTCTTCAATGACTGCGCCTAACTCCTCAGGTTTTTCCACTCTAATACCAACAGCACCCATTGATCGGGCAACTTCCGCGAAATCAGGATTTTGGATATCCGCCCCTACAAAACGATTATTATAGAAATCAACCTGATTCTTTTTCTCTGCACACCATGCATTATTATTGAACACACATGCTATGACCGGAATGTTTTCTTCAACGGCCGTACTCACTTCATGCAAGCTCATGCCCCACGCGCCATCTCCAACAATGGCTAAAACAGGCGTGTTAGGTTCAGCTAACTTGGCACCAAGTGCAGATGGGTAAGCAAATCCCGTGTTCCCGAATGTAAGCGCAGCGATATGCCTGCGGCTCTGATTGAATTTTAAGTAAGCGTTTGCAGTTGACGATACATTACCGATATCTGTTGTAACGATAGCATTTTCAGGCAATACTTTAGTCAATTCCAAAAGGGCTCGACGCGGATTGATCGGGGTTCCATCGATCATCGCAAGATTCACCAATTCTTCTTCCCATTTTTGTTTTTCATTCGTTACTTCGACCATCCGCTTTTTTTCTTGTTTTAGGTTAGGATTACTGGCCTTCAACCGTTTCAAGATTTCATGGCTCGCCTCACGGGCATCTCCGATGATCCCCACTTCCACAGGGTGTGTCCTCGCTATTTGCCTTGGATTAATATCTATTTGGATGATTTGTGCATCTTTAGGGAAATAATCAATGTCATAGCATGGTAAAGTTCCAAAAACCGATAACCTTGTACCGACCGCCAATATGACATCCGCTTTCTTTAGTGTATTCATGGCTGCCTTTGATCCCATGTAACCGATTGGGCCGACTGACAATGGATGATCAGCAGGAAAAGCATCATTATGCATATAGGAGACAGCCACCGGTGCTGTTAAATATTCTGCAATATTCTTAATTTCCTCGATGCCATCTGAATCAACCGTTCCCCTACCGGAAATAATGACAGGATACTCAGCCTTAGCTAAAATTTCTGCCGCTCTATCCAAAGATGCAGAAGATCCGCAGCCCCGTTCATCTACGCGATATTGATGTGGTTGAAGTATTTGATCTTCCACTTCACCATAGAAGTAATCACGGGGGATATCGAATAAAACCGGTCCCCTTTCGGCATAGGCAATCCGAAATGCTGTCCTAAGGCAATCAGCGACCCGACCTGGGTGTGTCACTCTAACCGTTTCCTTAGTGATGGCCTTGAAGATGGAAACCTGATCACATTCTTGGAATCCATCCCAGCCAACCGTTGGTGTACCAGCAGAAGGTGATATGACCACCATTGGAGTATGAGCTTGATTGGCCGCTGCAACAGAGGTGACCATATTCGTCATTCCAGGTCCGTTTTGCCCGATGACAACTCCTGCAACACCAGAGACACGACAATAGGCATCTTCCATATGTGCTGCACTTTGTTCATGGCGGACCCCAATGAAACGGATGCCTGCAGTTGGCAATAAATCAAGCATATCCATGAAAGCAGATCCCAGAATTCCCGAGATATGTTTAACTCCCTCGGCCACTAATGTCTCAACGATGGCTTCACTTGGTGTCATTTTAACTTTCGTTCCTCTTAACATTTTTGTTTCGACCATAGCACATTCTCCTTAATTATAGTTATTTCTGATAATGACGTTGCGACGTCCGTACCAGTTATAAGATGTATATTACTACCATTGGATGAAACAGTCAATGAATAAATTGAATATTTTGAATTTATTTAAAAATTTTAATCATCATAGTCATTAACTCATGTATTTGAATCTTCCTTAACCAATAAATACATCCTTTTTTTCTGTCAATCTGTAGTTGATCCGATCGATGATTTCCAATAAATCACCTATTTCATCAATTACGAAATCAGCTCCTGCATTCCAAAAACGATTTTCTGCATGTTTCATCCGTTTTTGCCGTTCATATGGGTCCATTTCGTTGATTTCCGCTTCTGAAAGGCCGATTTCACTGCCGCCTTTCAATACGGCAACAGTCCACATTCCCGCAGAAATGCCTTCCTTGATGTCACTGATCGTATCGCCGACTTTAACGATTTTGCTGAGTGGATACACTTCGAGATTCATCGCCGTCTTAAAGCACATCCAAGGGGCAGGCCTTCCTGCAGGCACCTCGTTAGACGCAACAATGGAATCTGGTTGATAGCCCCATTTTTCCGCCTCTTGTTTAACAACATCAATCATTTCCCGAGTATACCCTGTCGTCGAACCGATTTTTATTCCTTGCTGCCTTAAACGTCTGACTAATTCAATTACGCCTGGTATTGGCTTGGCGTTTTCCTTGAGAACCTTAAAAAGCAAATCCTCAAAGTCCCTATACAATGATTTTAGATCTCTTTCGTCCGGTTCTTTCCCAAATTTGGCAATCCATAAATTGGAGATTCGTTTCATTTTCAGGAGTTCCATAATATGATCCATTTTCAATAAACCCATAGGTTCCCTTGCTTCCTTAATCGTAATTTCTATTCCCCTTATCCTGAATATCTCGACAAATGCTTGGACCGGCGCAAAACATCCATAATCCACCGTCGTTCCTGCCCAATCAAAGATCACTGCCTGAACCTCTTTACATTCTTTTGCACTTTCCAACCTATGTTCCCCTCCTTATCCTTACCTCCTTTAAATCACCAAACTTGCTAAACCCGTAAATACCCCACTGGTGATGACCTGGGTATAAAGAGAATTCATTTCACTTTTTCCAAAAATAACTGTAAATCTTCTTTAGTCGCCTCAGAGAGACGTTTCATTTTTTCAAGGTCCTTATCCGCATTCCCGGACTCCCCAATTAATGGGTAAAGGTTTTTCTCAATCCGTTCATACCAATCGGGGTATTCATCTTCCACTTGCTTTTCTATCGAATCCCATGTAGAACTGATCTCTTTTCCCATTTCTTGAATTTTCCCTGAATCCGCCTCCGTACTTATTTCTGATTCCAATCCTTTTATGGATTGAATCACATCGCCGACACCTTTTTTAATAACCTCTGCATTTTGGGTTTCACCCGTATTTGCATCCGGATTTTCATTCAAGACTGGACTTTTTTCTTGTTGAGCCTCGTCCGGTTCACTTGAATTGCTGCAGCCTGACAGCAACATGGCTCCAAGGATAACCCCACTAGTCATTACACGGAAACCATTCAACATAATCCCTCCTTCATGATTTAAAAGACAGATGGCGCCAAGCACCTGTTGGCACAACTCTCTTTTTCTATGGGAATCATATTCTAGCTGTTTAGTGATTGAAGAATTTTGTCTGAGGAGTTCCATAGAAGTAAACGAACATTTCCTTAAAATGGTATAGAGCAAAAGCTATAATTTTTCAGAATTAGGGGAACCAGGAACAATATTTAATTCATTCTCCATATACTTCGCCTTTTTTCTCCGAAGGAAAAAGAATGAACAGATAACGATCAAGCTAAATAGCATGGTAAAGATAAACTGTGGGCGTTGCGAATCGATAAATGCCATTAATATCAACACTGAAACCATGGAAAATATGGTTACATAAGTCAAATAAGGGAATAACCACATTTTGATCTTGAAAATTCCGGGATTTTCTTTCTCCATTCTCTTCCTTAATCGGAGATGGGAAACCGCAATGGCCAGATAAACCAGAATTCCGACTCCACCCGAGGAATTCACTAAAAAGAAAAAGATTTTATCAGGTGAGACATAACTGAAAATGGTGCTGATAAAGGCAAATAATGTAGAGCCGACTACAGCCAATATAGGGACACCGTTCTTGCTCACTTTTGAAAATAACTTTGGAGCATCACCCTTTTGTGCAAGTGAAAATAACATGCGTGAACTCGTATATAACCCCGAATTCAAACAGGAAAGCAGTGCAATGAGAATCACTATATTCATGATCAGGGCAGCAGAAGGGATTCCCATCATTTCAAGTACGGCAACAAATGGGCTTTTCAGCAAAGAAGCCGAATTCCAAGGTAATAGCGTCACTAGAATAGCGATGGAACCAATATAAAAAATCAGGATTCGCCATACCACACTATTCAATGCACTTCTAACCGACTTAACCGGATCACTCGTCTCACCCGCGGCAATCGCTGGAATCTCCACTCCAACAAATGCATGAAATACAATTGCGACGCCAACTAGTACAGAACTTAACCCGTTCGGAATAAAACCTCCAAAATTCAGAAGATTGGAAGCACCAGGTGGTTTTATCGTTGGGATTAACCCTAATATAACTGCCACACCCAGGCACAAAAATAGGATGATACTGATTATTTTAATGATTGAAAACCAGTATTCGAACTCACCAAACGATTTTACGGAAAAAATATTCGTCAGTTTCAATAAGATAATCAAAGATAGACTTATGACCCAGACGGGAACGGAAGGAAGCCAGCTGTGTATGATTGCAGCCCCCGCTGTTGCTTCCAAAGCAATGACGATAACCCAAAAGAACCAATATAACCAACCTGTTGTAAAACCGGCCCATTCACCAATCCCCTCTCTTGCATAAACGGCAAAAGATCCAGTATTGGGATTCACTGTGGCCATTTCCCCAAGCATCCTCATGACTAGAACAACGATCAAGCCTGCCAAAACATATGATAATATCGCCCCGGGGCCCGTTTGACCAATAATGATACCACTTCCTACGAATAAACCAGCGCCTATGACACCACTTAAGGATATCATCGTTAAATGTCTTTGTTTCAGGCCTGGTTTCAGTTCTTCCTGTTGATGTTTCATACCCTCCACCAACTTTCAATATTTTGGGGAATCAACTAAAATAATCGCTACTTGCATGTAATAACAAGGCTTTTTTAACTGCCTGTCCTTTACATTTTCACAAAGATAGTGGGAACTTGGAAACATGGCATTTTAAAAACAACACAGGAGATGACGCTATGAACTTAAGATTCTATATCATTATTCCCCCTTCCTTAAGGCTATTTTGACATTCGAAGCGGATATAACATCACTACGTCATGATGTTAGGACCACTTACTATGTGTATAATACACTCTGATTTTTTTAAAGTCAATTTAAAAATCAGAATATTTAGATAACAAAATGAAAATTTTCAAATAAAAAGGTTCCCATTAATACTGCAAACCTCTAATACTTTTCATTTTACTTCTTTCACCTTGGAGGATTCATCTAACACACTTTCCGTTGCTAATTTAACGGTATTCTGCTTCCTATCCAGCATTATCTTTAGAAGGTATGAAAAAAGCAATGTAAATGCAATTCCCTTAACGATCGATGTATAACCGTAAACAAGAAGGCCCAATATCAGTACGATAAGATTGATAATTCTTATTGTCGCTGCAATATCTATTTTTTCATTTTTATGATGTAAAATTAAGGCGATCACGTCAAAGCCAACAGTGGAGGCATTTGCTGTTATACATAAATAATATCCTATCGCTATCAAAATCGACGAAATGATAATCACTAACGCGATATTCATATCGAAATTAATCTTCCATGAATAAAAAAAATTAAAAAAAGCCATATAGCTTAGCGAACTTACGATCGACTTAAAAAAATACTCTTTCCCTAGAAAAACTAAACAGATGATTAACAGTAAACCTGTAACGAAATTGGCTAGCAAGGCAATGTTATAACCCGATAATGCATTCAATAATAATGCCGAGCTAGTTACCCCGCCATTGATAATTTCATTGGGAACGATTAAAAAAGCATAGGCAAAGGTCATGGAAATGTTTCCTGCGATAATTTTCACTATATCCTTCATAAACTTCTCACCATCCCGTTCGATATTTTGATAATGCTTTTTCCCCCCTAAATATATATTTATACTTGAACCATAGAATACACATCCATCGCTTACTCCAATTATTTCGGACCTTTCACCTTTCGATATCTTTACAATCACATTCTTATGTTTCCATTGGAATGTCCAATTACCTTTTTTATGTTGGAAATTATCTTATGATAGTGGTCGTTTTTTAAAATTTTGTGTGTGATTTAAAGGGGAATATAAATTGCAGAAACATGATTATCTAGAAAAGTTGCGCTTCCTCCATAAATATCCAGAATTCTCTTGAAGGGGTATAAAATTTAACCAGAGGTAATGACTTTGGGTGCAAATCCTCTATGGGCAATATTTTTATATAATTTAGTGCTTCAATACTGAATCCCAAGGCGTTTCATTCTTCTAATTAGATTTGCATGGTCAATTTCGAGTTTAAAAGCTGCTTTTCGAATGCTTGGTGAGGATTTTAGGGCATCTAAGATTATCTGAGCTTCAAATTGATTCATTGCATCCTTTAAATTAAGATGACTAGGGGGGGATATATTATTCTCATATTCAGTATCGCTTTCTAATTTCCAATTATCCCTAATATGTTCGGGCAGGTCCCTAGGCAATATGGAAGGTACTGATGTTGATACCACCAAATACTCTAATATATTTTTCAGCTCACGAACATTTCCTGGCCATTGGTAACTTTCCATAAGCTTTATCGTTTCAGGCATTATTTTTTTTATTAACCCGAACTGCTCACAAAGCTTCTTGAGGTAATAGTCAATTAAAGGTAAAATATCAGTTTTCCGCTTTAATAACGGTGGTATATCTAGATGGACTACATTAATCCGATACCATAAATCTTCTCTGAATTGCTTTTTATTAATAAGTTCCCTTAGGTCTTTATTGGTCGAACAAATTAAACGAAAGTTTAGAGGAATTGACCTTGTATCACCTATACGGGTAATAGCTTGATCTTGAAGAACTCGAAGTAATTTGGCTTGCATCAACAATGGAAGTTCTCCAATTTCATCTAATAGAATGGTACCAAAATTCGCTTTTTCAAAAAAGCCAGCCTTTCCACCTTTTTTAGCTCCCGTAAATGCTCCATCAGCGTATCCAAATAATTCCGATTCAAATAATTCAGATGGGATGGATGCACAATTCACCTTAATGAAAGGAGAATCTTTTTGTCTGCTGTACTGATGAATGTAATTAGCCAACACTTCTTTACCTGTCCCAGAGTCACCTGTAATGAGTACAGATGTTGGAAATGCAGCAATTTTTTTTGCCTTTTCTATTAATGTCTGCATTTGCTTACTTTGAAAAATAATTAGCGGATGGTTCATGCTTTGTTTTGCGTCAATTTCTTTATCAAGTTCCATTTTTCTTGTTTGACTTTGTAAATGATTCAAATAAGTTATATCTCTTACACTCGTAACTATCATTTTTACCTTTTTCTTTGAATTATCGAAGACAGGAGTAGCCGTTGCTACAAAATATTTACATTTATTGATTTTTTGCATGATAGTGGTAGTGTTCTTAGACTGTAATGCCATATACGCAGCTGATTCATCAAAATACTCCAATATTACTAAATCTCTAATATCTTCCCCTATAACTTCATTACGATTTATTCCTGTCATTTCTTCATATGCCTTATTAACTTCTATAGTGATTCCATCTTCATCCACCACATAAAGTCCGTCAGAGGAAAAGTCAATGATTGTACGCATTAGTTTATTGGTTGCCTCTAATTGTTGTACCTTTTCTAGAAGTTCATTAATCCTCATTATTATTCGCCTCCTTTTGTAGTCATTTTATTACCAGGATGGTGACAATTCAACACCATTATTTTTTATGGAACACCATTTTTGTACAATTATCCCAATACTCCAAGTTCGGCATGTTTCTTGCATTAGTATTTTATTAGTTACATTCTTTAACAAATCTTAGAAAAGGGTGATAAAATGGCTATACTTGATTTACCTCGGAATATATTGGTTGAAAATGGTGCCATTCATTATTTAGGGAAACTAATTAGTTCAAAAGGAGGGAGAAAAGTTTTCATTCTCATGGACTCTTTCTTGGCTAGACCTCCTTTGAATCTCCATGAAAAGATAAGCCTTATCTTAATGAAAAGCGGCATAGAATTTAAACTTTTCACAAATTTTTCTGGAGAACCGTCTACCAAACATGTGGAAGACGCATTAACGCATTTCAATGATTTTCAGGGAGACTGTGTACTTGGCATAGGCGGAGGCAGTGCCATCGACTTAGCAAAGGCATTATCTGTTTTCGGTAAATCAATGGATACTGAATGGAATGGCATACCTAATTACAAAAAACTAGATCGGCTCCCTCTTTTTGCAGTTCCTACAACTTCTGGAACCGGATCTGAAGTTACTAAAATTATGGTTATCACGGATTTTGTTACGAATATAAAAATGAATCCAAGTCACCCGGACCTAGTTCCTGATGTGGCAATTTTAGATCCGGAATTAACTTTAAGCCTCCCCCCCAATTTTACGGTCTATACAGGACTCGATGCTCTTTCACATGCTATTGAAGCCCTTCTTTCGAATAGGGCAACCGTCATGACCAAATTATTCTCTCTTGAAGCTATTAAACTAATCGAAAAATCACTACCAAATGTTTTTGAGGATGGTTCAAATATCGATTCTAGAAGAGAAATGATGTTGGCTAGCTGTTATGCAGGCATCGCTTTTTCAAATGCCTCTACAAATTTGGCCCATGCAACAGGAAGAGCGTTAGGAGCGAGGTTCCACATTCCACATGGACTAAGCGTAGCATTGCTGATGCCCTTCGTTATTGAATTCAGCCTAGATTCCTGCCAAGAACAATTGGCGGAAATTGCATTGGCACTTGGCGCCTCCCCTTCTCTTAATGAAGAAAAACTTACATCATTTCCTATTTCTGCACTAGAAGAATATAATGAAAAGTTCGGAGTTTGGAATGACGGACTTAAATATATAGACACCCAAAAGTTAATTGCCGAAATTCCAGCATTAGTTTCTGATGCCCTTTCAGGTAATGGAATAGCGACCAATAGAAAAGTTCCGACTGAGCAGGACATACAGAATGTTTTTCACTTATTAGCTGAGAAACTATCTAGCCGAAATTCACAAACTGTACCAAAAATAAAAATTAAGTAATACAAAAAATGAAAGCGCATACTATCCGGCTAACCTGAAAGTTTTAACTTTAATTGAAGTGCCCAAAAGTTGATCTGAATAAATACATTCACAAATAAAAACTTACTGCTTAAGAAAGCATATTGAAAACAATGCCAAATTCACTATTAGGGTTATCAGGAACTGGTAAATATATCGATCATATTGTCCCCCACTCAAATTAATATTTATGGAAATATAATTGAATACTTTATTGTTCTCCTCTTCATATTTCTACCATTTTTATGAATTTATCAATATTAGGGAGGAAAAGAGATGGAAATAAAAAAGGGTAAAACACTCTCACGTGTGGTGGGGGCTAGTCTCATTGGTTCAACGATTGAGTGGTATGACTTTTTCCTTTACGGTGTAGTCGCTGGAATTGTATTCAATAAGCTATACTTTCCTACTGATGATCCGATCGTATCCACTTTGTTAGCCTATGCCACCTTTGCTGTGGGGTTCATAGCCCGACCGGTGGGAGGATTAATTTTTGGTCATTTCGGAGACAAAATCGGTCGGAAAAGCATGTTGATAACCAGTTTAGGCATTATGGGCGGGAGTACTGTATTAATTGCCCTTATACCCACTTACAACCAAATTGGCATCTGGGCTCCTATCTGCTTGCTTATCTTAAGAATATTGCAAGGGATTGGCCTTGGCGGTGAATGGGGCGGTGCTGTACTAATGACTTTTGAACATGCACCCATAAAAAAAAGGGGGCTATATGCAAGTTTGCCTCAAATTGGACTATCAATAGGCTTGCTTTTGGCATCTGGGGTTGTGGGAGTACTTTCTTCTACTTTATCTGACAGTCAGTTCATGTCATGGGGATGGCGAACAGCTTTTGCGCTTAGTTCCATATTGATATTCCTTGGTTTATGGATTCGACTTAATGTTTCTGAATCGCCTGAGTTTAAGAAAGTGAAGGAAAATAACATAGAATCTAACATGCCTATAAAGGACATGTGGAAAAATAATACTGGTAATGTACTGGCTGGCATGGGTGCAAGATATATAGACGGCGTGTTCTTTAATGTTATGGGTGTATTTTCAATTACCTATTTAACCAACTCCCTTGATCTATCACGTACCGAGGCATTACTCGGTGTGTCCGCAGCAGCATTTGTCATGTGCTTTTTCATTCCTATCTTCGGTCATGTATCTGACCGGCTTGGAAGAACTCGAACCTATTTAATTGGTAGTCTTGTAACAGGACTTTCTGCACTACCTGCTTTTTGGATAATGTCGAACAGTAATGGCAGCACCCTTGTAATCTGGTTGGCTCTCATCATCCCTCTGGGAATCTTTTATTCATCTGTTTATGGGCCTGAGGCTGCTTTATTTGCAGAGCTATTCGATGCTCCTGTCAGATACACTGGGATGTCTTTCGTATACCAATTTTCAGGGATTTTCGCAAGTGGTTTGACTCCTATCATTGCCACTGCATTATTAGGATATAATAATGGATCTCCCATTTTACTAAGCTTGTATGTCGCTTTTGCTGGTTTAGTAAGCGCAATATCGGTTTGGTGGATTGGTAACAACAAAAAACTTAAATCCACTCCAAATATAAAGTCTGAAGCTATGATAAAAAAAGGATAAATGATCAAATTATTTCCATCAATTATTATTCCGCAATAAAAAAGTTGAGGGATATGCCCCTCAACTTTTTGTGTTCAATGACTATTTCCCAAGAAATGTTTCTTAGGTTGTAGATTAGCCATTTCATGTAACAGGTAAGGCTGCCTCATCTTTCATTAGCCTTTTTCGATAAACCATATTGGACAGCTGTACACTCACTTCATAAAGCACAAGTAAAGGGACGATGACCAAAATGTCCGAAATTATATCTGGAGGCGTAATCAGGACCGAGATGACAACCAGGACGAAATAAGAAATCTTACGAGACTTTTTCAACACTGTTGGATTGATGATGCCTAATCTGGTCAGGAACATGACCACAAGCGGCATCTCGAATAAAACCCCGAAAGGTAAGATCAAATTAATCATGAACCGAAAATACTTTTCCGCTGTGAACATCATCTCGAACTGCCCGGCCGATAGGGAAGTGAGGAAACCCAGCACTATTGGAAACAACACAAAATATCCAAATGAGATACCTGTGACGAATAGAATGAAGAGTCCGGGTATGAACCGAAATGTAACTCTTCTCTCTTCCGGTTTCAGCGCTGGAGCCACAAAACGCCATAACTGATAGGCTGCTAGCGGAATCGTTGCAGCTATTGCACAAACCGCAGCGATAATCATGTATACCCATAGGATCTCACTTGGTCCGAGCACAGCAAGCTTTCCATCCAAATCCTTAATGAGCAGTTCATAAATATCCTGTACGAATATGAAACTCACTATGAAAAAAGCCAGAAAACCTATCAGCGTTTTAATGATTCTGCTTCGGAGCTCTTCCATATGTTCAATAACTTGTAAATCCTTACTTTCCACCTTCACTCCTCCTTTTTAGATATTTCTTGCACGATTGCAAATAGCACTTCCCCTCGAACTCTTTTCATGAAAAGAAGCAGGCGAGTCTTTCCGCCCGCTATATTTCATTTACTTCACCCTTCTTTTTTTACAGCTCTTAATGCGGCTTTATTCTCGTTTTCATCCTCTTTTTCTGAATCATTCACCAATCCTTTTGTTGCACTTTTGAATTCGGACAATGTCCGGCCAAAGGCACGGCCGATTTCCGGCAGCTTAGACGGTCCAAAAATAATCAGTGCAATTACGAGGACAATCACCAAACCTGGTATTCCTATATTTGAAAGCATCCTTATTCACTCCTCTGATTTTCTCATTTTTCTTCGCTATATTCTTATCAAGCATCATTATCGTTCGCTATCAATTAATCATTTTCCCTTGCTTTTTCATTCTTTGTTTTTCATGTGCGCGATTATGGGCACGTGTCCGATCTTCCTCGACTTCGTTCGTTTTTTGTACACCTTCCATAACTGCTGCTGATGCAACCTTTCGCAGCCCTGTTTGATCCTTATCAAAAACAAAGGATGCTCTTGTCGATATGTCCGCACCTGGTTCTGTCACGAATGGGACTACTCGGTAATCCGCCTTCCATTGTTCTGGGGTTACTTTGCATCGGACATACCCCCGGTAATCATTAAAGAACTTGATATGTGGATTCTGGCTTAGTATTTTATCCGTATCCGCACGCTTATCTGCTCCATTTCCACCAGATGTGATGGAGGTTCCGACAAACTCCACACCGAATATCTTTGAATTTGGATCATCGAAATCCGCCTTTAGATTGGCTGCCCAGCTTGCATGTACATCACCCGTCAACACGACCAGATTTTCCAGATTGTTTCTTTTGATTACATCAATTAAACGATCGCGAGCAGCCGGGTATCCATCCCAGGAATCCATGCTGAATTTGGGAGCGGTTGGTGTTCCATAATTCCTTTGTGCAAAGAAAATCTGCTGAGGCAAAACGTTCCACTTCGTATTTGATTTTGATAGATTGTCAGTTAACCACTGTTCCTGCTCTGGACCTAGCAATGTCCGTTTCGGATCAAGTGACTCAGGCGTTTGCGGGGAACTTCCATCGCCGTTTGCCTGATCATCCCGGTATTGACGGGAGTCCAATACAAAGAAAGAGGCCAGATCGCCATATGTGAAATTTCTGTATAACCGCATATCCGCTCCCTTGGGCAAAGATGATTTACGAAGGGGCATATGCTCATAGTAAGCTTGATAGGCGGCGGCCCTTCTCTTGATGAATGCTTCTACGGATTGTCCTTTTTCCGGGATGACATTTGCATAATTGTTTTCAACTTCATGATCATCCCAAGTCACGACCCATGGGAAAGCTGCGTGTGCCGCTTTTAAATGGGTATCAGAGCGGTATTGTGCGTACCTATTTCGATAATCCTCAAGCGTGATGATTTCCGGACCACTATGTACACGTACATTACCTGAAGAAGAAACATATTCATTTGGTCCATATTCATATATATAATCGCCAAGGTGAAAGACAATATCCAAATCTTCTTTTGCCAAATGTTTATAGGCCGTATAATAACCATGCTCAAATTGCTGGCATGAAACAAACGCGAATGACAAGCTCGATACACTTGAACCTATTGGCGGAAGTGTTTTCGTTTTCCCAGTCTGACTTACTTCCCCTCCGCTTTTAAAACGGTAAAAATAGACCTTTTCAGGTTTTAACCCGCTTACTTCCACATGAACGGAGTGGCCAAGTTCCGGCCTGGCTATTTCCTTGCCTTGCTGGACAATCTTTCTGAAATTCTCATCCTTTGCCACTTCCCATTTAACGGAAATGGCTTCTTTTGGCATTCCTCCGCCATTCAACGGATCAGGTGCCAACCTTGTCCATAAAACTACACTGTCAGAAAGCGGATCACCTGAAGCTACACCGAGAGTAAATGGATAATCACTGAATTTCGGGGCAGCATTCACTTCAATGCCACCCATTGATTGGGCAAGGGCAAGACCTAATGAAAGTCCGGCAAGCTTACTTGCTCCCTGGATAAAGTTTCGGCGGTCCATGTTCTTACCTAATTCGCTCCAATTCTTAATTAAATCATCCATTGCTCTTTCATTATTCATTGATCTTTCCCTCCTATTATTTGAATCTGGTTCAAGTATAGTATGGCCCTTTTAAAGGTATATGAATAAATGTAAATCAACAAATTTCCAATTAGGGATTTTCATGCAGGACTTATGGATCTCTTTAAACATTAAAAAAGATCTGATTCACTAATACATTTACATAGCCCTACAAAATTTTACATACAACGACAGTCTTTCGGCCTATTTTTTCTTCATGAATCATTTATTTAATCGTTACAAATAACTGCCATGGGTTATTTTTACAATGAAAAATCTTTAATAAACTTATAATCTGTCTATGTAAGTCTAATGAAGTCTGCGAATTAGTAGAATAAAAAGCAAAGTCCGGAATCAAACTAACGAATGCTCCAATATTTTATGAGTAATCACTCACTTTTTATTTAAAAGCATCCTAATTTATGTAATAATGGTTTCATAATAAAAAATGAAAGTACTTGAGGGATTCTGCATTGGAGAGTATGGAAGAATTAAATGAAAAAATTGAGATATTGAGGAAAGAGTTAATATCTACAGGAATGATTTATGGTTTTACAGCCCCAACAACATTATATAAAAGTCAGGAACTAGATAAACTGTTGAATTTACTTAAGAAGTGAAAAAGAACCAAATGATTTAGATTATGTCTAGTTCTACTAATAATCTTGAAATCATTACAACTACACTTGGAGTTATTTCAGAATTATTTTTAATAGTCACTATGTAGTTCATGCAGCTTATTTCTCTTACTTAATCACCTCGTTTTCTTTTCTTGGACCCGTGAACTATCTTTCTGTAATATACTAATGAATGATCACCCCTTCTAACCTAATGCTTCCTAGTCAAGGCTTCTACGTCTTATTTTGTTGGTAGGAATTGTGCCGTAGAATTCAGGGTCAATTTGAACACATTTATTCTCCCCATTTAAAAAGCATCCAAAATGAATGGATGCCAAATTTTACCGAATTTTCTTTTATGTCCTGCATTTAATAAAAAACTATCTACCTCATCTAAGTTTATGAATGGTATGAGTGTTAAAATATCAACGATTCTTGTAAATTGTCTTGGACAACCTAATATTTCCTATGTGTTAATGATTTTTCACTATTTTAGTGACTGAAGCCCTTTCAATTCAGGGACAACATTGCTTACCTCCCTTCCGGAAACCGCTGCAACGATGTTCTTCGCCGCAAGCATGGCCATGTCAAATCGTGTTTGATAAGTAGCTGAACCTATATGCGGCAGGGTAACCACGTTCGGCATGGCTAAAAGCGGATTGTCAGGCGATACGGGTTCCTGTTCAAATACATCCAAACCGGCTGCAAGGATTTCCTTATTTTGCAGTGCTTCAATGAGGGCCTTTTCGTCCACCGTCTGACCGCGGGATGTATTGATGAAGATTGCGGATTTTTTCATCAGTGCGAATTGCTCCCGTCCCAAAAGATGCCTTGTCTCCGGAGTATAAGGGACCATTAAAAGGACGAAATCGGATTCCCGTAAAAGGTGCTCTAAAGAGGAGTAGGTTGTACTGAGCGTTTCCTCCACTTCGGGTTTTCTTCGCCGATTATAATACAAAACTTCCATGTTAAAACCGAATTTGCATCGTCTTGCAATAGATTCACCAATTCTCCCCATACCGATGATGCCCAATGTTTTTCCATGAACATCAACGCCAAAGAGGGGTTCATCGCCTTTTTTTCCCCACTTGCCATCCTTTACAAGCTTGTCCAGTTCCGGAATACGCCGGGCTGTGGAGAGCATTAAAGCTAAAGCTAAATCTGCCACGGTTTCATTGAGAACATCAGGTGTATTTGTACCGATTATGCTTCTCTTTTTCATTGCCTCTAGATCAAAGTTGTTGTAGCCTACCGAGATATTGCTGACAGTCTTTAGACATGGTGCATGGTCCAGTAATTCATCATCTATTTTTTCTCCGGTGATGAGCAGTCCCTCCACATCGGAAATTTCCTTTAACAGCTGGCTTCTGGTGATTGGTTCAGGGCCGTTCCATTTTTCATACTGGCAATACTTCGAAATAAATGCCTCTACCTCGGGCGGTACCGGTCTTGCTATATACACTTTTGGCATCAATTTATGTCCTCCTCGGTTACCCTATTCTTGAATAGGATGTTTTACAATGAACCAATAACAGATTGCGGCGCATCCGGCGATTAACCCGCCAGATATAAAGGCAAGAGAGTACGAACCAGTTGCATCCACTATCATGCCTGCCACAACAGGGGAAAAGGCTCCGCCAAAATAACCGCCAAAATTCTGAATTGCACCTACGGAAGCAACCATGGAAGGAGGAGCAATGTCACCGGCAAGTGCCCACGCACTGCCTGTAATGGCAGAAATAAAACAAAGAGCAAGGGTCAGTAATGTTAAGGTGATGGCGAGCCCTTTGACAAGTGGAACTGCACATACAACGATAGCGGCCGAGATGGCACATACACTGATTAAGGCACGCTTTGCTTTAATAGGTGTAGTAATTCCCTTGTCCACCCATTTTTTAGTAAGATATCCTCCGAAAATATTGCCAAAGATTCCGCCAAGCCAAGGAATACCAGCATATATACCCATTTCTTTAAGTGAGACATGATGAACATCAAACAAATAAAGGGGAAGGAAGACAAGGAAAATATTCCAGATCCAAATGGTACAGAAGAAGCCCAGAATCATCCCCCACACGCTTCGATATTTAAATAACGAACCCCATTTTATTTTTGATGATTGAATGCCTTGCTCCACTCCACCGCCTTCCGACTTAATGTAATCAAATTCCTCCTTGGAAAGTTTTTGGCTTTTTTCAGGATTTTTATAAAAAATAACAAAACCGATCGCAAAGATGATGCCGATCACACCCGTAATATAAAACAGCGCTCTCCACCCAAAAGTCACCATGATGAAAACGAGAATTGGCGGTGCAATGGCTGGTCCCCATTTGGACGAAGAATCCCAAATTCCAGTTGCCAAACCTCGTTCTTTTTTTGGAAACCAATACGAAGTGATCTTAGCCATCGTCGGAAAACACGGTGCTTCTCCCACTCCAAGTAAAATCCGTGCAGCAATAAATGAACTCATTTTATGAACGGCTCCGGTTAAAATGGTCGCACCGCTCCACCAAATCAGAGCAATTGTATACACCTTTTTGGTCCCGAACCGATCAATCAGCCAGCCGGAAGGAAGCTGCATTAATGCATAACTCCAAGAAAAAAAGGTTCCCAATAACCCGATTTCGGTAACGCTTAGTCCGAGATCCTTCATCATTTCGGGAGCTGCGATGGAGAGGTTAGCCCGATCTAGATAGTTGATTATTCCCCCAATCAATAACCAGATGACGACGGTCCATCGAAATTTCCGGCCAATATTCACTGGCTTTTCTTGCTTTGTTTCCATTTTTGCTTCCATACCTTTTCCCCCCCTTGTTATATAAAACGCCGTAATTGGCAGCGCTTCCAAAATTACAAAAAATCAGAGTTCACGCTTGGAGAATATGTATAAACAAGGAGGTTATTGTTCTATAATATAAAACTCGGTTTTTGTTTCGCGACAAAAAAAGAAAAAAGAAAATTCTTTTTATTCTGTAAAGTATCGTATTATGAGGATGTGTGATTGTCAATCTTTATTCTTATTTTCGGGACAATATTCCTAGTATACGTTTCATGTCATGTGGGGAAGAAAGGTTTAGTGACGCTTTTTATTATTTTTCTATAGAATAAGCAAGCGCTGCTGAAGCCACTTTTCTATTGGTATCATTAAATCTTAATGGAAGCTGGGATGGTTAATGAAGTTTCTACACTTCCTGATAAGCCCCCGGAATACTGTTTTCATTTATAGTGAAGATTCCATCCCTTCGCACATTTTCTCCAACTATATTTTTTAACAGCATTTTTAACAGAGGAATGAAAGTCTGGCTCATCATCCGTTCCACACAGTGACATTGAGTTACTCCTATCTCCACTCCTTTTAGGATCTTTTCATTGAATTTCATAATTTATAGTGTAAAGGATTTGTTCGATTATTCACCTCATGAATCTGGTAAGTAAAGTTCATATATGGTATATCTTAATCTCCAACGTTGTTTTCTATTTTTATTCTTTTATTTCCGTTTATTCATTTTAAAAATTCTAAAATAATATCTCAGGTTGATTTTTTATGATTTCGCATTTCAAATTATTGCTTTTAAGCACAGGACAACTATGCCTCCTATTAAACTAGTGATCGTTAGTTCAATAAAAAAAGAGCTGTTGTAACAGCTCCTTGTCCCCCCTCTTACACCTATTTGGAAAGATAGCGTATTGTTTCTCCTACTTATTTTTTACTCTTTGCATCCGTTTGTGCTTATATTGTTCAAAATCCCACTCAGACAAAAATTCTTTTGCAGAAGTATAGCCTGACTGATAGAGAAAGTCGATTTCTTCCTCACTCAGTTCAAAGTCCGTTGCGTTGATGCCGCCAGTAGGAATTTGAATCGTTCGTTCAATCGTTTCTTCGTTCATATGTCGTAAATCATGGGCTTGAAGCATCGTTTTAAATATATTTTTGAAAAGGTGGATTGGCGTTGGTATAACCGGATCTATGTTAACTTTATCTTTCACAAAATGGAATCCGAATGTTGGAAAGCGAGGATTGTCTGTATCGAAAATCCATATTGGGAAGTTACTAAGTAAACCACCATCTAAAATGTAGGATTTTTTCCGGTCTTTTGATTTCCAAATAACCGGACGGAAGAAAAATGGTAGGGAGGCACTCATCATTACGGCAGTTGAAACTTTTAAATCAGCAGGAGACATCCCATAGCGTTCCAAATCATCTGGCAAAATAAGCATCTGACCATTCGAAACATCAGACGCAATTATCTTCAACTTTCCATCTGGAAGATCCGCGAATGTCTTAATCCCTTTTTCTGAAAGAAGAGAATCCACCCATGTTTCCAAATAGTCATTTTTAAAAATCCCAAGATGAACATTAAGTTCCAAAAATACGCCCAAAATGGGAATACGATTCAGTAATGTCCTGCCTCGCATCTTCGAATAGTTGATTTCACTATACCGCTCTCTAATTTCATGGCTTTTATAGCCACTAGCCAAAAGAGCTGCGATTAATGCTCCTGCTGATGTCCCAGCAAGTCTCTCCCATTCTACTTTTTCCTCTTCCATTGCTTGTATCGCTCCAATAAAAGCAATTCCCCTGACACCCCCACCTTCAAAAACGGCATCTGCTTTCATTTTTATCCACCTCTCTCGATAAGAGTTATTATAATTATTAACAATATTTTCATATAAAGCGAACTTTCACATTCTTAGATTCCAAAAATCAGCCCCCTCAGTTGGAGTATAAAACCGCTTGACATCGATGGTTGAAATTAATGACGGTTCTATTTTTCTAACAAATTCGCTAGTTATGTTCCATCCCTGATTGACCATTGGTTGCATATCCATTCATTTTTGTTTTTTAACACCTTTATCATTACTGCATGTCTGTGGATTCCTTACTTGGGAAACCCTTAATCATTTTCTCTGGCTCTACTACTATATAAAGAGTGGATAGACGTTCTAACAGTGGTGAACGCAACATTGATGGTAATCAACTTAATAAAAGTAATAGGATGGCATCTTCTATCATGCTATGTTTAAAACGAGGCATTGGCATGGACAAATTATCTGATACCCTTCATCTAATCTCAAAATGGGTAACAAAATAGTAAAGTGTCTACCCCATTACTTCTTTTTTAGTACTAAATTTTATTTTATTGCTTGCCTTACTATACTTAATAGACTGATTCATTAAAGAAGGCAAGTCAGTAAAAGGCTGCCTATATGAAAAACTTTCTATAAACAAGTACTTTTTGGTGAAAAACCAATTTATTCACTTATTAAAAAAGTACTTTTCTTTAAAGGATGACCGTTATTTTTTATAGAGGTATTTTTTTAATTATGTCGAAAAGGATATGTAACAATTGAAGGAGTGAAAAAATGGAAATGAATCGTGCAAGGAAAATGTATGATTACCACGTGTGGGCTAATCAGCAAGTGTTCCAAAACCTAAAACAATTACCTGACACAGTCTTTGGCGACACGATAAAAAGTGTCTTTCCGTCCATAAAGGAAGTCCTTGTTCACCTTTACGCAACAGATATTACCTGGCTGGAGATAATGAAAGGAAGCACCGTTCAAGATACTTTTATGAAAGTTGAACAACGGCGAAAAGAAGTGGACGGAGTCTCAATACATGAACTGGAATCCCGCTTTGATGAACTTGCAAAGGATTATTATGATTTTCTTGCTTCCCAGCCTGATCTTGAACGGACCATTGTAACCGAACATCCCAAAATGGGGGCATGTGAGTTTATACTTGCCGACCTCATCCATCATGTAGTGAATCATGGGACCTACCATCGCGGTAATGTATCAGCGATGCTCCATCAACAAGGCGAGCGTGGCGCACCAACCGATTATGTATTTTATTGTTTAAAATAAGCGGTTTGGCAACCGAAAGTATGAAGGAACATCATTTAGGAGTCGCTATAAATATAAAAAAAGCACGGCTATTCCAATTGAAAGCCGATGATTCACTTGCCAAGGAATCATCGGCTTTTATCTGGAATGAAAATCCAAACGCTCGTGGCATGGGTATATTCAGTCAGTACAAATATCTTCATTATATCTTTAGAGCTTTACCCGTTGAAGGCGAAGTGCATTCAATACGACTGATACAGAACTGAAAGCCATGGCAGCACCAGCTAACCAGGGGGCAAGCAGTCCGATTGCCGCAATTGGTATCCCGATCACGTTATAGGCAAAAGCCCAGAATAGGTTTTGTTTGATATTCCGCATCGTTTTCCGGCTCATGAGGATTGCATCTGCAATACTGTTCAAATCACCCCGGATCAAAGTGATATCGGCAGCTTCCATGGCTACGTCCGTTCCGGTTCCTATAGCCATTCCTATATCGGCTAGTGCCAGCGCGGGAGCATCATTTATCCCATCCCCGACCATTGCCACCCTTTTACCGGCGGCCTGCAGTTTCTTCACTTCTTTCGCTTTCCCTTCAGGAAGGACTTCTGCAATCACTTGGTCAATGCCCACTTGATGGCCGATGGCATTTGCTGTCCTTTGATTATCCCCGGTTATCATGATGACCTGGATATCCATTGCTTTCAACCTTTCAATCGCCGTTTGCGAGGTATCTTTTATCGTATCGGCAACGGCAATGAGTCCTGCATATTCACCTTCAATGCTAGCGAGCATTGCTGTCTTCCCTTGCTCTTCAAATGCTTCCATCGCTGTTAGGGCCTTAGTAATATCCACGTTATTTTGCTTCATCAATTTACGCGTTCCGACGTACAACACTTTTTGATCCACTACAGCTCTCACACCGTATCCTGGAATCGCTTCAAATTCCTCAATCGCAGCTAGTGATATCTGTCTTGCCTGAATTCCTTGAACGATCGATTGCGCAAGAGGGTGTTCAGATTGTTTTTCAGCTGCGCCGATTAGAGATAAAAACTGTTCTTCTTCCATACCGTTCTCGATGAGGACATCGGTCAGCACAGGGGCACCATTTGTCACTGTTCCCGTTTTATCCAAAATGACTGTATCTATATGGTGTGTGGACTCCAAGTGTTCCCCGCCTTTAAATAAAATACCGAATTCAGCGGCCCGACCTGATCCTGCCATGATGGATGTGGGAGTGGCCAGACCTAAAGCACATGGACAGGCTATGACTAGCACTGCAATCATCGCCTCAAAAGCTGGTGTGAATTCTCCAGGGTTAACCCATATCATCCAAACCAGAAAAGTTAAAAGGGCGATTCCGACAACAATGGGAACGAAGACACCGGAAATTTGGTCAGCAAGACGTTGGATCGGAGCTTTGGACCCTTGAGCATCTTCGACCACTTTTATGATTTGAGATAGAGCTGTATCCCTGCCGATCTTTGTCGCTTTCATTTTGAGAAAACCATTCTTATTCAATGTTGAACCGATCACAGTATCCCCGTTTGTTTTATCCACCGGAATGCTCTCACCCGTTAACATGGATTCATCAACGGCAGAGTTCCCTTCGACTACTTCACCATCGACAGGAATCTTTTCACCCGGCTTCACCAAAATCGTATCTCCCACGATGACTTCCTCAAGTGGTATTTCACGTTCTTCCCCGTTCCTTAACACCAGTGCCGTTTTGGCCTGAAGCCCCATCAATTTTTTGATGGCTTCGGAAGAACGTCCTTTTGCTTTTGCTTCAAAAAGCTTCCCTAAAAGAATGAGGGTGATAAGAATCGAACTAGTTTCGAAATAAAGTTGTGCCGTATTGTGATGGGATCCCATCGAGATGATCGCCTGATAAACACTGTAAAAATAAGCAGCGGATGTTCCCATTGCGACTAATACATCCATATTGGCACTTTTATTTTTCAAGGCTTTATAAGCCCCAACATAAAACTGCTTTCCAATCAGAAATTGCACGGGGGTGGCGAATGCCATTTGCACCCAAGGATTCATGAGGAAATCAGGCATATAAATAAAAGATGTAAAACTAAAATGGCTTACCATCGCCCATAACAATGGAAATGATAATATGACAGAAAAAATGAATGTATTCTTTTGTTTTTGAATTTCTTTTTGACGGAAATCCACTGATTCCGGGTTATCTTCCTTGATGATTGCCCCATACCCTAATTTCTCCACCCGTTTAATGATATCCACTGGGGAGGCTTCGGAAGGATCATATTCGACTGTCGCATTATCAAGCGCAAGGTTCACATTGGCCATGCTTACTCCATCCAGCTTATTTAACCCTTTTTCAATCCTGTTAGCGCAAGCAGCGCAAGTCATGCCTGTAATCGTAAATTCTTTTTTCTCTTTTACTACATCATAGCCAAGATCTTGAATTTTCTTTTCAAAATCCTTGTTACTTAATTTTTCCGTATCATATTTAATGACCGATTTCTCAAGAGCCAAATTAACGGTGGCTTCCTCAACGCCTTCCATTCGGTTTAACCCTTTTTCAATCCGGTTAGCACAGGCAGCGCAAGTCATACCTGTAATCTGCATGGTTGTTTCTTTTATTTGGCCGCTCATATCATCCCCGCCTTCCTATACCGCTATGGGGTATATTTTTTGTAAAAAAAAGTGCTTAACAGCACTCCCATAACTTATTCGACATCGTAGCCTTGATCATCAATTGTTTCTTTTATTTTCTCAAGTGATACTTTTTCCTTATCAAACGCTACATCTACTTTTCCTGCTTCCAAATGCACTTTTACGCTTTCAACACCTGCAAGTTTTCCTACATTCCCTTCAACTGCATTTACACAATGACCACAAGACATTCCACTTACACTCAATGTTACATTTTCCATTTCAATATCTACTCCTTTATTTTTTCATTAATTTTTGTATCGTTACAAGCACTTCATCTATAACCTCTGTATCCCCTTCATTCAGGCGTTCGACCACACAATTCCTTAGATGGCCTTCCAATAATATCTTGGCTACACTATTCATTGCGCTTTGTGTAGCTGCTATTTGGGTAATCACATCATCACAATACGTATCTTTTTCAATAAGACCCTTTATACCGCGAATTTGACCTTCAATTCGATTTAACCGGGTTGTTAAATTCTTTTTTACTGCTTCTGAGTGATGACTCTTTCGGCCGTGGGAAGAGGTCGTACAGCATTCTTCTTCATTTACAGAATCTTTACTACCATTCAACATTTCATCCATTTCCCATCCCTCCTCGAAAATAAATATACCATACCCTACTACCCTATGCAAAGAGAAAAGCTATTGTGTCAATATTTCTTTATTCTTTGCTTTTTAAGCAAATCTATTCCTTAGTCTGTTTAACAAAACTACACACAAAATACCCCATGCGAAGCTAACCAAAAAAGGATGAGCTATATGAGTCTGCTAGGGATGCAAATAAAGGATGTTCTTACTCCACACCTTTTAGTTGAATACACAAAAAAGTAATATATTTTTTATTGGTTATCAAACAAATAATCCAACAATCATAGCACTTAACAAGGAGACAGCCATGCCGCTAAGCAACAGCTTCCAAACATTCCTTCCGATAATGTGCGATTTTTCATCATCGGAGATAGAACTGAACGTACCATAAATCAAATCATGCCAACTGTACTGAAATTGGCAAATGAGGTGAGGTACGTAACTGCTACTGTATGCGGAGCCAGGACTAATATGAAATATTTAGTATTTCAAATGGATTTAGAAGTTGGGAATCCAGAAGAGAATAGGAAAATCATTGAACGCCGGTTAGAAGCTAACTACTGTGATGATTTGGATGTTGTAGTACTTCCTGAAATGTGATCTACGGGTTATGCGTTAAAAGAATTAAAAGAAATCTGCAAAGTGGATGGTAATCAATTGAATTTTTACAATCACTGGGTAAGAGGTTTAATGTAAACTTGGTAGGTGGCTCGATTGCCGTATTAGACGGTAAAGATATCTTTAATCGTGCGTTATTGTAATGGAATGGGTGAAATTGTTCGGGCACACAGTTAGATAGGAGTGGAATTCGCAGGTTCCTCACAAATTGTAGATCCCTGGGGAGACGTTGTTCAGAATTTGATCAAGAAGTTGGTGAATTAAAGGCAACT
Organism: Peribacillus sp. NPDC076916; assembly: GCF_050269675.1. Taxonomy (NCBI): domain Bacteria; kingdom Bacillati; phylum Bacillota; class Bacilli; order Caryophanales; family Bacillaceae; genus Peribacillus; species Peribacillus sp. NPDC076916. The sequence continues at coordinate 64,734 of NZ_JBNNIU010000011.1, forward strand.
TTATATTTAGAGCAAGTACGGCAAATAAGAAAAGAAGTTCCTTTATTCGATTCCAGAGTGCCAGAGAAATATAGAAAGTTATAAAGTAGAAGCTACTTGCAACATCTAGAGTTTTATTTTCATTGTAGTTCAACAAGCAAAAAATTTACATAAAAAAAAACCCTTAGTTACTCTCAGAGGGTTGGTCTGTATCTCTTTTTATTTGAGTTTCTAACCCCATATACATGAAATTAGGATCATATACTTACCTTTTCTCTATCTGTAAGGTTAAGTAAACTCCCTTAAAACCTTTTTAATATTTTCTAATTTCTGGTGATTTAGTTTCAGCATTCCATGCCCTTCTTGAGTCTTTGGTTTACCCAGTGAAACTGTATTATTTAAGAGTTCATTAAATTCTTCTACCTCTGTTAACTTACGGCCAAGTTTTGTTTCAAATTTATTTATCAAAAGCGCAACAGCCCCTGACACATGTGGTACAGCCATGGATGTACCTGATAAGACGGCAAATTGGTTACCAGGAAAGGTTGATACAATTTTCTCCCCTGGTGCCACTAAATCCACTTCACCATTAGAATTACTAAATCTTGATATACGTTCACGCAGGTTAACTGAGCCTACTGCCACAACTTCCTCGTATGCAGCTGGATAACTGTACTCGTTTGTTTCGGCATTTCCATCACCTTCATTACCCGCGGCACACACGACCATTATATTGGATTGAACGGCGTTTATAATCGACGAATGTAAGGCCGGGTCATCATCCGGTCCCCCTAATGACATAGAGATAACCCGTACTTTTTCACCTTTAGGGCCTGTCCAATTGACAGCGTAATTTATAGCGGAAGTAATGCTTTCTGTTGTTCCTTCTCCTGATCCATTTAAAACCTTAAGTACCAGCAACTTCGCTTTAGGTGCTGCACCTACAACTCCAAAACCATTTTCTGCTGCTGCAATGGTTCCGCTGACATGAGTCCCATGTCCGTTATTATCGGCAAAATTGAAGGGATCACCATAATAATCTTCCGTGAAATTATATCCTCCAATAATTTGACCAATTAAATCAGGGTGATCTGATTGGCATCCTGAATCGATTACGGCTACTACAATGTTCTCACCCTTAAACCCTTCTCTCCAAATAGAGCGTGCACGAATCATTTTAATACCTCTTGGAACTTCCGAAGTGGTTTCTGTTATTCCTTCTACTTGGAAGGGTACTAATTGAACATTTGGCAATTTTAGCCTCTCCCTTCATATTACCCCTAAAACGGGCATAAGCATCGCCTTTTTTTATCATGACAAATAAGGGAAACCACACTTAAAACCCGTTTGGGAAAGCTGAATCCAATAACATTGATTTCAGCCTTTCTTTATCCTATGAATGGAGACAAGCTTTTGCTATAAACCTTAGTCTAATTTGATATTTTAGTTTACTTAGGCAAAAAATTGTATTATATAAAGGTGAGAAAATTCACATTCAGTCAGAACCTTAGTATAAATATTAATTACATGAACGACCTTATCAAAAAAAAAAAGCTCCCTCATCGGCAGCTTTTACACTTCCATTATAAAAACCATCATGATTACCTATATCTGCATTAATTCAAATATAGGTAAAGGATGATTAATTGATGACTGAACGAACTCCTTTTAAAAGAACTATGATTTTTAACAATGCCGCATTCATTTCATAGATATTGAGACCTCAAACGGAATAGTAAACTTAGCATCTCCGGATCCCTCTGCCGAAAAAGCATCTAATGAAACAAGTTTGTATATCTGATTTTGCTCCTATTTTCTTGATAGGTTCGTACTTAATCACTTATTTCTCTTTTTGTTTGTCTTCCAAGGCTCAAATGAAAATGGAAATCTTCTCTAGGCTTCGAAGTAAGGTACAAATCCTCCTCATAATAATTTCTTCCTTTTGCTTCATAGTATAAATCTGTTACGAACAATATTCTTCACATTTATTTCCATGAGTTGAAGAGGATTTAAAAACAAAAAAGGGGCTGTCCCAAAAGTCAGTAAAATAACTTTTAGGGCAACCCCATTTCGTATTGGCTTGGTGATACTTCTTTAAGTGGTACCGCCATATCTTTAAGTCATTACCATGATCGAGAAGTTGGGCTCCACTCTTAAGAACGTGAATGTGGAACCCATATATCCTCAAAGCTAAAAAAACTAATTAAAAACCGGAACTTGATTGGATAATGGGAATATTACTGTTCTTTTGAAATATTATTATTCCTTTTCTTCTTCACTAAAAGAATGATGGCAATGATAAAGGCTACTGCACTATATATCCAGGTAAAGATAAAGGCGAGGCCCAATCCGATATTTGCATCCATATAATCGTTTTTCACATGATCAATAGCTAAATATAGAAGCGGTGCCCCTCCAATTATGAGCAGGATGACCCAGAGAACATTCATTTTCAGACTTCTGCTTGATAAAATAATAATGATGAAAGATAGCAAGAGAAACGCTTCTGAAGCTATCGTCAACGTTACCAGATTGCTCATAATATATCACTCCTAATCATGGTTGCCTAAATGGAATATATTTATGTTCCCTTATATCTATATCGCTTTTCGTTCCTTTTTGATAAATTGATATTATTATCTTAGTAAAAAACCTGAATTCCTCCAAGAGAAATGAAGGATCCAGGTTACATGTTAATTTTTCTTTGATAATTGCAAGGCATTCTTGATGCTTTTCAATGATTTTGAGCTTCCGTACATCAAGACTCCACCACGATAGATTTTTGCTCCGATAATTCCAAGTAAAACAATGGTTAAGATCAACACAGCAATGCTGATGGCGATTTCCCAGAATGGAACTTCAAGCATCCCTACGCGCAAGAACATGATCATTGGCGTGAAAAATGGAATGAATGATGTAATCGTAATATAACTCGCTGACGGATTCCCCAATCCAAACATCGCAATCATGAAGGCAATGACGACCAACATGGTCATCGGTGAAATCATTTGCTGGACATCTTCAATTTTGCTGACAACGGACCCAAGACATGCCGCAAGAGTCGCGTACAGAAAATAACCAAGCAAAGCGAAAACGATCGCATAAATGATTGTTGAGATATCGGTGCTTCCGAAACCGAAAAATGAAAAGAATCCTTCATCCATACCAGTCAAGTTTTGTTTAATCGAGAAATAGCCCACTCCAAAAAATAAAATCATTTGCGTAAGACTAAGCAAGGCTACCCCCATTATTTTGGCAAACATCTGTGTGACTGGGGGGACACTTGATATCAGGATTTCCATGACCCGTGATGTTTTCTCAGTAGCCACTTCCATTGCAATCATCGTTGCATACATCAATACACCGAAGTAAATGACGAATAGGAGCACATACACGAGACCGCGTGCTTGATTGAGATCCTCTTCCGTTTTTGCATTTTTCGCAAGCGCAATCGTATCAAATGCTGGCGGCGTATTCAATTGAGCGATTTGCTGCTCTGTCAAATTCAATTCCTTCGCAGTTATTTGACCCTTCAATTGGGTAAGCGCTAAAAGCAAATCATTACTTACCGCAGAATCTGAAATTTGATTCGCTTTATACGTTCCCTTGAAGCCTACGGTTTCATCCTTTTCGATTAACAAATAGCCAACGATGTCATCCGCGCTGACCATTTCCTCCGCTTCCTTTTCATCCTTGGCGGATATTATCGATAAGTCATCGTTCACACCTGCTACCGCTTTTTTGTAAGAATCAAATAAGCTACCTTCAGTCTTATCGATGACGGCAACCTTTTCCTGATCATCACTGTCGAATTTATCAATAAGATTCGAAATATTCGTAAGGACAAGAATCAGGGCCATCATAATGATTGTAGAAATGATAAAGGATTTCGTTTTTAATTTTGATAGATATGTATGGGAAAGGACAATCCAAAAGTTATTCATAGACGGCACCCACTTTTTCAATGAAAATATCCGTTAGCGATGGTTCTTCCAATTCGAATTTACGCACGAAGCCTCTTGGAACAAGATCACGAATCATGTTCTCGGCCACATCTTCTCCAGTGACTTGAAGAATTTTTCCTTCCATCGTGTTCTTTACTTTTGTTACACCTGAATAATTATCCAAAAAGGATAAATCAAAATCAGCTTTAATTGACACATTCTTTTTACCAAAAGAACGCTTGATTTCTTTTAATTTTCCAGCCACAACAGGGGAACCTTTATGCATGATGCAAAGATGCTCACACATCTCCTCAACATGCTCCATGCGATGGCTCGAAAAAACGATTGTCGTACCGCTGTCCCTTAAGTCGATGACGGCTTTCTTCAGTATTTCCACATTCACGGGATCCAGTCCACTGAAGGGTTCGTCAAGGATAAGTAATTCAGGTTTATGAATCATGGATGCGATTAGCTGGATTTTTTGCTGATTTCCCTTTGAAAGCTCTTCAACTCGCTTATCAATATACTCGGGAACCATAAAGCGGTCTAGCCAATACTCCAGTTCTTTCATAGCATCCCTTTTGTTCATTCCTCTTAATCTAGCCAAATACACAATTTGATCACGGACCTTCAGTTTTGGATATAGTCCGCGTTCCTCAGGAAGATAGCCAATCAATGAACTGGTCTTATAATCGATTTTGTTACCATCCCAGGTCACTTCCCCTTCAGTCGGGTCAAGCAGGCCGAGTATCATTCGGAACGTTGTCGTTTTCCCCGCTCCGTTCCCACCTAAAAAACCGAACATTTCTTTCTCGGGAATAGTTAAATCAAGCTGGTTGACAGCTGTGAATTCCCCGAATTTTTTCGTAACTTCTTTAATTTGTAAAGCCAATGGACAACCTCCTATTATATGATTCTTAATATATGTTACCGGAAAGGTTTTCCAATTTCAACTACCGAAAAGATCTAAAGAACTCTTCTCCCCCATCATTATATGCAAAGTTCTAGAAACAAATTTCCATTACCTAGCCACCGGTAAAGAATTCCAAACACTTTTAACACTATGGGTCTTCTCTTAATCGTTGTTGAAGTAGTTGTATAGGGTGGATACGAGGGCAGTTACGGGTATTGAGGCTACCGCTAATAAAAATATAAAAAAGGACAGCTATATGATCGGTTTCTTTGGACGATTTCTTGGTGGTCATCCCGGTGTTTTTTAAAAAAATATCGCTTTCGAATATCCCTTTTCATCGGGGCTATTCCCCGGTCGACCACAACATCTAATGAAGACTGAATAAACCTACCTAACAACACGCCCCAGCTTCCATATCCTTATTTCCGATTTGCCGGTATTCACGAAATAAGGCATTTACTTTATCGCTTATTTTAATGACTCTCTTCGTATCAATGTTAAAATTCATCTATCTCACCCATTCCCACAAACTGGACAGTTGTGAACCTTATCAAATATTTCGTTTGCAAAATCTGCTCGCTGCTTAATTCTTATCTATTACTGACCCTTTTCCTTGAGAAACCATCTCATCATCTTCTCCCTTCCATGAAAGCAAGGGATTGCCAGGTTCTTCTCCTTGTAATGTTTTGATGGCTAATCTGCTTGTTAGAATAGCCGTTTGTAGCGCATCAAGCGAACCATATGGCGTGAAAACTGATTAACAACCTGTCAGGTTCTTCCCAAAGAACTGGTCAGGGCGGCAAAAGATGCCCTGTTGGAGACTAAGATACTGCTATCCTCCGGGTCTGTAAATAGGCATTGAAAACAACCATCTTTGTTTGGATTGTTTGTAAGAAGAGAACGCCCCCCGATTCCTAAAGGGTCTAACCAGGTATAGATGATAGGTGGACTGTTTATAAACAAAAAAGACCCAAACCCTTGTGATATCAAGGATTTGAGCCTTTGATAGTTGATGACCTGTGAGGGATTGGAATCCACGCCCCCTTCCCTGTCAAGGTCGGAAGGGTCCAATATTCCCAAAAATCTTAAGATAAAATACCCATCCAAATTTTCACAGCCGTTGCTAGAATTAATAGAGCTAAGATGACTTGAAGTATTTTTGTATTCATTTTTTTACCAGCCATCGCTCCTAGAGGAGACGCTATTAAGCTTGCTATAACCATGATCAAGGCAGGGTAGAAGTCAACTTGCCCTGTTGAAACTTTCCCTACCGTTGCGCCAATCGATGAAATGAATGTAATCGCTAAGGAAGAGGCGATCGTTACCCTAGTTGGGACTTTTAAGACAACCAACATAATTGGAACTAATAAGAATCCACCGGCAGCACCTACAATCCCTGAACCCAAACCGACAATCAAGGCTAGAGTTGCTGCGAGCCATTTGTTGAAGGTTACTTGATCCATTGGAACATCATCTATTCCTTTTTTAGGTATAAACATCATGACAGCTGCTATTAGAGCAAGTAGGCCATACACAATATTTATCCCGTCTTCAGACATGGATTGCGATCCAAAACTCCCAATTACACTACCTATGAGTACACTGACACCCATATAGATGATGAGCGTCTTATTTAGATAGCCACCTTTACGATAAGCCCAGACACCGCCTATGGATGCAAATAATACTTGGACGGCACTTATTCCTGAGACTTCATGAGCACTAAAAGCCGCTAAACCGAAAAGTGGTGGTATATACAAAAGCATTGGGTATTTAATGATGGATCCGCCTATACCTAGCATTCCTGAAATATATGAACCAATAAATCCTATCAAAAAGATAGTAATGATAAACGTAATTTCCATTTTTATTGCCTCCTCGAAAAGAAGGGAACCTATAAGGTTCCCTTATCATTATCAGCCTTTTTTAATCCAAAATTTTAGAACTTCATTTTCTTCTGCAGTTTTCACTAGCTCATGACCACCAGATTTTGACCATGCAGCTAAATCTGCTTTGGCGCCTTTATCTGTCACATGTATTTCTAATACTTGACCAGATTGTAAATCATTCATAGCCTTCTTTGTTCTAACAATCGGCATTGGACAAGCAAGTCCCTTTGCATCTAACATTTTATCTGAATTCATCATACATCTCTCCTGTTTTCTTAGTATATAATCTTTTTTTATGTTCAACGAACCGCACAGCGGTTTGGTCCAATTTCCATTTCGCGCTGTTGTTCCTCATCAGGGGTGATTTTCCCCATATTCGTTTTGCGGATTTCTTGATACGCGTTTGGCTGAGGAGGTAAGTTTCCTGTAACCAACTCTCTGAATTCTGTTTCGTCAGCAATGTTCAAACCATGATTTTCTGCAAATAACGTTCCTAATTCCTTCGCAACACTTCCGTCTTCATTTAATTCTTCAATGATCATAAAGTGAGATGGCAGTACAATTAACTCGTTTGACAATTCTCTATAGCGAGTATAAAGTGTTTCTCTCAAGTCTCCTACCCAATCCTCAGCCAATCCTGCTAAGTCTGGTCTACCAATGGAATCGATGAATAGAATATCTCCTGAAAGCAAGTATTTTTCATCGACTACAAATGAGGTGGAACCAATCGTGTGGCCCGGTGAGTATAGAGCATGAATATTGATAGCTGTATGACCAATCGTAACCACATTTCCGCCTTCTAATGGCTGATATTCAAAGGTCACTTCTGTTGCATCTTTTGGTGGCAGCCAGTAAGTTGCATTTGAACTTTCTGCTATTTGTCTTCCACCTGAAATATGATCTGCATGTAAGTGTGTATCCAATACGTGAGTGATCTTCGCTCCAATACTATCGGCAAAATCAAGGTAGATATCAGTCATTCTTGTGGAATCAATAACTGCTGCTTCACCATTAGAAACGACCATGTAAGATAAACAACCTTTACCAAGACGTACAAATTGATAGATTTCTCCGCCATTATTCAAATCCCCAATTTTCACTGGTTCTAAGTGTTCACTCCATGCTTTCATTCCGCCCTTCAAATAAGAAACATCCAATCCAGCTTCAGATAGCATTTCAGCTACCATGACAGATGAGCCTTCCTTTGCACATACTACCAGGATTTCTTTATTGGCCGGGATTTGATCGAGGATTTCTTCCACGCCATCCAGTAGATCAAAGTAAGGGATATTAAGGAATTTAAAGTTCTGCCCTTCAATTTTCCAATCATTAAAGTCACTTTCATTTCGAACATCCAAAATAAATAAGTCCGCTTTATTAATTACTTTCTTTGAAACCTCAGCGGCTGTCATTTGCTTAAACGCCATTCTGTATACCCCCCATAGTATTAAAGTTCACAAAAATTTTTACCTTCATTAAAAGGTTAATGTAACATCAGCATCTTTAGCGAACTCTAAAAATGTGATCGCCCCACCTACTTCGATACCGTCAACGAAAGCTTCCTTTTCCATGCCTAAAACGTCCATGGTCATTTGACACCCAATAAACCTGACATCCATTTCCTGTGCCATTGTAACTAATTCCGGAATTGAAGGAACATTAGCCTTTTTAAAGCCTTCGGCAAAATGCTCCTTACCTTCAGGCAATGGTAGTTGTCCATTCGCTTCTTTATGAATTAAATTCAAGCCTTCAAAAGTAAAGAAAATGGCCACTTCTTGATCTGTTGCAGCAGCTGCCGTTGCGATGTTAAACACTTTATACGCGTCAAATACTCCACCATTACTTGCGATTATTGCTACTTTGTTAGTCATGATATTTTCCTCCATTCTAGGGTCACCTTTATTCATCAACGGATTTTTGTGTAGGTCCGTTCCATTGGCTCATGCCTGGTACAACATTGAATACCTGTTCAAATCCAGCCGCCGTCAGCTTTTGTGCAGCAAGATCACTTCGGCTGCCAGAACGGCAAATCACGAAAATCTCTGACTCTTTATCAAGTTCACCCATACGGTGTTCCAATTCACCCATTGGAAGGGATTTCGCTGCTGGAATATGATGAAAAGCATACTCTGCTGATTCTCGTACATCCAGAAGAATCATATTTCGATTTTCTTCCATCATTTGAAGAAGTTCTTCATTTGAAATGATTTTTTCATGCTTCTTCACTTCTGTTTCTTCTCCGCTTGCTTTCCGAAGATAATGTTTAAGTGTGGTTCCTTCTTCAACTGTACCTAAATATTGATGACCTGTACTTTCCGCCCAGGCTTTCATATCGGCAGTTGACCCTTTATCAGTCGCTTGAACTTCCAGTACTTCCCCTGCTTCCAGGCCATTCATGGCTTTTTTCGTTTTTACAATCGGCATTGGACATGCTAACCCTTTTGCATCTAATACGGAATTTGTTTTAATCATTTTATTTCCTCCTTGTTTTTTATAGGGGTAGGGGTATATTCGAATTTAAAATTATTCTGTGGGACCTTCCCATTCATTCATACCCCCCACCATGTTCAACACTTTATATCCATGACCCTCAAGTATCTGTGCGGCCCTTGAACTTCTGCCCCCTGACCGGCAGACCATGATATACTCTTTTGATTTATCTAGATCCTGCATTCTAAATTCCACTAGACCCAACGGGATATTCAAAGCATTTGGTATTTTCCCTGCCTTTACTTCCTCCACCTCCCGCACATCAATGATGTGGACTGGCGAGTTTCCCTTCAACAATGCACTCACTTCATTCGGTAAAATTTCTTTCATCTTTATAAGATCCCCCTTTTATTCGCGCCAAGAACTCATGCCGCCTTTTACGTTGGTGACTTCATTAAATCCCAGTTTTTTCAAAGCTTTACATGCATTACTGCTCCGCATCCCGCTTTGGCAAATCACAACAACCTCTTTATCTTTTGAAAGTTCTTGTGCCCTTTTGCCTAGGTCGTTTAAAGGGATATTTTTAAAGACCTTTATATGATTGCCCCTAAATTCATTAGGAGTACGGACATCAATGAATTGCTTATTTCCTTTGTTATTCAGCTCAGCTTTTAACTCAGCCGCATTTATATTTTTTATCCCCTTTGCCGGGACAAATCGCTGATATAAAAACCAAACGATGAGACCCAATATGATGAGATTAAATATAGTTCCCATTTGAACTCATCCCTCCAGTACCCCAATTTAGATAAATAAGTTTACATTTCCATCTTCTGCTTCGGCTAAATATGCCGCTACACCTGCATATTCTATTCCATCCATTAATTCCTCTTGCTGTAAGCCCAATAAATCCATCGTCATCGTACAGGCAATCAGTTTCACATCTTGTTCTTGGGCCAACTCAATTAAATTCGGGAGTGACATGGCGTTATGCTTTTTCATCACGTGCTTGATCATTTTCGGACCCATTCCAGCAAAGTTCATGTTTGACAGTCCCATTTTATCTGAACCACGGGGCATCATTTTTGCAAACATTTTCTCCAGGAATCCTTTTTTTAATGAAACCGGCTCATCCTTCCTTAAGGCATTCAATCCCCAGAATGTATGGAAGATGGTCACTTCATGATCGTAAGCCGCCGCCCCATTTGCAATGATATAAGCAGCCATTGCCTTATCATAATCACCACTAAATAAAACGATCGTCGTTCTTTTCTTTTCAGTCATTATGTTTTCCCCCTGATCGATATTTCCATTCCTTTATACCCTACGGGGTATATATTATGCTAAAAAATATAGTTCGTCAACCTACTTCACTAAAAAAAATGAATGGAATAGGTTTTTCTTTATTTAATTGGTCCATGATTGATGGAAGTCAAACCTTCATTCACTTCGAATATTTTTCCATTAACCTTCTCGATACCAAACCCTTTTAACCGAGCTGTATGCATAGTCAAGTACTTACTTGCGGATGACTTCGATTCAAACAGATAAATGCCACCAGCTTGCTTTGCCTCATTGTCTTCGGTCCAAATCTTCCAGATCAATCCTTCTTCATCATTAATGCTTTTTGCTAAATCAGTAAATTCTTTTACCATTTCGTGGCCAAATGGTCCCTCCATTTTAAAATCCACTTGTAAAATATAAGTCATGAATAACACTCCTTTTTCTAAAGGTCAGGTCAAATTCTATTACCTGCTTTTTATCAGTAAATTAACCGCTTCCTTGACTAGATGATCTGTGCCTTCGCCTTTCACAACGTTTTCCCGAACGCATTGTTCGAGATTTTCACTTACAATAACACCCATTGTCCTATCGATAGCATTACGTGCAGCCGACAACTGAGTGACGATTTCCCTGCAATCCTTTCCTTGCTCCATCATTCCAAGTACACCCTTGATTTGTCCTTCAATCCGCTTTAAGCGATTAATGACACTTTTATCATACTCCATACTCTGCCCACCCATCTATTTACAAATGCAATTACAAACCTCAACTGATTATCTTATTTCCTTTTCCGATTATGAAGCAAAGGCCTAAGTTCAATTAGACATACTGAATATGCAAAACCTCTTAATCAATATTCTCACCCTAATGAGCCTGCGTGCTTTACTCGTGAATTTGCGTATTTTACTCGTAAGTTCGAGCATCATGCATTCTTAACTTGTGAGTTCATATTATACCTATAGGGGTATATTGTCAAGCCGTTTCATTCAAACTATTATTAAAAAATAAAATCCACCATATCCGGCAGCTTTTGCGTTTTTATTTTAATTTTTTGCCAAGATTCGATTGAAAGTTGCTGAAACAATTTCCCCTTTATGCATAACCGCAAAGCGCCTTGAACGTCTTTCGACTGCTTTCGCTGAACAGCTAGCTTCCGCAAAAACAGCATCCGCTATATCCCCAATGGTCTGCCAAACTCGTTCCCCCTCTGAATTAAGAGGTATTTACCTCTATTAATAAAACCAAAGTCCCGTCTTAAAGACCACTGCACAATCAATCCAAGCGAAACGTTCAGCCATCAGACTAGCTTTGTAAAGCACGTCCCCTGTGCCAAATGTGTCCCAATGATCCGTTATGCTGTCATTTACAAGCGAGACATCTATACCTTTTCATGAAGCAATGGGATTGGAATTGTGGAAATATCGATAGGTACAGTAGAGGCAATTGAAATACCCGCTTGAGCTAAAGTTTCCGCAAAGGTAGAACATAAAAATCAACTCGTGAAAGCCAAAAATAAAAACGTGCCTATATATGGCACGTTTTTCATATGAAGGGAAAATTCATTGGTCCTTCCTGTATCTTAATTCGCATACAAGCGATATTGGTCGCTTAATGTATCCCCATTACCGTAAATATAGGCTTTAGAGTCGGATGTATAGGAAGAATTGTCGTACTTCCATTTAATTCTTAGTCCCATGTTTCCGCCTGCTCCATAGGTTTCATTGCCATACTTCTTAATATATTGTGAGAAGCTATCCCACGTCCGGGGGCCAACCACACCATCCACTTTCAAGTTGTTTTCTTTTTGATATTTCTTTACACCCGCTTCGGTTTTTGGTCCAAAAATTCCATCTACGTCAACCACTGCTGAATCCGTATAAAAACCCATGACATTCAGGATATACTGCATATTCCTGATTTCCACCCCATGAGAGTCCTTCCGCAAAATAGAGTTTTTATCCCAGCTTTCGGGATGGTGAAATCCTCCAGCTGACGCTGAAGCAGTGGAAAAAGATATCCCAAGGGCCATTGCTAATACTACCAAACCAGTAAGTAATTTATTCATAGCTCCATCTCCCTCTTTTTTTTGTGCATCCGAACTACCTTACCATTTCCCTTCCGATTTTAAATTTCCCTTCCGACCAATTTCCTGTTTTGAATATTATAAATAGAATATAAAAAGGATAAGTGCCATTACAACAAGTGCAACAATAATAAATAAGTTTAAAAATAAACGACTTGCGATTTCCATTTTACTTCTCCCAGTTATGACTTTTGAGGTTAATTTACTAAAACCTGAATTTCTTTATATGCTCCAAATGGTTTTTAACAATACGCAAGTACATAATTTCTAATAGACAAAGCCAACATATAGGGAAAGAAATGAAGAAATCGAAATGGTCTTAGGAGGGAATAAATTGAAGGCATCTGATTTGTTTATAAGATGTTTGGAGAATGAAGGGGTTCAGTATATTTTTGGGATACCTGGAGAGGAAAATACGGATCTTATCGATTCTCTAATTAGCTCTAATATTAAATTCATCTTGGTTCATCACGAACAAGCTGCAGCTTTCATGGCAGACATCTATGGCCGGCTAACTGGAAAGCCTGGCGTCTGCTTAGGTACATTGGGACCTGGTGCAACCAATTTATTGACAGGGATAGGAAGCGCTTATCTGGATTATTCCCCTGTTATCGCGATTACAGGTCAGGCGGGCCTTGATCGAATTCATAAGGAGTCGCATCAATATGTGGACATTATTGGGGTTTTTAAGGAAGTAACGAAATGGAATCAACAAATCAAGGTGCCGCATACGATTCCGGAAATTATCCGTAAAGCATTTAAAACTGCAGTCATTGAAAAGCCGGGAGCTGTTCATATCGAACTCCCCGAAGATGTGGCGATGATGGATACTGAGGGTGAACCTCTTCCGGTTACACCAATGCCTAGATCCCGCCCTGCAGAGGAAGAAATCAAAAAAGCCGTCGAATTAATAAATCGCGCAAAAAAGCCTATTATTCTAGCTGGTAATGGCGTAATCCGCGATGGAGCTGCTGAGTCATTACGGAAATTTGCAGAAGAGAAGCAAATTCCCGTTGTGAATTCGTTCATGGCCAAAGGAGTTTTACCTTCCAACCATCCATTGACCCTTTTTACAGTAGGGATGCAAGCAAGGGATTATGTTCTTTGCGGGTTTGATTTGGCCGATCTTATTATCACCGTAGGCTATGACTTCGTCGAGTATTTGCCAAAGTATTGGAACGATGAGGCAATGAATCCGATTATTCATATTGATGCTCGACCGGCTGAGATTGATGCTTATTACCCCGTTCAAGCCGAATTGGTCGGGAACGTTACGGAGGGACTTGAAGCCTTGTCCACTGGTGTAGTAGAAAAAGAGCTTTGGCCTGAAGTGAAAAAGCTAAGGTCTCAAATCATAGAAAAATTTCATTCTTCGGATGATGTATCAGGAAGCCCTATCATCCCTCAGCGAATTATCGCCGATTTGAAAAGGGCGGAAAAGGGCAATGCCATTGTCATTTCGGATGTGGGAGCCCATAAATTATGGATGGCCCGGATGTATCAGCCGGAAATGCCAAATCACACTATCATTTCTAATGGCTTTGCATCGATGGGAATTGCTATTCCCGGCGCAATTGCAGCCAAACTGGCTAAACCTGATAAACCTGTCATTGCGGTTACAGGGGATGGCGGATTTCTGATGAATGGGGTTGAATTGGCAACTGCAAAACGTTTAGGGCTTGCCTTCGTGATAGTCATTTTCCATGATTCAAAATACGGCCTAATTGAGTGGAAGCAATTGAATAAATTTGATCGTACGAATGCGATTGAATTTACAGACCCAGACTTTTTAGGCTTCGCAAAAAGTTTTGGGGTCAAAGGAGTGAAAGTAACCCACTCCGATGAATTGCTTCATGCATTGGAAGAAGCGATTTCGAGTCAGGAAATTGTCTTGATTGATGTGGATGTCGATTATTCGGAAAATGTAAAGCTCTCGAAAACACTAGGTGATTATATTTGTAAATTATAAAGGCAGATATTATTGGAGGGATTTCAGATGAAGAAAAAGTGGCAATTGTGGATTGGTGGTAAATGGCGGGAGGCTAAATCATATGAGCCATTATATAATCCCCATTCAAACGAAGAAATTGCACAAATCGGACAGGCTGAACCAGCGGATGCCGTTGAAGCGATTGTCGAGGCAAATGCAGCTTTTCAGAAATACCGAACCTACCCGGCTCATGCACGAGCAGAAATTTTATTTAAAGCTGCCGCGATCATGGAAGAACGCAGTGAAGAACTTGCAAAAATCATTTCTCTAGAGGCTGCGAAAACGATTCGAAATGCTCGTGAAGAAATGAATCGTACGGTTCAGACCTATCGTTTTGCTGCAGAAGCGTCAAAGAATAACTATGGAGAACAAATCCCGATGGATGCTGCAGTGGGTGGGGTAAACCGTTTTGGATTCACCGTTCGCACCCCGATTGGCGTCGTTACCGCGATTACACCATTTAACTTTCCATTTAACTTGGTCGCCCATAAAGTTGGTCCAGCTATTGCGGCTGGAAATTCGATTGTGTTAAAACCTGCCGAACAAACCCCGTTGAGTGCACTGGTTCTGGCCGATATTTTTAAAGAAGCAGGGTTGCCTGATGGAGTATTGAACATCATACCCGGCAAAGGGGATGTTTTAAGCGAAGCGTTGACGACCCATCCACATGTAAAAAAAGTGACTTTCACAGGCAGTGTAGAGGTCGGACACCTTATCCAACAGCAGGCAGGCTTCCGTAAGCTTACACTTGAACTCGGATCCAATTCGCCTTTCATCATTGATGAAGGTGTCGACATCGATAAAATTATTCAACGAAGTGTGATGGGTTCATTTACGAATAATGGGCAGGTGTGCATCTCGATTCAACGAATTTATGTCCACAAATCACTATACCAACAATTTTTAGATCGATTCGTCAGTGCAACAAAACAGCTTGTCATCGGTTCCCCCCTGGAGGAAAATACAAATATTACAGCGGTTATTTCAAAAAAATCAATGGAACGGTTACAAAGTTGGATTGACGAAGCAGTACAAGAAGGAGCAAAAATTGAGTGCGGCGGAACAGTGGAAGGCAATGTCCTATTGCCTACCGTCTTAACCAATGTAAATCGTGACTCAAAGGTATTTCGTTTCGAAGTATTTGGTCCAATTGTCTGCATTTTCCCATTCGACACGCTTGATGATGCGATCAATGATGCTAATGATTCGCGTTATGGATTGAACTCAGGAGTGATGACACCGAGTATAGAACGAGCTTTTTATGCGGCGGAACGCTTGGAAACAGGCGGGGTCGTAATCAATGATATTCCAACTTACCGAATTGATAATATGCCTTATGGCGGCTGGAAGGACAGCGGTGTTGGCCGGGAAGGCATCAAATATGCGATGCAAGAAATGATGGAGCAGAAGTTTATCAGCTTTAAAATAAGCGACGACTGAACATAGGGAAATTATAAACCATAGTAAAAGAGACGGCGAAATCTTAAAGATATCGCCGTCATATTTTGTCGTAAATTTTTTTTTTTTTGTTGCAACCTTAGAAGATATTTATTTGCTAAAAAAAATATAAAAAGCCACCATATAAGGCGGCTTTCACCAATTACTACAATTCTTCAATTATTTCAGCACCATAAGAGTTGTCGATTATACAGCGCCATGTACCCGTGGAATCCTTTTTAAATACATATGTCGCAGTTCTTTCCATAGAGAATTCGGAATCATCCTTTTGATTGGCACTAAGCTGGGCTTTTGCCACAACCAATGCCGTATCACCCGTTTCAATTATTGCCATCTTTTCTTGATTGACGATTAAACTGTGATTAAAGTATTCAGCGATAGCAATGAATGCACGACGAATTTCCTCTTTCCCTTTTGCGAATGTTCCAGGTTTGACAACTAAAGTCGCTTCCTCTGAATAGAACTCCATTAAATGATCGAAATCCTCATTGTTTATTGCACTGTCTGCATTTTTTATGACTTGTTCCAGCTCATGATTCTGCATATTCACACTCCTATTCAGCTTCTCTTAATTAGACCGCTCTGTTACTAATTGATGTTCGACTGCCGTGATGGGGATTCCTGCTCAATAATAAAAAAGAGAATGCTTAATTAAATTAAGGTGAATGCACATAAGGGTTCTAGATAATGAATTACTACGGTTCATTATCATTACAAATTGTTTCATGCAACTTTCAACTTGATGCAAAGTGAAATGAATGCAGAACGTAAATGCCAACAAAAGGTTTATTTGCATTTATCAGCAATGTGGAGTACACAGCTTCTCACCTTTACAAAAGTTAAATAAGAACGACATTATAAAAAGGGAATGGTAAAATCCATTCCCTTTTGACTGTGCGCAAAGCCCTTTTAGTTAAATTTAACCCTAAACGCCAAAAGGCCGCCAATCGGCGGCCTTCTACCTTTTAACAATTTCCGTATTCCCTCTTTTATCAGTCCGTTATTCGTGCAAATATGCCCAGGCATATTGAGCGTAAAGTTCTGCACCGGTAGCAAGCGCATCTTCGTCGATGTTGAATTTCCCGTGATGATGGGCCCATTCCGTATCCTTTTCAGGGTTTCCAGATCCAACTAAAGCGAAGCTTCCAGGTACTTCATCCAAATAGAAACTAAAATCTTCTCCACCCATTGTTGGCTTTTCATTATATACTGCGTCTTCGCCAAACGCATTTGAAGCAACTTTTTGCACTAATTTTGCACTGTATTCATCATTAATGACAGCTTGCGTTCCACGGTAATACTCAACCTGTGCGGTCGCACCGTACATATTGGCAACATTTTCAGCATAAATCTGGAGCTGTCTTTCAATATGGTCACGTGTTTTAGGATCAAAACAACGGACAGTCCCTTCAATAACGGCATTTTCTGCAATGACATTAAATCGTGTGCCCACGACCATTTTTCCAACTGTCAAAACTGCGGGATTTTGTGGGTCGACCGTTCTTGATACGACAGATTGTACATTCATTACGAATGAAGAGGCCACAATAGTAGCATCGATACAATCCTGTGGCATGGCACCATGTCCCCCTCTTCCTTTAAACGTTACTGTAAAGATATCTGCTGAAGCGAATGAAGGACCTTGAGAACAAGCAACCTTGTTTGTTGGCATTTGCGACCAAATATGTATGCCAAAAACATTATCAACACCTTTGACAGCCCCTTGTTTAACCATTTCCTTTGCACCTGTTGCTACTTCTTCAGCTGGTTGAAAGATTAATCGCACATTCCCAGGTAATTCTTCTTTTATTTCGTTTAGTGCCTTCGCTGCAATTAATAACATGGATGTATGTGCATCATGACCACATGCATGCATTTTTCCTTCTTCTTTTGAAGCATACGGCAAGTCTTTAGTTAATTCTTCAACAGAAAGGGCGTCCATATCCGCTCTTAATGCTACTGTCTTTCCTGCCTTACCGCCTTTAATTTGTGCAATGACACCTGTTGGTTCTGCTTTGCGATAAGGTATTCCTAATTCTTCAAGGTATTCACAAATAAAGGCCGTTGTATTTTCTTCTTCCCATGATAACTCAGGTTCGCTATGAAGTTTTCTACGTATTTCTATTAATTCATCACTATTATTTTGAATCGCTTCTTTTATCGTTTGATTAATCATCCTCATTCTACCTCCGTTAAACATTTAGCCACTTCGTAAAATATTTGCACTCCATTTGCTATATGACGTGCATCAGACCATTCTTCTGGACAATGACTTAGTCCTGATTTACTTGGAACAAAGAGCATGCCAACATCAGTCACATCGGAAAAAACCATCGCATCATGACCTGCTCCACTATTAATGGAACAGTATGGAATTTCCAAATCAGAACTTTTATCTTTTAATAAAGCTTTTATTTCATCACTCAATACCTTTGGCGGCATATATAACACCTGTTCCGCAGTTGTATGGATTCCCTGTTCATGATAGGATTCGATTAATTCTTTCATCCGCTTGATAACATTGTTAATATGTTCTTCCTTGCTAGATCGGATATCTATCGAAAATTCGACTTTATTTGGGATGACGTTAGCTCCATTTGGTAAAACATGTAGTCGTCCTGTCGTGATAACCGTTCCTTCACCTTCCTCAATTGCAAGGCTCGGTAATTGAGAAATAATCTGAGCGGCTGCAACCAATGCATCCGTACGGCGATCCATCGGGGTTGTGCCTGCATGTCCTGCCTTTCCTTCAATGGTCACTTCAAATTGAGTTAAACCAACAATCGCTTCTACAATACCAATGGGGATATTCTTCTCTTCAAGGATTGGACCTTGTTCTATATGCAATTCGAGAAATGCTTTAATGCTATTGGGATTTCTTCTTTTCGGAAGAGAGAAATCCAGTCCAATTTTTGACATCGCTTCAATTGTTGTGATACCATCTTTATCCTTTAAATTTTTAAAACTTTCCTCACTAAGCGTTCCCATTATTCCTCTCGACCCCATTAGTCCCCCGCCAAAACGAGCGCCCTCTTCTTCAATCAGGGCAACGATTTCCAATGGATATTTAGGTGTTAATTGATTTTCTGCAAATAGGGCAGCCACTTCAAGAGCGACAATTACACCGGCTGGTCCGTCATACGCACCACCGTTTGGTACGGAATCAAAGTGTGAACCGATCAAAACGCTTGGTGCATCCTTTAAAGTACCTTCAAGCTTTCCAAAAATATTTCCAAGTCCATCTTCCTTTACTGTTAGACCGGTTTCCATCATTTTATTTTTAATATAATTGCGTGTAAGTAAGTCTTCCTTGCTATACGTAAGCCGGGTTGTCCCTTTTCCGGGTGTTGATGTAAATTCGCTCAAATCATTTATTTGCTTTTTTATATGTTCGATAAGACTCACTTGGAATTCCTCCTTTTTTACAAGAATTGTACAAATATTCCTGCCAAAATAACCGACACGATTGTAACCGATATAAATCCACCAACAAGCATCGGCGGCAGCATATGGCTTAGCAATGCTTCTTTTTCATTTTCATCTTTTGTTAATGAATTGACGACTTCATTGGTGATAATGTAATCGGCTGGAAATCCGTATAAAGCTGTTAAAGATACAGCAAAGGCCAATTCTTTGCTGACATTTAACAATTTCCCTGCAATGAATGAGAATATATACATGCCAATAACAGCTAAGAAAATGCAAACAATAAGTGGGTAAAGGATATCCACCATCATACTTGGTGTTGCATTTTTTAATCCGTCAAAGACGAAAAGCATAAGGGCCATGATGGCAAATCCAAATCCATTTGCTTTTTGCAGAGTCTGCTTTTCCAAGAAACCTATACTTTTTCCGACAACCCCGAATAGTAAGCAGAGAACAAATGCATTTATTGATATAATCGGCTCTAATCCAGTCGAAACAAGGTAAGCGAGAAAAGCAACAACCGCAAGTCTGAAAAATTTAAAATATTCCGTATTATATTTTTCAGGAAGTTTTTTAAACAGCTTAAGTTCCGTCATACCTTCTGAAGTGGCTGCAGTATCACTCTTTTTTACCGTTAATTGCCCATTGCGATATTGCCCCAATAGCTTCTTCCCTTCTTTCTTCAACACAATTGAAGTTAAAGGATATCCAGCAAAGCCCTGCATTACATAAATAACAATGGCAAAAACGGACAAACTCGTTAGTCCTGCGTCCGCCGCTCCTTCTGACATGATTATTGAAGATACCATACCGCCCACTAAAGGTGGAATCGCCACAAGGACAGTTTGCAGATCAAATATGAATATGCCAATTCCGAATATAAGTGCAACAATACCAAGAATACCAGATAAGGAGATGACAATCGTTTTCCATTGATTCACCAATTCTCTTATTGAAAGCAATGTTCCCATATTCGTGATCAATAGGTACATCATCATGGTTGCCACTACCGGTGGAACACCTGCTATTGAAACGATGTCTTGCGGGAAGAATGTCCAATAACCACATAGAAATAGGATTGCGGAAACGAAAACGGAAGGTACCCAGGCTTTTGTCCGAACCGCCACAATGTCTCCCACAAATAAAATCAGAATAACAATAACTAAAGCCAACATCTGTGACATATGAGTTCCCTCACCTTCCAATTTACTAGTTTGAATATTCTAAAATAATAACACTAAATCATTTTAATTTAAAGACAATTCAATATTTTCAGGTAATTATGCACAGATAATAGGAAATGTAAGTGTTTTAATTCAGATTCCACATACCAAATTATCTGAAATTTGGATATATCAAAATAATTTTAATCATTTTATAGAGTCTTTATCTCCTTAAGTCGCTGAATTATCTCCATTTATTTTAAAAAGAAAAAGCCGTCTAAGGACAGCTCTGATTAATGATTATTCAATATCCTGTTTACTTTTTACTGTATATAATCTGAAAAAAGTAAACTCTTTCTACTTTCATAATTGAATGTTTTTTGCACTTGAACCAAAACTTCCATCAATAAAAAATACTTACCTTAATAATTGTTGAAGATACGTGATCTTCGTAATTGGATAACTTTATATTATTGCAGAAATGATCCATGTTCAAGATTACCAAGTCACCTTGCCCTAAAACAATAGACTCTTTTTCATCGATACTCATTCTACTTTTTCCTTTGAAACAATAATAGGCGTCGGTTCTTGTCGTAGATTCCCCATTATCCAACACTTCAGAATGGATTCCATCAGTCAAATGAATCGTGCTAAGGTCTCCTTCGCATCCATCTGCTAACATCAAATTAAAGTCCGTAACCCTCCCAATACTTCGGGTTGTCCAGCCTCCATCAAACCGATCCTGTTCAAATGGCTGTAAATGCACACGGTGCTTTCCCTTATGTTCCAGCAGCATTTCACCATCAAGGATCATGATGATTCTCTGAATGCCTGGAAGGTGAGTAAATGAGGATTCGTCCACCTCGACATCTGCGGTGCTAATCCGCCATTTGAAATCACGTTTCGAATAATCTCCATCTTCAGGATAAATGGCAAGTTGAGTTGTTTTACCACCTGACCAAAGACTGGTTATTTGTTCACTTTTTCTTATTATCTTTTGTGAATATGACAACTATTTTCTCCCCTTTTTATTATTACTTTAAGTTGAAAACAATTTCGACCAGAGTGCAGTTCAAAAAAATTGTTCATTTCCATTAGGGCGGATACGGTAAAAAGAGAGACATAACTGGCTTAGGTATACTGGACTCTGATCACCGTAGCATAATTTCATTCTTACTTGATCGTGCTATACACACAAGGTCGTTCATACCTACTTGAAATTGATGGGGTTTCGGTGAATTAATAACCATACAGAAAAACCAATGTGTATTAACTACAACATGGGTAATTTAGAAAAAAAGACAATACCGAATGTTTTTGATACAACTAAAAACATTCGGTATCAACACTATATCTAACTATACTTTGACCATATCATGCTTTGCATAAAAACTATTAATTTTGAAATTCATTCCAGCATTATCATTTTAATAGATTAATACTTACAATGATAATTGGCATGGCAAAAACGTCAATAAGAAATGCACCCACTATCGGAACGATTAAATACGCTTTACTTGAAGGTCCATATTTAGCAGTGATCGTCGACATATTGGCCATAGCATTTGGTGTAGCCCCTATACCATGTCCGATAAACCCTCCAACCATAACTGCCGCATCGTAGTTTTTGCCAAGAAAGCGAAACATGATGAATATACTTAAAAGTATAATGAAGATTACTTGTATCACCACAATTAAAATGATAGGTAATGCAAGGTCAGCAACTTCCCATAGTTTTATACTCATTAATGCCATTGATAAGAAAATACCTAAAGTAATATCTCCAATAAAATTTATACTAGGCATTTCGATAATTTTTCCATTTATTTTATCCAAAATATTCCGGACTATTACAGCCACTATCATTGCTCCAACATAATTCGGTAAAACATAACCTGTCTTCGCCGAAAATAACTCTCCTAAGTATGAACCTAAGGCCATACAAAATGTCAGTATTAATACTTGTTTCATAAATGAAGCTGCATTCAATTCTATTTTGTCTTCCATTTCTTTCTTTTCCTGAATTTCAATATCCTTTTTACTTGGTGTTAATTTGTGTTTATTAATTAGATATTTTACAGTTGGACCTCCAACTAATCCACCAAATACTAAACCTAATGTAGCTGCCGCTATTCCAATTGCTTGGGCAGATTGAATTCCCAGCGATTCAATGGTACCACCAAATGCTGTAGCTGCACCTATGCCCCCTTCCATGGATATCGCTCCTGCCATCATACCAATCAATGGATCAATCCCAAAAACCGGTGCTAAAGAAATGCCAATTAAATTTTGAGCAAATGCCAGAAAACCACATAACAACCAATATATTAATAAAAATTTTCCGCCGACTTTTACTAATTGAAAACTGGCACCCAATCCAACAGTCGTAAAAAACGTTAACATGAATAATCCCTGGAGTGTCGTATCTAATGAAATGGTTACGTTTAGAAAGGTTTTAAGACTTGTCGCGACTATTGCAAACAGTAATCCCCCTACAACAGGTGCAGGGATACAAAAGTGTTTAAATATTTTGACATTCTTAACGATAAGCCCGCCTAGTGCTAAAAGCAGTACCGCTAAAAAAATAGTGATCGTTTGATTGATCTCGATGCTCATATTTCCTATCTCCTCTCCACACACAAAAATACTTCATTTATTAGGTTTGCAGCTAGTTTTACAGTGCGATTATCATTATCCAATGATGGATTTACTTCACAGATATCAAATGAAATGGTTTTCGGATGTGAAGTAATTTTACGAATTAACTGCCTAACCATTTTTCCAGAAAGACCAAATGAGGAAGGTGCACTTACACCTGGTGCTTCAGAAGCGTTAATAACATCCATACAAAGCGTTAAAATAATATGATCATGTTGATTCATAAAATTCAGAATTTCACTTTCATTTTTCTCGGAAATCCCATCTGCCAATTCTTCTTCCAATATCCAGGAACACCCAAGAGAAGTTGCAGTGTCAAATAATTTTTTTGTATTTCCATAACGTTGAATACCAATGGGCAAATAACTTGCTTGATGATCATGATCTAATATTTGTTTAAACATCGTTCCTGAAGAAGTTATTTCTTCATATGAGCGTAAGTCAAAATGAGCATCAATGTTAAGGATGCCTATCTTAGCTTTGAGTCCTACACTCGACCTGATCCCTAGATAATGACCATAAAAGGTTTCATGTCCGCCCCCCAATATAACAGGAAACATATTTTTAGTTACTATTTTCTCTACGTGACTTCCTAATTCAGCTTGTGCTGCTTCTAACTGTTGATTTTCACAAATAATATTTCCGAAATCAACTAGACTATCCTCTGCTTGGCCGTGCCAAGACAAAGAAGATAAGGATTTACGTATTTCATTTGGAGCTTCTTTGCTTCCAAGTCTTCCTTTATTCCTGCGTACGCCCTCATCACAAGAAAACCCTATTATTCCACATGCATGATTTATTGAAGTGAATTGATTATCTTTAACTATTTGATGAATTCTATATTCATCTTTATCTACTAGACTATCTGTTCTGCCTTTCCATAAATCCATATTTGGTAACGCATACATTTATTTTTCCTCCCCATTAATAAAAATACTTCATATGGCAATCGCCAATCATTCGGGTTGTACAATCATAAAAGACCTGAAGCATTTTGCACATCCCCGCTTCCGCTGCACTGTAATTCCCAGTCCAGTACTGTAAACCATTATGGTGTAATATCTATATTCCCTCCATTCTGCTTAATGGTTGTACTGCAATATTAATTAAGCAAGTTTCATGCCAGGTTCATCGCCTTAAAAACAGTGGATAATTAAGATATATTCAAAATAAAAAGTAGGCGGAAATTGCCGCTCGGCAATTTCCGCCTACTTTTCTTCCCGATATTTCTTCAACTTATCTCGCAATGTCCTCTCCCCGATGCCAATTGTTTGCGCCGTCCTCCTTTGATGACCGTTAAAAGCGGCAAGGTTATGAAGAATCACTCTTTTTTCGATTTCTTCAAGCGGTTCGCCGACATAGACAGGGATTAAAGTGTTGCCGAAAAATGCGCGCGAGCTTTTTTGGATATCGGAAGGTAAATCAGCTTTCTGTATATAAGATTCATTCGTAAGCGCAATGGCCCTTTCAATCAGGTTCTGGAGTTCCCGAATATTTCCTGGGAAGTCATATTGCTGTAAAAGCTGCAGCGCTTCATGGGAAATTCCTTCTACAGGTTTTCCCATTCTATCACCGATTTTGGCAATGAAAAATTCCAACAACAACGGTATGTCTTCTTTTCGTTCACGTAAAGCAGGAAGGTGAATCGGAATCACATTTAATCTGTAATATAAATCTTCACGAAATCGATTTTCTTTTACTTCTTTGACCAAGTCTCTGTTTGTCGCAGCAATGATACGGACATCGATGCTGACTTCTTCCATCCCTCCAACGGGCATTACCTTTCTCTCCTGTAGAACGCGCAAAATTTTCCCTTGCAGCGCCAAATCCATCTCACCAATTTCGTCAAGAAAGATTGTTCCTCCTTCCGCCAACACAAAAAGTCCATATTTCCGCTGTGTCGCCCCTGTAAATGCTCCCTTTTCGTATCCAAATAATTCTGATTCCAACAGGTGAGTCGGGATGGCGGCACAATTAATAGCCTGAAACTTTTTGTTTCTGCGCTTGCTTTGATTATGGATTGTTCTGGCGACGACTTCTTTGCCGGTTCCACTTTCCCCTTCTATGAGAATGTTAGAATCGATATCCTTCACTTTTTCGATTAGGGAGAATATTTTACGCATTGACAAACTTTCACCGATAAGGCCGTTCACTCCTGCCACCTTATCCAATTCTTCACTCAGCCATTTCACTTTGGACTGAAGCGTATACACTTCTTCCGCTTTTTGCATCAGCACTTCCAATTCAGCAATATGAAGAGGCTTTGTTGCATATGAAAACGCCCCCTTACGCATTGCTTCCACGGAAGATGGAATGGTGCCATAGGCCGTCATCATGATGACGACTGTCGAGGTGGAGAGGCGCTTGATTTCTTCTAACACTTCCATCCCATTGTATTCCCCGATTTTCAAATCCAGCAAAACGATGGCGATTTCCGCTCTTTCGAGAAGTGGAAGCGCTTCACGTGGGTCTGTAAACGAATAAACATGATACTGGTCTTCCAATGCAAACGTTAGTGACTGACAAATGGTTGGCTCATCATCAATAATCATGATATCGTACATCGTCTTCACCCTTTCTGTATTAATGCCGTAAACAAATGGTAACTACTGTACCCTTTCCTACTTCACTTCTTGTCTCAATAGTACCATCGTTTTCTTTGACAAGCTGATATGAAATAGAAAGACCAAGCCCGACCCCGTTCGGTTTCCTGGTGTAAAACGGTTCAAAGATCTTATCAATGTCTTTTTCCGAAATGCCGATGCCTTCATCCTCGATTTCAACGACAGTGAACATATCCCGATAATATGCCCTAAAAATAAGGGTTCCCCCTAAATTGGACGCCTGAATGGCATTGAGAATGACGTTCACCAGCACTTGTTTGATCTGCTGTGTATCTGCAGTTGCCCGTATGTCCCTAGCGAACTCACGAACAATACGCAGGTTTTTTTCTTTGACTTTCGGCTTAAGCAATAGCTCAATCCCTTCCATGGTCTCATTCAGCGAAAACGTGACAGGTTCTGATTTTTTAGGGCGGGAATAATCGAGCAAATCGTTAATTAATGTATTAAGTCTTGTAATTTCACTAGTGACCTGTTCGGAAAAGAATGTACGGAAATCTGCGCTTGCAAATTTTTTCGGCAGTAATTGTGTATAGGTAAGGATCGATGTTAACGGGTTTCTTATCTCATGTGCGATACCCGCCACAAGTTGTCCCAATGAACGTAAGCGATCATCCTGAGCCACTTTTCTCTCCAGCTGTTTTTGTTCCGTAATATCGAAAAAATTCAGCACCGCACCTACATTTTCTCCCCCAATAGTCTGAATTGGGTACACGCTGTAAGTAATATACCTTTTTTCGCTCGCATTCTGAGACCACAGCGTTTCCTTTTGTAAGAAAACTCTCTTTCTCTCTAACGCAGCCTTAATCTCCTTTTCCGGGATGAAACTGGTTATGGGCAGATCCTGAAAAGGTTTTCTAACAACATTGCCGTCCAACTCCAAATAATCCATTGCCCTGACATTGATCATTGACACAAGACCTTGCTGATTCAATGTAATAAGCGAACTGTAGTCACTGTTTAATACTTGCTGCTGAAAATGGATGTTTTCCTCAAGTAACAGCATCTTCTCTTCCAAGTCTTTATTTACGTGCTCAATTTGCTCGGTTCGCTTAGCTACTTCTCGTTTAAGGCTGAGATTCCACCATAAGATGAGAGAAATTACAATGAAGGTAATGAAAAGACCAATTTCCAAATACAACATCGTTTTGCGTAGTCGTTGAGTATTCGGCAGGATATATTCCCCGAACCACTTTTTCTCTATCTTTTCATACGTCCCATCTTTCTTGATTTGGGAAATTGCCTGATTGAATAGTGTCAGCAACTCTTTATTTTTTGGCATCACGGCTACAGCATAATTTGTAGTGTCAAGTGATTCACCGACAATCTTAATGAGTGATTGCTGCTCATTTTTCTGTAGAAAATATTGACCCGTAATCCGATTTCCAATGAAAGCATCCACTTTTCCGTCGATCAACGACTGAACGGCTTCTTGCTGATTATTAGTTTCCACCAATTGCAATCGATCTACTTTACTTAATAGACCGCTTGCAACATCACCTTTTTGTACAGCTACCTTCCGGCCTTTGAGATCTTCTATTTTTCGGATATACATGTTATCTTTCAACACAAAAATCCCTTGTGAACTTGTGAAATACGGAGCTGAAAAATCATAAATCTCTTCACGTTCCTGATTGTACTTCATGCCTTGAATCGCATCCACTCTACCAGAGCGCATAGCTTGTACCGCCTCGTTCCACGGCATAGGATAGTATTCGAACCTAATTCCAGTCTCGATGGAAATGGCGTTCATTATATCTACATTAAAACCGGTATAAACGCCCGAATCGCTCAAGTATTCGAATGGTGGAAAGTTATTATCCCCTGCAACCCGTATCACTTTCTGGGCTTCCGAATGCACCGCAAAAGGAAAGAAACAGCCAAAGAAGAAAAGGAAGACGGTTATAACGGCACAGATAATATGTAACTTTCTCATCGCCTCACCCCTTTTTTCCATATATACAGTTTTGTATCATTAATGTGTATATTTACAATGTACAAAGACTCTATCATGATAACTTTTTAATGTATATAAGAAAAGCTAAAGTGCATTTCATAACACCATACATGGCAGAAAGTCGAATTACAATATATTTTTTTGAATAGCAAATGGTATGTAGATAATGTTCATTTATTTGGGGAATAAAGGGAATTTTTGATTTCAAGAATTTTATTCCGTTCAAAACTTGCGTAAAAGCAATTGTGTTTTCGCCGTTCGCAAACTATTTTCTAGCTAAAACAAACGTTGAATCTGACTTTTTTACAAAGAAATCGCACCGTTCGTTTAAGCGTACTTTTACGAACGGTGCGAGTATTTCCCCTATGCCCTTCGATTTAAAGGGAAATCCCCAAAATATCCATTGGGGTGTAAAGGGCATTTAAACTTCAATGAATATTCTTACTTTTTGAAGCTCTCATGGGACGAGTAATATCACCCTTTTAGCAAACATGGCTTCGGGAAAAAACCACGAGCCCCTAAAAAAGGATATTTTTAAAGTGTAACCCTTGATGCTAATCCTATTTGAATTTTATTATATTTAACATGATCTTTTATCCAAATTAAAGAGCCAATCAATAACCAATTGACTCTTTATATATTTGGAATATATTTATTGATTACCTTTTTTAACCCATTCCGCAACTGTAACTGTACGTTTAGCTTGATGTTTTACAGCATCTTTAACATCCTCAATCATCTTACCATCTTGTCCGACTGTTACACTTGTTCCATATGGATTTCCGCCTGCACCAAATAGTACCGGATCCGAATAACCAGGAGTAGCAATGATAGCACCCCAGTGCATCATAGAAGTGTATAAGGATAACAATGTAGCTTCTTGACCACCATGTGGGTTTTGTGCAGAAGTCATCGCACTTACTACTTTATTCACTGTCTTACCGCTTGCCCAAAGCCCACCTTGGATATCGAGGAATTGTTTCATTTGTGATGGCATATTCCCAAAACGTGTTGGGACACTGAAGATAATAGCATCTGCCCATTCTAGGTCAGCTGATGTTGCGACTGGAACGTCTTTTGTTGCTTCGACAGTTGCTTTCCATACTTCATTTCCTTCAATAACAGATTCAGGAGCTAATTCTTGTACTTTTAATACTTTCACTTCAGCACCTGCTTCTTTTGCTCCTTCTTCAGCCCATTTTGCTAATTGAAAATTTGTTCCACCCATACTGTAAAATACCACTGCTAATTTAACGTTTGACATATTTTCCATCTCCTTTGATTTACCGAATAATTTGTTTAAAAATCCCATAAATTACACCTTCTTTTTTAATGAAGATATCTTCTTTATTTCTGATAGTATCCCTCAGCAAAGGCATAAATATTATTTGCTAGATAAAATCCATTTTGATTAATCTTTTTTTCAAAATGGATTCTTACCATAAACCTGAGTTTATCCGGTAATTTTGTATACACTTTATTTAAAGCTATATTTGATTTTGTTTGTTATTTAGCAATTCTTAAGATATATTTAAGTGTTACAACTGTTTTTGATTAGCCTTGTTGAAATCTTCATGAATATGCACATCTGGAAAATTATGTTTTTTTAACCAAAAGATAGATCATTCAAATATCCCCTTAAACTGACCTGCTTTAATTTAAGTACATTGCATCACAATCAAGTTGCAAAGCGAAAGTTTTCCACTTTTCTTCGTAAATATCTGTTTCGTTTAATATTTTCCCTTTTATTCTTTGATGAATTCCTTTGTACTTCTCACTGTTTCAATTGGGCGAACTAATTTTTCTATTTCTGTACGTTTAGGCTCTAAGAATGGAGGTAAAGATAATTTTTCACCAAGGGTTTCATAAGGTTCATCTCCCATGAAACCGGGACCATCTGTAGCAAACTCAAATAAAATTTGCGGTGCAACTCTTACGTATAATGACTCAAAAAAGTGACGGTTTACATAACCGGATGTATGGAACCCAAAACTATTCATCCGTTCAATCCATTCTTCTAATACAGAGCGATCTTCTACACGTAATGCCGCATGGTGAACCGTACCAAAACCTTGCCGGGCTTCAGGAAGAATGGCATTATATTCTACAATGACCGAGGCACCATTCCCGCCTTCCCCCACTTCAAATAAATGAATTGATCCTTCTTTATCTGTCTCTTTAAATAATAGAACTTTTTCCATCATTTCTTTAAAGTAATCAAAGTTCGAAATACGGACAAAAATCGGTCCTAAACCAGTAATTGCATATTCCAGTGGAATTGGACCTTTTTGCCATGGTGTTCCAGATTCCACCCCTTTGTTGAATTCATCTGAAATCAATTGATATTGCTGATCATCAAAATCAATGAAAGAGAGGGTTTTCTTGCCAAATTGCTCTTTGATGCCAGTATGTTTGACTTCTAAACGATCAAAACGTTTTACCCAATAGTTTAATGATTCATCACTCGGTACACGGAAAGATGTCTTTGAAATCTCGTTTGTACCATGTACGCCTTTAGGAATGCCGGGGAAATCAAAGAAAGTCATGTCTGTGCCTGCGCTGCCTTTATCATCAGCAAAGAATAAATGATAGGTTTGAATATCATCTTGATTTACCGTTTTTTTAACTAAACGCATACCTAAAACAAAAGTGAAAAATTCATAGTTCTTTTCTGCACTACTTGTAATAGCTGTTACATGGTGTATTCCTTTTAGACCGTTCATTATATATTCCTCCAAGATTTAATTTAAGATTAAAGGTCGCAATTTTTCTTCGATCTCTTTGCGATTTGGCTCCAAAAATGGTGGAAGTGATAGTTTTTCCCCCATTGTTTCCATTGGTTCATCTGTCGCAAATCCTGGTGTATCCGTTGATAATTCAAATAATATACCATTAGGTTCCCTGAAATATAATGCCTTGAAGTAATACCGTTCCACTTTCCCTGAATTCGATAAGCTGTATTCTTTCAAACGCTCTGCCCATTGATCATATTCTTCCTCATTCGGAACACGGAAGGCAACATGGTGAACACCTCCACGACCTAAGCGGACTCTTGGCAAATCTGGTCTTGTTTCAATATGAACTTCCGTACCGCTGCCGCCTTCACCCGTTGCATAAATCAATATATCTGGATACTCCCCTTCAAGTGAAGGATAAGAACTGGTAAATCGAAAACCCATAACTCCTGTTAAAACACCAATCGTTGGTTCTGCAATTGCGACTGTAAGGGTAACAGGTCCTAAACCAATAATGGCGTGTTCCAGTGGAATGTCATCCTTTTTCCAAGGAATACCCGCTCTCACACCTTTTTCACCGTTATCGGCTACCAGTATTAAGCGAGTCCCCTCGAAATCTCTGAAAGCCAATGTTTCACGATTTGCTCTTTTTTGAATATCATCATGTTCAACCCCAAATTGTTTAAAACGTTCTTTCCAAAATAACAATGAATCTGAATTCCTAACCCTTAGTGATACGGTAGAAATATCTGAAGTTCCCCTGTATGTTTGCCCAAGATGAGGAATGTCAAAGAACGTAACTTCAGTTCCTGGGGTTCCTTCCGCGTCAGCATAGAATAGGTGATAGGATTCTGTATTATCTTGGTTAACCGTTTTCTTTACCAATCTCATTCCTAAAATTTTTGTATAAAATTCATAATTTTTTTCCGCTTTTCCTGTTAATATCGATACATGATGTAGTCCTAAGAGTTCCATCTCATTTCACTCCTGTCACAATATTTGTATACCACTCAGCTGCGGTTTCAATCCTTCAATGGTCAATTGATGTTCCCTATTTTCCCAATGAATCTCAAAATCCACCCTATAATTTTCCAATAACGTTGCGTTCAACTGATTTCAATGGTGATATTAATGGATCGTTTGTTCCAGTTAACCTAACTACCTTATTTTGCCCATTTAAAATGGCTAACACATGTCGAATATTTTATTTTAAATTTAAATAATCTTTAATTTGAGGTATTTTAGAATAAAAATGAATCTAAAGCATATTGACCCGGACCGACCAAAGCTATACCGATAGCAACTGCAAGCAACGTTAAGTTGTATTCATATCCATTAGCTGTTGCCCATAATCCATTTGGAGCATGCACTTTTACGATAGCCATTATCATTGTTCCCGCAATCATAATTCCTGCAAGTGGCGTTAATAGACCTAAAGCAAACAAAAGTCCCCCAATAAGTTCTGCTACCCCTGCGAAAAGAGCCATGGTTACTCCTGGCTTCATGCCAATGGATTCAAACCATCCACCTGTTCCTTTCAATCCATGGCCACCGAACCAACCAAACAACTTTTGAGCACCGTGCCCAATGAACAATAAACCAATTACCAAACGAATTATTAATAAACCTATATTTATCATAGTAAAATCCCCCTTAATATTTTATCTCGAATTCGAGATATCATTACAAAAAAACACTTTAAACTTCATTCCTTACTTTTTTCAAAAGGTTCACAATGTCTCTGCCTCACCAGAATTTAATGAATCAAACATATCATCAACTAACTCATTATATTTCGGCATGCTTTCATTCATCTGTTCATTTCCATCATCAGTTAATCTAACATGTATCATACGGCGGTCATCTGGACAGGCATTTCTGCTTAAAACACCTCTTTGTTCTAGCTTATCTATAACATAGGTCATCGAACCACTTGAAATCAGTATGCAGTTTCCAATTTGCTGAATTGTTTTTTTCCATTTCTTGCTTTTTTCGATCATGAATTGCTTTAGATGTTTGCATTAATATCAGAAAGTGCAAATTGTTGCATTTCCTCTCCATTTACTTCCCCCTATAAAATCTCGAATTAAATTATCTTGAATATGAGATAATAATAATACTTATATTTTTTTTTGTCAATAACCTTTTTACTTTATTGAATTAAACTTCCTGGTTCCGGTCTTCTCAAGGTAATTCCTTCAGAAAACTGTTTAAAGCGACAACAATCCCTGCCAACTAAATCGGCCAATTCCAATGGACCCATTTGATGATTTTTTCACAAAAAAGTATAAAAGGAAGGTGCAAACCCTTCCTTGTTCTTTATCTATAAGAGAGTTTCGTGCGACGATATTTATGAATACGTCAACATTTATTCGTTCAATCTTCAATTAAACTGGCAGACAATATGATCTACCAGTTTAATGGCCAAAGCAGTGTAAGATATTATCCGCTGCATACAAAACTTGAACACCATGTTTTTGACCTTGATGATTTGTCGCTGAAGTTGCGGTGGTCATCACCCATTCTGCATGTGCTGGATTCTTGCCTGTCAGCACATTTTTCTAACTTAAATGATATGTTTGACTGTGTATAGTATACTTATTGATTTTTTCAATGCTTGGTTCATAGCCGATTCCTGGCAATTCCGGAACTTTGATTATTCCTTTTTCCACTGCAACTTCAGGGTCAATGATATCTTCTGCCCAGTAGAGGGAGGAAGCAGCGGTATCTCCCGGAAGAGTAAAGTTTGGCAGTGAAGTGATGGCAATATTATGCGCTCTTCCAATGCCTGATTCCAGCATACCCCCACACCATAGCGGAATTTCATGTTCAAGACATAAATCATGGATTTTCTTGGATTCAGTCAAACCTCCGACACGGCCAATCTTAATATTAATGATTTTACAGCTGCCCAATTTAATAGCTTTCCTTGCATCCTCTAAGGAGTGAATGCTTTCGTCCAGGCAAATAGGTGTTTTTAACCTTGACTGTAAATCTGCATGGTCAATGATATCGTTATAGGCAAGCGGCTGTTCAATCATCATTAATTTATAGTCATCCAAGGCGGATAGCCGGTCTATATCTTGTAAGGTATAAGCTGAATTTGCATCTGCCATGAGCGGGATTTCCGGATATACTTTTCGGACCTTGTCTATTAATTCAACATCCCAGCCCGGTTTGATTTTTAGTTTAAAGCGTTTATAGCCTTCACCGAGACGTGCTTCAATCATATCCAGGGTCGAATCGATCGAGTCCTTTATTCCGATGCTTACCCCCACTTCAATATTCTTTTTTGTTCCACCTAACACACTTGAGAGGGAAGCACCTTGCTTTTTCGCATACAGATCCCAAACAGCACCCTCTAAAGCGGCTTTTGCCATATAATTACCGCGTATATGGGAGAAATATTTTTCAGAGAGTTCATCCGGATGCTTGATTTCATTTTTAAGGATAATTGGAATTAGATAATCCTCGAGTATATGCCAGTTTGTTTTTAGGGTCTCTTCATTATACAGAGGGTCGAGCATCGCAACCGATTCTGCCCAACCGGAAATGCCATCATCGCTTTTTGCTTCTACAAGGATGAAATCCCTATTGTATTCAGTCCCAAAGCTAGTTGTAAAAGGTTCAAGCAAGTCCAGTTTAAGATGCCTTAGAATAACTTGTTTAATTTTCACTTGGAAATTCTCCTTTTGTGATAAAACTATTAAAAGACACAGTCTTACCAATTTTTTATTAAATAGGCTGACAGCAGCCTGAAGTTACGCTATTAAAATCCACCTGCTTATTTCCTTGTCAGCACATAAAACTGAACGGGAATTTCCGTCATGGAATTCTTTATAAAATCTGTTACCTCCCATCCTTGCTGAAATAATTCGGTAAATGTGTCCCTGGTTCTCATCCGCCATTCAGTGGCTGCTTGACTATTTGTGACCCTTATTGTCCTGAAGTCCTTTGGAATGGCCACAAAAGCTGTATCCCAATTTTGTTCAGGCAGCGGAAGAGTGAAGGTTGGAACAGGCAATCCCTTTTCATTGGTCTCCGATTGAATAAGCGACTTTTCTATCGCAAAGTCCAGCGGAATTCCCCGTCCACTAGAATCCGTTGTCTCCTTTTTACCAATATGCCATTCGACAAGAAAGCGGTCAGATGGAATTCCGCTGTTTAAAAGATCTTCCATTTCACCATAGCAGTTTGCGATATATGTGGAACAGACCCCACCAAGCTTGGCTATATTCAAATACCCATTAATACTTTCCAAAGGATCGTAAGTCCAGGTAATAATGGAAAAGCCGAGCTTTAATGCTTCTTCACGTTGGGCTAACTTTAACTTCTCCCCTATTCCTTTGTTGCGAAATTGCTCATCTATTCCTAGAATAT
Organism: Peribacillus sp. NPDC076916; assembly: GCF_050269675.1. Classification (NCBI taxonomy): domain Bacteria; kingdom Bacillati; phylum Bacillota; class Bacilli; order Caryophanales; family Bacillaceae; genus Peribacillus; species Peribacillus sp. NPDC076916. The sequence continues at coordinate 99,644 of NZ_JBNNIU010000011.1, forward strand.
GTGAACAAAGATAGGCTGTTTGCCCATTGAATCCCGGAAAGCTATACTGAAATCCAATAAGCTTCTCCTCGCAATATGCTCCTAGAACCAAACCACCGTTTTTTACAGCTGTGATGGTTTGGTGTGTGGGGATTGAGTCGTTTTCTCCCCAAATGTCGGATTCTAGCTTTCTTACGTCCTCTAGCTCTTCAATTCGATGAAGAGAGCGAATTGCAATTTCCTGTGTTTTCGTCATGTCCAACCTCCTAGGAAAAGCTCAAGCGCCTTGATCACCGCAACATAAGATGAACAAATAAATTCCACAGCCGACGGCTTGTCGTTACAAGGCACTGGAGCTATCATTTATGTTGTAAAAATATATTTCTACTTTTTTTACAAAAGAAATTATTCCACTTTGCTGAAATCAGCCTCTTGCATTGGAATCATTTTTGTTCGCTTTACGATTTTATAACCTAGAAAAGCCAGGAAAAATAAAGGAAGCCCGATATAAGAAATTAAAATTCCATACCAGTCGATCTCAAGGCCGAAAAAAGCAGAGTAATTTTGTCCCAGGATAGCCGTAACACATAAAATTGTCGCTAATATTGGACCGAATGGGTACCATTTTGATACATAAGGCAAATCTTTCAAATCTCTTCCTTGTGCAATGTATGCCTTTCGGAATCGATAATGTGTAATCGAAATTCCTAACCAGGATAAAAAGCCGGATAATCCTGCAGCATTCAATAACCAAGTATAAATCGTGCCTTCTCCGAAAAAAGAGGTCAGGAAAGCTGCCATCCCAACGATGGTAGAAAAGTACACAGCGTTAACTGGAATGCCACCTGAATTCACTTTTTTTAGAAACGAAGGGGCTTTGCCTTCTTTCGCCAGCACCCAAAGGACGCGAGAAGCCCCATACATGGCGGAATTGCCTGCAGAAAGAACGGAAGTAAGAATGACCACATTCATAACCGATGCAGCGATCGCAAGTCCTGCGTTTTGAAAAACTAAAGTGAAGGGACTTACCGCAATATCTTCTATATCCGAGCTTAACAAGCGCGGATCATTATAGCTGATTAAAAATCCAATCACGATGATCGCCAATACATAGAACAAGAGCAGTCTCCAGAAGATTTGCTTAATGGCCTTGGGTATATTTTTTCTCGGATTTTCACTCTCGCCGGCCGCAATTCCTACTAGCTCGGTGCCTTGGAAGGCAAATCCAACCACCATAAAGACACTTATAACGGATAAAAAGCCTCCTTTAAACGGTGCCTCTCCTTTGGTGATATTTTCAAAACCTACGGCATCCCCTCCCATGATTCCTACAATCATTAATAACCCCACTACTATAAAAATGATAATCGTCAAAACCTTTATAATGGCAAACCAGAATTCGGATTCTCCATATCCTTTTACCGATAAAATATTCAGGCCAAATATGAGGGCAAGAAATAATGCGCTCCAAATGATGCCCGGAACAGAAGGCAGCCAATATTTCATGATCAGGGAGGAAGCCGCCAATTCCAACGCGACTACGATTGCGTTGTTATACCAATAGTTCCATCCGATCGCAAATCCTAAAGCTGGATCGACAAACCTTGATGTATAGGTACTAAAAGAGCCTGTAATAGGAATCAGGGCAGCCATTTCGGCTAGGCTTGTCATCAGGAAATAAACCATAATTCCGGCAATTAGATAGGCAGCTACAGCTCCTCCGGGACCCGCAGTATGTATAATGGAACCGCTTGCTAAAAATAGCCCCGTTCCAATGGTTCCGCCAATTGCAATCATGGAAAGATGCCTTGGTTTGAGTTTGCGCTCCAGTTGTTTTCCATCAGTAGCTGTTTGGTCCCCGGTTTGTGATGTTTGTGCGGTATTTTCCATAAAACACCCCTTCATTAATTTTTTTAGTAAAAAATTTTATTCTCCTGCCGCCAACATTACTGTGTTAATTAAAATTTTCGTTCCATAAATTAGTGCTTGCAAATTAAACTTCATATCCGGATGGTGCAGACCAGGCGTTAAATCGCAGCCTAACCCTATCATGGTTGCTGTTATATCAGGATTTTTGGCTGTATAAAAATGAAAATCCTCTCCTCCTTGAGAAATGCAGACTGGAGCGACATTTTCCCTCCCAAGGATATCTCCAATGGCGGCCTCAGCCAGCTTTATGGCTTTTTCATGCAAACTCGCAGCTGGGACGAATTCTTCCGCAGACCAGGAGATGGATGTTTCAGTTTGTTGCATTGTCTGGTCAAAAGCTTCCTCTGATAAGCGGTTTAGTTCATTCATTACATCATTTGATTGAGCTCTGGCATCAATTGCAAAGACAGCTGTTTCCGGGATAACGTTTGATGCATTGTTGTTTGTTTGAAATTGAGTCATTTTGATGGAATAAGGAGTTTCGGTAACTAGATTAATCTGCTGTAATTTTTGGATAAGCAAAGCTGCTGCCTCGATGACATTTATTCCATCTTGCGGTCGGGATGCATGGGCTTGTAAACCTTTGATGGTTCCCCTTATCGTTTCGGCAGAGCCATGGACAATGACGGGGGAAGCTTTCATATAAGGAACCTCCGTACTGGGTCTTACATGTACCCCGAATAAATATGTAACATCCTCCAATGCTCCATCATTGATCATTTGAAGAGCGCCTTCTCCTTTTTCTTCCGCAGGCTGAAATATGAATCGGAGAGTGTGTTTAGGCCGGATTCCACTGGAAGCAATGGCCAATGCTGTATATAAAACCATTGTGCTATGTGCGTCATGTCCACATGAATGATTGGCCTTTACAACTCCATCTACTTCCTGAACAAGCGCATCCATATCAGCCCTTAATGCCACAACCTTTTTTGAGATGCCTGGAATCTCGGCAATGATTCCATGATGGCTCTGAAATGTTTTTGTGGTCATTCCCGCTTTCCTAAGAGAATTTAATATATAGCAAGACGTTCTTTCCTCCTGCCAGCTTGGCTCAGCCAAAGAATGCAGGTCATGGTAGGACTTTATCAATGATTCTTGATGCTGATCAATATATTGAATCGGGTTCATAATGATGCACCCCCTCCTTTACATGAATTTTAACTTTATAAAAGACTCATTCATTAAACACTTCATAACTTGAATATAGCCTTTCTAATTTTTGCTGATGGGTATGGATCCGTTTTTCGTCTTTTTGATGTATGCCTGTAATAACCAAGTCCAATAAGCTAATGACCGAAGCGATTGAATTGGTTCCGGTTTCTGCGTTTTCTTCAGTAGTCAATGCAATATCAGCGATGCGGCCAACAGGTGACAGAAGGCGGTCTGTAACTGAAATTAAACAAACTCCTTGTTCTTTGGCACACTCAGCAACTTTTAATGTTTCATTTGCATACCTCGGAAAGGAAAAAACGACTATCACAGACTTGTCAGTGAGGTTACAAAACTTTTCATAGAAGTCACCTGTTGGTGAACATAAACTTACATTTTCCCTTAATGAACTTAGCGTATAGGAGAACCAATAGGCGGCGGCATGGGAAATGCGATGCCCTGCAATTAATATTTGGTCAGCCTGGATCAAGACATCGACTGCTTTCCATATATCCTGAACGTTCGTATGATCTAATAGATGTCTTAAAATATGAACTTCGTTTTCTATGACTTTGGTAAATGGGTCTTGCTTGTCATCAAAGCGGAGAATGGAATCCTTGTTGGATATGTCTATATGATTTTGGTGCAGCAGCTGTTTTTGAATTCTGGCCTGCATTTTACTAAACCCTTCAAATCCTAATGAATAGGAAAACCGAATGACCGTCGTTTCACTAACTTCCGCTTCCCGACCAATTTGAAATGCCGTTTTAAAGGCGGCTTCATCCAAATTTTCAATCAGGTAAGCGGCAACTTTTTTTTGACCTGCCGATAATTGGTCAAATTTTTCCTTTACTAATAATTTAAAAGGAAGATGTTCCAAAATATTACCCCTTTCCGACGAATTAAATACTTCTTTCTATGAAAATAATGAAGGTAATCCTTCTTTGCTTTATACACTATCACAATTTAATTAGAAAAAGAAGAATATTTTTGACTTTTCCGATAATTAATCACTCTAAATTTCAATCAGATAATAGGCCGTTGAGATAATAAGCAAAGGCTGTTTTCTCATACTTTGTTGCTATTTACCAAGTAAAGCGGCGTGGTTGATTTCCCTCCAGATGCTCGCTTTCCGCGGGGCGGGCGGTGAGCCGCCTCGGCGTAAACGCCTGTGGGGTTTCACCTGTCCCGCTGCTCCCGCAGGAGTCTCGCACTTGCGCTCCAATCAACCTTAAATCGTTTAGTTTTTAAAAACAACAATCTTTACGAAAAGAGCTTAAGCAAAAAAACTATTAGTAGGTAGGCAAATTCGAAGAAAAGCCATTTTTTTCTAAAAAACATTTCCAGTTAATTTCAGATATCCGCTCTCTTCTTCATTTTTTTACTTTATTTGTAAACTTAACAACTTCATTGACATTTAGCATCAAGATTTATGTTAGAATATTCTGTAGTTTCAACTTATTCAAGGGGAGGCAATTTAATGGGGAAATCACTTAAAGGGCATGAACTTTTACAAGTTTTAACAGAGGGGAAACAACCTCCGAATTGTGACCTAACATTACAGATTGAAGCAAATTATGCCCAGGATGGAATTGCGAGAGGTGTATGGAAAGTAGATGAAAAGTTTATTAACGGAATTGGTGTAGCAATGGGTGGATTTGTCACTTCTGCAGCAGATATTATGATGGCTTATGCGATATCCTCTAAATTAAGTATCGGACAATCCTTCGCATCCATTGATTTACATACTACCTTTCATCGACCAGTGAGACTAGGAGACGTACAGGTTGAAGCAAAAGTAGACCGAATCGGAAAAAAAACTGCTTATGTACTCGCAGATTTATTTCAAAATGATAAAAAAGTGGCAAGCGTTGTGTCATCAGTCATGATCCTTTAAACTAGATAAAAAAGCATGTTGCACAAAAAGTCCTTCGTAACATGCTTTTTTCATTTAGACAATTCGATAAAATCAAGAACGTCCACAAGATTCACCGCTTCTCCAAATCACCTCATTGTAATTACCATTTTGAATATTATTAAGATGCCCCATCATCAAACAAACCATCGCAGCACAGGGCTTTTGAGATCCATGGTGAATAGACCGTAATCAATGACGACCATTTCATCATTCTCGTTATATCCGACATTCTCTAAACGCAAATCTATTGGTATAATACCGTGCCTCAGTAATTTTAATTCCAACTTGATCAGTTTCGTATATTCCTTGATTGCAAGCGGCACTTTCGTGTCCACCTTTTTCATGATAATCCAGCCCGTCCCATGCTCCTTAACCGGACATAAATACTTTTTGACTTCCTCATTACAGTTATTATATATATAAGCTTCATTTGCATTGCTTATTAATCCTACTTCTGACAATGCAATTTTTAAAATATAGCCATTATTTAAATCATAGACGACCCGGTTAAAACCATGCCCGATCATTTTATACTTGAACTTTAGCGTTTTTCTGGCTGTAGCTACTATTTGTCCAGCGGTTTTATAAATTTGGAATATCCCTATTTGAGATATCCAGGACTCAATGGCTTTCATCTCTTGCTTGGACAATATTGTACTTTTATTCGGCTGATGTATCCTTTCCTTACCATTTTTAATTGGCCACATTCCCTAAACGTCTCCTTTTTTAAAAATTTATTACTAGAGAGATGGGTTTACTTGGATGAAAAAAACAATAGGAGAATAAATGCTTGTTCTCAGTTTTTCAAGGTTTCCCCCTCGTTATACGATATGCCTTTACTATATAACGGCTTGTACTGTAGCTGAGGATACTAGAAAAAATTACAAATTTTTCAATGAAGGGGCGGTAAGAGATAAACCTGCTTATCTTCATAAATAAAGCAAAAAACCCCGGGATTGGTTTTCAAGGCCAAATCCCAGGGTTTTTTCCTTTCCATATTGTTTTCGTTTTTGACAGGTATACGTCGCCTATTCATCTACTATGCTAATAAGTCAACATCTTTTGGTTGCTCCATATGATGATTCTTTTTAATGGATAGCGCAGCAATTATTGAAATGGCGGAACAAGCGATCAAGAACCAAAATGCCCCATTGTAGGATCCTGTAAGGGTGATGATAAAGCCCATGACAAGAGGTGATATGAAACCTGCGGCCTGTGCCCCCATATTAATTACTCCCATTGCGGAACCGATAACCTTTTTAGACATGATTTTATGCGGCAAAGCAAAAGCAACTGTAAAGGCAAAGCTTTTAAAGACCATACAAAGATTCAAATAAACCATTGCAGCTACTAAGGAGGTCGATGTAAACATCAAATATAGGAACATCCCAGACATAAGCATGCCAAATGCCGCATAATATTTTTCCAAATTATTAAAAAACCTGTCAAGAAGCCATCCACTGAACAACATGGCAACTCCCGTTGAGATACCCGGTAACGCTGCATAAAAACCCATGGACAATAGGTCCATTCCTCTAGCTTCCATCAAATAAGATGGAATCCAGGAGGAAAGTCCCCAATTTACTATTCCGGCAGCAAACCACATGACAGTTATTTTCCACAATCCGGAATTCATCAGCAATTCCTTCATTGGAACACTATTGTCTTTTAATGGAGCAGTGCTTTCTTTTGGTTTAAAATATACCCAGAAAGCTATCGTTAACAATATTCCTAGCAATCCGATTACATAAAACATGTTTCTCCAGCCCATAAATAAAATCATCGGCGCAGCCACTAGCGGGGCAAGTGCCATACCAAAGTAATTGGATGACATCAAGTAAGCAGAAGCCTTTGGCCTTTCATCCCGGGGAAAATAATCCGCTATCCCTTTTTGGGAAGCGGAAGGATATCCTCCTTGACCGAGCCCGAAAAGAAAACGTATGACGAGTAACGAAATAAGGGACCAGGCAAAACCGGTAAATACGGTAAAAACAGACCATACAATGATGGACCATATTAAGACTTTTCTTGAACCCAGTTTATCTGTTAGCCATCCTCCTGGTATTTGCATGATGGCATAGGATAGGAAGAAGCTACTCAAGATTGCCCCGACAGCAGCAGCATCCAAATTAAATTCTTCCTTAATAGATACAACAGCCACACTCATGACCATCCGATCCAAATAATCAACCAGATAACCAACAAACAGCAAAAATAATATAAAGTGCTTATTTTGGGACCCTCCAATGTAACGCTTCATCTTATTCCTCCCTTTTTCTACTAATCCTTCTTTTTTCTTTCCATATGCAAATTAGTGCGTATTATCTATCGATCGTGATATGTTGCCACTTTATTTATTTTTGAACTTCGGAACCTTCTAATTACCTTCCCATATCGTGCTCCTGTGTATTCCCCATGATAAACGGTTAATTTTCCATTTATATAAACCACATGTATGCCTTCAGGCTCTAATAGCGGCTCTTCAAATGTAGCTCGATCTTTAATTTTTCCGGGATCAAATATAACAATATCTGCCTGATATCCCTCTTTAATTAACCCCCTATCCTTTAATCTCATTAGCTGCGCAGGAGCACCTGTCATTCGACGAATCGCTTGTTCAAGCGTCAAAGCTCCTTCTTCCCTAACATATTTGCCTAATACTCTCGGAAATGTCCCGTGTAATCGTGGATGCGGCTTACCACCAAAAATCCCATCAGATCCCACCATTTGCAGCGGATGACACATACTCTGCAAAACATCCTCCTCAAAGCCCCAATGAATGACCATTGCTACATTCCCTTTTTCCTCAATAAGAATATCAAATGCGGCATCTTCAGGGGATTGCTGCCTGATTTCTGAAATTTCAATCATATCCTTACCTTCTAAGCGTTTATTAGAACCCGTTTGAACGGAGGTAATCATGATATTTTTCCAGCCACAATTCAAAACCCAATTTTCATAGTCTGTGTTTGTTTTAAATTCATCAGAGATTCTTTTTCTGAATTCTGGAATACTCAATCGTTTCAGCGTTTCTTCCGTTCCGCCTGCATGCATCCAAGGTGGAAGTATGGCATGAAAAACGGTTGAAGCTGCTGAATATGGATATTGATCAAAGGTAATTTCAATACCTTCCTGTCTAGCGGCACTCATCTTATCCAGTGCTTTCTTAAATTTATCCCTGTTTCCTTGGCCGATTATCTTAAAATGAGAAATATGTAATCTTACACCGGATTGTCTGGAAACATCTATGACTTCATCCAAAGCTGATAAAGAGTGAATGCTTTCATTCCGGATATGGACAACGAAACAGCCATCATATTTCGCGGTACCCTTGCATATTTCAATCAATTCTTCCTTATTGGAGAAAACATTTGGGGGATATACCAATCCTGAGGACAAGCCTACTGCTCCCATACGCATTCCTTCCTCGACCAGCAAACGCATTTTTTCCAATTCTTGTTTAGTTGCCACCCTATCTTCAAATCCCATGACCAAGGAACGAACCGCGCCATGAGGTACCAGGTAAGCTGCGTTTCCTATCATTTTTGACTTTTCTAGAAATGAAAAATATTCATCAATGCTATTCCATGGCCATTCCCCAATATCGCCATTCAGTCCACTTAATTGTTTTTTCCATAACGGCTTTGTTTTTTCTGATACAGGAGCAACAGAAATACCATCCTGGCCAAATAATTCTGTGGTCACACCCTGAAGTGCTTTTATTTTATGAACTTCTGGAACAGTGCAAAGTAAATCGGAATGAACATGAGGATCAATAAATCCTGGTGAAACTGCCAACCCATTGGCATCTATAGTTTGCCCAGCCTGTTCGCTGCTTAAATTCCCCATTAAAGTAATTCTTCCATCCTCGATTCCAATGTCAGTTTTCGTCCAAGGGTTCCCTGTTCCATCATAAACCCTTCCATTTTTTATAATCACGTCTAGCATTTGACCACATCCTCTAAATATTAGTTAGACTAATTGATGATTTAAAATAGAATCAAAAGGGTAAATCGGTCTGCTTATATTCTTGTAATCAAAGGTTGATAACTTCGCACTGCTTAACCCAGGCGAGTCAACCGTTATGATTTCTTTAGCAATAGGCATGAAGGCTGCGCGAAAATGGTGAGATGATTTCAAACCAACAATACTTGATTTCTCAACATCTATTCCATGAAGAAGGAAAATTTGTTCATCAAAGGTCTGGGAATTAACAGAGCATACAATGATATTCACATTACCAACCAATAATCTTGCGCTTCTCCCCAGGTTCACCTTGCTTCCATTCCACATCGGTGAGGACTGAATAAACTTGCCGTCAGATAGGCTTTTTACATAAGCTGATATTTTTAGAGGGTTACCATGTAAACGATCTGTTTTACCGCCTAATTCGACATGAATTAGGGACCCCACACCTTCTTTATGGGCCACTTTTGCTACTTCTGGATCAAAAATAAACCCAAAGCAGCTATTTGGAATGTTTGCTTCTATCATTTCCTTCAATAAAAAGGTGCCATCACCTGGTGTACCAGCACCAGGGTTATCAGAAGCTTCATTAATGATGATGGGCGTTCCATTTCGGGAGAAAGCATATGAAATGGCTTCCTTTGGTGACGGCAATATTGGATAAAATTCATCTTTCTTTTCAAAAATTCTAGCAGCTATATCATTTGATATTTTTTGTGCTAAAGAGGGTTCATTATTCGTAATGGTAATTACCGAAACTCCTGCGTGAGGGATATCTGAATATGGAAAGCCATGGAATAAGGTACAATCAAGGACCTCGGGATGCTTTTCCCATTCCTCGCACCATTCATTGATTTCTTTAATTGGAGAAAAGTAGGAGGTTGTAGTAGGAATTAGTAATGGTAATTTAGATAGAGCCATTTCCGGGTTAACTTTCCCTTGAATCATGCGAGCGGTTATATCAATCGCTTCTATCCCCCTTTCATAGGAATCCGTATGAGGGTAATCTATATTGCCGAGCAGTACATCTGCTTTTTCAACCATGGTTTCCGTAATATTACCATGGAGGTCCAAAGTAGCTACTATTGGTATTTTTGAACCCAAAACGCTTCTTAATTCCGATAGGATCTCTCCTTCAATATCGTCAACTCCTTCTGCTACTCCTGCTCCATGAAGAAATAGACAAATCCCATCCAATTCTCCAGCATTCATGATACTTGATATTAATAGATTTTTTGCTTTTTGAAACGTTTCCTGTGTTATCGTTCCTGAAGGATTGGCCATGGCTGCAAAGGTTGGCACAATTTCAATCCCCAGCTCTTCTCCCCGTTCGATCATCCCACCCAAATAATCCAATACACCAGTATGCCTATCGAGAAGTTCCTCTCCTTGGGTCCATTCCCATACTTTAAATAAGTCGACTGTCGTTCTTACTCGAGAAAACGTATTCGTTTCATGGGCCAACTGACCGATTGCTATTCTCATAAAAGTTCCCCTTTCTTCACTATTAATAAATAAAACCTTATCTGACTGACTCCCTGGAAAATTGGAATTCATATAGCTGTCGGGGTCTTCCTCGGTTTATGGGCTGTTCCTCACCCACGATGACGGCTAGATTCGTATTTTCAAGGGTATTCAGGATTCTCCTTGCGCTCCTAATGGTCAAACCGAGTCCGTTAGCAAGATCATTTGCTGTGATGCATCTATTGCCAAAGCACTCACAAAAGGAAAGTAATTTGTTAATGGTTGCAATACTGAGCCCAGCTGTTTTTGCTAAATTCATTAGATGTGGGTCATCACTCCGCAAGGAATATTTCAATCTCCCATCTTTTCCGACAGGCCCAAAAACCGTTCCATCCATGTCAACCACAAAGCAACTCGGTTTATTAAGCCTCGCTTTCATAAGTGCTTTACGGGCACTCACTTCCGCTTCGTTTGCTGTATATCCAAATCCTATTCCGATGGTGGTCTCTACATCGATTTTCATGGCTATCTCATCTAATAGCGGAGCTTTTTTATATTTGTGGGTAGTCCTTTCAATGGCGCCCCGAGTAGTTATAAATCGGACTTCATCTCGTTCTGACCAGTCAAAAATAGCCTGGGCCTCTTCACAAAAATCGATAAGAAGATTTTGAAGTGCTGCTTTTTTTCGCTGTTCTCCATATTCTGATATGGGCTTTTTTAAAGAAGAAAGCAAGTTATTAAAATGCAGGATTCCAATGGCAATTTGTGTATCGCTTTGAAGTAAGGCCTTCCCCTCCAAGAGAACATTATTTAAACTAGATCGAATGGCGGACATTGTAGGGAGGACCCTGAATACTAGCACCCCTAGCCCTTTTAACGATTCGTATACAGATTTAACACATGTAACGGCCACCTGAGTTTGATTATTTTTCCATAATTCATAATGAAAATGAACCAATTCATCCGCTTTGTGATCAGCTTTCAGAAACATCTTTTCTGGATATATTTCTAAATCCTCAAAACACTCTTTTACTTCTCTATTTGGCAATGTGTCAATACTAATCCTTAACGGTTCCTTGATTGGATTGAAAGAAGTTTCAGTAATGATCTTAAAAAGTGTTCGATACAAAGATGTTCCTGTTGAGGGGATAAAAACCATTGGCTTTGTAATATTTTGATTCTTTACCATTTGATAAGGAATGGTGCCTAAAAAGAATAAAACATCCGCCTCGTCGACTCTTCTTCTAATCACATCTATTGTTTCCTGTTCATGTTTATAAGGTGCAGGTAACATGGTAATGTCAGAGTACGATTGGCCGATGGTAAGCACTAGTTCTACTAAATCTATAGGACCTATTACTAATACTTTTGTATTCATTTGATCCTCCACTTTTATTTTTCAAATAATACTGAATAGTAAGTTTTTATTATTGTTTATAACTTTAACTATCTAAATAATAAAAGTAAATGTCTGTTAATGGACCGAAATACGATTTTTTTAAGCGGCCAGTTATTTATTTGATCTTTCTCCACTCCTATTGCAATAGAGAATACTATATCGTCGTGCCTGGTCGATTATTGATATTATCCAGATCATACGTTAATGGGCGGAATTGGAGAAAAAATGTCTATTTGCCGCATATCATTGTTTATCAAGACCTACATTAAAAAAATATAGATAAATTAAAGGACATAACCTATTTGTTATATCAAATAGGTTATGTCCTTTATTCTTTAAAAATCGCACTCGATTGTGAAGAATGTCTAAAGTAATTTATGAATTTGAATTTGTTGCCATACAATTTTATAATTGTATGAAAAAAGGATGAGGATTGTGCCTATTAATTCGTTTGAAGAATATCCAATGACATGGAGGCCGACGTTAAATCGAGAAGATAGACCGATTTATCAGGCATTAGCTAAGCAATTAGAATCTGACATTAAAGAGGGACGCTTAGTTCCAGGCACAAAACTTCCACCGCAAAGAGAGTTAGCAGACTATTTGGATGTGAATCTAAGTACAATCTCAAAATCATTTAAAGTAGCTGAATTAAAAGGACTGATTAGTGCAACCATTGGCAGTGGAACGTATGTTTCATATGATGCGATTTCGAACGCATACTTGCTTTCAGAAGAAAAGCCAAAACATTTAATTGAAATGGGCGCAATGCTACCAGATCGTGTATCATACGGACCTTTACATGACCTACTGCAATCCATGTTACAAGAATCCGATTGTGCGAGATGGTTTGGGTACAGCCGGCCAGGTGATTCGATTTGGCAAAAAGATGCAGGCGTCAAATTATTAAAACATGCCGGTGTTGAAACGACTAGAGAGCATATCTTACTGGCTAATGGCGGACAAAATGCCATCACCGCAACACTGGCAGGTCTTTGTCAGCATGGAGACCGGATAGGTGTCGATCACCATACATATCCAGGGTTAAAGACAGCTGCCGCGATGCTGGGCATCCAGCTTGTCCCGATTCGGTCAGAAACTGATGAAATGAGTCCGGAAGCACTTCTTTATGCATGCAAAAACGAAAACATTAAAGGCTTATATATTATTCCGGATTACCAGAATCCGATGACGTATAAAATGAGCATCGGTACTCGAAAGGCTATTGCAGAGATTGCCATAAAGTATAATTTATTTATCATTGAAGATGGAATGTATCATTTAACCCAAGACAAAGTATTGCCGGCCGTAGCGACATATGCACCTGAACATTCGATTTATATAGCGAGTTTATCGAAATCGATGGCACCTGGACTCCGTCTTGCTTATGTGGCAGTTCCTTTAAAATTCCTGGATCCTACTCGAAAAGCTCTTTATAACTTAAATATTTCCGTATCGCCACTACTTGCGGAATTAACAGCACGAGCAATTGTTTCGAGTCAACTTGAAAACATTGTTGCACTTCATAAAGAGGAAACTAAAGCTCGCAATCAATTGGTCAATCATTATTTAGATAAGGAAAATTGTTTAGGCGGAGAAACAGGGATTTTTCGCTGGTTACATCTGCCGAACCGTTATACAGGGGACCAATTTGAACAAATAGCTGCAGCACAAGGTGTACAAGTTTATAGTGGAGGGCGATTTGCGGTAGGTAATGTCGCACCGGCAAATGCCGTGCGTTTGGGGATTTGTGCGCCAGAAACGAAAGAGGAACTTGAAAAAGCGCTTAATATACTAAAAAAAATAATTGAAACGTGAAAGGAATATTGTTTGCCATACAATTATAATATTGTATGGTTTTTTATGTACGTGTTATGATAATTCAAATTTAGCGGGAGGATATCATGCCTCGATACAGTAAAGAAAACGAAACAGCTAATGATTTTTAAACAATATGATTAAAAGGAGCATTTAGAAATGCACAACAAATTTGCAAAGAGAGCTAGTTTGGTTAAATCTTCTGAAACGCGTGAAATATTAAAGGTCACAGAACGGCCAGAAGTGATTTCTTTTGCAGGAGGTCTCCCGGCTCCGGAACTGTTTCCAATGGTGGAACTGAATGTGGCATGTGAAGCCGTTCTTAAAGAAGATGGCCCTGCTTCCCTTCAATACAGTACAACAGAAGGTTATATCCCGCTTAGAAACGCGATCATTAAGCGGATGGATGCGATCGGTATTCAAGCCCATTTACAGCAAATCGTGATTACATCAGGGTCCCAGCAAGCTATTGATCTGACAGGAAAGCTCTTTCTTGACGAAGGGGATACCATCATTTGCGAAAGCCCTACATACCTGGCTGCGGTCAATGCCTTTAAAGTATACAATGCCAACTTTGTAGAAGTAGAGATGGATGAAGACGGCATGATGATGGAGGAACTGGAGAAACGGCTTCAGGAGAATCCCCAGACAAAATTCATTTATACCATTCCCGATTTTCAAAACCCGACAGGCCGAACGCTCAAGCTTGAAAGAAGAAAAAGAATGATCGAGCTCGCCAGCCAGTATGATGTTTTGATTTTGGAAGATAATCCGTACGGAGCTATCCGGTTTTCTGGTACTGCCCTTCCGCCAGTAAAATATTTTGATACAGAAGGCCGGGTTATTTATCTGAGCACCTTTTCGAAAATCTTCACACCGGGACTTCGGCTTGGCTGGATTTGTGCGGATGAAGTATTTATTGAGAAATACGTGGCATTTAAACAGACAGCAGACTTACACTCTGACAGCTTTGCACAGCGGATCACGGCTAAATATATGGAACTTTATGATATAGAGGCTCATATTGAGAAAATTAAAGCCGTATACAAAGAAAGGTGCATAACGATGATTTCCTGCATCGATCAATTTTTCCCTGAAAACATCTCCTACAGCAAGCCGGAAGGCGGATTATTTATTTGGGTAGAGCTTCCTGCTTCAGTTGATTCAAGTAAAATCTTTGTGGAGTGCTTGAAAAATAATGTGGCCATTGTTCCTGGTATTCCATTTTTTCCAAATGGTACACAAAAGAACACATTACGGTTAAATTACTCGAATACAACGAAAGAACAAATTAGGGAAGGTATAAAACGTATTGGTGAGGTCTTACATCATGAATTAAAGCAAGAACAACATCTTCTTAAGCAATGACAAGGCAACCTAGCTTCTGTCATTGCAGCTCTATATGAAGGAATGCTTATCTTGTCACTTTCAAAATCTATTAATAGAAAAAATAGGGGGAATTATGATGCCATTATCAAATACAAAATTAAACACTTGGAAGCCATTTTCAACATCACCGCCACCACCGTTTACTCCATTTGTTAAAACAGTACTGAATAAGCTTATATTAAAAACAGATTAAGAATCTGTGAAATATAAGCTGTTTCGCAGATTCGAAGGAGTAGACGATGAAATCTAACATTCAGTTTATATTATCAATGATAATCTTTGGTACGATCGGTTTAGTGCAAAGATACATTGATTTATCTTCGAGTGAGACAGCTTTACTAAGTAGTTCAATCGGATGTCTATTTTTAATGTTCGTATTTTTTATGTTGAAAAAATCCATTTCGTGGAAATCAGTGAAAACTAATGCTTCCACCCTATTTCTTTCTGGTATTGCATTAGGAGGGAATTGGATTTTTCTCTATCAATCTTACGATTATACAACAATCACTAACGCAACATTAGGGTATTACTTTGCACCTGTGTTTGTCATGATTCTCTCACCAATTATCCTTAAGGAACAATTACCTATCAAAAAGATTGTTTGTATTGGTGTTGCGATATTAGGTATGTTATTGATTGTTGGAAATGGCATAAGTGCATCTGGAAAAGGTAATCTGCTTGGGATCTTTTTTGGATTAGCTGCAGCTGCATTTTACGCTGCATTAATGTTATTAAATAAATTCATTCAAAACATGGCCAAGTTAGAGATTACCATGATCCAACTTGGAACAACTGCTTTGCTGCTATTACCTTATGTGCTTATTACTGAAGGATTTAGTATCTTGGAAGTATCCAGATCATCCATTCCCTTTATAATTCTATTAGGGATTGTTAACACTGGTATTGGATTTTGGTTATTTTTTTCAGGTATGCAAAAGTTAAAAGGACAAAGTATTGCTATGCTAAGCTATGTAGATCCATTTGTAGCGATACTGATTTCTGCTCTTATCTTGCAAGAGCAAATGACATTTGTTCAAATGCTTGGTGGTATATTGCTTTTAGGTTCAACATTTGTTAGCGAAAATAAATCAATAAAACTTTCAAAGTCAACCTGAAAACAACAGTTTTAAGCTTCTTACCTCAATTTTTTTAGATAGTCAAGGTCATTTTTTCCGGTTTCTTTTATTGGGACTCACTTTTACAGCACTTACAGGTATTTGGTACTTACTCTATCGTACTAATACGACAGCTAAGAATGGTCTTAAAAAGAGAGAGGTTAATAGTGCCATAAAAGGTATTTCGGGTACAGTATTATTAGTATTCGGTGTAAGGTTATCCTTAGAAGAATAACTTTGATGATTATTAATTTGAGAAATAATCAATCTAATATATGGTTGATTATTTCTCTTTTGCATTTAGGGTATCAGCATTCTAAACTCTCTAATAAGGATAGGATTTCATTATGAATCTCTTCTTATTTTGACCTACTATCATCAAATGTCTGAATTCGATACCCTTTTAAACGTCTAAGATGTGTAGATACATTTATTCATATATATAATCTGCTTTTTTCTGGTTCATCTAACTCTCCATAATATAGGCTTCTCAATCCTTAACAATCCTTCCATAGTCAAATCAATATATTCCTTAAATTACATTAGACTACTTAAGAAAGAGGCTTCCAATTATCTAATTCAAGGGATATTTGTTGCTTTTCTTTTCCTTCTAACTGTTTATAAATTGCCTCATTATATGAAACAGACATTGAAATAACTGCAATCCTCTGGCTGCTTCAATGTTAAAGAGTATAAATGGCTATATATTGCGTAGGATATTTTGCTAATCATATCTATATCCATTGGAAATCAGATACCAATCCAGGAACCTAATACTTCAGTTCTTACTGGAGAAATTGATGCTTTCCTTGCATAAAAAAATGCCCGATTCCATAATCTTAGAATCGGACATTTTATAAAGCCATTAAAGTTAAAGTGAAACTGTGCTGCTTTTTTGACATCTCATACAGCGTAGACATCTTTTTCGTTTCCTAGGTTTTAAGTGAAATAATAATAGCACGATCACAAAAACTTAATGGAATTTACCAGTTAATCTAAAACCAATTTCTGCAACTAGAGTGGATAGTAAAAATGTTCCTGTATAAACAACTAGAGATATAACAACTATACGCCATCCCAATTTCTTGAATTCTTTCAAATCTTTCCCGAAAGAAAGGCCAGCATAAGCCAAAATAGGTGTTGCCAATGCCATAAAATTAACTTGTTCTGTTATTTTAATGATTGATGCGTTTCCTGGAAAAATCGGAGTCGTAACCAATAAGGCTAACATAGAAACCCAAACAACAATTGGTAGTTTAATAGGGGAGATTTTTGCGAAAAAGAACCCTAATATCGTTACAGCAACAATGATCATCATACCTGGTAATGCGTCAATTGGTGAAACATTGTATCCAATCCAATTTCCCATAATAGCTATTATGCCGATAATTATAAAAGTCAATATTTTATCTTTCATATAAAATCTCCCCTTTATGCCCTATGCTTCAATATTTTTGATTTGATCTTTTTTTGACTTTCGCCCTAAAATAGGCTCAAATTTTTTGTATAAATAGTTTGTAAAAGGAAGAGAAAAGAATACACATATATACGTTCCTAAAATTGTTGTAATTAAGTTAGCAGCACCCGCAAAAACTGCGATATCCTTTGCGGATTCCGGGAATATAACAGCTAATGCCCCTGACATGGCAGCCATCATACTACCTGAGCCTACACCCGCACCCATGGCTAGTGAAATTGGATGAAACCAACCAGTTTGAGCCAAAAAACTTGCTAACACTGACAGATATAAAGCCCCAAACAAAGTACCACAAACATATACGCCCAGCGCTCCCCGTCCTTCTGGTGAATCCGAGCCATATTTCTCAGCGATAATGGCTAAGTTAGGTTCTCTATCGATTGAAAAAGTAGCACCGACTGCTTCTCTTTTCATTCCAAGTA
The DNA here is from genome assembly GCF_050269675.1 of Peribacillus sp. NPDC076916. Lineage (NCBI taxonomy): Bacteria > Bacillati > Bacillota > Bacilli > Caryophanales > Bacillaceae > Peribacillus > Peribacillus sp. NPDC076916. The sequence continues at coordinate 117,669 of NZ_JBNNIU010000011.1, forward strand.
ATAAAGCAATCGGCAACCCTAATAGGATAGTACCTGCGAAATGTCCCACTTCTTGTAATCCTAAAGAAATCCCAGCATCAAATATCTTCGGCAATGAAGGACCCATTAACATTCCCAATTTGGCTACAAAAAGCATGAATGAAATCCCTAAAATATTGGCCGCTACATTCATTTCCTTCATTTTTAAAATTTTGAAAGATGGTAAACTAATAATGGCTCCGATAATTAATGCATATAACATTGGAAATAATGCAATGGCTCCAATCCCAATGTTAAACGTTTTGACGCCAATAAATTCTGTAACACAGACTAATATCAAAACAAATAAATGAATTTTCCAATTACGCAGAGAATTTTCTTGCACTTTATTACACTCCTTTTCTACAAATTATGCTGATTCTAAAAGGAAAACCAACACTGTTTTTGCTTATCATTTTTTAACTTATTGAATTTTTTCAGTTGTATTCATAGCTAGTCCTACGATAAGGGAAATCCCTTGGATCATCGCTTTTTCATCTGGTAAAAATACGTCACTATGCAGCTTCATCGGATCCTCAGGGTTTTCTCCTACTCCCAAGAAGACAAATGTACCCGGGACTTTTTCTAAATAGAAAGCAAAATCTTCACTTGCCATACTTGGTTTTGACAACCACTGCACTGAGTTTTCTCCAAATAAATCAGTAGCAATGGCAGCAACATGTTCATTAAATTTTGGATCATTCATTGTAACAGGATACCCCACTGTAAAGTTATAGTTTATTTCAACTTCTAATTTAAGTGCGGAAGCCACTCCTTCGATAATCCGTTGAATGCTTGCAGCCACTTCCTTACGAGTGTTCGCATTAAGTGTTCGTACAGTTCCTTTAAAACTAGCTTTTTCAGGAATAATATTATAGCCATCTCCTGCTTCAATTGTTCCGATTGTAATAACAACGGAATCTACTGGATCTGTTTCTCTGCTAACAATTGTTTGTAGAGCTGTTACAACATGAGCAGCACCCACAATAGCATCTACTCCTTGATGCGGTGCTGCCCCGTGACCTTGTTTACCTTTTAATACAACATCAAAAGAATCCATACTTGCCATTATCGCACCATTTCTAAAACCATAAGTTCCAGTAGCTAATTCAGGCCAAACATGAAAAGCAAAAGCATGGTCGACGGGAGGGTTGCTTAATACACCTTCTTCAACCATCATTATTCCCCCGCCCTTCATCTCTTCAGCAGGTTGAAAAATGAATTTTATTGTACCCGCGATATGATGCTTATTTTGAGATAAAATATTAGCGGCAGATAGTAACATTGCGGTATGCATATCATGTCCGCAAGCATGCATAACCCCAGGATTTTTAGATTTGTAGCTTACATCCGTTTTCTCCTGTATAGGTAAAGCATCAATATCAGCTCGCAAAGCAAGCACAGGTCCCTCTTCATCTCCACGAAGAATACCCACAACCCCTGTCTTAGCCACTCCGGATGTCACTTCAATTCCAAGATCTTTTAAATAATTTGCAATAATTCCAGCCGTTTTATGCTCTTCAAATCCAAGTTCAGGATTTTCATGAATCATCCTTCTTAATCTCACAGCTTCTTCATATATTCCAGATGTTTGCTCTACTATTTCAGTTGACTTTATTGCATTTGACATTTTTTTGATCATCATCATTCATCCCCTAAAGAAAAATAAACACAAAATATTCTAGCTATAATATCAATATTTTAGTTTTAAAAACTTTCACTATAATAAAAAAATGATTTTTTTGAAAAAACCTTATTATTTGATAATTCTTAATAGATATTGTTATACTACCATTTCAAATATTGACTGTAAATATTGAAAATACAAAAAATTCATTATTCTCTTTAAGCGAATGTTCAAAAAGGAGAACAAAAGAGCCAAGTTGTTCGAGGAACGATTGTCTCGAGGATCCAGAACGTATCATACACGAGGACCAGATTTGCACAAGATAAGGTAAGCTATGAAAGCGACTTATCGACGAAGGAAATAGTTAGCTATTTTTAGGACGGGTACGACTTTAGCGGAAGGTCATAAAAAAGCGACACTTCGTTATTGAAGTATCGCAAAATTACATTGAATAATTTAAAAATTCAAAAATCGAAGCAGATATTATGGCAGTTGTACACGGTCAAATCAGAATGCAGCATCCTTAAATCTTGAATAGTTTTCATCTCGCCTCTTCTCCATAGGTAATACCTTTCTCCACTTATTTCCATTTTTAAAATCCTGGCCTTAATGTCCAGAAGTCATTTTAATACCTACAGCCCCTGCAATAATACACATAATAAATAGGATTAATCTTAAACTTCTAGGTTCATTAAAGAAGATCATTCCTGCTAAAACACTTCCAACAGAGCCGATACTGGTCCATATTGCATAGGCAGTCCCCACCGGAATGGAAGTTAATGACAAAGAAAGAAAATAAAAGCTTAAACTCCCCAAAAAAAGACAAGCTACAGTGGGAAGCAATTTTTTAAACCCTTTTGCACGTTTCAGGCTTATAACACTGCCAATCTCGGCAAATCCGGCAATAAGAAGAAAAAACCAAGCCATTTAATCATCCCCTACCCTTGAATAAATCATTTCACTTCCTTTAATGTTTAGGTTGTGCTGGATTGATTTTTATTCCGATTATTCCTAATATCATTAAAGCCATAAAAAATACTTTCAGTGGATTAATGGTCTCTCCAAAAAAAATCAACCCAGTTACTATCGTTCCCACCGTTCCCAATCCAGTAAAAATGGAGTAACCAGTTCCTAAGGGCATGGAATGTAAAGCTTTTGAAAGTAAAAAGAAACTAAAGATTATAATAACTGCCGTTACTATACTAGGTATAATTTTGGTGAATCCGTGTGAATATTTAAGACCGATCACCCAGACGATTTCCAAAAGTCCTGCCATTATGATATATATCCATGCCATTTTATCGCTCTCTCCTTCGGCATTGACACTTATTTTGGAACCACGAAGTTCTCCATATATCGATAAATCGCATAAGCTACCCCATTCTCATCATTTTTAAGGGTTGTCGTTGTACAAACAGCTTTTATGCCATCTTTCGCATTTCCCATCGCTACGCTGTATTCAACTTTCTCGAACATGGATAAATCATTGTTGCTGTCCCCGATTGCCATAGCTTGATCTAAGGAGCCATTCATCAATATAGCCAATTTTTCAAGAGCCATTCCTTTTGAAGCTCTTTTACTAGTAATTTCAATGTTGTGATCAGCAGAAGAAACAACCATCAGCTCATCAAACTGTTTGAATTTGTTCCATGCTTCCTCTAATTTTTTTTCATCAAAAGAACATGCCAATATGTTATAGAATTCTTCCTCCTGTTTTAAGATATCATGATAGTTTTCAACTAAAACATATCCAAACTGGTCAAATTGCCTCTCCGCTACTTCAACTAATTCTTTCATATCTATATTCAAATCTGCGTTTTTCAAACTTTTAATCTCATTATGGAAATCTTCTCTTTCCTTTTTAAGAGTATAAATGGCTTTATCAGTAAACACTTCGTAATAATAATTCCGTTCATCTAACCATTGGAGAATAGATTCGACACGATCTTTAGTTATCGTAATAGAAGAAATGCACTTTCCGCTTTTTGAATGAATGGTCGCGCCATTTGTCCCGATTACAAATAGGGATATCCCGGCTTTTTCACAAATTGTTTGAACGTCAAAATAAGCCCGTCCTGTTGAAATAACTACTTCGAAGCCTCTATCTTGGGCATATTGAATCGCCTTTATATTCTCTTCACTAATTTCATTCTGGTCGTTTAATAATGTTCCGTCTAAATCTATCCCAATGAAACTCATGCTATACAGCCCCTTTTCTCATTCAATCTATTAAATTCTCTTTCTAGCTTTATACCTGCTATCAATAAAAATCCAATCAAAAAAGAGAGTACTCCCTCTTCCATCTCGATATGTCCTATTATGGGCTATGCTTGAATCCAATTGACTTCCTCTAATTTTGAATGATTTCTCCATTCCTCTGGAAATGGTTGCTCGCAGACAATCACATCGACTTTTTCTAGAGGACAAACTTTACAAAATGTGTCGACACCAATTTTAGAGTAATCCGTTAGCAATATAACTTGTTTTGATACCTCGACCATCTTGCGAGAAACTAATGTTTCACGTAAATGATAATTACTAACCCCACTTTGAATGGAAACACCGCCAGCTGAAATGAACGCTTTATCAATATTAAATTGATTTAACATTTGTTCAGTGAGACCGCCGCATATAGATTGATGCTTTGGATCAATTTGTCCACCTAGTAATAGAATTTGTCCTGTAAACTTATTTTGATTGAGCAATTCGGTTAACACGGACGATACAGGAAGAGAATTGGTTAAAATCGTAATGTCATTCTTATTTTCAATGCACTGCGCAAATTCAAGCATGGTTGTCCCTACATCAATGGCAATCACATCTCCATTAGAAACGAGTTCTACTGCTTTTTTCCCAACCTTGATTTTCGCTTCTTGATTCACCGTTGTACGCTGTGTAAATGGTGGCTCCTCAAATTCAAAAACTGTTTTAATCGCTCCACCGTAAACCCTCTTTAAAAGTCCTTTTTCCTCTAACATCATCAAATCGCGTCGAATCGTTTCCTCTGAAACATTAAATTGATCAACTAATTCCATAACTTTTACTTTTCCCATTTTGTTCAGTTCTTTTAAAATTTCATTCTTTCTTTCTTCTGGCAAAACAGACATATTTCTTCCTCCACGATTATCAATAATTTATAAAATAATGCATTCTTTCTTCGGTACAACAATTTGAACGCGTGCTCCTTGCTCAAACATTTTCCCTCGGTGGTGAAGATAATCTACAAGGAACGCGGACTCCTCTGTTTCTACTTCATATCTTAAAACATTCCCTGTCATAGAAACATCTTTAATAAACCCTTTAATTCCCCAGTTCTCTTGTAAATTCAAGCTATCCTCACCAACAGAAACTAATTGTAAAACTTCAGGACGAATGGCGACTTCATTTCCTTTTAATTCTGTGCTGCGAACAAGTTTATGGAAAACTTCCATATTACAAACATTATAATTTCCGATAAATTTTGCAACAAATGTATTGACTGGAGAAGTATAAATTTCTGATGGAGAACCGGATTGTACAACTTTTCCTTTATTCATGACAAAAATCCGATCAGACATCGTCATTGCTTCTTCCTGATCATGAGTAACAAAAATTGTTGTAATATCTAATTCTTTCTGTATTCTCTTTAATTCCTTTTGCAAACTTTTTCTGATTTTAGCATCCAATGCGCTTAACGGCTCATCCAAAAGCAGTACTTTTGGCTCCATGACAAGCGCACGGGCAAGAGCAACCCTCTGCTGTTGCCCGCCAGATAACTGATGGGGATATGAATCTTCTTTTCCTATTAAATCAACCATAACAATCATCTTTTTCACTCTTGCTTTAACATTCTTTACCTTTTTCATTTTAAGGCCGTACGCTATATTGTCAAAAACGGTCATATTCTGGAAAAGCGCATAAGACTGAAATACCATACCGACCTCACGCTGACGCGGTGATAAATTAGTTATATCTTTTCCATCAATTAAGATTCTACCTATATCAACACCTTCAAGCCCCGCAATGGAACGTAATAATGTACTTTTTCCGCATCCGCTTTGCCCAAGAAGTGTAGCAAATTCTCCTTTTTTTAATGTTAAAGAAATGTCATTTAGAACGACTTGATTTTCATACCCCTTAGTCACTTGTTCGATGGTTACATAGCCCATTATTTTTCACCTTCTATAGCAGCATTTTTATTACTGTATTGTTTTTTAATAAATGAAAGAATACGCTTCTTATTTGACACGACACGATTTTTTTCGTTTCTAAACGTAAGTTTTAATACAGTCCCCGTTAAAAGTAAAATCAGTGAATAATAAGTAATGACGATTGCACTTGTTAAGTGACCACTGCTGTTTAGTTTGTCGGCAAGATAAATTTGAATGGTTTCAAATCGGCCCCCAACAAGCAAATTGGCAAAAGCAAACTCACTAAATAAAAGAGCGACTGATAGTAAGGTAGACACTAAAATACCAGATATAATATTTGGAAACACCACTGTGCGAAACGCCTGGAATTTTGTGGCACCGAGTAATTCAGCTGCATCGACAAGCTGCACGGCATTAATCGTACGAAGACTGCTACGTATACCTTGATACATAAATGGCAGAATCGTTATGAAATAAGCACCGATTAAAATCCAAGGTGTTCCGGCAATGTGAATCGGTCCATCTGAATACACCTTTATTAATCCTACGGCTCCAACAATGGGAGGAATTCCATAAGGAAGCATGGCTGCTGCTTGAAGTAATCCTTCCCATTTACTGAAATATACCGTGATGATAAAAATAGTCGGCAGCATAATAACAACACTAAGACCTACAGACATGACAATTAAAAACAGCGTTCGTCGAAAAGCAGCATAAAATCGTTCATCTTGAAATAATTCAATATACCATTTCATTGTATAACTCTCAGGTAAAATGGTATGATCCCATTTACCGGCAATCGAGAATAAAAATGTTCCTATAAGCGGAATTAATAAATAGATGACTAGTAACCCAACAATCACCTTATGAAAAGTCAATGAAGGTTTCATCGTAAATCCCTCCTAATGCGGCGCATCATTCGTTCATTGAACCACATCGCCCCTATCATTGTCGCTGCTAGAAGTACTCCCATCGCACTACCTAGCTGCGGCTTTAATGCAACGTCACTTGCAACTAGTGAGGCAATTTGCAATGACAATAAGTTATAGTTGCTGCCTACTAATGCATAGGCTGTAGCGTAAGCTCCCATCGAATTAGCAAACAAAATACTGAATGTACCTACGATACTAGGTAAAAGAACCGGAATCCCAATGTGAAGCCAAAATGATAATGTTGATCCTCCTAATAATGAAGAGGCTTCTTTCCATTGTTTCTTAATTCCTTGATAAGACGGGTAGATGAGCATAATAGCAAGCGGTATTTGAAAATATATATAAACAAGAATGAGGCCTGTCCATGAATATAAATTAAAATCCGCAAACACATCCCCACCCATCTTAGAAAATAGCAACGTAAACAACCCATTGTTTCCAAGTAAAATAATAAATGAAAATGAAAGGGGAATCCCCTCAAAGTTCGACGTCATATTGGCAATCATCAGTAATCGATTTTGTATTTTTTGTGAGAACTTTGTAAACGAATAGGCTGCAATGACCGCTATAATCACAGAAGTTACAGCAGAAAATAAAGAAATGACTAGGCTATTTTGAATGGCTTGCAAGTAAAATTCACTTTTAAATATGGTGAGATATTGATCGATAGTAACTTGAATTCCATCGTCAGCATAAAAACTATTTTTAATCATTGCTACTAATGGTCCTAATTCAAATCCAATCACAAACAAAATAAATGGCAGTAAAAGAGCTAATAAGTAAATTTTTTGTTTTTTTAATTTTCGCAAGACTTCTCGCTCCTCTTTGTTCTCTAACAATTTGGGAATTGGTTCAACAGTACGTTCGTTAAACCAATTCCCGTCAACCTTCATTCTTCATTTTATTTTGAAATATTGCATCTACTTTAAAGGGTATTTTTTCCTTTCAGACCTGGGAATTGATATGAAATCATTTTATTGGACGGCTCTATATTTAAAAGTTCACAAACGAGCGGTGCAAAAGCTAATTGCGGAACCACTTCACTGTAAACACCAGGCTCAACTTTTGGACTCATGATAAAGAGCGGTACATCACGCTCACCATCAGTTATGCCGCCATGGTTGCCATATTCACTCATACCATGATCAGATGTAATTAAAATATGGTAACCTTCTTTGATCCAAATTGGCAAAAGTTGTGCCAACAAGCTTCCCATTTTTAAGATTTGTTCACGATATTCTTTCGATTCCGAACCGAAAATTTCTCCTTTTACATCTACACCGAGCGGATGAATATATAAAAAGTGTGGGTCATACTTTCTGCGCAAAGCTTCTGCATCCATTAACACATGGCTGTCTGGATAGTCATCATCCCAATAAAATTTTCCATATTGAATTGGCTTAGACTCATCCTCTTGCTCACGATCTTCAATAAAATGGAATGGCGCACGATTATAAAGTTCGCTTACCCAGTAATAAGATACCGTTCCGTTTCTTAAGCCATTTTCTTTCGTAAGATGAAAGAGACTTTTCTCAGTAGATAAGCGAACGGCTTGATTGGAAGTAATTCCGTTCACTGATGCCGGTGTACCCGTTAGTAACACTTCATATAATGGACGGGAAAGACTTGGGAGTTCCGACTTTACTTTGTAAAGTGCTGCCTGATTTGTTTCAACTAGATGTTGAATAAATCCAAGAGCCTCACATGCTTTATCATATCTCATACCATCAACAATAATTGCTATTACTTTATTTGACATGTACTAACACCTCTTCTTGCCAAAGCTGTGGTAATTTCTTTGCCGTTTCTTCCCAAGCTTTGTAATCTTCAATTGGTTTTGCATTTTTGTACTGTTCTTCTGGAACCATTTTTTCAGCTACTTCTTTCGGTAGTTGTACATCGCGAATTGGACGGGCAAATCCTTTAGCTAAGTTAATTTGTCCTTCATCGCTTAAGATATATTCTCTAGTTGCCATCGCCGCATGCGGATGCTTTGCATTTTTGTTAATAATAGTTGCGTAGCCGCTTACGACTGAACCTTCACTTGGAATGGCGACATCAAATTGATCGCGGTTAATTTGGTCAGCGTAACCAAGAGCATTGAAATCCCAAACAAGGGCGACTTCCACTTCCCCTTTTTCGATGTTAGCCGGCTTGGCATCAGTTAGGCTAAGGCGGCCTTGCTTGGCAAGCTTAGCGAAATAGTCAATTCCTGGTTGGAGATTTGTTTCATCACCACCGTAAGCCTTAGCGGCAGCAAGAACGGCCATTTGGTTCTGCGTACCACGCTGAACATCTCCAACTGTTACTTTATAATCTCCTTTTAATATGTCATCCCATGATTTTGGCGGGTTATCTACTAGTTCTTTATTAGTTAAGAATGCAATCGTTCCTTGGTATCCAACAACCCAATCTCCATTGTCATCTTTTGCCCAGTCAGGTACCTCGTCCCAATAGGAAGTTTTATATGGCATCGTCAATTCTTTTTGTTCCGCGATGGGCCCAAAAGATACCCCTACATCGCCGATATCAGCTGTTGCATTCTCTCCTTCCGATTCCATTTTGGCAATCTCTTCGGCACTGGATAAATCTGTATCATTGTGTTCCAATGTATATTTTTTCATCACTTCATTCCACGTTTCTCCCCAGTTAGCCCATGAATCAGGCATTCCCACACTATTAATTGTCCCCTCTTCTTTGGCCTTTGTTTCAATTTCCTTCAGGGTTAACGAACTTGGATCCTTAACTACTGGAGCAGCCTCCTCTTTAGTAGATCCACAAGCAGCTAATCCTAGTACACTCACTCCTAACATCACAACTTGAATAGACTTGTAACAATTCTTCTTGAATGTGTAATTCATAAAAAGTGCCTCCAATTAGTGTGGAATTATTAATGTTTATTACTGTTTGTTACGGTTCAATCATAATCATTTAATATAAATCCCACATTAATCCAATGTTAAGAATTTGTAAATCGGTTCTTTAGTTATCCAATTCATCATCAGCTTTTATGTTCATACAATTGAAAAGGATAGCTTTTTAACAGATTCGCGGGATTTGATAGGTTGACATTTTGCATCGTATCGATGGCAAGCTTTTTTGCTTGTCTTTTACTCAATGAGGTATGAGACCTAACCGTTTAAACAAATTGATTGTCAATTATAAAAGTTAAACGCTTTATTTAAATAAATATCCTTGAGGCATGTACCCGGAAGTCTACCGGGCTCATGCCTTTCTTACGATTAGTCAATGTCTTTGTTTGAATTAATTTATTAGTATTTAGAATGTACAGAGTGTTCAGGTTTACTAATAATAA
>NZ_JBNNIU010000012.1:0-120189 GCF_050269675.1 Peribacillus sp. NPDC076916
CTGGCCGGCGGTACGCCAAGCCAAGCTGCAGAAGCGATGGCGATCACATTGAAAAATATGCTTGGACTGGTTTGTGATCCAGTGGCTGGATTGGTCGAAGTTCCTTGCGTGAAACGTAACGCAATGGGTGCCTCCAACGCGATAACAGCAGCTGATATGGCGCTTGCAGGCATTACGAGCCGCATTCCATGTGACGAAGTGATCGATGCCATGTATAAAATAGGATTGACCATGCCGGTTGCACTTCGCGAAACGGCAGAGGGCGGCCTGGCTGCGACTCCTACTGGGCGTAGATTGGCAAAGGAAATTTTCGGTTCATTTAAATAAACCTATACATTGAGCTCAGTTATGAAATCACGTACAACAAAGTTTAATTGAAAAATTGGAACAAAAAATTCAATCCTTAAAAAAGGATAAATTATAATGTGGAAGAAAAAGACTTATTTCGTGTTAAGCCTGAGTCTTTTAATTGCTTGTGTAGTATGGAGCCAGATGGGAGCGTTTTTGGTACACATCTTTTTTGGGTTAAATATTAAAGCAAATAATTAAATAACTACTGTTAAGCATAAGTATAAAATGTGAATTTTACAACGCGAAGAGGGAAGATTCCCATTTAATTTTTTTTCGTTGGCATCCTTTCTGAAAAAAGAACTAGCAATTAGCTAGTTCTTTCAGTTTGTAGACAAAAGGGGTTCGGAATTATAAAATTCCGGATCCCTTTTGAAATCCCCCATTGGTTTTTACCTAAAGTTAAGAGATTGGAGCTCTTCGAGCACACCATGTTAGACCATTTTTGGACCTTTCCATGTCCAATTGGCCATCTTCTTAATATTCATGGCAGCGAAAGTAAGCATCGCCTGCATCGACAATTTTTTAAGTCCCCTTAAAGTAGTCCAACGCATCCCATGCTTTTCTTTTGCATCTGCGAATACACGCTCAATCGTTTCTTTACGTTTCGCATAGATAGGTTTGACATCTTGATGATGACGCAGATGATCTGCTTCTTCCACATGTGTTTGCCAGATATGCCGTGTCACCACTTTTTGATAATCTTTGCTTTCTGTACACCGTGATAAATATGGGCAGGTTGCACAGATGTGTTTGGGCGATTTGTACTCGCGATAGCCCTCTTTATTAGTTGTTGAGTACGTTAATAACTCGCCCGAAGGGCAAAGGTAACAATCAAAATGTTCATCGTAAACATAGTCATGTTTGGGAAAGAACCCTTCTTTTGTTCGAGGACGTGTATAGGGTAAAGCCGGTAGGATTTCTTTGTTAAATAGGTAGTTTGTAATTGCCGGTGTTTTATATGCTGCATCTGCGGCAACGGCTTCCGGTTTTCCAACTTTCTCAATCACTTGATCAATAAGTGGCTCTAAGACTTTACTGTCATGTGTATTTCCAGGTGTTACAATCGTTCCTAATACAAACCCGTTGCGGTCTGCGGCAGCGTGGAATGAATAGGCAAACTGTTTTGTTCGTTCATCTTTCACATAGTAACCACTCTCATAATCTGTTGTACTTTCTTTTATTTCTTTGGTTTCGTTCTTATCAAATTTATCCGGTGGAAAAGGCATCTTTCCATGGTTTTCACGATCTTGATTGATTTCAACTTGAAGGCGTCCTTGATACGCTCGTGTTTCTTTGCGAACCATTTTCTTTTCAAATTTCGTCTTATTCGCACTGGCTTTCACATGTGTGGAATCGACGAATACATGCTCTGCACTTATTAACTTTCTATCAGCAGCTATCATTAAGATTCGATAAAAAATCTGTTCAAACAAATCTGTATCTTTAAAGCGTCGCTCATAATTTTTCCCGAATGTCGAGAAATGAGGGACTTTATCATGGAAACCGTAACCTAAGAACCAACGGTAGCCATATTTGTTTCTATTTCTTCAATTGTTTTACGCATGGACCGAATACCGAAGGTATATTGGATGAATGTCAGTTTAACTAAAATAACGGGATCAATACTCGGGCGTCCTACCTCTGAATACATCTCTTTCACTAAGTCATAAATGAAAGAGAAGTCAATGGCAGCCTCCATTTTACGAACCAAATGGTTCGATGGCACCAGTTGATCTAACGTAATCATTTCAAGTCGATCTCGCTGAATAGAATCATGTTTAGAAAGCATCCTCATCACCTCAAGTTTTTTATCATTCTATTGTAAAACAATCATGCCTTTAGGGAAAAGGGTTCTATCTATGAATTAAAACAAAGTTGATTGGAACGGAAGGTACGAGACTCCTGCGGGAAATGCGAGTCACGGGAGACCCCACAGGCTGAAAGCCGAGGAGGCTCCCGGACCGCCCGCGGAAAAGAGAGTGCCTGGAGTGGAAATCAACGTCCAAATTGTACAAGCCATAAAAAAAGTAGACAAACTCGATTTTCATCGAGTTTGTCTACAGTCTGAAAGAACTAGCAATTAGCTAGTTCTTTTCCATATCAAAACTTCTCCTATATCTTTCGTCTAAACCATACACATAAACATTTGTCCTGCGAAAATAGGTCAGACCTTTTGAACGGGAACTTGAATTTCAAAGGTAATCTCGTTTGGTTTATCTGTGATCGTAATATCAACATGCATAATTTGCAGCGCATCGCCGGTAATTTGATAACCACCTTCATCAAGATAATCCAATATTTTACTCAAGCTTTCACTTCGGTTCCATAGTAATTCTCCGTTATAACGGGTACACGCAAATAACCCAGCCGGAACGATCCGTTGGTACTGTTTTGGTATTTTTTCTTTACTTTTTGCCACAACAAAAATGACTGATGGTTCTTCAAAACGTTTAGCTCTAAGATCTGCTTCCTGGATGAGAATGCCTAGCCTGATAACACCATAACAAAGTTCCAAATTATTATTGATTTTTTCATTCAATGTAATTAACTTTCTGCGTCCTATTTCACGAAACATAACCGTTTGAAGTTCCTTTTCTCTTGCTACGTGATCCAAATATACAATTTTTTCCCGGATATTTTCCTCCAAGTCTGTTAATTCGTTCAGTTTTGAAACAAGATCCGCGTGCTTTGCTTTAAGAATGTCCAAAGACTTACTAAAATTGCGTTCATTGAAATAATCCTTTATTTCGTCCGTACTCATTCCAAGTTGCCTTAACTCTTTAATGGTACCTAAAACCTCGTACTGGAAAATAGAATAGTAGCGATACCCCGAGTTTGGATCGATATATTGCGGCTTGAATAAGTCAATCCGATCATAGTGGCGCAAGGTCTCCGCCGTCATCCCTCTTAACTTTGCCATCTCACTGATGGTTAGTTTTTCTTTCAGTTTAACCACCTCCTTAAATAATATAATACAGTATTGACCTTTGTGTAACAAAAACCTTTATAATCAAGATACAAAATATTCTAAAACTTCTGAGTATTCTTTATCGATAGGAGGGAGCTGATTATGGAAAGAAAGAAGCTAGTTAGAACGCTTACTTTGTCACAGGTTGTTTTTTTAGGAATTGCTTGGAATAACCCCATGGTATTTTTTAATACCTATGGAATAGCTACCGTAACCTCACATGGTGTAATTACGGGTGCGTACATTATTGCATTTCTAGCGATACTGTTTACAGCCCTCAGCTATGGAAAGATGGCAAAGGCATATCCTATCTCAGGTTCAGCTTATACATTTACTCAAAAGTCTATTAATTCTGAAGTTGGGTTTCTTGTAGGTTGGACAATTATGCTTGATTATATTTTAACACCTATGGTGACGTGCTTGATGTCCACTGTCTTTTTAAATGCAGTGTTTCCGGGAATTCCGCATTATGTGTGGATTATTCTTTTGACTGCTATCATAGTGGTACCGAGCATACTAGGTGTAACGATATCAGCATCCACAAGTAAAATTTTTGTTATTGCTCAAATCATTTTCGTTTGTTTTTTCTGGCTATTAACCGTCAAAAGTTTAATAGAAGGAGTAGGGACAGGCACTCTTTTCTCAAGTAAACCATTGTTAAATTCAGATGTTCCCTTGTCCGTTATCTTAGCAGGAGCTTCGATTCTTTGTTTTAGTTTCCTTGGTTTTGACTCACTTACTACCTTGTCAGAAGAAACAATCAATCCCGAAAAAACGATCCCAAAAGCTATTATCATAATGCTTTTGTTTACAGGGATCTTGTACATTGGCTCTTCCTACTTAGCACAATTGGTGCAGCCAGGCTATTCATTCGAACACCCTGATTCTGCAGCCATGGAAATCGCAATACTTGTTGGAGGAAACGTATTTAAATCATTATTTATTACTGGAGTAATTGTTGGGAACTTTTCTTCGGGAGTTGCTGCAATTACAAGCGCATCACGTGTGTTATATGCTATGGGACGGGATTCTGTATTGCCTAAAAATCTATTTGGTTATATTCATCCAAAATTTAATACACCGTCACACGGCATTATCGTGATAGGCACGGTTTCTTTACTAGGTATCTTGTTGACCTTGGAGCAAGTCATCAAGTTTATAAATTTTGGAGGGCTCATTGCTTTTACATCCGTTAATCTATCTGTCATCGCCCATTATTTTATTAGAAATCAGAAACGTTCTTTTAACGACTGCATACGGTATTTATTTTTACCGCTCATAGGTGCAGCATTTACTATGTGGTTATGGTCTTATTTAGAAATAGAGGCTTTGATCCTTGGAGGCATCTGGGTCGCATGCGGCTTGGCATATCTTCTTTACATGACAAAATTTTTTCGCAAGCCTCTTCCAGAGTTTCATTTTGATGAAGAGATCATTCCTCAAGAGGCAGAAGATATGAATGAAAAAATTCTTTCCCAAAAGGTAGAAGACTTTTAATCCTTTTTTTACACTGAAGTAAGTATATGTAACTAAAAGAGGGGTCAATATTTTGAAAATAAAGAAAAATGAAAGCGTTATCTATTTTTAAGGCGAGATCGTTAAAGTAAGAATAACGAACAGGAGGTTTTTTCAAATTGTTGAAGCTGAAAAAGTTTATAAACGGTGAGTGGATGGATTCTTTGAGTAAACAAAAGAGTCAAGTTGTTAACCCCGCAAACGGCAAGATCATTGCGGAGGCTCCCAACGGAAATGCAGAAGATGCCCGGATGGCCATTGATGCGGCACGAACCGCGTTTGATTCCGGGATTTGGTCAGACCTGTCAGCTTCGGAACGGGCTTCCTATTTATTTATAATAGCAGAGAAAATTGAAGAACATGCATCTGAGCTTAGCCAACTTGAAACAGCCAATACCGGAAAACCTCTTAAAGAAGCAGAGTTTGACATTGCGGATGCAGCGGATTGTTTTCGTTATTATGCCGGTTTAGTCACTAAACCGGACGGCCAAACGTATCCTGTTTCCGGTCCTGTACAGGCCATGGTTGTTCGAGAGCCTGTGGGGGTATGTGGACTGATTGCTCCCTGGAATTTTCCTTTACTGACTGGAGCTTGGAAAATAGCCCCTGCCCTTGCTGCAGGAAATACGATTGTGTTTAAAACATCCGAGGTTACTCCGATTACGACTACTAAATTATTTGAGATTATCGAAGAAGTTGGCATACCGGATGGCGTTGCAAATCTAGTTATGGGTGGTGGTGCAACAGTAGGAAATGAACTAGCGGAAAGCGATAAAGTTGATATGGTTTCGTTCACTGGCAGTACATCCACAGGCAGAAGCATCATGAAAGCAGCAGCTGGAAATATTAAAAACATTGCACTCGAATTAGGCGGCAAGTCACCTAACATCGTTTTCGCCGATGCGGACTTTGAGACAGCTGTGGATTATGCTTTATATGGGATTTTTGTCAACGCCGGCCAAGTTTGTAATGCGGGATCTCGTTTACTGATTGAAGAGAGCATTCACGACAAGTTTATCGATAGATTGATAGAGAAAGCGAAAAAGATCCGAGTCGGCCCTGGCGATCAACCGTCTACACAAATGGGTGCCCTTGTCAGTGAAACACATATGAATAAGGTACTCCAATATATTCAACTTGGCATAGAAGAAGGGGCGAAATTAGTCTGCGGTGGCAAACGTATCACAAGTAACGGGCTTGAAAATGGCTATTTTGTTGAGCCGACGATATTTGTTGACACTAAACCTGCCATGAAAATTGTTCAGGAAGAAATATTCGGGCCAGTACTTACCGTGCAAAAATTTAAAGATGAAGCGGAGGCCATCCAGCTTGCCAATGATACTCCATACGGCCTCGCAGCAGGTGTATTTTCACAAGACGGTGCGAAGGCTTTACGAGTAATTAAGAAAATAAGAGCCGGAATTACATGGGTTAATGCCTATAATCTAGCCTACAATGAAGCGCCGTGGGGAGGATACAAGCAGAGCGGAATTGGCCGGGGATTAGGAACTTTTGGGTTAGATGAGTTTAGTGAGGTAAAACAAATTAACATTAATTTAGAAGTAGAGCCAACTAAGTGGTTTGATCATTAAAAATTGAAAAGTAGATATAAAAGAGTAAAAGAGAGTAAGTAACTACTATTACACTATTTGAAAAATTGAAAGGGGAAATTAATGATGATCTGGGATTTTAATTTCAATATTCCTACCTCTATAGAGTTTGGAGGCGGAAAAGTTAAAAATATTGGGAAAAGAGCAAAAGAGCTAGGAGGAAAAAAGGCTCTTCTTATTACCGATAAAGGACTAGCGCAAACTGGAATTTTGCAAAAGGTTATAGATTCGTTAGACCAAGAAGGTGTCAATTATATTGTTTTTGATGAAATTACGCCTAATCCAAAAGATGTAGATTGTCAAAGAGCCTATGAGCAATTTAAAGACGAGGAAATAGATCTTTTGATTGGTCTTGGCGGAGGAAGTTCAATGGATACAGCCAAAGCAATTGGTACACTTTTAACCCATGGAGGAGAGCTTAGAGAGCGTTACGGTGTAAATTTACTAGAGCGAGAAATCACTCCACTTATTTGTATCCCTACAACTTCAGGTACTGGAAGTGAAGTTACAACAGGTTCTGTCATTACAGATACAGTTACAAAACAGAAAGAGGCTATACTTGACATTAGATTGGCTCCGAAACTAGCAATTTTGGATCCTGAATTAACTCTAACTCTGCCTAAATCTATTACTGCTGCTACTGGAATGGATGCACTTACACATGCTATCGAAGCATATACCAGCAATATTGCTGAACCCATTTCCGATGCTCTCAGTCTTTATTCAATTGAATTAATTGCTAAGTACCTTCCGTTAGCTGTAGAAAATGGGAACGACTTAGAAGGACGGAAAAATATGCTTGTAGCAAGTTTAATTGCAGGTATGGCATTTAATCACGCGGATCTTGGTGCTGTACATGCTATGGCTGAACCACTTGGAGGTCTTTATGATACTCCACATGGGGTAGCAAATTCTATCTTTCTTCCACATGTTTTTGAATTTAATGTTCCTTCAAACCCTGAAAAGCATGCAATTGTAGCTGAAAAACTTGGAGCAAATAAAGAAGGTAAAACAATTGAAGAAACTGCCTATGAAGGTGTTGTCTTGTTAAAAGAGCTTGCTCGTAAAATTGGCATTCCTGATTTTCGAGATTTATATAATGTCAATCCTGAAGATTTCCCATTCCTTGCTGAAGGGGCAGCAGTTCATTTATGCACACAGACGAATTCAAGAAAAGTGACACGCGAAGATTATTTGACATTATTCCAAAAGACTTATGAGGCGAAAAACACAACATTAATTTAACTATATAAATTGATTTAGAAAATTTGACATGACCAATTCTAAATGTTCCTCGATGGAATGAAGATGTGTCGAGTTTTTAAGTGTTAATGTGGATTAAGAGTTTTTGAATCGGTGGTCAGCTTGATAGGAGCTTTAATTGGGCGGCCACCATGGCTTACATAAAAACTGGAGGTGTTTTTACAGTGTTAAATCTGAAAATGTTCATAAACGGAGAATGGATGGATTCTTTAAGTAAACAAAAGAGTCAAGTTGTAAACCCTGCAAACGGCAAGTTCATTGCAGAGGCTCCCAAGGGAAATGCAGAAGATACCCGAATGGCCATTGATGCGGCGCGAACCGCATTTGATTCCGGGATTTGGTCAGATCTGCCAGCTTCAGAACGGGCTTCCTACCTATTTAAAATAGCGGAGACACTTGAAGAAAGAGCATCTGAGCTTAGCCAGCTTGAAACAGCGAATACCGGAAAACCTCTTAGAGAAGCGGAATTTGACATTGCGGATGCAGTGGATTGTTTTCGATATTATGCCGGTTTAGTCACTAAACCCGATGGACAAACATACCCGGTTTCCGGTCCTGTACAGCCTATGGTTGTTCGGGAGCCGGTAGGGGTATGCGGACTAATCGCTCCATGGAATTTCCCTTTATTGACAGGAGCCTGGAAAATTGCGCCTTCCCTTGCTGCAGGAAATACGATTGTGTTTAAACCAGCCGGGATCACTCCGATTACGACTGTTAAATTATTTGAGATTATCCAAGAAGTCGGCATACCGGATGGCGTTGCCAACCTAGTTATGGGCGGCGGGGGAACAGTAGGAAATGAACTAGCGGAAAGCGATAAAGTCGATATGGTTTCGTTTACTGGCAGCACAGAAACAGGCAGAAACATCATGAAAACAGCAGCTGGAAATATTAAAAACATTGCACTCGAATTAGGCGGCAAGTCACCTAATATTGTTTTCGCTGATGCAGATTTTGAAACAGCCGTGGACTATGCTTTATATGGGATTTTTATAAATTCTGGCCAAGTTTGTAATGCAGGATCTCGTTTACTGCTTGAAGAGAGCATTCATGACAAGTTTATCGAGAGACTGGTAGAGAAGGCGAAAAAAATCCGGGTCGGCCCTGGCGATCAACCGTCTACAGAAATGGGGGCGCTTGTCAGTGAAGACCATATGAATGAGGTGCTCAACTATATTCAACTAGGTATAGAAGAAGGGGCGAAACTAGCCTGCGGAGGCAAACGTATCACAAGCGATGGGCTTGAAAACGGTTATTTTGTTAAGCCGACGATATTTGTTGACACTAAACCTGACATGAGAATTGTTCAGGAAGAAATATTCGGTCCGGTACTGACTGTGCAAAAGTTTAAAGATGAAGCAGAAGCCATCCAGCTTGCGAATGATACCCCATATGGCCTCGCAGCAGGTGTATTTTCCCAAGACGGTGCGAAGGCATTAAGAGTGATTAAGAAAATAAGAGCCGGAATTACATGGATTAATGCCTACAATCTAGCCTACAACGAAGCACCGTGGGGAGGATACAAGCAGAGCGGAATTGGTCGAGGGTTAGGAACTTTTGGTTTAGATGAGTTTAGTGAGGTAAAACAAATCAACATTAATTTAGAAGTGGAGCCAACCAAGTGGTTTGATCATTAAAAATGGAGAAGTAGAGATAAATGGAGAAGTAGAGATAAATGAGTAAAAGAGAGTGAGTAATGCTTACATCGAAGAAATTTTTGACTAATAATAGAGGATGCATTTTTTAATTTGCCAATATTTTAAAACTTAATGATTTTCAAATATTAATTCTGAAGATGGGCTTTAACAGAAAGAAAGCTGTCAGCCTACTTGATTATCTAAACCAGTAAAAGGCCAGTTCATCAAGATTTGTCTTTTTTAAGACCTAATAGGACATGCATAGTATTTGAATTATATTCTCCGAGCTCTTTCTCAGTGGCGTTTACTAAGAAAAATCGAGTAATCAGAAAATATGATGGTTCCTAGTAGTCATTATTGACTCCTAGTTTTATAAGTTGGCATGAAGCATGCGTATATTATCGAGAACGTAATACAAGTGGGAGGCAACGTACATGTCAAATAATGAAAAACAACACCTTAATTTACCTTTTACCGGAATCTGTACTTTCGGGAAATATCCCGTATGTCCTGATCTAGACCAGCTAGATGCAGATGTAGCTGTCATTGGCGTTCCAAATGATATGGGAACACAATGGAAGTCAGGCGCAAGAATGGGTCCAAGAGGAATTCGTGAAGGCTCTACATTATATAGTTTCGGGTTAGATGGAGCCTATGATATTGAAAATGATATCATGTATCTTGGCCCGAAATGGAAAGTTGTTGATTGCGGTGATGTAGACATGGTACACGGGGATATGATCCAATCCCATGATAATACGGAAGAAGCCATTCGAAAAATCGTTTCAAAAGGTGCAATGCCGGTTGTTTTAGGTGGAGATCATTCCATTACAATTCCAGTAGGAAAGGGCTTGGATGAACTCGGGCCATTTCATGTGATCCAGATTGATGCGCATTTAGACTGGGCAGATCACCGTTCAGGAATGCGGGTTGGACATGGAAGCTGCATCCGCCGCTTATCTGAAATGAATCATGTTCAAAAGATTTTTCAATTGGGCATTCGTGGAATCAGCAGCAGTAAAAAAGAAGATGTCGATGCTGCCAGAGAATACGGAAGTGTCATCTTGTCTCCCCGCCAAATGAGAAAGATGGGATTTGAACAAGTTCTGGAACTTATTCCAGCAGGTGAAAAATATTATATTACCATGGACATTGATGGCCTCGACCCATCAATCGCCCCTGCGACAGGCACACCTTCTCCTGGAGGCCTGCTTTATGATGAAGTCAACGAATTACTCCATGGAATTGCAAAAAGAGGAGAAGTAATCGGTTTTGATATGGTAGAAGTAGCTACACCTTACGATCATACGGGAATAACTGGACAAGTGGCAGCGCGCCTCTCATTAGACTTGCTTAGTTATGTTTTAAAGGAAAAAGAGAAAAACAGGCTGCAATCAGCGATCATCAAGAGAAGAAATTCATAAAGAAGCATTAGTCTGTTAAATTTTAAAGCGTTTGCTGATATAAAGTGATTTTCCTCTTAGTTTCCTAAATATGTATAATTGATAGAAGCGATATCATAAAAATATTTATGTAAATAATTGTCTATTTTGAATATATTGAGTATATTGAGTATCTAAAAAAGTATAGAGGATGACGGTTGTGGGAGAGTGCAATGTAGACAGCCAACGAAGGAGCAAGTTCCCAAAAAAACCTGGAACAAATCTCTCAGGTAAAAGAAACATAATAGGACGAAACTCTGGGGAGCGCGTTTATAAAACGCCACCATTGGGGAAACTCTTTTTAGCATAGAGTTAAACCCTCAGTTAAAAGGACAGAGAAGGGAATGTTGCCATTACTCTTTTCTGTCCTTTTTTGCTTTGTGCGGGACCCATTCTATTAGGCTCTCTTGGTAACGATTTGTATTGTATATATGTGTAACCAAACTTATTTTCATTGATATCGATTCTCCATAATAGTAGTTACCACAATGGAACTAAATGTGAATAACAGTACGGTAATAGAGATAGCAAGCATCAATCACATCTGTCTTTACTTTTCGTAGAGATGAGCTCTTTTCATGCTATTAAACAAGTGGGTTAATGATAATTAATAAATAATCTCTTTCCTCGAAATGCTGAACAACTGGTGTATGACAATGACTAGTAGACTCTAATACGACCGAGGTCGTATTCCTGTTAAGTTTTCTATTTCTCCCTTACTTACAAAAATCCATGATAGTAAGTACTGACACCTAAATAAATGGTTCATAAAGAACTTATTCCATAAACAGGCTGCCTCCACATTCAAACCATTTTTTCACTTCAGTGATGATTGAATTGGAATAATTTATTTAAACAAAACGAGACAAAACGAGACAACAATCTCATTTTGTCTCGTTTTGTTTCTACTGAAAATAAATAAAATCCTCATTTTAGCGACCTCCCATCTTGGCACGGCATTTGCAATATCAATATAAAGAATGACTCATTATTAATGATTGGGGGCTAAAAAATGGAAACGGTTCAATCGAATGAAATAAAGTTATCACAGGACAGGGCTTATTGGATGTACAAAAAAATGCTGGAGATCAGGAAATTCGAAGACCAAGTTCATGAATCTTTTGCAAAAGGGATTTTACCAGGTTTTGTCCATTTGTATGCTGGGGAAGAAGCGGTAGCTGTAGGAGTATGTGCTCACCTTTCTGAAAAGGACACCATTACAAGCACTCACAGAGGGCATGGCCACTGTATTGCAAAAGAATGTGACCTTAACGGGATGATGGCTGAAATCTATGGGAAAGTGACAGGGCTTTGCAAGGGAAAAGGCGGTTCCATGCATATTGCCGATTTGGATAAGGGGATGTTAGGTGCTAACGGGATAGTTGGTGGAGGCTTTCCGCTCGCATGCGGTGCAGCATTAACTGCGAAATATAAAAAGACCGATCATGTTAGTGTTTGTTTTTTTGGTGATGGTGCCAATAATCATGGGACATTCCATGAAGGTATAAATCTGGCGGCAATTTGGAAGCTACCCGTAATATTCATCGCAGAAAATAATGGGTATGGGGAGGCCACGCCATTCAATTATGCTTCAAGCTGTAAAACGATAGCCGATCGGGCGATTAGCTACAATATCCCGGGTGTCCGAGTGGATGGGAAAGATGTATTGGCTGTATATAAGGCTGCCGAAGAAGCCGTTCAGAGGGCTCGCAGGGGAGAAGGTCCATCATTGATCGAATGCGTTACTTATCGTAATTATGGACACTTCGAGGGAGATGCACAGAAATATAAAAAAGAACAAGACAAAAAGGAGCATAAACAAGAGAAAGATGCGATTGCCCTGTTTAGGAATTACTTACTCAAACAGAATATGCTGGCGGAAAAAGAACTGATTTCTCTTGAAATTGCCGTTGAGGAATCTATTAAACAAGCAGTCAAGTTCAGTGAAGATAGCCCATATCCAGAGGCTTCCGATTTATTAAAAGATGTTTATGTATCCTATTAAATGATAAAAGGAGGAATTAAAATGAGTAGAAAAATCAGTATGTCACAGGCAATAAATGAAGCAATGGCCATGGCAATGAGAAAAGATGAAAATGTCATCCTTATGGGAGAAGATGTAGCCGGAGGCGCAGAGGTTGATCATTTGCAGGATGACGAAGCATGGGGTGGTGTTTTAGGTGTCACAAAAGGATTGGTTCAAGAGTTTGGCCGTGATAGAATCCTTGATACTCCCATTGCGGAAGCCGGTTATATGGGTGCGGCCATGGCAGCCGCTTCGACAGGCTTACGACCGATTGCCGAGCTAATGTTCAACGATTTCATTGGGAGCTGTTTGGATGAAGTATTGAATCAAGGTGCGAAGTTCCGCTATATGTTTGGAGGAAAAGCACAGGTTCCCGTGACAATCCGTACGATGCATGGTGCAGGGTTCAGGGCTGCAGCACAGCATTCACAAAGCCTTTATGCCTTGTTCACTAGCATTCCTGGATTGAAGGTCGTTGTTCCCTCATCCCCCTATGACGCAAAAGGGCTCTTACTTTCAGCCATAGAAGATAATGATCCCGTCATCTTTTTTGAAGATAAAACGTTATACAACATGGTCGGAGAGGTTCCGGAAGGCTACTATACAATCCCATTCGGCAAAGCTGAAATTAAAAGGAAAGGCTCGGACTTGACGGTCGTTGCCATCGGTAAACAAGTTCACACCGCGATGGAGGCTGCTGAAAAACTTACTGCTAAAGGCATTGAAGTCGAGATTGTCGACCCTAGGAGCTTGTCACCACTGGATGAAGAATCGATTCTCAATTCTGTGGCAAAAACAAATCGTTTGATCGTGATCGATGAAGCGAACCCAAGATGCAGCGTCGCAACGGATATTGCCGCACTGGTGGCGGATAAGGGATTTGACACGCTCGATGCGCCAATTAAAAGGATTACGGCACCACATACACCTGTACCTTTTTCTCCACCGCTAGAAGATATTTACCTTCCAACATCAGAAAAAGTGATACAAGTCGTTTCAGAATTATTGGGGGAGCCTTCCATTCTTAGGGTGTAAATAAATCAATATGATGCATGCTCCAGCTTTTTCGCATAGAACTGCAAAAGTTGGAGCAACACAGAAACCAATCTGAAGGGAGAAAAAAGATATGGCGGTCGAAGTGGTAATGCCGAAATTAGGCATGGCAATGAAAGAAGGCACTGTTTCGTTGTGGAGTAAGGCTGTTGGGGATTCAGTAGAAAAAGGTGAAGCAATAGCCAGCATCAATTCAGAGAAAATCGAAATGGATATTGAATCTCCTGCTGAAGGTACGATTCTGAATATAGCTGTTCAAGAAGGACAAGGAGTACCTCCAGGAACCGTTATCTGTCATATCGGAAATCCGAATGAAGAAATAGTGATCGATGATCATGTTGCTGAACAGACTCAGTCGATAATTGCTGAACAAGAAAAGCCGAAAACAAAAGAGACACCCATTTTACCAATGGGAGATCGTTTGATGATCACCCCGGTTGCACGAAAAATGGCACAGGCAGCGAATCTTGACATTGAGAAGATTCAAGGCACCGGGCCAGGTGGAAGAATCACTAAAGAAGATGTACAGAAAGTAATCGAAAAAAGGGATTCCATGTCTGTAAATACAGAAGAAAGAATAGTTTCCCCCCAATCTACTGTAGAGAGTCGGCAGCAGATCCCTGTTACCGGTATGAGGAACATCATTGCAAAACGTATGAAAGAGAGCCTGCAAAGCAGTGCCCAATTAACTCTAACGATGAAAGTTGATGTCACTGATTTAGTCATTTTGCAAAAACAGGCTACTGAAACGCTACAAAAACAAGAATCAACTAAATTGACGATAACGGACTTTGTTGCCAAGGCTGTCGTGCTTTCACTTAAAGAGCATCCTAAAATGAATAGTGCTTATATTGAAGATAACATCATTTTGTATGAGCAAATCCATCTTGGATTAGCGGTGGCCTTGGAAAAGGGGCTCGTTGTTCCCGTCATAAGAAATGCCGAAAATTGTACCCTAAGACAGTTATCGAAAAAGGGTAAGGAATTGGCCCGATGTGCACGTGACGGCCAATTGCCCATTGAAGACATGCAAGGGTCCACTTTTACCATCAGTAACCTTGGGGCATACGGCGTTGAGCATTTTACACCGATTCTCAATACACCGGAAACGGGGATTCTTGGAATTGGCTCTGCTTACGATACCCCGCGTTATATTGGCGAAGAATTGGCGAAGAGAACGATCTTGCCACTCAGTTTAACGTTTGATCACCGTGTACTTGACGGGGCACCTGCTGCTGCCTTTTTACAAACACTTAAACGGTATTTAGAAGAGCCGATCACCGTGATTTTATAGAAAAGGAGGGAAAGCTCTTGAATCGTATAGCTATTATAGGCGGCGGTCCTGCAGGGTATGTAGCGGCAATCACTGCTGCCCAGCAGGATAAGGAAGTCATATTGGTAGTCGATGGGCCATTAGGGGGCACCTGTTTAAACGAAGGCTGTATGCCAACGAAGTCATTATTGAAAAGTGCTGATACGTATGACTTGGTGAAAAATGCCGGTCATATGGGAATTCGCCTGCCCTCCAATTTGATTGAAGTCGATTGGGATACCGTACAAGAACGAAAGAGAGATGTCATATCTAAACTAGTGAACGGCATTCGATATTTAATGAATAAGAATAAAATAAAAGTCATTCAGGGAAGGGCGTCTATCCTGACGGGCCATCGACTGCGAATCGAGAACGGAAATAAAAATGAAGAGATTGAAGCTAGTAAGATCATCATTTCAACTGGGTCCGAACCGATTCCTTTACCTTTTGCGCCGTTTGATGGTGAATGGATCATCCACAGTGGCCAGGCCATGTCACTTCCTGCCATTCCCGAGTCGCTGCTCATTGTCGGAGGCGGCGTCATCGGATGTGAATTTGCCAGTATTTATAGCAGGATGGGCACCAAGGTTACCGTTATCGAAATGGGGGCAAAGCTGCTTCCGGGGGAAGACGATGATATTACGAGCATCCTTCATGGAGAATTAAAAAAACAAGGCGTAACGGTCCAAACCTCCACATCTGTCAAAAACATCAATGCAACCAGTAAGACGGTATTTTTGGAGAAAAGCAATGGCGAATCGGAAGAACTTCATGCAGATTACGTACTCGTATCAATAGGGAGAATACCAAGAGTGAACGAAATGGGCTTAGAGGGAAATGATATAGATTTTTCCCGACTTGGCATCTCGGTGGATGATCGAATGCAAACAAGCAATCCATCGATTTATGCCTGTGGTGATGTGATAGGGGGCATACAACTTGCCCATGTTGCTTTTCATGAAGGGCGAGTTGCGGCTCTGAATGCCTGTGGCCAATTTGCACAAGTGAATTACCGGGCAATCCCTCGCTGCATTTATACCTCCCCGGAGATTGCCAGTGTAGGCTTGACTGAAAAAGAAGCGCGTAAAAAATATGGGGAAATTAAAGTTGGTGAATTCGCTTTTTCCGCAAATGGGAAAGCGATCCTTTCCAATGAACCGGTAGGAAAGGTCAAAGTGCTAGTGAACCCACAATATAATGAAATTCTAGGTTTTACCATTGTTGGTCAACATGCGACAGAATTGATCGGTCAAGGTACGGTCATGCTGCATGCAGAAATAACGGCAGATATGATGGATGATTTTGTAGCGGCACATCCAACATTGTCGGAATCCATTCATGAAGCTTTTTTGAACGTTGTAGGTCAAGCTGTGCATTCATAAAAACCAGAAGGGGGATTTTTATATGGCTAGCGGTCAACGGACGGCGGTAGTCACTGGTGCAGGACGCGGTATCGGACGTGCCATTGCATTAAGATTGGCTCAAGATGGATTGAATGTGGTCATTAATGATGTCAATCTGGATACGGCTGAATCGGTCGTGAATGAGATCAGGGAAATTGGGCGTGAAAGCTTTGCCGTTAAAGCGGATGTAAGCAATAGACGGGAAGTATTCGAAATGGTGAATCAAGTTGTGGAACGTTTTGGACAACTGGACGTTATGGTTTCAAATGCAGGTATTGCTCAAATAAAGCCTCTATTGGAGGTAACACAAGAGGATCTGGAGCAGATTTTCAATATAAATGTAAATGGTGTCCTCTTTTGCCTCCAAGCTGCTGCTGAACAAATGAAAAAGCAGGAAGGCGGGAAAATTATAAGTGCTGCCAGCATCGCCAGTTACAAAGGCTTTAGTTTACTAGGTACATACTCGGCCACAAAATTTGCCGTAAGAGGCATTACACAAGCGGCAGCACAGGAATTGGCCCAGTTTGGCATTACGGTGAATGCATACTGTCCAGGTATTGTCGGGACGCAAATGTGGGATTTAATTGATGAAAAAATGGGTCAATATATGAATCTTGCTAAAGGGGAAACATTTAAAAAGTTTACAGATTCCATAACCTTAGGACGCTCCGAAACGCCAGAAGATGTTGCGAAATTCGTATCTTACCTTGCTTCACCGGATTCGGATTATATGACAGGGCAATCCATCATGATAGATGGCGGGGTTATATTTTCATAAAACTAACGCATTATATTGTTAGATGGAGAAGCATCGTGTGAATGATCACATGATGCTTTTTGTGTAAACTAAATCTATATATTGTAAGCGGATACATAATCTACTATAATTAAATGGACCTCGATTAACATCCTATTTTATACTCCATGGTATTTTTCCTCTAGATTGACTGGTCAAATGAAGGTTTAAACCAAATGATTAGAGGAGGATTTTATGCTATCCACTAGTTGTTATCTACGCACATGGGAACGCTTTGTAAGTGAAGGGGTTCTCGATTCAAATCGTCTGAACAAGCGAATAATGGAATCCTGGCATCGCTGCAAAAAAGAACAAGTCAACCCATACCTTAATAAAGGCAAACACATTTTGACGAATGAATTATTGGACATTCAAAGAGAAAAGAACTCCTTCCTATTAGAAGTGGCATCACCCCAATTAACTAGGATGAATCAATCAATAAAAGAATCAGGAATGATGGCCTTATTGGTCGATCCGGATGGATATGTCCTTTCACTTTCCGGAAACGAGAAAATCCTCGATGAGGCAGGCAAAATAAATTTTGTGGAGGGCGTATGCTGGACGGAGGGGGAGGTCGGAACGAACGCGATTGGAACAGCCTTGAAAACGGGTGAAGCCGTAATGATTCAAGGTACCGAGCACTATTCAATTGCCTCACACAAATGGAGTTGCTCTGCCATGCCCATTTTAAATGAAGACGGTAAGATATTGGGAGTTTTGGATATATCATGTCCAGTAGATTATTTCCATCCTTCCATGCTGGGTATGGTAGCCAGTTTGGCGTATACAATCGAACAGGAAATGGGAGTGCGTTCCTATAAAAAGGAGCTGGCATTGACCCAGCACTCGATAGAACTTGCAGAGACCTACCCGGATTTGCCTTTTATCGTCTGTAACCATAAAGAAATGATAATCTCCGCCAGTAAACAGATTCGCAAAAAAATTCCTCAATCCATTGGTATGGCATTGGCCGATCTATTAAATCACGGATATCGAATCGTAAAGGAAAATCCGCTTCTATCCAAAGAGGATAATAGAGTTTCAGGTAAGTGTTTATTCTTATCAGAGAATCATGGTCATGAAACCAATCGGCTTTTCCCTGCTTCAATGCCTGCAGAGAGGTTCGCCTTCAAAGGGGAAAGCGGGATTAGCGAAGCCTTTCATAACACATTACACAAAGTGAAGCTTGTTGCACCGACAGAAGCAAATGTGTATATTTCTGGTGAAACAGGGGTCGGGAAAGAGCTTATTGCCATGGCCATTCATGAAAATGGGTTTCGTAAAAAAGGACCGTTCGTCACGATAAATTGTGGGGCCATACCTAAAGAATTAATGGAGAGTGAATTATTCGGGTATGTCGAAGGTGCTTTTACTGGGGCTAAACGGCAAGGGCACAAAGGGAAGTTCGAGCAGGCAAATGGAGGGACCATTTTTCTCGATGAAATCGGTGAAATCCCTTCAGCGATGCAAGTCGCCTTATTGCGTGTACTCCAGGAAAGAAAAATCGTTCCAATCGGTGGCACAAAAAGCATTTTATTGGATATTCGCATTATCACTGCAACACACCGTAATCTTGAAGAGCTTGTCAATGAAGGGTCCTTTCGGAAGGATTTATACTATCGGTTGAACGTTTACCCCATTCATGTACCGCCCTTGAGGGAAAGGATTGAAGACATTCCTTATCTAGTCAACTACTTGTGTGCGAAAAATAATTGGAATATTCCATTAACGGAAGAATTATTGAATCGTTTAAAAGAGTACAATTGGCCAGGCAATATTAGAGAATTGCAGAATGTACTTCAGCGATTGACCATCTTACTGGCGGAAGGACCTCTGGATTATGGTAAAGTGTTGAATTCCATGCATTCTCAACCCGTTACACGGCATGATGATTTCCCTGCATGGGAGGAACCTGGTGATAAAGGCATATCGGGAAAAGAACTGACGATCCGTGAAAAAATTCAACGGGATTTAATGATAGAGGCATTACAAAAATCAAGAGGGAATGTAACGGCTGCAGCAAAGTTGATGGATATACCAAGAAGTACATTTTACAAGCGGCTCCATAAGTATGGTATATAGACATGACGTGTGTACATGATGTAAGAAGAGTAGATTGGTGGAAATCCATGGAAAATGAAAGGGGTATGGCAAATGAAAACAAGAATTACTGAATTATTGGGGATTGAATATCCGATTATTTGCGGCGGGATGTTTCAAGTTGGCCGAGCCCCGCTCGCAGCCGCCGTGTCAGAAGCGGGAGGACTAGGCATCATTACTTCGAAAACACAGGTGACCCCAGAAGGTCTCCGTGATGAAATACGCAAAGTGAAAACTTTGACCAAGAAGCCCTTTGCTGTCAACCTGAACTTGTTTCCAAGTCAAACCGCAACCCCGAATGATGAGTTCATTGATATTTTAATTGATGAAGATATAAAGATTGTTGAAACGAGTGGCCGAAACCCAGAAAGTTTAATGCCCAAACTTAAAGAGCACGGCTTTACCGTGATACATAAGGTAGCGAACGTCAAAAACGCAATCTCAGCAGAGAAATTAGGAGTCGATGCCATTATCATTGTAGGGAATGAAACAGGCGGGCATCCAGGCATGGGGGATGTAGGAACGCTTGTCATGCTCCCTAGAGCCGTTGACTCCGTTACTATTCCAGTAATAGCAGGCGGAGGATTTTCGGATGGCAGAAGCCTAATTAGTGCCTTGTCACTCGGTGCTGAAGGAATCGTCATGGGAACTCGCTTTATGGCAACGAAAGAAGCGCCGATCCATGATAACGTGAAGCAGTGGATGGTATCTGCCAATGAAATGGATACAGTTGTCATCCAACGGAATATAGGCAGTCCGTCGCGTGTAGCATTAAATGCCATCAGTAAAGAAGTGGACAAACTTGAAAATGAAGGTGCCACCATAGAGGAATTGATTCCACTAATTACGGGACAACGAAGCAAGAAAGTATACTTTGAAGGAATTTTAGACGGAGGAATATGGTCATGCGGACAATCTGTAGGACTGATAAAAGAAATATTGACCGTCAATGAACTAATAACACAAATCATCCATGAAGCAAAAACTTCGTTCGAATTCATCCAAAGCCGTATCGAATCCATTCGAACATAAATAACGTATCAGGAACATGAGATCAAGTGCTATTTCGTGTTCCTTTTTTATAGGTTGATGGGAAATTGGGTTTAATCGAACTCTAACGCGAAATGCGTATTCAAGAAAGTAAATAGGTACATAACCCATCAATAACTTGCTTACCAATTTTCCTCAACATTTCGTGATTAGAGTTTACATAATATTATTATTCCGTTTTATAAAAATATGTTGTCATCTGGCATTAACTTATAATCTGCCTTGATTTCTGAAACTTTTTAAACATTTATATGTAAAAATCGATTTTTACGATTTACATATAAATGAATTGCATTCAAGATACAAAAAAATGATTGCTGATGGTAGGAATTGTTATTTAACAAATTCGATTTGCAGGGTTACCTTATAACCATTGGCAGCTTCCTATTGATGCATGTTGTTGCAATTATGAAAGCAGTTCCTTAAAATCGCTATCCTTACTTAAAAATAAGTTTAAAACAGAGCGGATGGATCATCATTTATTAAAGGTTATTCATGATATAGGCAGTTATAAGTTAAAAGAGTGATTATGTTGCTAAATAGAGGTGCCCATTATCACTTTCAGGAAGAGAAAGTGGGAATTTCAAGTTGAAGACCCTTGGAGTTGTTATTGGTAAAGTTATATTAATATATTTTTTTAGAAGTGTTAACCCGTGATTTTTCTCATATTGCCATATATTTTATATATCAGAATAACAAAAATGATAGATCAGGTCAGTTAATGATAATATTTTGATAAATATAGAATTATTAATGAGCAACATGAATAAAAAGGTATTCAGAGTAGCAGCGTTTGTGATAGAAGGGGGGAACCTTTTATTACTTCATGTCTATATCTTCATACACAACAACAGAAGGTTTATCCTAATTCTTTGTATCGAGAAATGCTGAATTGGTTCAGATAGGAGCAATTATGATGTTATGACTTCCGATGACAACGTAATCCAAATGGACATGTATTGGTCCTTAAACGGACGGAAAAAGGAAGAAAATGAAGGTGCCACCGGTTTTTACTGAATGGAAAACTAATATAGCTTAGAATTGATATGAGATCCTTAGAGTCAAATGACTAAGTGTATTAAATAATTGAACTAATGTGATTAATCGTAGTCATAACAAAATAGCGACAAACAAAAAATATCAGCAATTATATTAACAGATAAATTACGATTGAGAATAAAAATCAGAATTTTAATTGACATTTGAGAATTAAATATTATGGGACTTAATTCATTGTAAAATTAGCTTAAATCCAAGCAAAAGTTACTGCCAATATTTAATCCAATAAAAAATTGAAGATCAATCATTTTTTCTAAATGAACGTAACAATATTTACTTAAAGTATTAGTTAACAATGAGTAATTAGATAAAAAGATATTAATAAATAATTGTAGTGTATCAATTTAAAAATTTGCATTTCGTCTCACTAAGTTAAGTATTCTTAAGATATGAGATATAATTAACAATAAAAATACAACTTCCTATAATATATATTATGTAAACTAGAATCAAAATAATGATAGTACCAATTTGTTGTCTATCTCATCTCCTATCTCATCTTTAGGATATTTCATCGTTTGATATAGTACTGTTTTTTAACTGATGTGTTTATCGTTGATACATTGCTTTTCCGTTTCCACTTTTGAAATATTTATAACAATGTACGTAATTATTGCTCTTACTTTTTCCGCAATCACCACAACGATACCTTTTTTATACATGCTAGACATATCCTACAATTACCATTTAAAGTTTTTTTATTAAAAGCTTCATTACTTATTTCATATAGATTAATGTGATTGATTCTAAATTCTCTGTTAAGACATTCTTTCTAAAATCTTTATCTAATTGATAAAGATCCTTGTTAGTATGTATTCCTTTCATTTCGTTACTCTCGATAAATTCACAAAGTCTTTACAAGATATGCTATTCATGAATCTAAACTTTTCAAATAAACTCCAGGGTGATTCAAATTCAGAGATCCACTTGTTGTTCCAATCGCAATGGGACTCGACAAATACTTCTCTTATTATGAAAATCATATTACTCAAAGGCAACAATCCATTGTTCGAAATGCACTTCAACAAGCAAATTCTCCTCAGTTGTATATATTTTTTTCAATGTCCGGTATATACATAACGTTGGTAAATCGCTATCCTAGCTTCTTCTTTAAAACGCCTAGCGCCCAAAAGATATTCAGTGATCCTTGATCCTTCATCCTTCATCCTTCATAAATAGTACGTACTCAATTTAACTTTAAATAGCCTGATTTAAAAATCAAACTTAAAAATCCAAGCCTTTTTTTTATATCGGCATATATATTGTAGAAAGGAGTGATTAACTTGTCCAATTACGATTAAAAGTATTATCAGGAAAAGTATCGGTTTTATAAAAAGAAGTACAATTGTTGCAAAGAATGCCTCGAAGAAAACAGAAAAAAAGCTTCATTGCTCGACTTTTCGGAAAGTGAACAATGAGGAAAAAAGGGTGAGTAAAATAGAAAAGCCAATTCAAGGTCGCAGATTTGTTGACACGACCTATAAGTGTAATAACGATGATTTCCTTAATAAAAACGAGCATAAAAAATGTAAGGAGTGTGAACAAGGTCCTCGAGGACCTCAAGGACCTTCAGGACCTCAAGGATTTCAAGGGCTTCCAGGACCCCCAGGACCTCAGGGAGAAACTGGACCTCCAGGACCAGGGGGTGCTTTGGCTTATGGATCATTGTACGATCCGTCTGGGAATTTTGTCACAGTGTCTACGGTAAATCCCCCTACTCTGGGGCAGAAGGTTGTTTTCACAACCCCTGGTCCGTTATTAGGAACAGCTCCTTTTCCTCCTGGTCTTGGACCTTATACTGATATTGAGGTTCTGACTGATGGGGTATATGAGATTAGCATGGATTTAACTGCTAGACTAATTAATGCTTCTAACTTAACGTTTAATACCGAAGTGCAGTTCAGGTTATTCATCAATGACACAACCCCAGTTCTTGAAAGTACTTTTGAATCCTTTAATCGAATTACAGGCGGTCCGGGCGGCCAACCAATACAGGTTGAAGCTAGAAACACGATAGGAAAAACAATCCAACTTCGATTATCCGCAAACGATAGGCTAAGTATTAGAGTTATTACTGCTTCTGCCAATGTAACATATAGGTATCCCTCATTAGTAGTCACTAAAATTGCCAACTAGCTGCCAAAGTCAGTAAATCGGAAAAAGCCCCAACCTAAATGTTGTGGGCTTTTTCCGATTTACAACTTTATGATACTTAATGACGGTGGTGAGCAAGTTAAAATAGAAAATCAAACGATTTATAGTTAGAGTAAAAGGAAATTAGCCCCTCTCCTCCCTTCATTTCAAAATCTTAATGTCTTTTTGAATGATACTTTCACTTGGAACCTTCTATAAAAAGATCGCTAATTATATCAATTAATTCATGATTTTGTTCTAGAACTTCATAAATTTTTTCTTTTTTGATATTTGTATTCTGCCTGTTAAAGCTATTGCTACTACATGCTTGCTGTAGGAGAGCATTAACAGAATGACTCTCTTTTTCCTAGATGAATTCTAGAATTCAAGCAGCATGGTTATTTGCCCCTCCACTTCCCCGACCGGAAAATATTGCAACAGCAAAAAAATCCCTGCTGGGAGCATAGGATCTTTTTCATTTCATATTATTAAAGCTTGTTCTCTACTGGCTGGACTGTCCCTTCCTCTATACTGACGCCGGCATGTTTTTTTGACCAGTAAGTCGCAAGAATTGGTCCTGATATGTTGTGCCATGCAGCAGCCAGGACACTTGGAAGTGCTGCCAGCGGGCCGAAATGTGCCGTAGCAAGCGCAACGCCTAACCCGGAGTTCTGCATGCCCACTTCAATCGAAATCGCTCTTCTATTGACTTCATCAAGTCCAAGCACTTTTGCTGTCATGTAACCAAACAGCAGTCCAAATCCGTTGTGAAGCATCACGGCAGTAAAAATGAGGAACCCGGATGTAGCGATGCTAGCTACATTGCCTGAAACTACTGCGCTTACAATCGTAATAATGGCCGCTACCGAAATAAGTGGTAAAACGGTTAAGCTTTTTTCAACTATTACCGGGAAAAGCCGCTTAATGCCCAAACCTAAAACAATCGGAAGAAGGATGACTTGTATAATGGACTTAAACATATCAAAAAAATCGACCGGCATCCATTGGCCCGCCAACAAAAGCAGAAGCAGCGGAGTCATGATTGGAGCCAGTAAAGTTGATACCGAGGTCATAGCTATCGACAAGGGTACATTACCTTTTGCAAGATATACCATAACATTAGAGGCTGTTCCGCCCGGTACACAGCCGAGCAAAACCAGACCTGCAGCTAATTCGGGTGGCAAATTCATAAGTTTCGCAATAAGGAATGCCACAGATGGCATGATGATGAACTGGGCGCAAACTCCAATAATTACGGGCAGTGGTTTAGTGATGACGATTTTAAAATCAACTGCCTTCAAAGTAAGCCCCATACCAAACATGACAACCCCTAGCAATATCGGAATATAGCCTCCCAATCCCAAAAATGGCTCTGGAAAAATAAAGGCAATGACGGAAATTAAGATAACCCAAACAGCAAAATATTTTCCGGCTAATGCACTAAACGCTTCTAATACCTTCATTTCATCACACTCTTTCTTGCATAAATATTTTACTTGGATTTAATAAATTATCTGGATCAAGGGCTACTTTGATTTTTTCCATCACAAACAGTGAGTTCCCATGTTCTTTTTTCTGATATTTTTGTTTACCGACCCCGACTCCGTGCTCCCCAGTGCATGTTCCGTTCCGCTCAAGGGCATACAGGACAATTTGTTCATTTAGCTGTTCTGCTCTTTTAATCTCTTCTAGATTTTTGTTATCAATCATTAAGAGTACGTGATAGTTTCCATCGCCTACATGGCCGACAATCCCACCGGTAAGGCCCAGAATATCAACAGCCTCCCTTGCATGTTGAATGGCACCGGACAGCTCTGAAATCGGAAGGCAGACATCAGTCACCATCAGTTTTTTTCTAGGATAGCCATGAATATAAGCATAGGCAAGATTATGGCGAGCTTCCCATAGGCGGTTCCTGGCAGCATTATCTGCCTCAAATTCAATATCGAGACAATGATGTTCTGCTACTATTTCTTTAGTGAAATCTACATCTTGCTTCAACCCTGCTTCATTACCATGAAACTCCAAAAATAGTGTAGGCGCTTCGTTATAGCTTGTATCACTATAATGGTTAACCTGCTTCATTGATGGTTCATCGACAAGTTCCACCCTTGCAATTGGAACACCTGACTGCAAAATGGATACAACAGCTTCTACCGCATGGTTCAATGCCGGAAATGATGCTCTTGCCGCCATAACGTGCTCAGGAATTCCGTAAACTTTCAACGTCAATTCCGTAAAGCAGCCAAGGGTTCCTTCAGAACCAACAAAAATACCGTTTAGATGGTAACCTGATGACGATTTAGCTGCCAAATTGCCAGTATGTATAATCGAACCATCTGCAAGAACCACTTCAAGGTCACGGACTTGGTCACGCATCACACCATACTTTACTGATGTCGTTCCACTGGCATTTGTTGCCGCCATTCCGCCCAGAGTAGCATCAGCTCCAGGATCCACGGAAAAAAACAGCCCATATTTTTTCAATTCTTTATTTAGTTGCGAACGCGTTACGCCAGGCTGAACCTTTACGAGAAAATCGTTTTCACGCACTTCAATGATTTTATTCATTAGTGAAAAGTCAATGGTTATGCCATGATTGTACGGTATGACATGGCCCTCGAGGCTTGATCCCAACCCAAAAGGGACGATCGGGATTTTGTGCATATTGGCCAATTTCACAACATCACTAACTTGCTGTGTTGTTTCTGGAAATACAACAATATCGGGAAGACTTACAGCATGATATGATTCATCTCTGCCGTGCAATTCTCTCACTGTCTGGTTTACTGTTACTTGACTTTCCGAAAGAACTTCCTTTAAAGCGTTGATCAAATTTACACTAGTTGCTTCCATTCAATTCTCCTTCTTTCTGCTATAACATCCGCTTTTGTCATATCAAAAGCTTTGGTCGCACCTATACCAAGATTAAGTTTCTACTTCTAAGCTTCAACTATTGAGTGAATCCCCCTCCCTAAAAATCTTAAAAAATGATATCGTTTTCATTAATGAATAGATTGACCTAGACCATTTTTGTCATTTCATAATTGGTCTAACCAATTTTCATTATACTAAATTTTTTGACTTTTTCAACAATTATATATATATTACTTTTCTCCATAAATTAATCGTTATTTTGACAGTATTATAGGCGGTTTTCCTACCCTCTAACAAAAGATGAATCGCCTTCAATTCCTAAATGAACGGTTTCGACTGAAATAAAGTAATAATATATTTTCAAAATTGGTCTAACCAATAGAAGGTCTGAAATTATCTTCTTGCTTCATTAATGAATGCTTGTTAAGATGATTCCACTTAGTCGTATCAACTTGTTGTTATTGAAGGATGTGAAGGAAGTAATGGATTCTATACCAGTTAAATCCCCAAAAGTGTACGAAATCATCTTCAATCAAATTAAGGAATCTTTTATTAGCGGTGAATTAAAACCTGGGGATAAATTACCCCCTGAGCGGGAGTTGTCCAATCGTTTTAAAGTGAGTCGAACATCAATCAGGGAAGCCCTTCGAGTATTGGAGATTAACGGAGTCATTGAGGTCAGACCAGGTGACGGGACATTTATCAGACAATCTGATGTTAAGTTCCTGATCGAACTGCTATCCAACTCAATCATCAAAGCTAAGGACAACATGGTCTATGAAATGCTTGAAGTCCGTCGAGTAATTGAAACCGAGTGTGCTTTTCTTGCTGCACAAAGAGCAAACTCCCTAGATTTACAAAATATTCTTAATGCTTTAGAAGAAATGGCACGTTCGGAACATGATGAAGAATTAGGCTTGCGAGCAGATTTGATGTTTCACTATAGTGTCGCAAAAGCCACAAACAATTCCATATTTGCTGGATTGGTCCATACCCTTAGTGATCAAATGAAAGATACTATTCGTGCCACTAGACGGCATCGTTTCGCAAAGCCAGGTCATTTTCAAGAAACGCTTCAAGAACACAAAGAAATCTACTATTCTATCGCATTAAAGGAAGCGGATAAAGCCAAACAACTGATGGACGCCCATATCATTCGCATTAGAGAACAGATGGCCACAGCTACACTTGAAAGCATTGGAGATGATGCCAAAATTGTTGCTTATCAAAATGAAAAAGACCTTCATCATAATGCTGAAGGTGAAAAATAAGTTCCGCTTGCGATAACTAATGGAACATGGAGGTATACCTCTTAAATTATTGCTAACTGATGTTTTATCGGGGACCAATTAAATTTGACATAAAAAAGCGCCTTTTCTCAGAGGGCGCTAAGTTGGTTATTTATAGTTAAAAATTTGATTCCCTTTATATGTGAAATAGTAAATATTGGTTTTACCCTTTTGATATAGTGCAGGAATCAACGTTACATTCTTTTAGAGCATTATCAATCAATGAAAGCTGATCATTAATCATTGATAAGTAGAAATTATGATGATAGTCATTTATTTGTTCCTTTAACTCCAACAGCCGCGTTTTGTCCCTTAGTACAAGGAAAATCTCTTCTGGATGTAACATATCACTTCTCCTTTTAGTCAAGATACTACCTTTTACCCTAATTATTACAATTATTAACTTTTAAGTAAGTTTTGTACCTTATTTCACAAGGAATATTTAGAGGGAGTTACTAAACTGTTTGAAATCATGCAACTGAGTTTCATAAGGGAGTGGCTGAAGAAGTACAACGATAAGTATATAGAATATTTATAAAAAAAGGCTGTCGCATATTAGCCTTTAACGTCGAAAATGTCCCCTTCATACATTTTTATGTTAGACTTAATATATAAAATCATATTTTCTAAGGTTTTTTTGACTTTTATTAATCACGCTTTTATAGGGAAAGGAGTATAAGAAATGGAGAAAATCAGCGTTTTTCTGGATGACTATCGGAAAGCTCCCGATGGCTATGTGTTAGTCGAGACTATTGACGAATGTATAGAGCTATTGCAAAACTTTGATATTGAACACCTCTCTTTGGACCATGATTTATTAAATAAAACTAGGAATGGTTTTATGCTTGTTCAAAAGATGGTCAAAGAAAAGCTTTTTGCTAACCGCATTACTATTCACTCTGCTAATTCAATTGGCGGTAAAGCAATGTATAACTGTTTAAAGCAAGCACAACGGAATTTAACAATGCCCTCTTCCATTATTGTTTCCTTACGCCCCCTGCCCCTCAAATTCTTCCCGTCAAAGGTTCTGCAACATTATATAGATATAAGGTAAACTCTTCTTAATTACATTTCATGGGAAAATTACCGGATGCTTTTGAGACCGTATTACGGAAACGATTCTTTTTGCTTTAAATCAACTTGAAGATGTTACTGTTAATGAGTCTATTGTAAGACCATCTCGACAACAGCCGTAATATATAAAATAGCATTTTCTAAAAATTAATGTATTTTTGAATGATTAAATGCATGCGTAAAACTCGGAAAATACAAAAAAGGCAATTCACATGCAGTGTAATTGCCTTTTTTTGATGTATGTTCAAGCTTCATGGTAGTTTAAAAGTTAAAGTTTATATCGCATTATATGCTATAGCAGAGATTCCATTATTTTGCCCGGCTTGCAACTGACATTACTTGTTTTTTACGATTGATAAAATCGTGATGGTACTTATAATGCAGAGTGTGCCGAGCCACTCGGCAAAACCGAATGTTACATTCAGCCAGAAAACGGATATTAAGGTTGCGGATAATGGCTCAACTGAAGCTAATAAACTTACCTCTGAAGCCGAGATGAATTTGGTACTTTCCAAATAAAAATAAAAAGCAATGATCGTTCCGAAAATGATGATGAATAATACCGCTGAAAATGAAGGTAACGTCCAATTGCCTTCGAATGCCCATGGAGGATGAATTATGCTAAAGCATATGCCTCCAATCAACATTCCCCATCCTACAACAATCATTGATCCCCATCTTGAAAGGAGTTCATACGGCTGCAATGTATAGAATGCCAATGCAAAGGCTGATGTTACTCCCCAAAATACTGCCCACCCCGAAATGGAAAGTGTATGTATGCTACCTCCTGTCACAAGCAAAAAAGTTCCTAAAATCGCTATGATCACAGCTACACTCACAGTAATGCTTGGAAGACGTCTGGAATGAATGGCTAAATAACAAGTGATCAGGGCCGGTGCCAAATATTGAAGGACTGTAGCGGTGGCTGCGTTGCCATGTTCAATTGCTGCAAAATATGTGTATTGGACAGCAAGCATTCCCAGAATGGCAAAAAGGATAATTTGAAGCGCATCTTTTTTATTTTTCCAAATCTCAAAAACTTTCAGTCTTTCGTTCTTATATGCGACACCTAATAAGATAATTCCAGAAAGCAACAAGCGCACAACAGTGAGCCACTCAGGACTGAAACCTTGATGCTGAAATAGATATTGAGCTGCCGTTCCTGATACTCCCCATAACGCAGCGCCAGTCAGTACTAGTGCAATCCCTTTATTTCTTGAAGTTGACATAGCAACTAAAGTATCATTACTCATATTTATCTTCCCCGCTTTTTACACGTTTCGAATGGGCTTGAATTCTATAATAACTTTCTTTCCAATTCTTTTCTATCATATTAAGCGCCATAGTGAGATTTCCATTCCTTAATGCCTGTATGATTCTATCATGCTCATCAACGGAAAGATGAACATCACTAACCTGATTGAAATAAAACAGTTCTATCCGTATAAGTTTTTGTTTGAGTCCTGATAGAATCCGCTTTAATTCATCATTTGTAGAAAGGTTGATGTAAATGGAGTGAAAGTCATCATCTTTCTGAACGGCCACTATTTGATTTCCCTCGTCGATTGCTTTTTTCACTTCATGATTGATGGCTTCCATTTCAATTAAGTATTTTTCTTCAATGAAATCAAAAGCCTGTTCCATAGCCAACTTTTCCAGTGTCCAAACAATGGAATATATGTTTAATACCCCTTCGAATTGAATAGGGGAAACAATAGTTGAACGGCTAGGCTTGGTCTCTACAAATCCTTCATCCTCAAGCCTTAAAAGTGCTTCTCTAATGGGGGTTCTGCTTACTCCCAATTGTTCAGCTAATTCTTTGTCACGTAATTGTTGGCCTGGTGTTAGGATTCCCTGTACTATCCAATCCCGCAATATCATGTATGCTTCTTCACGTACAGAAGTACGTTTGATTTTTTGTGATGAATTTGAATGCACCAACGGCTTTACCTCCTTGAAATATCAATATATAATATGCAATATATCACATATTGCATGCCGTTAAAATAGAAATAAGAAGATTTTACCGCTGTATTATTTAATTGATTTCATAATTGCTCCACCACTTGGCGTAAGACTACTTGATGGTGTCTCGTCAATGGAGTAAAGTAAAAGCCAGAATAAAAGAATTCAAACTCTTTCTTTTCAAACCAAAAAGACAACACTCACAACCAGAGTACTGTCTTTTTAATTGGATTATCCCATCATTGAGAAAGTAATTGGCGGTCGATTTTCGTTCCTAAGTAAGGGAAAAAGCAAAAAAATATCGGAGAATTCGAGGGGAGTCTTTCCATTAGGGGAGGTCATGTTGAAATACCAAAGAAACATGACTTTAGTCAAGCTTCTTCGGTTGCAGCAAAAGTCCGGTTGCGAATTCCATTAGAATGTTTTCTAAAAAAATGTCTTGAAAATGTCTTGGTGCTGACCGCACTCATTACAGGAATATTCTATTTCCAATGCATCCTCAGTTACTGTATGTACGGTCTCTTTTTTACAAGTTTCACAAAATCTCTTTTCGGATATTTCTTTCATGTATCATTCACACTCCGTTTTCCCATCAATGGTTTGTAGCCTTGTTACTATTATTTTGCGAATATCCTTCAGAAAAAATACCTTTTTCCTGAACGACCTTAAAAAAGAAGATAATGAATTCAGGGAAAATGGTAATGGAAAAGTTAATTTCACTTCGGACTCCAATACATCAAAGCTGCATGAAACGGATATTCATATTCAAAAACTCCTTCTTTTTCCACCACATATTTATTAAGGATTGATTTTACTTCATCATAGGAAAAATGTTCGTCGAGAATTTTAGTCGTATTATCACGAATCATTTCTTCATAGGTGGAATAGATTTTTTTACTTTTTAATTTAACGATCTTACAATCCGCCAGTATTCCAAGTTGATACAAAACATTCAAGATGTGTATGTAATCCCGCTTTCTTAAATTGATCGTATATCCTCTTTGCTTCAATTCCATATAATGAGGTTTTTCTGGTCCTGTTGTCATGCCTACTATCACTAATCGGCCTGCAGTCTCATTCATTTTTAATAAGATTTGACCGATTTCTGTCATACGGTAATAACAATTAAACCCAAATACTACATCATAACTTTCTCTTTTGGTATCACTTTCCCACTTATCATGAATCAATTCCATGTTTTCGAAACCTTTTTCATTCGCTTGGGATGCTAAAAAACTGATAATGCTTTTAGAACTATCTATACAAGTTAGCTTCCTGACTTCTTTTGCAATTTCGAATGTATAATTGCCCCATCCAGGGCCGATTTCCAATACATGATCATCCTGTTTTAATAATGCCAATAACTCTCGCTGCACATGTTTTGCATAAGGATCCGCTTTATGTTGTTTTTTTTCTGCCACTTTGGAGGACCAAAAAGCTTCTTCTGCGGCATCATCTTTTAGTCGATTTGGCATTTTACCATAAGGATCTAGCATGGATTCTCTCCAAAGTTCAATATAATCAAAATTATCAGTCTTCATCTTCGCTCTCCCCCAATTATATAATTTATGTATAATGATTTTTTCTTACACTATTTTTACCCCATAGTTGCAAAAGAAAAAGAGCTGCAAATCAGCTCCCGATAATGAACAAAGCCTTTTTTATATTATAATCTCTCAACAAATTAGCATTGTTCATACTCAACTACTTGCAGCGTTTTGTCCAAAGACTCACTGCTTTAGGGCTTTCTATTTCTCTATTTTATAGGTACTCCTTTTAATAATACAATAAGATTATCCATAAAGTATGGTTAACATGATGTTCGAAAAGGGGAGTGTGACGTTTCATCCGCTTCTCCCCTTCTATATATCTAAAGGTTTACACGTTTTTAAAATGCTGCTGAATATAAGAATTCACTTTATCAGGCACTTCGATTTGGATAAAATGCCCGG
This sequence comes from Peribacillus sp. NPDC076916, assembly GCF_050269675.1. Classification (NCBI taxonomy): domain Bacteria; kingdom Bacillati; phylum Bacillota; class Bacilli; order Caryophanales; family Bacillaceae; genus Peribacillus; species Peribacillus sp. NPDC076916. Next base: position 32,876 of record NZ_JBNNIU010000012.1, read on the forward strand.
CATTTTGAATAATGTGAACCTGTGCATGTGGGAAACCTTCTTTCTGGAGCTTGTAGGCAAATTCAAAAGGTATATAAGGATCCATCTCTCCCCAAATTATTGTGACAGGTATTTTGATCTGATTTAGTTTTTGATTGTACGATTTTACCTTTTCTATATTTCCAGAACGGTATAGATCTAAGATGACTTTACAAGATTCGGGAGTTCTAAAGACACGAAAGAAGTCTTCCATAATTTCGTCACCTATGTTCGGAATCGTTTTCTTCAATTCAGTTTGAGCTTGTGGATCACCTGACATGCGCTTCATTATTTTCTCTCCAGCATTTGGTGTTCTCCAAATCTGAGCAAGTGAGTGCCACTTATAATCTACTGATATGGTTGTATTTGAAACAAAGAGACTTAGTATTCTCTCTGGATGATCACATGCCCATTTCAGTCCAATAAGTCCGCCCCAGTCATGTACAATAAGGTGGAATTTATCTAGTTTTAGTTCCCTTGTAAAATCCGATACAAACTGTTCATATCTTTCCCAGGTTGAAGATTCATCAAACTGTTCACTTTGGCCGAATCCAGGGAGATCCGGTGCGATGGTTCTAAATCCACAAGACACAATGCATGGAATCATTTCTTTCCACAAAAGACTGGACTCAGGTACCCCGTGCAATAAAAGTACTGGGGGATCATTAACATTGCCTTTCTCGATATAGGATACCATCTTTCCATTTATTATCATTTTTTTCTTTTCCACTTTTATCAACCTCCTGAATAAAGTATTTTGAAACCTTATTAGCATAATGACAGGTCATAGTTCCTGGCTAGAATGGGGATTTATTCGGAATAGACTATGGATAAAATAACGATATAGACAGTTTAAATGGAATTACTATCAAATCCCTCTCTCATTTCTATGTTAGTTTGTTATTCAATGCTTGTGTTTTTAGATTTTTATCTAAAGTTTAGTCATAAATGGAATTATTAAAGATGTGGATATGGACTCCTTCAATTCTTTGTCCGAGATTTATTCGCTTCCATCTCTCCCCCATATAACATCAAACACAAAAAAAGGTAAAGCTACAAAAAGGCCTCACCTCTGAAATGATTAAAACCTTCATTACTCTAAAGGTATCAAAGTCATTTGATCAATCCACTTTACTTGTACTTTCTCTCTTTAATGCATGATCTAATCTTTATGGGTGTATTTAAATCCGTAAATGATTCAATGTTTCTAATCCAATCTTTTCTAGGTTTATTGTAATTTAGACATCTGTGGACTTTTGCTGAGTGAAGAAAAATATGAAGATGATAATGGGAATGGCTATTAGAAAGGCATTGTTTCTCGAACTTTTAATTGTAGGAATATCTGTTAATGACATTTTTACTCATTTCCTTTTAATGTAGTTAATAATTCTGGTGGTACGTTATAATGCTTCTTTACAATCGTATTGAAAAAATTATAATCTTCAATTGGCAATGCCGGAACAACTTCAGGATAACCAAATATAGGACCGGAAACATTAATTGAGAAATCACCAGACGAAATAAATGTTCCTGTCACATGTATGGCATCATTGATTAATAATATAGCTATGATGATGTCCAATATATCGATAAAAAGATTTCCCACTTGCGACTGGTCCGTCCCTTCTAAACGATGGCCCCCAAAAAGAGGCCCGCCTAATGAGATACTAAATCTTCCTGGTCTTACAAACACGCCAATGATTGTGATTTGTCCAGTTAATAATAGGATGGCTGTTGTAATTTCGAGATTACGCTGAAAGGAGTGAATTACTTTTTTTTCTGAATTAACTACACAGGATTCAATCAATATCACCACTCCCCATGTAGGCATTTTATTCATATAAACGGGCAAACGTCACTGATTTGATTGATTTTTATTTAAAAGTTCTATTACTGAATATATGGCTTTTTCAATTTCTTTATATCCGGTACAGCGACAAATATTCGAAGAAAGCCATGTTTCAATTTTTTCAGGGCTTGGGTTTCTGTCATTAAGGAGTAAAGCCTGGCAAATCATTATAAATCCTGATGTACAATACCCACATTGAAAAGCAAAATGTTCCACGAATGCTCTCTGGATCGGGGTATTCTTGAGGCCTTCAATTGTAAGGATTTCTGAATCAATGGCTTCAATGGCTAACATTAAACAGGATTTCATTGGCTGGTTATTCATTATAACTGTACAAGCGCCGCAATCTCCATTTAAACATCCAGGTTTAGCTCCTGTAAGTCCAATTTTATATCGGAGAACATCTAGCAATTTATCTGATGCCAATATATCCCTCTCATAACGTTCTTTATTTATTTCTAATTGAATGGTAATTTTTCGATCCGCCGAATGACTATTCATGTTCCTCACCACCTATATATGACAAAATGTATGAAAGGGTATTTTCTAAAACAAATAATCTATATTCATTGGATCCTTCTATATCGTTTAAAACCTGAGCTGGTAAAAACTCAAAAGAGTTTAAAATTCGGTCTTTAATAGATAATCTCTTATCATTTAGTTTGTTTTCCATTTGAATTGACCGAAAAGGAAATGGACATACCCCGCTGAATGCAAATCGAATATATCCTTCTTTTTTTAATGAGGCAACTGTTAAAAGCGGATATCCCGTTTTCCATTGCTGCCTCTTCTTTACACTAATGTGTTTAGCTTTCGTATATTCTTTTTCTGTTATAATTTGTACGAGAAATTCCCCTTCGTCAAGTCGTAGCTCTTTATGGAAAACTTCATTAATAAATTCTTTCCTCGTTCCTTTTGGCCCTGCAATAATGACAGTACTATCTGATAATAAAAATGGAAGAACTGCCTCTCTATAAAAAATTTGACCACATATGTTTCCACCTATAGTGATTTTATTTCTTGATGTATAATCAGCAACTTCTTTTGAAGTATCCGCTAATAGCGGAAATAGCCTATTTTCTTCGATTGCGCGTAAACTCAATGTTGAGCCAATGATCAGTTCTTGGTGTTGAAAACCGAATGCATTGCATTCGGGAATCCCTTTTAAATCAATAATCGCATCGGGGTATATAAAATTTAAACGTCCTAATGTTAAAACTTCAGTCCCCCCACCATAATACATAGTTTTTTTTTCTTGTAATTTTAATAGTTGATAAAGTTCAATCGCCTCTTTTATCGATCGAGGTTTATAATAATCAAAATTATAAGGTAACATTACGCTCTTCTCCCTCTTTTCCCCCTCCAAATGAGTTCAGGAAGTAATGGCAACTGGTTCAAAGGAATCCCAGCCGCCAAAGATAAACTGTTACCTAAGGCAGCTGGCATACCAAGAAGCCCATGTTCCCCAAGGCCCCTTGCGCCATATGGGGCATCTAATTGTGGTGTTTCAACAAATTCACAGATATATTCAGGGTTTTCTCCATATCTTAGCGGTCTATAGGTTCTGAGTTGAGGGTTCAATACTCTGCCAAGCTGATCGAAATAGAATGTTTCACGCCCACCAAATGCTATGCCCATGCTCATTGCACCCATTATTTGTCCTTCTGCAGTTTTTTGATTCAGAACCTTTCCTGCATCAATGACAGATATTGCCCTTACTATCTTGTAAGTATATTCATTTATGTCATACTCTACTTCTACCCCTTGTGCGCCAACAGTCCATTCAGGACCTGGTCTGCCTGCACCTGTATCGGGATCTAAATTTGTTATATGTGGGATGGTATATTGCCCTCTACCGATGATTTGTCCTCCAATCGTGCTTCCGTCAGGATATGTATACCCATACACTAGCCGTTTGAAAGGAATTTCTATATTCGGTTCCCCTTTCATAAAGACCCTTTCCTGTCCAAGGACGATGTCTTCAATTGGAGCTCGTAATACACAAGAAGCAAGTTTCTTTATTTGTAAAAGAGCATCTTCCGCGGCTTGAATCGCAGCCCTTCCTGCCATTAATGTTCCACGGCTTGCTACCGTTTTCCAATGTTCTGGTGTATTTTGTGTATTTACCTTCAACTGAACGTTTACACGATCAATGGGGACCTTTAATTTATCTGATACAATCTGTGCTAATATCGTTTTCGTTCCTGTACCGATTTCTACTACTCCTGACATAAGGTTTACACTGCCATCAGGATTAAAGGTTAAAATCACACCAGATCCAGCGTTGGTATCGATCGTTGAAGTTTTCCATATACAAGCGATCCCTTTTGCCCTTATAATCTTGTCGTTTATTTTAACTAATTGGCCCTCTTCCCATTTCATTTTTTTCTTAAGCACCTGTATGCATTCAGGAAGATTACCCACCGTGCTCGAATTCAATTTAACTTGTGTTGGGGTGGAGTGTCCTGGGAGGATCGCATTCATTTCACGCAGTTCAAGTGGATCCATTCCAAGCTTTTTTGAAAGAGAATCCATAGTCCGCTCAAAAGCAAACAGAACTTCTGAATGGGCGAAACCTCGATAAGGCGAGGCATATGGATGATTTGTATACATGCAGAGAGAGTCACACCAAATATTTTCTATATTATAAGGTCCGGTGCAATCCACAGCACCAGCACGGCTTAGATCTGTAGCTTTGTCGGCATATGCTCCCCCGTCCCATAAATACGTCAGCTCTGCGACCTTTAGCAAACCAGATTGTGTACAACCTAATTTAATGGTAGCATCTAATCCAATATGACAAGGTGATGTCAAAATATCCTCTTCACGACTATTTTCAACTTTTACTAGCCTGCCATTAACGGCCTTTGAAGCGATATAAGCTAATAGTTCAAGTTGGACCGAGGCTTTACCACCGAATGCCCCTCCAACAAGTGGAGTGTTTACTATGACGTTGCCAATTTCAACATCAAAGTAATCACTTATCAAACGCTTGATCATGAAGGGAGCTTGAGAAGAAGAAGTGATAATAATCTTGCCATCTGATTGAATTTCCGCTAAAGAACATCTTGTTTCCATGGCTGCATGGTCGGAGGGGGAAAAAGAAAACTTTTCCTCAATAATGATTTCGCTCTCTTGCCAACCTGTTTTTCTGTCGCCTTTTCTGATTTTGGTTCGATTTGCTATATTTGTGCCTGGCTCGGGAAATACCTCGGATATTTTTTTATAAGTATCTAAATCTGGGTGGAGTAGAGGGGAATTGGGATTTAAAGCTTCCATTGGTGAATTGACTACGGCTAAAGGTTCATAGATAACTTGAATATTGTCAGCGGCAATCTTTGCTTGTTTCTTTGTATCAGCAACAACAAGTGCTACGACTTCACCATGATAGCGGACCTTATCTTGAGCTATGGGGTACCGATCCCTGATTTCTTCTCCTGTTAGTGGTAAATTCCCACCTGTTATGATTGCACGAACACCTGGAACTTTTTCAGCTTTGGTTAGATTGATATGTTTAATAAGGGCATGTGCATAAGGACTAATTACCTTTTTAACATGGAGAATTTTCACTTCTACTCGATCTCCTGTGTAAATCGCCTGCCCTGTCACCTTTTCCCAAGCATCTTTTCGAATTACCCCTTTTCCGATAATATCCATATAGTCTCCTCATTTTCATTATTATTCTTTTTAATTGTTATCTATTTTGTTTTTCCAAAAAAGATATTCTTCCATATTATCAATATCAACAAACCATTTTTCCACATAAAAAGGAACAAGTATCCCCTGTTCTCTCTTCGCCATTAGAATCTGTCTTGCGCCTCGGTCTCCTCGTAAAAGGTGAATGTCGGAAAAGAGATCTTTGTCAATAAGTATGGGAGGTCGTATACAACCATGAAAACTAGAGGCAACAAAGGAGTAATTAGGGTTTCGTTTGTATATTTCGATGAGTTTGTTTATCATATTTGTTGTTATAAAGGGCTGATCAGCAAGTAAAATTACTACGGCGTCCGAATGTATGTTGTTTGCTGATCGTATACCTGTTTGGAGTGAATGGGATTGACCTGCTTCAGGTTCTTTAATTTCTACCGTAATTATTTTTTCAGAACTAAAACCTGATAAATCCAGGTGGTTTAAATGATTCGAAACAATGATAATACCGTTAAGTTCAGATAGAATCGCTTTTTCTAATCCCCATCGTCCCATTTCTTTATTTCCTAATGGCAATGCTAATTTATTTATACCCATTCGATTACTATTTCCAGCGGCCAGGTATACCCCAGTTATTTTCATTCGGGATGTCCCTTCATACTTTTATGCTGAATTAATTCGGCTATAATGCTAACTGCAATCTCGAAAGGGCCCTTAGCTCCAATTGATAAACCGATAGGTGAGTGTATATTATTAGGGGGTTTCGTGTCAAATAAACTGGCTGTACGTTTTTTGGAACCTAAAATGCCTATATAGGATAATGGCTGATTCATTATTAGTGAAAGTATTTCTTTATCTCTCTGAAAGTTATGAGTCATGATGATAACATAATCATCTTTTTTTAAAGATAATTGTTCCATAATTTCAGATGGGAATCCTATAATATGGCTAACTGCGTCGGGTATATTATTTTCGTTACAAAGCTCGGACCTCCAATCGCAAACAGTAACTGAAAACCCTATTGAGGTAGCCATAGTGACAACTGGATATACATCACATCCAGCTCCAAAAATGATTAAACGCGGTTTAGGTATAATCTTTTGCCTATAAATAAAGCTAACATCATTTTCTTTGCGTTCATTAGTATACTCATCCTTTGGCCGGAAAGAATACCCCAATAAGTTCCAATCATCATCTAACTCAATTTGATGGACGATCACCTTAGCTTCTTTAATGGAAGCCAATACATATGAAAGATTTTCTTTTAATTTATGGTCCACATACTCCAGTAATATATAGAGAGTTCCGTTACAACCTGTTCCAATTCCCCATTCTGGATCTTCATCACTTTCCATTTGATATACAAAGGTCTCTGTATTTTTCCTTTCAAACACTCTGCAAGAATGAAGAATAAGATCTTCCTCGATACACCCAACACTAATAACGCCTGAAGATGTACCATCTTTTTTTATAAGCATGGAGGTACCTTCACGCAAGTATGCTGAACCTTCCACATGAATGATGGTAGCCAATACACACTCCATGGATGTCGATTGAATTTCTTCAAGGATAGTATACATTTGATTCACTTGTCTTCCCCCTGGTCTTCTATGAGTTCATTCATTCTATTAATATCATTATGTTGATTTATAAAAAAAATGTGTTTATATAGAAATAGAATTATTCTAGTGTGTGCTGAGCACATGGGAAATGTGGTTTTTCTTGAATTGTGCTTTAAAGGCTCTCGGTCATTTAATCCTTGTATGCAAGAGAGTGTCCCATTCGATGGTTTAAAAAAGGGGAGGGATATACATGTATTCCTATTTTATTGGTAAACAAAAAGGAGCAAAAATTTTGCTCCTAAATCCAATCTTATTTGTTTTCCTTTTGAATGAATGTTATCTTTTCGATAACGCAGACCAAGTATTTTCTAACCACTTATCAAAATCTGCCCCTTTTTCACCCTCATAGGTATCATATATATCCATTCTCATTTTCTGAAGTTTATCTTTGAATTCAGTATATGAGTGATTTTCTGGTAAACTCTTCTTGATCCTTACTAAGATTTTGGTTAATCCTTTAACCAGATCGCCCTTTTTCCTTGGTGGCAATTGGACATCTTCGCCTAATCTTTTCAGTTGTCGGTATGCAGCCTCTTGAACTTTATATACAGAATCACTATTCATGATATGTGTGAGAATGTCGATCACTTGTTTGTTTTTTGACTGTCCTAATTCTTCGATCGCATCCAAACGTTCTCTCCAATTAGATTTGCGATTGGCAGATTTTTTTAATTCCTCATAGTTGGCAGGTAACTCGATACCTTTTGTTTCTTTATTATCCAAATGAATCATTTCTCCTTCTGTCTTTATGTAATCCGGATATCAAGATGTCAATCCGATACTATAATAGTCCCATTACCAAGAATGGTTTATTCCATTCTTCATTATACCCGTTTCCCTATTTTAATATAGTTATATTTCTTAATCATCTGCTGCATCTTCAATCAAAAAAGTGACTTTATCTTTAAAGGGCATAAATCCTGCCTGGATGTATGCCCCTATTGTTGACAATAATGTTCGCTTTCTTATTATGCTGTAAAAAACAGGAATTAATAACCCGAATCTAGTCCACGTAATGTTTTTTATAATCTGGATGGATAGAAAATTTTTTACGTAAATTGGCGAGGTTTACACCAAAGCTTTCTTCTAAAAGTCCCCTATGTTTCTCCATGATTTCCATGAGATACAAATCATGAATCATGACTTCTGTAATGGGCATGACCAAACCTACATGCATGGTCCATGCTGCACGGCTATCTTTACCAAGCGAGACAATACCTGCTACCACTTCTGAATCATCTCCACTAATAACAAGCCATCGCCCACCATACTCTTCTGTAATTTCATGACCCATATAATGAAGGTAAACATTAGCAAAATCACAGACGATTTCACCATAGGCAATAATTGTGACATTGACTCCTTTATTTGCAGCCTGTCTTAGTTCTGACTCTAATACTTCGAATTCTTCTTCCCAAATCTCTAAGAGTATTCTTTTTTTAGCAGATAATATACAAGCTTTTACCTTATCGAGTATTTCATTACGCCCCATGATGTTCCAAATGTTTTCACGATCATTTGCAGAACGTTCAAACTCCGCTAATGATTTTTCTGCCAGTTCAAAGTTTTCTTCTGCTTTCATGCGGCGGTTTTTTATTAGCTCGCTTGCAGGTACGGGAGTATACTGTGGAGTGTTTCCAGGACTAACTAGAATATCTCCTCTTATTGCGAGACTGTCCAGTATTTCATATATTCTTGAACGTGGTACACCGGAGTTTTTTGCAACTGCATAGCCTGTCAATGGCGATTCTTCCAATAAGGCAAGATATGCTTTCGCTTCATATTCGGTAAAATTCAGATTTTTTAATGTGTCTAAAATGTTTTCTTTCATAAACCCTCCACACAACCGTAGTTGCTACCTTTGTAACTAATATTTTAGCAAAATCTGTTGACGATTTCCATTTTCATCTAATATACTTACATAAGTAGTTACTTTAGTAACCCCTATTGAAGGGAAGGGAGAAATAGTATGGATAGCTTACTTACATACATATCAATAGTTGCAATGATGGTTATTATTCCTGGAGCAGATACCATGCTCTTAGTGAAAAACACGCTTAGCTATGGTCCAAAAGCCGGACGTTATACCGTTCTCGGAATGGCAACGGGACTTTCTTTTTGGACGCTTATTGCTATTCTTGGACTATCTGTTGTCATTGCAAAGTCCGTGATTCTGTTCAGTACAATCAAATATTTGGGAGCCGCCTACTTAATTTATTTAGGGATAAAAAGTTTTTTTGCTAAAAGCGCTTTTTCATTAAAAGAAATTCAAGCACAAGCAAATACACCTACGAAGTATTCAAGCCGGCATAATAAAGATTCCTTTATGCAAGCATTACTTAATAATATTCTTAATCCAAAGACCGTTTTAGTTTATATAACAATCATGCCTCAATTTATCAATTTGAACGGAAATGTAAACCAGCAATTGATTATATTAGCGTTCATCTTAACCTTTCTTGCTGTATTGTGGTTTCTTTTTCTTGTTTTTCTAATTGATTACGCAAAAAAATGGATGAACAACTCTAAATTCCAGAAAGCATTCCAAAAATCAACTGGCTTAATTTTAATAGGTTTTGGCATAAAAACAGGAATTTAAGTTCATTTACTAACACATCTAATTTGATGATCCGTTCAGAAAATTGAACGGTTTTTTTCATATGTATTTACATGCAATTAACATACTGTGCACTAACATAATCAATCTTTCATCCATATATATGGCACTGCATTATTAATCTACAAGGAGTTTTTCATCAATCATTATATTCCCTAACATGGGTCATTAATTAATTGAAAAATAAAAAACGTCAGCATTTTCCCATAAGTGCGATAATGCTGACGAGTATTGCCTTATGAAGTTTTAATATCCTCTTTATCAATCCAAGCCGCAGGCCTTGGCAAGTATTTCAACAAGGTGCATACTTTTGATTTGGTTTGCTGCCCCCTCCCTTTGAATGCCAATGCTCATTTGCATTTGGCAGCCAGGGTTTACGGTCACTACTGTAGCGGCTTTTGTATCTTTTAGGTTCTTCATTTTATCATCTAGAATTTTCATTGATTCATCAAAGTGAAGAAGATTGTAAATGCCTCCAGATGCACAGCAACGGTCAAACCCTTCCATTTCCGCATAAGAAACTCCAGGTATGGATTGCAATAGTAAACGAGGTTCCTTTTGGACCTTTTGAACATTGCGTAAATGACATGAATCTTGATAGGAAACGATGCCTTGCCATTCTTCAGTAAAGGGGAGAGGCCCCAATTGATGAAGAATTTGACTGATGTCTTTTGATTTTTCCGAGAAAGCCCTTGCCGCCCCAGCCCATTCGTGATCATCTGCCAATAAATGTCCATATTCAAGAAGCGAAGCACCGCAGCCTCCTGCGTTATTTACAATTACATTAGCATCTGATTGCATGAAGGCTTGGATATTCCTCTTTGCCAATGCTTTCGCTTGGTTTGTTTCACCTTGATGGGAATGCAGTGCACCGCAGCAATTCTGATTTTCAGGGAGAATGACCTCACAACCTGCTAAGGTGAGCAGCTCAATGGTGAGACGATTTATTCGTGACATCATGGAATCCATGATACACCCAGCAAAAAATGCCACTTTTAATTTCGTTTCCCCTTTTGCCGGCATTATCGTACCTGTCCGAATTCGTTTGGAGGACGACTCGATGGCTGGAAGTGCTTGTTCTAATTGTGCAAGGGCTGGGGAAACCTTTTGCAGTACATTCGATGAACGGATAAGCTTGGATATTCCTGTTTTTTGATAGAACTGTACTGCACTACCAATTCTGTTCATCCGATTTGGATATGGAAAAAGATGAACCAAAGCCAGTTTTTTGATCTTGTTCATTTTGTTTTTTTTGTTGCCTGACGGGGAGTTTTCAATGGCTTCTTTTGCCGCTTCCAGTATATGTCCGTATGGCACACCGACAGGACATGCCGTTTCACAAGCACGGCAGCCTAAACATAGATCGATCGGTTCAGCTAAATCTTTTTGGAAATCTATTTTCCCTTCGGCTGCCATTTTCACTAGATTAATTCGACCGCGTGGAGAGGCGGATTCCACTCCCATTGATTCATATGTAGGACAAGCTGGTAAACAGTAACCGCATTTTACGCATTGGTTTGTCCAATCATAGGCATCTGAATATAAATTATGGGCTACTGCATTTGTCTCGTTCGGTTTGACGGATGGACTCATGTAACCAACACGACCCTCGTCTGGCCTTTATCAGGAAAAATCTTTCCTGGATTCAGGATATTATTGGGATCCCATGCTTCTTTAATTTTTTTCATCATATTCACCCCTGTTATTCCTAATTCCATTTTCATATAAGGTGACTTTAAAGTACCGATACCATGTTCCCCGGAAAGTGTCCCTCCTAGTTCGATTGCGGCTTCAAAAATTTCACTGACTGCAAGCTCCACTTTTTTCATTTCCGTAATATTTCGTTTATCGGTAATGATGTTCGGATGTAAATTGCCATCCCCTGCATGGCCGAATACAACCAAGTTCAACCCGTATTTCTCCCGGATATTGTTTAATCTCTCCATCATCGCCGGTATTTGACTGCGTGGAACGGTCGCGTCTTCAGAAATTTTTGTAGGACCCATTTGTGTTATGGCCGGGGAAACAGATTTACGCGCACTCCAAATAGTTTGGCATTCTTCCTCTGTCTCCGCTATCTTGACGTAGGAAGCACCCTCCGCCTTGCAAATATCGGCGCATTTATTGATTTCCTCCTCGATTGCCAATGGGTGACCATCTATTTCTATGATCAGGATGGCTTCTGCCTGTAGAGGCAATCCTGAAGGCCGATAGCTTTCGACAGCACGGATACACGCGTTATCCATCAGTTCCAGGGCAGATGGTAGAATCCCTGACGATAAAATGCTGGTAATGGCATGGCCAGAGTCTATCAAATGATTGAAGTGGGCGACAAATGTTTGTTTAGATTGAGGTTTTGGTATTAAGCGGATGGTTGCCTCAGTAACGATGCCAAGGGTACCTTCCGATCCTACGATCAATCGGGTCAAATCATACCCTGTTACATTTTTTACGGTCTTTCCGCCCGTGCGAATGATTTCTCCCGTAGGGGTGACCACCTCCAGGCCTATCACATATTCTTTTGTCGTTCCGTACTTCAATCCCTTTGGGCCACTGGAATTTTCTAATAGATTCCCGCCTATCGTGGCAACGTTGGAACTACTTGGATCCGGGGGATAGAACAAGCCGGCTTCTTCAGCCTTTTTATGGATATTTGCCGTAATCACACCTGGAGAAACAATGGCAAGCATATTTTCCCGATCAATGATCAATTTATCCCGTAAAAGGGTCATATCAAGAACCATTCCTCCTTTAACAGGTAATGGGCCTCCACTTAACGAAGTTCCAGATCCCCTTGGGTAAACAGGTATTCCGTGAGTATTGGCCAATTTAATCACTTCACTGATTTCCTCCGCATTTTTTGGCTGTATAACGATTTCAGGTAAATATTCCCCAAAAGAAGCGTCATAGCTATAACAATACCTTTCTGCCAAATCAAGGAACATTCTGTCATTTGGAATTACCTGCCTAAGGTCGTCCAGGGCCTCTTTCTCCATGCTTCTCACTTCCTTTCATAATAGTAAATTGGAAAAGAACCATCTGCATGTTATATAATGGCATTTTATGATTTTGCTAGATATAATGATGAAAGAAAAAGGAGGTTTTTTTGTGAAAATCGCACTGATTCACGCAACCACAACTGCACTACAACCAATTGAAGTGGCCTTTCAGACTGTTGCTCCAAACATTGAACTCCTTCATTTCATGGACACAGGTCTGCTCGCCTTGATGGAAAAGAGCGGCAAGTTGACTCCGGAAATCATCCGCCGCTTTTCTGCATTAGTGAATATAGCGCATGATTCTGATGTTTCATGCATCCAACTTACTTGCTCTGCTTTTAATGACATCACTTCAATCTTGCAACCTCTATACCCTGTTAAGTTATTTCGTTCAGACGAGGCCATGCTTGATGAAGCGCTTCGCTATGCTAGCATCGGCCTGGTTTCAACCGTAAAAGAAACGCCGATCGCCCTTCAAAATTACTTATTAAATAAGAATCCTGACTGTATGATCGAATCATTGGTGGATCCCGGGATCATCCATTTATTATCACAAGGAAAAAGAAAGGAACATGACGATCGGGTTAAAAAGATGGTGGAACAATTGGACGGAAAGACAGAAGTGATTTTGCTTTCACAATATAGTATGGAACATATCGCAAAGCAAGTTAATCCCTCTGTCCCTGTCCTAACGGCTCCACTATTGGCTGCCAAAAGGTGTTTGGCTCATTTGAATGGAACATTTGGATGAGTTTTCTTCGAAAAAATCAGAACTTAACCACCATGATCGGTTGTCATATCATTCATCTCGTTTTTACCCGTTAGTATGATGGGAACCACCAAAAACTTTCCCGACACCTTGAATTTTTTCAAGTATGACGATCAGAAGGACAGATATGAAAATAACCACACTTGACACGGATGCAACAATTGGATTGTAGGCATCCTGCATTTGCGAGAATATTTCGATCGGCAGCGTTCTCATTTCCGGTGATACCATAAAGAGAGAGACCGTTACATTATCAAAAGATGTCAAAAATGCGAATAATCCGCCTGAGATGGCCGCGGATCCTATTAGCGGCAATGTCACTTTCATGAAAACTGTTAGTGGATTCGCTCCAAGTATGGCCGCAGCCCTTTCGAGATTATAATCAAATCCACTTAAACCGGTTAATACGAGCCGCATAACATAGGGTATGCAAATGACGATATGGGCAATTAAAAATCCTGTAGACGTACCGGCAAGCATCATTGGTGTAAAGTACATTAAAAGTGCAATCCCCAAGACTAATTGCGGCACACTTAGTGGAGAAGTTAAAAGGGCCGTAATATATGATTTTCCAGGTATATCATACTTTGCGATGCCAAGGGCACCCAAAGTTCCGAATATGACGGAGAAAAGGGCAGCCAATGCTGCGAACTTCGCACTGTTCAAAAAGGCTTCCAAAAATTCAGGACGCTCCAAGATCTTGGAATACCATTGCAGTGAAAAGCCTTCAGCCGGAAAACTTGGATAATTGGCACTTGTGAAAGAAGCGGGAATAACGACAATGAGCGGTATCAAGATATAGATAATTGCCAACACGGCTACGGCAATCCGAAGGCCGCCAAACGTTTTCATCATCGGAATACCTCCTTGAATTTCCCTTTTTCAAACACCCTGGTAAAGACGGCCACTGATATGACAGTGGTTGCTAATAGAATATAAGAAAGAGCAGATCCGAATGTCCAATGCAGCAAGTTATTTATTTGATCATAGATGACAACAGGCATCACGGGCACATTGGCTCCTCCCATTAGTGCAGGCGTAACATAAGCACTCATTGATAAACTGAATACGAGAATGCAGCCAGATACGATACCAGGGATACTTAACGGCAATGTAATCGAAAAGAACCTTCTGAATGGGCTTGCCCCAAGTATTGCTCCTGCCTTATCCAGAGAAGGATCAATATTATATAAACTGGCAACGATGGATAAGATCATGAAAGGAAGATATGCATTGGATAGCCCTATCACAACCCCGATTTCCGAAAACAATAGTTTCAATGGCGCATCAATTATGCCAAGGGCCATCAAGGTTTGATTAATCGTTCCGTTAGGCAATAGCAATAGATACCAGCCAAAATTACGGACAACTATACTTACCAAGAGCGGTGACACGATCAAGAGAGTGATATACCCTCTGATCCGCGCTGAACTTTTGGCCATCGTCAAAGCTACCGGATATCCAAGAAATAAAGCAACCAAGACCGAATATAAACTGATTTTCACTGTCAGCCATAAAGAAGATAAGTAATAGCTATCGGTAAATAGTTGTGTATAGTTTTTCAGGCTATAAACTGCATCCGCTCCTCCAAGATTATCTGTCGATATGAAGCTTAAATATAAAATGTATAACATCGGTATGACAAAGAAACCAAATATGAAAAGCAGAATCGGCGTTAAAAGGAGTAATCCCGGAACCCAGACTTTCCTTTTCTTTATTTTAGGTTCCTTTTGCGGTTCGATAGGATTCGTTTCCTGTTCTATTTCTTGACTAGCATAACTTCTGATGGGCTCCATCCAATCAGCACCTCACTTCCATTTTGCCATGATGAATCGAAGGCGGAAGTCAATACTTGAATACTTTTCCCATGTAATAGAACATTGATTTCCCAAGAGGTACCAAGATAGTTAATTTGGCTGATCTTAGCATGTTGGAAATCCAATGGAGAGGCAGATTTTTCTTCAAGAGAAACTATTTGCAGTTTTTCTGGTCTAATATATAGCTTCACTTCATCACCAGTTTTCAAATCACTATCATTTCCCATGATGTTGTTTGCATCGACATGAGTGATATCAGGTCCTATCTTGACTGAAACTTTCCGCTTATCCACAGCAGACACATTCCCTTCAAAACAATTCGATTTTCCGATGAATTGAAACACGAATTCAGTCTTGGGATGATTGTAAATCTCAGTCGGAGTACTGATTTGTTCAATTTTCCCTGCATTCATGACCACAACTCGATCTGACATGGAAAGAGCTTCTTCTTGATCATGGGTCACAAAAATGGTCGTTACGCCAATCTCCTTTTGTAAGCGCTTTATCTCGGCCCTAAGTTCATGGCGTAACTTTGCATCAAGATTTGAAAGCGGCTCGTCAAGCAATAGGAGCTCCGGCTCAACTACAAGTGCTCTGGAAATTGCAACACGCTGACGCTGACCTCCTGATAATTCCCTTGGATAACGATTCTCCAATCCTGACATTTTCACTAATTCAAGCGCTTTACTTATCTTCTTTTTTTGCTCAGTTTTACTAACTTTGCGCAGTTTCAAGCCAAAACTGAGATTTTCATAGACTGTCATATGAGGAAAAAGTGAATATGTTTGAAAAACCATCCCTAAATCTCGCTTATAAGGCGGAACTTTCGTCACATTATTGCCTTTAATATGGACCTCTCCCCGATCTGCATCGAGGAACCCAGCTATTAGGTTCAAGGTTGTGGACTTTCCGCACCCTGAAGGCCCAAGAAGAGTAAGTAACTCTCCTTGTTTCACCTCCAGATCAATGCCATTCAGTACAACGTTCGTTCCAAATTGTTTAAACGCGCCTTTTATCTCTACATCATTTTTGTTTGACCCAAACCCCTGAACTGCCTCCAGGTGTTGCCTATTCATTTCCACATCTTTTTTTAATAATTCCATGTGATCAACACGCTCCTTTTTATTTGAGTTTTTTCCCTAATTCAGGAGTAACCTCTTTCGCCCATCTGTCTGACACCTCTGCGCGGATTTCGGCAAACTTGGCGAAATCAGGTTTGAATGTTTTATCACTTGCTTTAAGGCCGATTGACTCTTCATATTTCTCTGGAATTTTCATTCCTTCTACAGTTGGATAAAATCCTTTTTCGGAAATTAAAGCTTGCGCTTCTTCACTGATTACATAGTTGATGAATTCAAGGGCTTCTTTGCTATTTGGCGTATTTTTCACGAGACCAGCACTAAAAGCTTGAAGCGGTACACCTTCTTTTGGTACGGCCATCTTAATGGGAATACCTGAAACGGCTAGTTCACCTATGGAGTAACTTCCCATGACCGTTACGTCAGCAGCTCCTTGTTGGACAGCTGGCATCATTTGCGTTGAGTTTTTATAAAAGGTATTGGAATAAGCTGCAAGATCTTTCGCTTTTTCAAGACCTGGTTCCATATCTTCCGTACTGCCGCCGTTTGAAATCGCCAGACCATTAAGGGTATTGAAACCCCAGTCATTCGTAATATCTGAAAATGCCGTTTTACCCTCGTAATCAGGTGATACAAGATCATTCCAAGATTCAATTGGTTTTAACCCATTCTTTTTAAAGGTTTCCGTATTATAGGCTGGTGCAATGACTAAACCGAATGCTGGCGCGGCAGCATTTTCAATCGGAATGAAACGTGGATCCACCGATTTCATATTGGGAACATTGGACTCATCAATTGGTACGATCAGTTCCTTCTCCTTAGCGCGAATTACATCAACCGGTACAAAAAGGGCAACATCTATTTGCGGAGCGTTCTTCTGTAATTCCACTTTGGATAAAATTTCACCTGATAAACCGGAAATATAATTAACAGTGATTCCCGTTTCTTCTTTGAACTTTGGTGCAATCACATCCCTGATGGCACTTTCAATGACACCGCCATTACCGGCAATCGTTATTTTTTTCTCTCCTTTTTCACCCGCACCCGTTTGGACGGATTCCCCCGGTTTTTGCGGAGTAGGATTACCACATCCCGCAAGAGCGATCAATACTATTATTGATAAAAGAGTCAGCAGTTTTTTCATAGTCATTACCCCCTGTTTTTTCATTGATCTTCAATAATTCCTTGTTCGTTAAAATAATTCATGGCCCCTGGATGAAAATCAAGTGGCACTTGTTTAGTTGCTTCATTTATTGAAATATCAGAAGCAGCTGGATGTGCATGCTGTAGTTCAGGCAGATGTTCATATAATGTTTTCACAAGACTGTATGCATGAGGATCAGACATTTCCTTGTAGGTCACCAGGACATTTTTAATTGAAATCGTTTGGACATTTTTTTTCATTCCACTGTATGTATCTCTGGGAATTTCATCATGGGTATAAACTCCATATTGTTTTTGAAGACCTTCAATGATGTCACCCGGGATTGGAATAAAAGATAGTTCGGTCCGCTTGGATATGAAAGCGATTTCATTATTCGGAATCCCCGAAGAAAAGAAAGCCACATCAATAGTACCATTTCGTAATGCTTCTGCAGATTGAGAAAAAGAAAGATAGGATAAATTCAATTGATCAGTCGGTAAATTAGATTCTAACAGTATCCGCTCTGCAATAAGCCTTGTACCGCTTCCCGCCGTTCCCACACTAATGCGTTTCCCAACTAAATCCTCTAAGGAATCAATACCATTTTGTTTAGTAGTAACAATTTGTACATAATTGGAATATAGGGCCGTTAAAGCTCTTAACTTGGATTTATCCGTTTCAGGCAAATCCAGTACATCCACTGTGGTAAAACCAATTTCTGCGCGATGGCTGCTAACCAATTCAGTATTTTCGATGGAAGCATGGGTTACCTGGGTACCTGACACGGTTCCATTATATTTTTCATACATATTTGATAATCTTTGTCCTAACGAAAAATAAACACCTGTCATATCTCCAGTTCCAATGATTATCATCCTATTATTTAAATCCTGTCCTTCAGAAGTTAGTTGACTCTGAATCAAGGTAGTAGCAGGTTTAGATATTTCCTGCTGCTCATTCATAAAAGAACATCCTGTCATGAAACAAAATAACAAAGCGACTTTTATAAAGAGTGCTCCATTCTTCATCGTGGCCCTCCTTTCTTAATGTATTTTAGATGCAAATACCATGCCAAGTCGATTTTCTGCTTTAAAACGCAAATCCTGCCGATTTATTGAATGATATACACGTATAAATCGGCAATTTTTGCCGGTTATCCAGAAAAAAATGCCGATTAACACGATGAGCCTTTTATTCTCCTTTTGAAATGAGCTTGATTTTATCACGAAGGCTTCTTTCAGAAATCTTTAGGATTTGAGCTGTTTTTTGCCGATGGTTTTTACAGTATTGAAGTGTGGCCGTTATGGCTTTTTCTTCAATCTCTTTCATGGATATTCCGATAGGGATTTTGAAACTATTAAAATCTTCGTCATTGCCGCCCTGCTGAAGAATGAACTTCTGTTCTTGAACATATTGCGGCAAGTCGGTATCCTCCATTTTTTTCGAGTTCGATAGGGCGACAGCATATTCTATGATGTTACCAAGTTCACGGACATTGCCAGGGTAATGGTAATCCAGTAAAATCCGACGTGCGGCTGCCGAGAACGTCTTATCTTCACGATTCATATCCTTAGCGTGCTTTTTTATGAAATAATCCATAAGGATCGGTAAATCTTCTTTTCTATCTCTTAGAGGCGGCATCGTGATGGGAATGACATTAAGCCTGAAATACAAATCCTCCCTAAATTCCCCTTCCATCACCATTTGTTCCAAGTTTTTATTGGCTGCACTTATAATACGGACATCCAATGAGATTTTTGCATTGGATCCAAGAGGCGTCACTTCCCGTTCCTGCAATACTCGTAATAATTTGGCTTGAAGAGGAAGGGGCATTTCACTAATCTCATCGAGAAAAAGGATGCCTCCATTAGCAGCAACGAATTTCCCTTCCTTCCTTTGTGTTGCACCGGAAAATGCTCCCTTCTCATAACCGAACAACTCCGATTCCAGCAGCATCTCAGGAATTGCTGCGCAATTGACAATCTGCATTGGATTGTTTTTCCTTCTTCCTAGCGTATGGATGTTCCGGGCTACAAGCTCTTTTCCAGTACCACTTTCACCCGTGATAAGAACACTGGAATCAATATCTTTCACTCTTTCGATCATTGAGAAAATACGCTGCATCGCCTTGCTGTTACCAAGAAAGTTACCAAATCCCTTTTGAATCCCCAATTCTTCATGTAATGTCTCCAATTGATTGGACATCTGTTTGAATTCGGCTGCCCTCATCAAGAGCAAAGAAAGTTCTTCAATATTAATTGGCTTTTCAATATAGTAGTAGGCCCCCTTTTTTATGGCCTCGATGGAAGTTTCAATGGATGAATAGGCAGTCATCATGATGACTGTTACGTTAGGTGCTATTTGTTTGATTTTCTGCAGGACATCAAGTCCACTTTTATTTCCTATTCTCAAATCTAGTAATAGAATATCAAAAGGTTGATTGTCGATCTTCCGGAGCCCCTCATCCGGGTCAGTGGTTGCCACGACCTGATAAGAATCTTCCAACGCAAAGCTAAGAGCAGTGCAAATAGCAGGTTCATCATCAATCACCAATACTCGCATTTTCATATAACTCCCCCTCTTTCCAGGCTTCTATTCGATATATAAAGGTAGTGAAATGGTGAATTTCGTACCTGTATTAGGATAACTTTTTACATGGATATCTCCGTTATTTTCTTTAATTAACCTATACGATAACGTTAGTCCCAAACCGACCCCCTTTTCTTTATTTGTAAAAAACGGCTCGAAAATATGGTTCAGTTCCTCCTGTTTCATCCCTTTTCCCGTATCGGATATGGTAATCCGCCCTGTCTTTTCGTTCTCTTTATCAATGGAGATTTTAATGGTCTTTTCCTTTGTTTCTTCAACGGCATGAATCGAATTCAACACCAAGTTAAGAAGTACTTGTTGAATTTGTTGTAAATCTATATAAAAAATAACGTCCTCCTCAATCGTCTGCTCGAAATTTATTTGTTTTTTTTCCATTGTCACCTTATGAAAAGCAAGTAAGGATATAAGTTCATGAGCGTGGCAATTTGTAATATTTGGCGGACGCGGACGTGCATATTCAATTAAATCGGTAACAATCGCATTCAAACGGTTAACTTCAGTAGGCAAGTGCTCCATTAGAACTTGTCGGAATTGAGGATTATCATATTTACTCGGAAGTAAATCAATGAATGTTTTAATCGATGTCAAAGGATTCCTTATTTCATGTGCGACACCTGCAACTAGTTGACCAAGGGCGTGCAGCTTTTCTTGCGTGACCAATTTTTTCTCCAATGTTTTCTTTTCCGTCTCATCATTCATGGAAAGTAAGTATCCGGTTTGTATATCTTCAGAATTGAACATCTTATGCATCGAATATGAAATCACCTTCTGGTCATTTTCCTCATCAAATACCAAGATCCGAAAAGAACCCGTAAGATTATTCCCATTTTGTTCTTGATGTAAAGCTCCGAAATTCCTCATTAATTGTGAATGATTCATAAAATTCAGAATCATTTCCTTGGAAATTTCAAGAATGTCTGATGCCTTTGCATTACAGCTGGTAATCATGAAATCGAGATCGAATGTAATGATCCCATTATTGATATTGTTTAAGACTTGATCTTTGAACGCTTCAGCATTAGCAATGTTTTGCCGTTGTTTCTCTAAATCCTTATTTAATAAATGTAATTTTAACGTCTGGTTATGAACGGATTTTTTTAGCTTTTGATTCCATATGTAAATGATTAGAAGGATAAGGGCCACGGCAGTTAGGGTGATGATCAACCAGAATATGAATTGCTCCAGCCTGGCAATTTTTTGATTGGATTGTGGCATGACCCATTTATCGATTATACCATTGATATTCCGGTTGGCTTTAAGTTCTGTGAGTGTATTATCCATCATGAAAAGAAGCGATTGATTCCCTTTTTTCACTGCAATCGTATAATCCGCTGGTTCAATGACTTCATCGAGAATGATGTAATTCTTTTCTTGGCGGAACTTTTTCAAATAGAAATCTGCAGTCCATTTGTTCCCGATGAATACATCTGCACGGTTGTTCAATAATGTTAAAATACCCGAGTATTGATTCGAAACGGTCGTTAAATTTGTATTCCTCATATTGAGAAATGTACTGATTACTGGAGTATTTTGGTCAAGGACAACGTGTGAATCCCGCAGATCCGTTAACGTATGAATATCCTGTTTCCTTTTACTAGGAATGATTATGGATTGGGACATTGTAAAATAGGATTGAGTGAAATCAAGTTGGTTATCTTTTTCGGTATTATAGGTACTTCCAACAATAGCATCAATTGTTCCGTTGCTTAAGGCTTTTTCCGCTTCTTCCATCCTCATCGGAATATATTTGAAATCTACGCCATTATATTTTGCTATTTCCTCCATTAAATCAATATTGATGCCTGTCAGCTCACCAGCTTCATTTTCAAATGAAAATGGAGGAAGAGCACTTTCCCCAGCAATAATAAAGTTTTTTTGTTCAGCAAAAATCGTGGGAGACCAAAGCGTTTGAACAAAGACCATCAAGCAAAATATACTTATTAGAAACAGCTGCTTTTTAATTAAGAGCCCTCCTTCTGTGTCAAAATCTTTGCAGTCAGTATTTCTCGGCTAAAAACACCCTGATAATATACTTCTCCAATCAGGACTTGAACCCTTTAAATTCTTAATATAATCTGACACAATCTAACAATAACCTACATTGTAACAGGGATATATTACGGGATAAATTAAAGAATTAATATATGGTATATGGAGTATCCATTAAACCCAATTGTTACTGGGAGAAACAAAACCTAAAATTTTATTTTAAAAATATAAATTTTTTTATGTATCAATACCATACATTTTACGATTAATCCCGCCAAGATTTTATTTCGTAAACCATAGTATAGAAGATTGGAAAAAATAGTGACTGCAATTCAATAAAAGATACTACCGTGCCCTTTAGTTACATAACATAGTTGCTTCAGCAACCCGAACCACTTGAGACTGCCCCGTAAGTTCCATAAGAGTACGGAAATGATTCAAAGAATGAGGGCCGCTATGGAAAACAAAACCAAAAGAAACAAAGGAATAAAAGGGATGCGTAGAGAAACAGTTAAAGAATTTTAAAAAGGAGGTCTTATAATCAATGTCCTACTTTAAAACAGATGAGGAAGCTTTTAATCAGTTTAATTGTTATCTAAACGATCAAGAATTGTCACATAAGCAATTAACTCCTGATATTGTATTTGGATGGATTAGGGAGCAAAATCACATTCCTTTTATTAATACTTCTTTAAATCAACGACTGCTCAATGAAATGCAAATTACTGCTCATAAATTTTATGTAGCCTCTCTACATTGGTATTACAAAAGTAAACACTTTCATCTTGAAAAAGATACAGCAAATATGCTTGTGCAAACAGATGTCCCATAGTGTTAAAGGATCAGATTTAAATATCCCATTTCCTTGTTTCTATTTAACTGTTCCGGAGGATATTGTTACTGTTTCGTTTGCAGGTGATGAGGGAGAATGTTTGTATGAAGGAGTTTCTCAAGGTGTTTATGTGATTGAGGTAGAGAGGATAGGTAATATTTATTGGGATATTGTTGCCTCGCTAAAAGTAAGAAATTATAAAAATAAAACACAGACAGGTAGTGTGATGGTCGCTGTAAATTTACCAGCTGGTGAACATATCGATATATTTGAATCAGCCAAAAAGGTTTTTGATAAACCTTTCCCTAACACTAGTGATCCTTGCCAGTATTACTATAATAAAACTAGCCGTGCCATTTTAGAAAGATCCCTGTTACTTTTAGTTAATACCTTACTTTATCTCAGGTCCGATAAAGCTATAACTCGGCATATTTCCCAACTGTATCAAAGAAAAAGAATCGTACAATGAAATCAAAATCAGAGTTTTGCTCTCCTTATATACGTGTTGGAGACAACGGAAGGCTTATAAAGAAGCAGGCTTTTCAATTTGAGTTAAGTCACCTCTTTATTATAGGACAGTTGCGGGCATATCTGACAAAAAAGGCAGCTCCCTGATGGGGGATAGCTACCTCCGTTTACGATTACTATGAAAAGGTAGGAGCAGGGAATTCATCAATTCTCATACGAAGTAAACTATATGGTTTTTCCCGGAGGTCTCTTCCATAATGAAATCTCGCCTGCCGATGTAATTGATTCACAATGACATATAAGTATTGATCAGGGCCAATCGAAAAAGTATCCGGCCATAAAATTCTCGGGTCATGTGCGATGGTTTCCATTGCGCCATTCGGCAATATCTTCCGGATACTATTGTTTTCATAGTCTCCCGCATAAACGGTTCCTTTTGAGCCGGTGATCATTCCATCAGACGCACCTTTTTCCCCCCAATACTGCACATATTGGGATAAATTCAGGTCCTGTATCCCCCTGTCTCTTAGGGCTTCTGTTGAGATCGAGAACAGCTGACGGCTGGTTAGCGGAGCATAAAATAAAACCTTTCCATCAGGAGAAATCGCTAAACTATCGGAAGCCAATCTAAATGGGAAAGTCGAGCCGTCCGGGTTTCGATTCATCAAAATTTCACCTTCTACTTTCGGCAAAAAATAGGGATCAGGTGAAGTTGATATTGCCCCATTTAACCGTCTAAACGCGTTCCCATTTTCTAAATCTACGACGATAATAGCCCCTGGCCCTCTGGAAGAAGAATCCGTTATATATGCATAGCCTGCTCTTCCAACCCTAAAATCCAAACGGACATCATTCAGATAAGTTGTTGGCAAGACAACATCTTCTGTAAAGGTATATACTCTCCTTATTGTATTCGTGCTTAAATCAACAGCAACTAATTTTGCTTCCCCTTGAATAGGTTCAGAAAAATTTGGTGCCCCTGTATCTAGTACCCAAAGTGTTCCTCTTCCATCAGCAACGATACTTTGGACACTGACGAAAGACATCGTAATATTCCCAGTATTAACTAAATTGGTTTCTACACTGGGATAAGGCTGCAATTCACCCTCAACAATTTCCGCCACAGTAAATTTAACGTCGTCTCCCCATTTCGGAAAGCATACAAAAATACGACCGGTTTCGGAAACACTGACACCTGTAGGCATAGCCCCATAAAAAGCATGCACCAGTTCAAACTGCCCAAAATATTTTTCCGTAGGTAACATAGGTTGCATGATATCCTCCTTATCAAATCCGAACGGATAACACCTATATATGATGAAAATTTTTTGTAGTGCCTGGTTCTTGATAAATTTTTCTATCGTGATGGATGCTGTGGGTTTATTAGTCCAGGAGAAACATGGGAGTTTCGATAAAGTGATTCAAACTTCCACTGGCTCTTCAAGGACCGGGAATGAGAGCATCTGAATTTACGTTTGCAGTCAATTTTAGAACTAACATAAAAACTATTATGATTTGCTCCCGTCCAGCAGCCTGGTTAGAAAATAAATCTGTCTCCTTTACAGGGGAGTATTTTTAAGTTTAGTGTAACCTTTTCATCCTGAGCATAAGTAAGAATTTTAGAAGCCTATAAAGTGGGCGGATATTCATTTAATATAGATTATTTAAGAACCTCATTTACTTATGATACGGTTCCCCGTAACGAATCAAAATGGATAAACTGTAGTATTTCCACTTCAAAGTGCACTATGATGCATGGGGCTCTTGATAATAATCATTTTAAAATTAAAGCCTACCCATTTTTTGTATGATATCCAAAATCTATTTGTCAGTTATAGTCTTGATATTTCCCTCGTTTTGTATAGTAGTATGAATAGTAAGCTTCATTTCTAGATTGGGATAATACTTCTTTCGCCAGTCCTTCAATTCCTCATAAGGAATTTTATTTCTATAGTATTGTCCCAAACCGAAGACATCTGTTTCTTGCTTTTGAAATCGTTCCAGCATTTCATCAAAACGATTTGCCATTACCTTTTCCAGCTCTTTTTTAATTATTGCATTGGAAACTTTTCCCCTTCTCTCTTGAATAACTACATTTAAACGAATCGTTGAGAACATATATGGAATATGATTTCTTAGTTCACCTTTATGAAAACCTGTATTTCCAACAATCATGATGGTTGCATGTTCCATTACTTCTACCCTTCCCTTCATACTGTTCCCATGAAAGGCATTAAAAAGGAGGGTTTCTTTAGGATCCATTTTAGAAACTATTTTTCCTCTTTTCATCACTGCAGTACCTGTATAAGTAACTGCAGTATTTTCCCCTGATTTGACCATAGGAATTGCTACATTTTGAGTGTAGGAATTAAGGGCTCGATAAACATGCCATAGACGTGTTAAAGATATTTGTGGGGTCCAACCTGCATATTTCTCAAAAAAGTCATAAAGATTTATCCCTTTTTCTAGATTCTTTTTGAGTGCTAAGAAAAAAGAATCTATATTATCATCACATATTGCGATTAATGTTTTTGAAGATATTTCACGAATTCTCATAAACGTGTTAATCGGTTCTTCCATCCCGCCTTCTTCTACTAATTTTCGATCAAATATGATTATCCTTATGTGCAATAAGTCTACACTGCTTTCCATATTAGTTCTAATATCCTCTACAGCTTTTAAAATGGTTAACCCAGTTCCTTTGACAATTGCCTGTTTTTGAACACCCTGTGAAGAAATAGGAATTTGAAGTAAGACTTTGAATTTTTCTCCCTCTTTAGTAATTCCCATTGCAATAGGAAAGGCTCGATGGTTAATGTCTTTAATATCCCAGCAACCACTTAATGGCATCAATATACATAGACTAAGTACTAGTTTAAAACAAATCATAATTCTTCTCATGATAGTCTTTTTCTCCTTACACCGATTAGGAATATAATTAAAGGGAGTACGATTAAAATATAAAATCGGAAAGAAGTATTCCACCATAGCAACTTCTCAGTCTCATGCCAACTAGGAATACATAAGCTAATGATAAGAATGCTAACAGATAAGGCTACAATATGATATTTTTGCTTTAATCCCGGGAAATATTGACTCATTATTATAGAGGACTGCCATAAAAGTAAGGAAGTAAGCAACATGATAAAGGTAACTAGACTTAACGCAAAAAACAAGGTTGCCCTGTCAAACATAAGCCATTGAAGCTGAACTGTATCCAATGTGGTTATAAAGGGAAAAAGCAGCGTACTAGCCGTTTCATTTCCAAAGGTTAAAAGAGGTAAATAAACGGATAAGAAAAAAAATGGGATAAGCAAAAAGACTGCAAACATGATTTTTTTAGAGTTATACGATATTTTTCCTGGAATAAAACCTAAAAATGAAAAAACAATGGCGAAAGAAAAAAAACTTGTATAAAAGGGAGGTTCTCGAAAAAAATTAAAGCCGGTATCCATAATCGGAAAGGCATTATGCCAATCAACGTCTTGAAAGCAAATCGAAAGCATAAGTAAGATTAACGGGAAAAAGATACAGAATATTAATAAGGCTGTACGTAAGATGGTTTCGATTCCTTTTACGGCGATATAAGTTGAAATAAGAATCATTAATGTAATAATTGCCCATGTAGGAGTATTCGCTAAAAAGATAATGTTGGTCACTTCTGCATAGGCGCTGACAAGTTCAATAGTAGTTATAATTAAGTAAAGAAGAACAGGAAAAAGTAATGTGAAAGAAAAAGCTTTACCGAAGGTCTTTAAAATACCGATAATATCCTGTTTTGGAAAATAAGATAGACCCTTTAGGTAAAGCCATAAAAATAGAATGAATATGACACATTGAATTAAAATCGGTTCCCAGTGACCTTTTTGTGTGCTGGCAATAATTCTTTCCGGATAAATGAAAAAAATAAGACCAAAATGAGACATTAACCCCATGCATATAACCTGAAGGCTTTTATCCAATTCCCCCCCTCCCCTTAGTTAAACTAGTGTATGGAATTCCAAATATCTCTCGACTTGCAAAGTAAGCGCTTATGCATACCAGACCGGATAATATGCCCAACACGCCATAGATTGAAGCAAAAATAACAACTACATATTTAAGTAAGCGCAGGATTAACGCATTTTGAAACCCTACAACGCTTGAATTCGCTATCGAGGTTACTGCTACAATGATAATTAACAGGTTGCTAACCAACTTTGCGTCTACTACTGCTTGTCCGATGACAATTCCCCCTACCATTGTTACCGTTGGACCGATGCTGAGCGGAAGCCTTATACTCGCTTCAATAATTAACTCTAAAATAAGGAGCATAATTGTAATTTCAACAAAAGGGGGATAGGGTATTCCCTCCCTGCTCTGAGCAATCGATAAAGCCAGTTCAATTTTTAATATCTCAGGATTTACAGCAACAAGGGCCACATAGAGAGCTGGAAATATAAGGGTAATCAAAGCGCCAAGAACACGTAAAAATCGGATGGCGCTCATGATTGGGTAAGCGTAGTTACGGTCATTCGCCTGGGCGAACATATCCCATAATAAATGTGGCAAGATAAGCGCAAAGGGAAAACCGTCAACGAATATAATGACCCTTCCTTTGTTTAAACCATCTACTGCTTCCAATGGCATTTCTGTGTTATTAAACTGAGGGATAACCTCCCATTTCCGCACACCCATAAAACGACAAAGATGCTGAAGATAGAGAATATTTGTGTGTTGATTCATTTCAATATGTGAAATGATCTTTTTGATCACACCTTTATCTGCTCGGTCGTCCAAATAAACTATTGATAATTTCCTTTTTTGATCACTTCCTACCGTATAGGTTTTAACTGAGAGCTGAGCAGAGGAAACTTTTTTTCTCACTATTCCTATATTTGTTGACATGTCTTCAATAAAAGAATCTAAAGGACCTTGTAATACGTTTTCATTAGCCGGTGGTTCAATTGACCGATTCAATTCTTTGGGAAGTGGTTCAAATAGCAACATTATATTTTTTTCTTTTGAGTAAACAATGAGTTTACCCTGAAGAATAGACTCTATTGCTTCTTCACTATTTATTTCAACACCTTTTCTGTTGAAAAAAGTTCTTTTTACTTTTATTGAATGATTCACTTCACTGGTATCCATATCTTTTTTTAATATTTCTTTTGTTTTTATAAGGTTAACTATTGAATGTAAACCAAGTAAAAGGACTGCTTCACCATCCAAACTAAACGGTTCTATGAAAAAGTCTTCTGCATCTTTAAAAGCCTCATTTATTTCTACTATTATTGAGTTCATGACTTCTCATTTTCCCTTTCAAATTTCATTATTTCTTATTTTATTTTCCCCCTTTGGCTTGTCATTTATACAAATACCAAACTAGGTAAAATATGACGTCTGAGATATGTTTTTTAACGCCACAACCACATATTCGCATGTGCATATTTCGAGCATGGTTTTTTTACAGAGGATAATAACCCGGTTATTTGGAGGGGGATAAAGCCTGTCATAGAAGGTATAGCTGCTGCCAAAGAAGCAGGTCTTGGAGTTAAAGTGAATATGGTAGTGAAAAAAGAAAAAAAGAAACCAATCAATCCCAAATCCTTCCGAATTTCACTTTGGAACCAGAGGGACGACTGCTATTCGGATGAGAGGTCAGCTGGAACAGTGAAAAAACAGGATAAAATCGAAATGTCATTCGTGGGCGGGTGACAAATAGCGAGTTCATCCTCAATCATAAAGGGATGGTAACGTTTCCATCCCTAATTCAAAAATTTGATTATGGAGGGCTTATTTGTTTTCATACAAAAAAGAGCTTCTAATCAGCTTCTGGTATTGAAGTAAAGTACCGTTACTTTAAACAATTTATCATAATCTTCTAATTCCTTTTTATTATTAGACCAATCCAGTTAAGCTGTAGACTAAAATAATTACAAATGCTGCTAGTGACTTAAAAATTGTAATCACAAAGATATCTCCATATGATTGTTTGTGTGTTAAGCCTGTAACCGTAAGTAAGATAATAACAGCGCCGTTATGAGGTAACGAATCCATCCGCTATGACACGGTGCATTACTTCGGGAGGAATATTATATTGATTAATAGCTTGTATATACTAATACTAGAGCTAGTTTGACAGACCAAATACCTGTTACTGTCGCAAGATTTACTTTCCCAAACAAAATAAGCGAATTTGCATGTTACCAATTCAAAAATTCAGGATATTTTTTATTTGTCTTAGGATGTAAAACAACCTGGCCATAGGTTCTGTAACTGATGTTTGTTAATCAATGGGGAGCGTGTGTTGAATTAAGACTTTTTATGAGGTAAATAAGAAAAGGCTTAAGGATCCGACTTCACCTTAAGCCTTTTCTTGCCCTATTTTAAAAACCCATCGATATATATTTTTCTTCTAAATATTCATCTAGGCCTTGATGGCCGCCTTCCCTCCCCATGCCGCTTTCTTTCATGCCGCCAAATGGGGCTTGTGCAACGGTGGGAATGGCGTCGTTGTAGCCGATGATGCCGAACTCTAGAGCTTCGGATACCCTGACTCCCCTGCTTATATTCTGTGTGTAAAAATAAGCGGCCAGCCCGTACTCTGTATTGTTGGCAAGCTCGATCACCTCTGCTTCTGTATCAAACGGGATGATTGGTGCGACCGGTCCAAATGTTTCCTGGTGTGTGATGAGCATATCCTTGTTCACTCCACCCAGAACGGTCGGTTCATAGAATAATCCATCAGCCAATTCCCCTTCAACTCTTTGTCCGCCACAAAGAAGGCTGGCACCTTTTGCCAAGGCATCTTGTACATGTTCCTCTACCTTTTCCAGGCCATCACTGCTTACAAGAGGTCCGACTTCAACAGTTGGATCGATGCTATTTCCGACTTTTAGAGCTTGTACCTTTTCAACAAAAAGTGCAGAGAATTCATTGATGACAGAACGGTGGACGTAAATGCGATTGGCGCATACGCACGTTTGTCCGGTGTTCCTGAATTTGCTTGCAACGGCACCAGCTGCTGCGGCTTCCAAATCAGCATCCTCAAAAACGATGAACGGTGCGTGTCCTCCAAGCTCAAGGGAAAGCCTCTTGAGTTGCGGGGCTGACTTGGTAACCAGCAATTTGCCTACTTCAGTAGATCCAGTAAAAGAAATTTTCCTTACTACCGGGTTTTCAAAAATTTCATCCGAGATAGGTCCGGCACTCCCTGTTACGATACTGACCACTCCAGCAGGCACTCCCGCCATTTCCACCAATTTCCCAAACGCTAACGCACTAATAGGAGATTGTTTTGCAGGCTTGACAATGACTGTACAACCAGCGGCCATCGCAGGTCCTACTTTCCGCGTCATCATGGCCAACGGGAAATTCCAAGGGGTAATGGAAGCGACCACTCCAATCGGCTGGCGAATCACCGATAGCCTTTTATTTGCAGCAGAAGCAGGGATCGTTTCCCCATAAATCCGGCGGCCTTCTTCAGCAAACCATTCCAGGTAGCTTGCAGCAAAATCCACTTCGCCCCGGGCTTCCGTTAAGGGCTTGCCCATTTCCATACTCATGATTTCTGCTAATTCATCTTTATATTCATGCATAAGGTCATGCAATTTCTTTAGATATTTACTGCGTTCCTGTGCCGTCAGTTTTGACCAGGATTTAAACGCTTCCTCAGCAGATGCAATGGC
This sequence comes from Peribacillus sp. NPDC076916, assembly GCF_050269675.1. NCBI lineage: Bacteria > Bacillati > Bacillota > Bacilli > Caryophanales > Bacillaceae > Peribacillus > Peribacillus sp. NPDC076916. The sequence goes on from NZ_JBNNIU010000012.1 coordinate 64,007, forward strand.
CGCATGCGTTTCTTGGCGTCCTCCGTTTGGAATCCTTGCCACCATTTTCCCTGTTGATGGATTTGTTACTGGTAAAGTTTCTCCAGTATGTGCTGCAGTCCATTCACCGTTCACATACATTTTCAGTTCAGATAAATTGATTAATCCACTAGTTTTCAGCATGAATAATTCTCCTTTTTTGTTGTATTTGCAAAGCGCTTCATTATTTACACAAAAAGATTAGAGCCCTGAAACTTTAGTTCCCCCGTCAATGTCCGTGTTAATGGAAATCCTTTCATTTTTAAGAACGAAGGTATACCCCACAGCAGCAATTAGGCAAATGACTACAGGTATGATCAGGGCTATATTGAAATTATTGAACTTCGCTACTAAGATCCCTGTTGCGACTGGAGCAATCCAGCCAGCGAGGTTCCCCACGAAGTTTTGCAGCCCGGCAAGCTTTCCTTCCGCACCCTTTGGAGCAACATCCGAAACAGTGGCCCAGAGAATGCCCGCAGCCAATCCTTCACCGCCGATTGCTATTGAGATATACGTAAGTGCCATTATGGCGCTGTCTGTATAGATCGTCGGTATTATGGCTAATGGAAAAAGCATGCCTATGGTTAAAACAGTTTTTCTAGCTTTGATGGAATTCCAGCCTTTTTTAATCAAGAAATCCGACAACACCCCTCCTAGAATATTTCCCAGAAAGGACATGATCCAAGGCAGCATCGTGAAAAATCCGGCTTTTAAAAGAGTCATTTGCCTTTCGACTACAAGGTAAGTGGGAAGCCAGGTCATCATTAAATAAGTAAGATAGTTATGGGCAAACAAGCCATATAACATAGGGTAAACACTTCTGAATTTGAAGAATTTAAATGGCGAGATGTTTAATGTCGTCGCTTCTTCGGTTTGAGTTTGCTCCCCTTTGATATAGGCTACTTCGGCCTCGTTTGCAATCTTACTTTGCTCTGGATGGTTTTTGAAAAAGAATAACCAGAATGCCAGCCATACAAAACCGATGGATCCAATTACCACAAAGGATGCTTGCCATCCCCAAGTCTGGATGATCCATGCTAAAATGGGTGTCGTTATCCCAATCCCGATAGCTGTACCAGAATTAAAAATCCCGTTTGCAATGCCCCGTTCGTGTGACGGCAGCCAGTCTGAAATAACGCGCGTATTCGTCGGAAACGCTGGCGCCTCTCCGATTCCCATTAAAACGCGGATACCAATCAGTCCGCCAAGTGAGCGTCCCATTCCAGTAAACACCGTACAGAGCGACCACCATACGATGGCAATCGAATACGTTAAGCGTGCCCCCAATTTATCAACGATTACCCCGACCGGGATCTGCATTAAGGCATACGACCAAAAGAACGCTGACCCCAATATCCCGAATTCGACTGCCGAAAGCGAAAGTTCCTTCATCATCGAGGGTCCTGCAATCCCAAGAATTGCCCTATCCATATAATTGATTGTTGTTGCGACGAAAAGGAGTACCACTACAAGCCATCTTCCATTGGTCTTTTTCATACGTCACCTCATTAGATAATTATATTCAGGTAGAAAAATGCTGCGGGAAATCCATATGTCCGAAAAAAGTTAAAAAGGGAAAACTGATTCGAAATTCCCTGAAATCCCAGGTGATTTTCAAATTGAATGGTTTTTATACATTCACGATCGCCGTTTCTGAACTTTTGACACTGCTTGCATTTCGATTATCATTATTAAAACCTTCAAAATCCCCCTCATAAGCCTTCTCTATAATCAGTTGGATATCCGATGCCTTCGTCAGCCTTGGATTAACCACCACGTTACCGCTTCGCATGGAATCTTCCACTAATTTCGGCAAAACGTCCAATGAGACTCCTAGCTCTTTAATATTTAGAGGAATATTCATGCTCCGATTCATTTCGACGATGGTTTCGATTGCTTTCTCGGCTGCTTGCGCATTGGATAAATCGCTTACATCCTTTCCTAAAGCTATTGCAATTTCTCTATACTGATCTTCACATGCCGGCAGATTGAATCTCATGACGAATGGCAATAGTGCTGCATTTGCGATGCCATGCGGGATATTAAAGACTCCTCCAAATGTATGGGAAATGGCGTGTACATTACCCAGTCGGGATTGTGAAAAGGCTGCACCAGCTAACAGGGAGGCTACAAGCATGTTTTCCCTGCTTTCCATGTCCGTTCCAACAAAGTACGATCGTGTTAAATTTTCACCGATCATCTTAATGGCCTGCATCGCGAAAGCCTTGCTAACAGGGTTGGCAGATTTGGAGGTATAAGATTCAATTGCATGAGTAAGAGCATCCATACCAGTAGCTGCAGTAATCTCTTGAGGCAAATTCAATGTAAGGGCAGGATCCAATATAGCTAGCTTTGGAAACAGAAGTGAACTAAGTACACCTAATTTAAAAGAGGTTTCCTTATTCGTTACCACTGTCGAATTAGTAGCTTCACTGCCAGTTCCAGCCGTCGTCGGGATTGCTATAATCGGGAGCGGGGGATTGGAAATCTTTCCAACCCCTTCATAATCCAGGATATGGCCGGGATTAGTAGCCATTGCCGCGATGCCCTTGGCAGTGTCAATGCTGCTTCCTCCGCCTACAGCCAGAACCGCCTCCATCTTTTGCTGCTTAAGATACACTGTACCCTGTTGGATTGTTTGAGCTGATGGATTAGGCTCCACCTCATCGTAAATCTCAAAATAAAGATTTGCCGAGGCAAGGGATTTTTCAATGCCTTGTAAGAGACCGGCTCCTCTAACCCCTTTATCTGTTACGATCAGCACACTCGATACACCTAAATCCTTAATTAGTTCCCCTGTTTTTCCAGATATTCCGTTACCGCATTCCACCCGTGTCGGCATACTATATGTAAAAGGCATAAGAGACATTTTCATCTTCCTCTCCATTTATATTCTATTAGATAGTGAAACCCTTTCCGCCCCGGTCTGCAGATCCATCATGAATGGTTAGGATGCTTAAACTTCCAGGGACACCATTCCTTCAAGCAATCTATAAAGCTTTTCTAAGTAATTCTTCTAAACTGTGTTGGGTTGGCACTCTTGGGTTATTCCGAATCAGGCGATCGATCTGGAGGGTCTTCTCAGCAATTTCGGGAATATCCTCTTCTTTGATCCCAATCTCCGCCAGCTTTGTAGGCAGTCCAATTTCCCCAAGCAGGTTAAGCACAGCTTTTGAAGCAGCCAAAGCGGCTTCCTTATCGGAGAGGCCATCCGAGTTCACATTGAATGCCTGGGAAATCCTCACCATTTTTTCTGTTTCTACAGTTGCATTATATTCCATGACATATGGGAGCAAGAGCCCGGTCACCTCTCCATGCGGTGACTTCACAAGCCCTCCGATTGGGTAAGCCAATGCATGGGCTGCAGCCGTACCTGCATTTGAAAAGGACATTCCTGCAAGCAGGCTGCCCATTAGCATATTGGAACGGGCCTCGAGATTGCTTCCTTGCTGTACAGCAAGCGGCAGGTTTTTTGCAATCAATTCGATAGCTCTATAGGCGAGTGCATCGCTAATGGGGATTGAACCTTGGAATAAAATGTTTCCTTCTGCCTGGATATATGCAGAAGATTTGGCTGTGTATGCCTCTATCGCATGTGACAGAGCATCAATTCCGGAACAAGCTGTAACATAAGCGGGAAGCCCTAACGTTAATTCTGGATCAAGCAGAGCAACGGTTGGTCTTAAGTAGTTATCCGAGATACCAACTTTCAGGTTATTTTCCACATCGGTCAATACCGCTACTGATGTCACTTCTGAACCGGTTCCAGCAGTCGTCGGAATCGCTACTAGAGGGGCGATTGGTCCAGGAACCTGGTTTTCCCCGCCATAATAGTCCAGGGGATGTCCGCCATGGGCGACCAACAGGGCGACGATCTTGGCCATATCAATGCTGCTTCCTCCGCCAAGGCCAATTACTGCATCAATATCCATTTGAGATTCTGCAAACTTATAGCAGTCCATTGCCGAATCTACAGGCGGCTCCGGTACGACTTGGTCATAGATAACTGTTTCGTAATTTGCTTGTTCCAACAACGATGAAATTCTGTCCACGATTCCTGCATTTTTGATCCCTGGGTCAGTAACGAGCAAAATGTTTTTCGCCTTTAACCTTTGCAGGATTGAATCCAATTGCCCGATTGCCCCGTTTCCAAATACGATTCTTTCGGTAGAATAAAAATCCCATGTGTTTCTCATATCCCTTACCTCCCAAGTCTAAAGATTGATGACGACAAGTTTTTCGTCTGTCATCTCTTGCACGGCATAATGCGGTCCTTCTTTGCCAATTCCGCTGTCCTTCACGCCGCCATACGGCATGATGTCAGCACGGTATGTAGAAACATCATTGATGATCACACCGCCAAAATGAAGTTCCTGTGTTGCCCGCATGGCTAAAGTGATATCGGATGTAAATAAACCAACTTGTAAGCCAAACTTCGTATCATTAGCCTGACAGAAAGCCTCCTCGATGCTATCGAAAGGAATGATGCTGATCACCGGTGCGAACACTTCCTGGCAGACTACCTTCATTTCCGGTTTCACATCTATTAATATAGTAGGTTCCAGGATCGATTCCCTCCTTTTTCCTCCATATACCACTTTGGCCCCTAGACACTCAGCTTCCTGAATCCATTCTTCCGCACGCCTTGCTTCCTTCTCGGAGATCATGGGACCAATGTCCGTGGAAGGATCTGCAGGATTTCCGACCTTCAAGCCCTGTGCCACCTTGACTGCCTTCTCCACAAACACATCGCAGATATCTCTATGAACGTAGATGCGCTGCACAGAGATGCAGGCTTGCCCTGCATTCACATACCCCCGCGTGACACAGAGTTCAACTGCTCTGTCTAAATCAGGGACATCCTTGTGAATGATATTTGGGGAGTTATTCCCTAATTCCAAGGTAACCTTACGAATTCCCGTACTGCTCTTAATGTGCCGGCCTACGCCGGGACTCCCTGTAAAAGTGAACATCGCAATTCGTTCATCCTCCAAAAGGTATTGACCTGTTTCCTGCCCAAACCCGTTGACCACATTGAGGAAACCTGCGGGCAATCCAGCTTCGGAAAAGATTTCTGCTATCTTGCATGCAATGAGCGGCGTCATTTCAGCTGGCTTCAACACGATTGCATTTCCCGCTGCCAACGCAGGAGCCACCTTGTGGATGGTGAGATTGAACGGGAAGTTAAACGGGGTGATCGCACCGATAACTCCAACAGGAACTCGGATGGTGAAAGCCATCTTATTGTCGTTTCCAGATTGTCCCAAAGGAACTCCCGTACCGGCAATCCGTTTTGCTTCTTCCGCTGATGCAATCATCGTTTGAATCCCTCTATCGATTTCCCCTCTGGCGTCCTTCAATACTTTACCGACTTCCTTAACCAGAATCATCGCCAGCTCTTCTTTTCTTTCTTTCGCGATTTCCGCTGCACGCATTAAAATCTCGTAGCGTTGATCGGAATCTAGCTTTCTCGTATTAAAGGTTTCCAAGGCATTGGTCACCGCTTCAGAAACAATTTCGCGGGATGCCCTGCCAATCTGGGCAATTTCTTCTTTGTTATATTTGTTCATAACAGCGATTGTATGTTGATCGGATATCCATTGCCCATTTATGAAATGGCCATAAAATGCATTTTTTCTACTAAGCGATATGCTCATTGAAGATTCCTCCTTTGAAAAATTACAATCACATTTTTTCACTTCACAGTTATTTCTGCTAATAGATGGAATAAATTCAATCAGGAAAACACTTAAAGCGCTTTCATTTAAATCTCATGATTTTGTCTGCCTATCAATGCTCTTTAATAAACTGTTTATCATATATTTCAAAAATCATATGTAATCGTTTCCGAAAATATATCACATAATATACAATTATGTAAATATTTAAAATTAAAAATATTCAGTGTATTTTTTATAAATGTTGATATAACAGTATTTTAAACAAAAAAATAATAAATATAGATTAAACATTTCATAATTATTTAATAATTTTATATATAATCCCTCCAAAATATATCAAATATCATATATAATTATCGGTAAGGAAGATATATTTTTGCAACTTTCCAACAGACTATTCGGTCTCCTTCCAAACTGTCTATTCTTGATATCAATATGGATTCGCCTTATCTTATTGATAGGGCAAACACTCTGTAAGTTGCTTCAGTTATAATTTAAGTTGTTACATCAATATGCAATAACACTTTTTCTCATAGAATTTTTTCAAGTTAGGGGCATTTCGATGATAAAGGAAAAAGAACGCGGAGAGACAACGGAATATGTATACAATTTATTAAAGGAAAAGATTTTTGAATGGGATTTATCGCCGGGCCAAAAAATCAATATCAGCCATTTAACCCGGGAAATCAACATTAGCGCCATACCTCTCAGAGAAGCATTGTCTCGTCTTAATTCCGAGAACTTGGTCGTTTTGGAACCGAATAAGGGGTATCGTGTCAGTGACATATTAGATGCGGAAAATATGGCGAAAATGTTAGAGGCCCGGATTTTACTGGAGACACATGCGGTCCGGAATATGATTCGCTTAAATAATGTAAGCGTGACGGAAGAAATGGCCGCGCTTACAGATGAGATGTTTTCCACAAACACAGGTGCTTCCAACAAAAAAATACTTGATTTCACTCATTTAGATCAACAATTTCACCATGCCATCATGAAAGCTGGAGGAAACTCGTTTTTATACGAAGCGTATAAAGGCATGCACTGCCATCTTCATATAGGGCGGTTTTATCATGTCAAAGGTGAGATCGACCAAAAAGACGCACCCTCGGAACATATGGAAATCATTGAGGCTATCCGGACAAGGGACGTATATAGGGCCGAGATTGCAATCTCCAGTCATATACAGGATTCCATAGATCGTTTATTGGAGAGGACAAAGAGATAATACTTGGAAGCTATCGAGGATAATCTGCTTCGGATATCAGTCATCGTAACCGCTTTGATCACATTTCATTTTACTTGGATGCTCGGAATATGCAAGTGGGTGTAAACAGACATTCCCATTTCAAATGCTTAAAGAAAATTGACAGAAAAACATGTGAAAGATTTATGCACCAAGAAAGAAAACAAGTGTGATCATAGGGATGAAACCAAAGGCAAAAGAAAAGAAGCCTTTTGATGCTTCTCTTGTTTTGAAAGATGATGGATCGATTGGATTTGAATTTTTTTAAAAAACATTTGCAAAATCCAAATAACGAACTAAAATCCCTATCACAATTGTTAGGGATTTTACTAGAAAAGAGTATATGCCGAATGATTCGCAGAATGAATTCACTTACTGCTATAACCTTTTCTGCTTTTGATCTCCAAAGAAAAGAAAAGTAAATGTGATAAATTCAAACGAAAAAAGTAAAAAAACAAAAACCCTATAACTAATTTGCCACTTATAGTTTTTGTAAATCGTGGGTTTTACTTAATGAAAAAAACCTCTTTGAAAAAAAGATAGCTTAGAGCACCAAAAAAAACGATTTTCCCTTAACGTGGGCAAAATCGTCTTTTCTGGTGCTTAATTTGAATAAGGTAAATGTAGCTCTCAAGACAGGGGTGTTCACTTTTCTTAAATCTTCTTCTATGCGTATTTCATACAGAAGTAAAAATTACTCCAAAAAATTAAAAAAAGGGTTTGATGCCTTCCCTTCTTACTCATAGTCCATACCCATAGTTGTAAAATCTATTTTTCCAAATGAAAATAACCATCTTTATGGCTTAAGGACCACTTTAATACATCCATCTGTCCTTGTATCAAATACTTCATACCCATGCTTTGCTTGGTCAATTGGAAGTACATGGGTTACAACATCGCCAGGATCTACTTTTCCTTCTGATATTAGTTTATAAAGGTAGGGCATATAAGGAATAACAGGAGCCTGTCCGGTTTTAATATCCACGTTTCTTTGGAAAATATCTCCTAGGGGGAATCCATTATAACGGCCGCCATAAACGCCTGTTATTTGTATGGTTCCTGCCTTACGCACAGCTTGGGACGCAATTACAATCCCTCCCATGGCTCCCCCATGTAATTTAAGACCCGATGCAAGATATTCCATCGGAGTCATTTTGCCACTCATCCCGGAACAGTCAATAACGATATCTGCACCACCTTTAGTGATTTCTTTAAGGTATTCGCCAGTGTTTTCATATTGTGCAAAATTTACGGTTTCGACTTTATTCGTCCTTTTTGCATGCTCTAAACGATAATCGAGATGGTCGACAGCAATCACTCTTTTCGCCCCTTTTAACCAAGCGAATTTTTGAGTAAGTAAACCTACAGGACCACAGCCTAAAACGATAACCGTATCGCCAGATTTAACACCTGCGTGATCTACACTCCAGAATGCTGTGGATGCTGCATCAGCGAGCAACACCAATTTTTCATCTTCTACCTCGCAGTCTTCTGGGATTTTGAAAGGGGTAAAGTTTCCATAAGGAACACGCATATATTCAGCTTGCCCGCCCGCATACCCACCAGTTGTTTCTGAGTATCCAAAAAAACCACCCATTTCCCCATGAGGATTTGAATTATCGCACTGACTTGTAAGGTCGTGGTCGCAATACCAGCAGCTCCCGCAGCTAACGTTAAAAGGGATAATGACCCGGTCTCCCTTCTTTAACTTAGTTACCCCTGGTCCTACTTCCTCAACAACCCCCATCGGCTCATGACCAATCACATAATCTGTAGGCATATTGGGAATTAATTGATGAATTAAGTGCAAATCGGAGCCGCAAATCGCTGAAGTAGTGACTTTTACAATAATGTCATCCGAATTTTTGATGTTAGGGTCTTTAACTTCTTTAACTTGTACATTTTTATTGCCCTGGTAAGTTACGGCTTTCATGATGCTTTTCCTCCTTTATTTATTCGGCGTTGCGAACATGCCGAGTCTGTCAGTATCATTCGGGAAAAGATTCATCCCAGCGATACTAACCGCCATATCGGCTGATTTCAAATCTAATTCCACCTGTTTACCTACGTCGTTCGGATAAAGCCAGCCCTTCCTGATCATTAAATCGGATAACTCACCATGTAAATCAATAGATTGCTCCATTTGCTGGTACAATGCTTTTCTCAATGCGGGATTCGCTGTTTCAGATAATGCAATACCATAAGTATGAATCCCACTTTTGATAGAGAGTAAAAAATCTAGCGCGAAAGAGGAATCAGCCATTTCCGGCATATGTTCAGCGCCTTGAGGATCTAAAAAATCCATTTCCATTTAAATTTCACCTCATTTTTCATAGTTTGTTCGGGCTTCTGTATAAAAACCCTTTAGCTCGTTTATAGCAGCTATAGATTGTTGTACGTCTTTTTCCATTAATGCTTTTAAGTCATTGTCAAAGCAAATTCCTTGCATTAATTTTGATCTCATTAAACCTATTGTTTTAAAATTTAAAATTTCATGCGTTTCCATGGTTTCATGAAATGCCAAGCTTTCATTTTCCATACGTCCACCTCCCTAATCTATATAACAAAAATACTTTTCCCAGTTCATCTGTTTGTTATACGGATTATTGACCGATAGGTAGTTTATTTCGCAAAATACACGTTACTTTTGCAAATGATGATGTATAAAAACTTTTGTATTACGAAAGATATATAAGTGAATTCTCAAAGAAACGGAGTGAAAAATCATGACGGAAAATTTAGGACTGCATGAAACTTTAGAGGCGCACGAAATTTTAACCTTCAAGAGTCTTTGTCTAACAAAGTCCTCTACAATGAGCAGCTTAGTGCAGGATACAGAACTACAAAATATTCTATTAAAAGACATGAGCACTGGGACACAAGATATTCAAAAACTGCAGGAAATCCTGACGAATCGAGGGGAACAGTAATGACGAATTTTTTACAAAATATGGCGGGTATGAGTGGCATGACTGATCAGGTGATTGCAACGGACTTCTTAATATCCGCAAAATCAGGAATTAGAAATATTGCATTTGCCATTACAGAAACAAAAACACCTGAATTGAAAGCAGCCTTAAGAGAACAGCTTCGTGTCGCTGTAGAAAGACACGGAGAGATAAGTAACTATATGATTTCAAAAGGTTACTATCATCCACATGATTTAAGTGAACAATTACAAGTTGATATAAATACAGCAAATACAGCCCTAAACCTTCCTCAACAATAAAGTCAACTCATGGATGTGAAAACAGACAGATCACACAGAGGTACGGGCAAAAGGAAAAAAAGCAATGCATTTCTCGAACTTGAGATACATTGCTTTTTTTAGGGGTATCTTATAGCAAGTTCTTAGCTAAAAGGGGGAATATTGGTAATGTAGATGATCCAATCTATAAGCTGTTGTGTTTTAACTAATTTTACTTCTTTCTTAATAGGGTTAAATCAATTTCTTCATCCCACACTCTCTGCATTTACGGATATATACGTAGTTCTTAACCGAACATTCAAACTGAGCTTAACCGCAATTGTCACAGCGACCACTAACGATTTCAGGATAATCTTCGTAGTCATAAATAATTATGGTGTCCATTTTTAGATTATTGATTGAGTGGTTACTGCGATCCAAAAAAGAGGTTTGCTGATCGCAAAGTGAGGTAAGGTCTTAAACTTGATTAATATATTTTCTCAATGAAATATTAATCTTTTAATCCCTTTCCATTGAGAATTTTCTGCATGCATTTTTCAACTCTTGATTCTCGAGTTTTGGATTGTTTGGGTTGAGAAAAATGAAGAATGTATGCTCTTTGCCGTCCCGGGGTCAATGCTTCAAAAGCATTTTTCAAAGCAGGGATTTCATCGAATTTATTTTGAATTTCTTCTGGAACTATGAATTCTGTATTATCTTTAAACTTCACTTCCAAACCGGCTTTTTCAACTTCAATGGCCTCATGGATATAGGCTTTCAGAATGGTTTCCGCTGCAACTATTTCTTGAACATTGGTGAACCGAATCTGGCGCGCCCCCTGTACATTCTCCGTTTGTTGGATTAGAATCCCATGGGTATCCTGTAACAAAGCACCTTTGTGAAATAGAAGCGCACAATATTCTTTAAATCCATGGATTAAAACTATGTTTTTTTTCTCAAACGTGTAACAGGGATGCATCCATTTAAATTCTTCGGTCAGGTCACAGTCGAGAACGATATTTCTCAACGTCTCATATTCTCCCTGCCACTTTTTGGCTTTACTCAAAAATTCATCAACCTTAGGATTCCTTTTACTATTTGTCATCACGGAACACGCCTCTTTCCGAGCAGTTTGCTTTTTCCTATACGTTAGCTAAATACTAATAAACAGGTTCAAAAGTTTGGTCTTACATTTCCCCTAACACTTTTTTAAGATCTTCGCCCATTTTCGCCCAACCATATTTCGCACCATTGAACGCTTGATCTTCTTTTTCGAATCCTGCTTGATCAAGATGTAAGTAAGTTGTTCCGTCCTCGTGCTTTAATGTCCATGTGACTGTAGTGTTTATCCCACCACCTACCCAAGTGTAAGATAACTTATAAGGCTCCTCCACTTCAAGAACTTCGGAATCTATAATTAAATTCCACTGTTCATTCCGAAACTGAAATTTATGGCCAACTATAGGTTTAATATCATTAGCCATTACCCATTTCGCAAGAGTATTTGCATCTGTTAAGGCGAGCCATACCTTCTCGATCGGGCTCTTAAAATTAAAATCTTGTGATACTGTTAAAGTCATTTTTTGTTCCTCCTGTAATATTTGGTTTAAAAGCAACATTCTTTCGCTCCAGAATCTCTTGTAAAACGATACCCAATCCTCAATTTCTTTCAACGGGGCAGCATTCAGCCGATAACGCGTTTCCCTGCCGACCTTTCTGCTGATTACGAGACCAGCCTCCTTAAGGATTGCCAAATGCTTTGAAACCGCAGTACGACCCATTTCAAAATGAACGGTCATCCCATTGAGCGGCAATTCTTCCACGTCCGCCAACAAACGTAGCAATCTACGTCTTGTTGGGTCAGCGATGGCTACATAAATATCACGATCTTGATTTTTCTCGTTCAAAATCCCCCCCCCCTTTAATTGGACACCAATTGGTGTCTTTTATTATATGACACTAATTGGTGTCATGTCAATTTTATTATTGACAGGACCGTATTTGTTTTATTCTCCTATCATCAAGGTATAGGTTCCTTTTTTAATTAATTGTTCAATAGATTAAGCTTCAAACTTATTAAATCCTTTCACAACTAAGCTGCCTCCATTAGTAAGAGCCCCTGAAATAGAGGCCGGTTAATAAGCTGCCGTTCTGGATTTTGATTTTTTGCCGAAAAACGAGCTTTTTCAATTTTAAAAATGGCAGCTAACAATATTGGTTTATTTATGTAAAAAAGTTAGTTTATGAGGAAATGTTCTTTAACACATTAGCGAAGGCGATTTGTTATTCCTTAATTCAATAGACAGATTGGGTATAGATTACTATGGTATCATTCGAGCATGGAAGTACATTACTTGAGATTTGAACGCAGAAATTGTGGTACTGAAAATGAGGCACTTTTTGTTGGTAGGAAATCCAGAGGTATGGGTGATACTGAAAAGTTATTGGTGGACCAATTTTTAACTCTGTTTTCATATGTGGCTGAGCAAGAACGTAAAAAAATAGGCAAACGACAGGCTTAAGGAATTGAAGGGGCAAAGAATAACGGAGTGATATGCGGTACGACATTAACATGAAGGAATAACGACTTCATTCAGGTATATGAAACCGGAGTATCGCAAATTTCTACAACCCAATAAAGATTACAGGAAAAAACATTAAGAACTCCTAGGCTTGTTTCAAAATCATGTTTCGGGATGGGACCATTTCATCTAATTTTTTAACAAAGTTGATTGGAACGGGTGTACGAGACTCTCTCGGGGAAAGCGCGTCCAAAGGAGACCCCACAGGTGCAAATCGGTCCAATCATTTTGCAAACCCTCAATATTGTAAATTATTTTTCTATTTCAAGGCTTTTTAACATTTGCCGTAACGCTCCAAGATGATAAGCCGAGTGGGCAATGGTCGCATTTACATTTGTCAGCCATTTTCCTAAATCGATTGTGTCGATTTCTTCGAGAAGAGTTACATATTCTTTATGTAATCCCTCCCTTATTTCCGCCCATTTCACCTCATCAACATGATGAATGGTCCAGCTTGCGTCCCAATCTTTTTCGAAGTTTGCACCACTGATCATTGTTCGGATCACCCATAAATAATACCGGATGTGGTCAGAATGAGCAGCAATGGTTGATCCATTTATGGAACGCGAAGCATCTTCTGCGGTTAAACCATCAAGTGTACCAAAAACCCCGGTATTCGGTTTCGATTCAGTATAATAGCTCCCTCCATTTCCCGGTCCTTCAAACGTTTCTTTCAAAAGCATTTTTAATGAACTTGCCAACGTCTCGCTCAACTCAATTCCCCCCAAGTGTTTTAATTGACTTCATTACTATATATTACACTAAGACAAATCAATATTCGTTTAAAATTTGTTAAATTAATCCAAAAAATATTACGAATTTATAGAATTACTCGCTCAACTGGCAAAAGGTATGAATTTCATTTTACTTTCGGGAACAATCTTATATCGTATTGACGCTGTTCTTAACGTGATAAAAAAATAATAACACCTTAAAAAGACCGTTCCTAATAAACAGGAACGGTCTTGATTTATTTATCTGAACATATGATTCAACTCTAAAAAGTATACAATGCTAAGTCTAAGGTTTAGTAGCTTTTCAAACGCTCCTCCAGGGAAACAATTCTAAACTTTAACTCCTGATTAGAGTCCAAGCACCCTATTACAATTTGGTTATCTTCCGTAATGGTGACATATCTGAAGGTTTCTTCTCCGTGGATCTTTATTTTTGTCTCCAATGTCGTTTCCATTTTTGCAAAAACTTGATCTGTGTATGTAAGCGGAAGAAGATCATCCAATCCTTCTTCAGGGCTGTTGAGCCACTTAAACATGAAATCTTTCAATGAGTATTGTTCAATCATCGATAAATGATTTTTAAAAATTAATTTGTCAATGGTTATCTCTTTCAACTTATCCACTCCTCAATAGTATCTAAAGTTTATATCGATAAACTCCTAACATCAAGGGCATTCCAATGACAAACCATTACATTTTGATTACTTGCTGACTAAATAAACCCTCTCCTTCCGAAAAATGGAGTACTATTACCTGGAAAAGGAATTTTGGAGATGATTTTTTCTTAAGAATACGCCTAGGATTAACATGTAGAGGGATCATTTTCTGAGTTTTGAACGTTTTGGTATAGATGATTCCATGAACAAGGATGTCAATACCAGTCGAAAACAGCCTCCATTTGCTTATGAAATGAAGGCTGTACTTTTAAATGAAAAATGTATAAAATTATAATTCTTGTTTTCCTTTTACACCATTTATCGAATAGCTGATTTTAATGTTGGCATTTAATGAATGATATACTGAACAGTACGTATTTTTGGATAATTGAATGGCACGGACCACTTTATCTTCAGGCAGATCACCCTCCAATAAATAATGGATATGAAAATCGGTAAATCGCTTAGGATGATTTTCTGATCGTGCCCCTTCTATTTCTATTTGAAAGGACTTTGTTTCAAATCGCATCTTTTTTAAAATCATTACAATATCAATGCCTGTGCACCCGGCAAGAGAATGCAAAAGTAACTCAGTGGGTCTTGCTCCGCTATTTTTTCCTCCTACATCTTCTGATGCATCCATCTTTATTTCATGTCCCGACGGAGTTGTGCCAGAAAAGGCCATTTCCCCTGTCCATGTAATCATTGTCTTCATTTATTTCAATTCCTCCCTTTCTTGTTGTTTGGTTCAAAAATTGTCCGCTTGTTTTATTTAATGTAAGTACAGATCATTTAAGACTTAAAATAATATTCCCTCAAATATTGCGGTCAGTGCTAATGATCCTAACTTGTGATGACTTTCCATTCCTTATATTCTTCCCACAAGTCCTACATAGTTAGTCATTCTGTAAAATTCAGGCACTTGCTTTCCGAGTGCGGTCTTTCGCCTGTGGAGTCTTCCTTGGAGTAAACGATATTCCCGCAGGAGTTTCGAACACCCGCTCCGATCAACTTTATATTAAAAATTCTCTCACAACCATGTTCTAAAGATAAACTTAGTTATCATTCTTGTTTTTTTACTAATTTAAATGGATGAAACCTTTAATAGATTGAAGAAAGTTGCGACACTCCTGCCGAAAAACTGGCTAGCCGAGACCCCGCAGACGCTTTGCGGCAAGGAGGCTTAGCTGACAGTCGGCGGGAAGGGAGCGGATTTCTGAAATCAACTGCAATATTTTTTTGAGGGTTTTAAATATTTAGATAGAAACCGTTAGGCTTGCAAAATGAAAGACACCATTTCTTCATCTACCATGAAGTTTTATAGTTTCCTCCTCCATTCAAAGGAGTTTTATACCTATTATTTTCCCCATCTTGCCAAGTAATATGGCCATTTTCATCTTTCAGGACGAACTTGAATTCATAAAACCGATCTGCGGCTAAACGAAATGTTCCACTCCAGCTGCCTTCAGTGCTTTGAGTGAGTTTATATTCGTAATCTTCAGGATTCCACCTGCCAATTTCGCCTCTATCCCCAATTAAATAAACTCCATGTGTGGGAGGTACATTTTCAACTGTGAATGTAACTGGAATCGACATGCCATTCAATTTATCAGCCATCATCCTGAACTCATTTGTTGGTTTTCCTTCATCGTCGAATAAATAGGACATCCTTAGCAAGGTAAATCCATCAAAATCATGGTTAAAAACCATTTCTGATATATTGTCAAAGCCCCCTTCATTGTTGATAAGCGGGAGTGCGTTTTCCCCATTCAAAGAAATTCCTTTTTCATTGGCCAATGAGGCGATATGGGTAACCAACGTTTTTGGTGCGCTATAGGATGGTGCAGTATGTGCGTCTTGATCTCCCATTTCCAAACAGGTGAACGTGAGGGCCATATTCGATTTCTTAAACTGATTCAATAATTGGGAGTAGTTATAGTACCCTGCACTATACTCTGCTGAATGCGGCAGTACTGGATCATTCATTTTCCAATGTACTCCTGAGATTTTAGCTCCAATTGGCACGCCAAAGACTTCATCAAAATGTTTATGGGCGAATTTAGAGATTTTTGCAAGATGCTTTTCGAGTGCTCCTTGATACCACTGCATAAAGTCGTATCCAAATTGTGTATCGATTGCTCCGCCCCTGGTGAAAAATTTATCCCCGTTTCCTGGCGGCTGTATCTCATTCCAGTTTTTATACGTTTTTCCCCACGCAGCATTTAATTTTTTTATCGTTGAATATTTTTCCCTCATGGTAAGCCTGAAGTCCCGTTTCGCTCCTTCTGTATAAACTTGAAGCTGTCCCCTTTCAGGATAATCCCAGCCATCAGCATTTTGATAGGAGGGATATCGTAGTTCCCCAGCTGGTCCTGCACTTAAATATATTTTAGCTATTAAATCCTTTTTATCAGCAAAGTTCTCTGCAAAGGATTTATACAATTCGTTGTACTGATCGGCTGTACCTTCCCACCAAGGAGCAAGTACCTCCTTATTCCAGAAACCACTTTCACTCTTGAATGCCATGTTTTCTAGAGTGTCTTTATTCCAGAGCCAACTCGGGATGGAATAGTTACAATCATCCCCCACATTACCGCCGCATTGATGTGTAGACAAAATGGGCACCCATTTTAAACCGGAATCTTTCACAGTTTCCGCATATTTTTTATAATAGGACCAATCAAACTGATTATCTTTTTTACTCTCGACTAATCCCCACCAAATATCTGTCGTTATTGCATAAACTCCATTTTCCTTCAACTGAGTTAACTGTGCCTCAAATTCCTCCCAATTTGTTATTTCGCCCAATGGGGCCATTACATAAAGCTTGTAATCTGGTTTTACTTCCGCTGATCCAGGTGAAGTACTTGATAAGGGAACAAAATACAGCATAAAGGTAAAAACGCCAACAGATAATTTGTTCATAAAAATGCCAACCCTTCCCCAATAACTTTATTCATTTGTGCATCATTGAAATCGTTTACATTCACTTCGATTGATAAAGGTATTCCTTTACTGAAAATTATATTTGTTTTGGAAATATTTATCAATTAATCCGTCAGGGGAATTTAGTTCAAAGCTCCGGAAAGAAAAAATGGATAGTCTAAGAGACTATCCAGAGCAGCGGGCCATCTATATTTTTATAAAACAATATAAACACTATCATCTTCTATGGTTGAGTTTGTTTACAGAGTTTAATTTGTCCATTAATTTTCGCTTTCAGCAGGCGGTCCGCCATCGGAGCCATTGTGCCTGCGAGGTGTCTCCATTGGACGTGCTTTTATTAGCAGGAGTTTCGTACACCCGCTCCAATCAACTTTGTTTTAACTTTAGGGTAGAACACTTTTTACCTAGAGTCTTTTTGTTTAAAATAGAACAATTAAAACTTAAGGTGATAGCTATTCAGCGAGATTAACTTTTGTTGACTGCAGTCTATAGGTGCGGGTACTTCCCACCGCACGAAACAATGACCCCCTTCATATGATGTGTTATGAGCGGCATGAGATAATTAATAATTTGATTATATCCGGGGAAAGGTTGGGTGCAATAATATGACGCAATATCCATTTCATAACATTCCATTTCAAAACCTTCAGAAAAAAGACATGTCATTTGAAGATGTATTTGTTCATATTGTTGAGTTCATGAAATTAAATCCTTCCGGTGATTATCGATTAATGGTCGGTACAGATTCGCAAGTACATAAAAAGCATACGGTTTTCATTACGGGCATCGTAATACGGCAGGTCGGAAATGGTGTTTGGGGTTGTATAAGAAAAGTGATGATTCCTAGAAGGATGCTGCATTTGCATGAACGAATTTCTCAAGAATTGTCGTTAACAGAGGAGATCGTATCATTGTTTACGGAAGAAAGAAAAAATCAATTAATCGATATTGTACTGCCTGCCGTATATCAAGGGGCAACGTTCACAATGGAAGGGCATATTGATATCGGGATTGGGAAGCGGAACAAAACCAGTGAATTTGTAAAAGAAATGGTAGCCAGGATGGAATCCATGGGCGTGGAACCGAAAATCAAACCCAACGCTTTCGTCGCTTCAAGTTATGCCAACCGGTATACAAAGCAAGAGTAAATATTTAATAAGCAAGAGTTATCAACATTGTTTTTTTTAGGCTGATCAAACTGAAAATTTCAAAAGAAAGGATAATCAATACAAATCGAAAAACAGCAAAAAACCGGCCTCAGAACGAGACCGGTTTGAACATTTAAAGATATAAGCCGCCATTGCCGTATTCAGTAAGAAAGTTTTAAACCACCACTCCTCAAAGTGGGTGTTTGCAGAAAAAATCCTGTTGTCCAAGTCAGTGACGAGGCATAACATTCCTGATTCAATATAAAACTCCCTATTACAGCTTAAAGGTTAAAACTTTATTATCAATACGGACAGTACAGCTTGTATTGATATAATACCTGAATTCCTAGTAAGTTACAATGTTAATATTCACCATATGAATCGCCTATGGCTGTAGAGGAAAAGACGCCCTAAAAGCATTCGTTAGACTCAAACTATTGATCAAAATAATCGATAAAATCTCCTTATTCACCTGACTTTTGAAAATTAATAAGTCCATTTTTAGCATTTACCAGTACTCTAAAAATAATTGCAAATCCAGATTTTATCAGATGTAATAACAGGCAGAAGAAAAAATACAGAAAAGCAGCCAAAATTGGCTGCTTTTCTTATGGCTATAGCTGTATTTAGGTGTTTGCAAACTCAAGATAATTACGATTGAATTTCCAGGGGTTTTGTTTCGGTCTTTTGATTGTACAATGGCAAAATGAAAAACATCCCTAGAATAAAAAAGAAAGCGGCTGTTTCAAATATGGCGACGAGTGAAAATTGCTCTTTCAGGACGCCTGCTGCACTCATGGTCAACACCATCGACCCGGTGAATAACGGGCTTAAGATTCCATTGACCCTTCCGATGAACTCGCCTTCGGTCCTCTGTAATATCAATGTATTGATCCCGATTTGAATACAAGGCAGCATTAGCCCATTAAAGAACTCGGCTGTAAGTGTAACCCAAAGATTTGTTGAAAGCCCCATTACCGCTAATCCAATGGCATTCACAAGCATTCCTAAAGCTAATAATCTTTGAGGTGCCACCTTTTTGGCGAAAATCATCACCCCGGCTCCACCTAAAATCATGCCAAACCCATTTACCATAAATAACCATTGTAGATTTTCCTTAGGCAGTTCCAGTTGTTCTGTAACAAGAAATATTGAGAGCGGCTGAATGAAACCAAGTCCGAGCCCGGCTGCCAAAAAACATAAACCAAGCAAACTTAGTTCCTTTTTTCGCAACACATACCTCACTCCGCTTTTCATTTCCTGCCATATCGTTGTTTTTGCGGTCTCTTCATCCAGTTTAAAATCTTTTGGAAGAAAGGCGAGGGCACCAGCTGAAAGTAAAAACGCCAGGCCAGTAATCGCAATTGAAATGTTTATCCCGAATGATTGGAAGGCGAATGTACCGAGAATCGGACCTAAAACCATAAATATTGCAAAGACGGTCTGATAAACAGACATCCCTGTCTGAATTTGACTTTCTGGCAAATGCATCTTAAATAGCTTCATGCCTGATGGCTGAGAAAACTGAGAAAGTATCGCCGAAATCAAAGTTGCGAAGAATACCATTTTCCAACTGCCAAAGATAAGCGAGATAAGCACCGCAAATACGGATATTGCACTTAATATATCACACCAAACCATCGTTTTTTTTGGACTCCAGCGGTCAGCAAACGTCCCTCCAATAAATGAAAAAATAAAAATGGGCGCGAATTCCGCTACTGATATCATGGAGATGGCAAAGGCATTCCCGTTTGTCTTTTCCATGACGAATAACAAAACTGCAAAATTCCGTACCCATATCCCTATTTGTAAAAACAAGCCTGATAAGATAATGGCCCGGAATACACGATTTTTAAATATGTTAGGCTCTTTATTACTCAATGTTACGGATGTATGTTTCCCCAATATAAAAACCTCCTGTGAGATTTCTGGACAGGAGGCAGTACAATACAAAATTAACAGAGCAAAATATCCCTAATGGACGGAACACAATGATCTTTGTTTGTATTTTAATGTACAGACTAATCCTATCCAGAAAAAAGTTCGTATTTAGCACGTATTTTTTTCTTGAAGAATAGGATTAAATGATCATTGTTTAAAGGTCACCCTTCCATTTTATGTTAATTTCATAATAATCTATTTAATCTGATAAATCAAGGTAAAATCCATAAATATAACCCATTTTTTGGGCAGGGTTTTTCGACGTATTGTATAAAAAATGGACTTCCTTTAAAAGAAAGCCCAGACTGTAGACAAACTTGAAGATAAGCGAGTTTGCCTGCGTTTTTTAAAACAAAAAAAGTTCCATTTGTTTTCAGAAATCAGCTCCCTTTCCTCCGACTGTCTGCCAAGCCCCCTAGCCGTTAATGCTTAGAGGACGGACCGCCCACGGAAAGCAAGTTCTCTACGTTCCAATCAACTTTCATCTACTTCCTTTAAAAGAAAGCACTTTAATATCCATAAGTTAAAATGAATACTGTTAGTAATGCTTCTGCCCTCTGTTTATCTTCTCCACCAATTTTTCATGACCTATCCCTTCTTCTTTTCAGTTCTCCAAAATACGTTCATGATTAGGATTGCCTTGAACGAGCAAATGGGCAGAAGGCATTATAATTTGATGCTCATATAAAGCAGTCATCATTTCAAACCTCACACTTCTCGCTGTTTCAAAGTAATGTTCAGGATTAACAAGTCCCACTAAGCATAGTTCATAACCAACATATTTAAGATTCGGATTTAAATCCGTAATGCCAATATATCTAAAATCCTCTTCAGGTGTACCATCCTCTAGCCTTAGAAGTGTTTCACCATACTTCTCATTACAGATATGGCATATATCTTCCAACAGCCGTTTTACCTTTTCAGGATTTTCTTGGTAACTTACAGTAACGCGTTCAATGATACGCATTCTCCCTTTATTGAAATTTTGAATCGTCCTGATTTCACTATGTGGGATTGTCAGTAGTTTTCCTGACCATTCCCTGATCTGCATGAACCGGATACCGATTTCCTCAATCGTCCCAGAGCTTGTCCCATTGAATGTCACAAAATTCCCCACTCGAAATTCATTATCTGAAAGCCTTACGAACCCCAATAAGATATCCTTAAGCATCTGCTGAGCGGCAAATCCGATTACGACCCCTAAAATCCCAGCTCCAGCTAAAATTCCTTTTAGGTCTATAAACTGTCCAATCAAATATATAAGGAAAAGCGCGGAAATGCCGTACCTAAGAGAAGAACGAGTAACCCCCTGTATCGTTTTTTCGACTTCCTCATCAAAAAAATTGGACCTTTTAAAGAACCATTCAACCATTTTATTCAAAATATAATAAACCGCCAATAACAGTAAAGCTAATATAAAAAGCCTCAATAAAAGAAATTCTTCCAAATAATCTATGGCAAGCTCAGTAAATTTCAAGATATTCATGTTCCCACCTCCATTTCCACTTTATTCAGAATCGATGAAAATCCAGTCATCATCCTTGCCTATTATCCCTTTATCCAGTATCAGTCTCGTTTTAAGACGATAAGAAACCCCTCGCTTATAAGGGTCCTTCAATATAGGCAGACAAAAGTTAAAAGGAATTTCATTGCTTTCCCCTGAATTTATCTCTCTTGAAGACAAAATGGTGCTCGTTTTAAGGATTTCGTCAATTCCGGTAGAATGAGTATCCATAATTAAATCACATTCTATCCTCCTTATTCTTTGCGCAAGGGTACCACCCTTAATCAAGAAATATCCATTTATGCATTCACCAGATTTATACGTGTTTTTCGGAAGGATTAAATCTATTTGTGCTGAACCTATCCCTAAAAGTAATAAAGATTTTCTAAGTATCAAAGAATACACTCCATTTTTATATTTATTTGTAATTCTACATCCCCAATATATTTATACATTTCCTAAAAGGCTGCATGATCCTGCACAAAAAAAACCTTTACCATTTTGGTAAAGGTTTACTAAAAAAATAAATAGACCTTTACCAATAGGTAAGGTCTGGCTAACAACAATATGCTGCCAACAACACCGAGAGCAAAAAGCTCCGTAATGACGACATTGTTGTAAAAGCTACTCCCCTTTGGAGAATGTATTCAAGTATATAATTTATAATACGGTAGGACTAGAAAGTTTGTCAAATCTTTATATTTTATTACTTTCGGGCTCTGCCCGGGAAATTCGGATTCTTTGTACATATCTTGATATTAATGAAAATATAATGGATTAACTTGTCCCGCTATTGGAAAAAAAATTCACTGCTGGGTTTTAAATAGGCCAGTTGGTGGAATAAGTATGTAACAGCCAAGTCCTTTCCTTACAAATGGGATTTCAAAAAGAATAAAGTGAACAAACTATGTATATATAAAAATTTTATTTAAAAATTAACAAGATTTCTCTTTTACTTATGCCGATCATGTTGTAATATAAATGTAACAATTGTAATGTTAATTACACTTTCGTTACATAAGTATCCTATTAGGGATTGGGGAGATATAATATGAAAAAATTTTCAGGTGTGCTATTATCCATTATCATTTTATTTTTCACATTAAGTGGTCAGGTTACCGCTAAAACGACATCACAGAATTTGTCTGACGCAAATGCATTAAAAATAGCCGATAATGCCAGCAAACATTTTTGGAATGCTTTACATGGTTACAAAGCCCGTTCATGTTCACAAAAATCTTTCAATTATAAAGGGACAGAGTATTCATACCTTTGCCAAGAGTTTAATACAAAAGATAAATTGACTACCTACTTAGCAGAGACATTTACTAATAATGCAGTTGAAAAAGGGCTGAACAAATATAGCTATATTACACATAAAGGGAAATTAGCCCGTCCAATCGGAGACGGCGACAGCATGTTAGAGTGGAGAAAAGCAAAAATTAAATTGATCTATCAAAAAACTAATGTTAGATCCTACAATTTAACTGTACCTACAGTCGACGGTGACTCAGTAAAAAGAACGGTTACCTTTTATAAGTCCGGATCCACTTGGAAAGTTAATCAGTTCGATGCAGTTCAATAAAAAAATGTAACACCTCATATGCTGTATAGTTAGTTAAAAACTATATTTCATATGAGGTGTTTTTCTGTTTTCAGTTGTAAATTGAGAAATAATAATCTTACAGACTTGTTATAAGCTCACTTTTCACTTCAAGGAACTTTCAAACAAAAAACACAGCTGGATGCTGTGCCTTAACGGATTTTTGCCTTACGGAAGCCTTGATAGGAATCGTAGACGGCAAAAAAGATGGAGATGAGTATGAGACCCCAGTAGATCGAGGTTTTCCATTCATCGATTGAAAATAGTGTTCTTTGGTACGTAATGAATTCCGGGTTCAATAAATCAGGATTACTGATGATGATGATGAAAGTCAGAGTGGATAACAGTTGGTATATGGCATGAAATAAAGCTAGTTTCAGGGTCCATCGCCTTAAAAATAATTTATAAATCGCCAAGATCACCCCAATGATGACAACGCCTGAAACCAGCAGCCAATAGGAATTCAATACTTCTTGATTGAAAGAAGGTGTCACGAAAATGAGACTGCCATTTCTTTTTTCATAGACTCCTAAGAGGTTTGTTGCATTGAAATAAAGGGCCGCGAAGACAGAAAGACCTAACAAACTCGCAAAAATCTCGATCATAGGAACCGCTTTTTTCTTGGAAATGTTCGGAATATCTTTTAGGTTTTCCGGTGTCCATGGTTTCAAGTCTTTTGTTAAAGGCGACTGGTCTTTTGACTTATCCACGCGTTCTAAAATGGCAAATGAAATCGTTAACCAGAAAAACACTTGGATACCCGTACTGATGATACCCGCAATACCTTTCCCGATTATTATTAAAATTGCGTCCACAACCGTATTCTCCATATCTCGAAAAGGGTTATCCCCTATTAATCCGATCAATGAAATGACTGCAGCGATTGGTAAAATCATTTTCAACAGACAGATATAAACATCAAAATAACGCGGTCCAATCAGATGCATCGGCCGATCGCGATAACGACTTGCCAGTGTAACAGGATCTCCTAATTTTAAAAGAACGGCTTTCACGTCTTGCTCCGTATGATCCACCGGAAGCATATCTTCGATTGTAGATTGAAGCTCAAGAGCAATATCCTCCCGGCTTTTTTCTGGCAGCCTGCGGGTCACTTCCTGAATATAAAGTTCAATCAGCTCCATCTTCTCCCTCTCCTTTTAATAATATATAAAGCTCTTGAGAAGTTTTTTCCCATTCTTCCTTTAACTGAGTGAATATTTCTCCCCCATAATCGCTTAAAGAATAGTACTTGCGCGGTCTACTTTCAGAAGTATCCCAGCTGCTGGTGACCAATTCTTGTTTTTCCAGGCGGCGAAGCAAAGGATATAAAGTACTTTGATCAATGGTAATTCCCGACTTCTCTAAACGCTGGACAAGCGAGTACCCATACTGAGGGGTTTTGAGCTGACTTAGAACAGCTAACGTCAAAGTGCCTCTGCGCAACTCAGTGGTTAATGAATTCAGTAAAGTGCTCATCCAATCACCTCTTCTCTATACTATGTGACGTACACCATACCTTATACTATGCATCATACACTATTTTAGTTCTAACAACACCATAAAAATGAAAATATATATATTTAAAGCATAAAAACGAGAAGCGTTTCACGCCTCTCGTTTTCCTTCATTAATATGAAACAAGTATGACCCTTATTATCAAGGAACTAGCATATCAAGCAATTGCTGCAGTTCCCTCACTGGTACTTGTTTTTTCACTGTAAAAAAAGATTAACTTC
This sequence comes from Peribacillus sp. NPDC076916, assembly GCF_050269675.1. Classification (NCBI taxonomy): domain Bacteria; kingdom Bacillati; phylum Bacillota; class Bacilli; order Caryophanales; family Bacillaceae; genus Peribacillus; species Peribacillus sp. NPDC076916. The sequence goes on from NZ_JBNNIU010000012.1 coordinate 88,989, forward strand.
ATCAACTGATGAAGTCTGTCCAAAGTCAGGAGTTTATAGCCCCTAAATATTTGAGTTGATAGACTAATTAGCAGGATTTCAAAAATATAATGAAATATCTGCTGCAATTGTTGTTTCCATCATTTCTTTTACCTTTTTGGGATCTGTTGTTTTTCCTAGCACCCACATTAATTTCGGTACGATTGCTTCTGTGTTCATATTTTTAGAACGTACTACACGATCATGGTCAATTTTCCGACCAACTTCATATATACCCATGTCTTCTCCTTCTTCTAGACATTGAGTCGTAATGACAACCGATACACCGTGCTCTGTTAATTCAATTAATTTCGCTAAAATGTTGCGCACTTGAAAAGGAACACCACCACTTCCATAGCTTTCCACAACCACTCCTTTATACAAACCTTTTAGGCAGTCAAAAAATTCTGGTTTTATCCCAGGATGTAATTTCACAACCGCCACATCTGTACAAAGTGACGTATCTAATTGAATGTGTTTCTTTTTAGGGATTTGAATGGATTTATTATATTCAATATGGTCATCATGTATCGATGCTACATACGGATAATTAATACTTTCAAAGGCATCATAGCTTTTCGTTCTAAGTTTAATCGCTCTTGTCCCTTGAATGACTTTGCCGTCAAATACAATATATACCCCACCTATTTCTTCACAAGCAAAACGAATGGCATCTGAAATGTTTCGTTTTGCATCTGTTTTACTATACGAAATAGGGATTTGCGAACCTGTAATCACAATCGGTTTTGATGCATCTTGTAACATATAAGAAAGTGCAGCTGAGGTGTAAGCCATTGTATCGGTGCCATGCGTAATAATGAAGCCATCGTACAGACCGTAGTGTTCGTAAATAACATTCGCCAAGTCTATCCAAAACTCTGGTTGCATGTTGGTGCTATCAATGTTCATTAACTCCCTCGTATCAATACGGCAACGTACATTTAATTCAGGTATGTAACTTAATAAATCATCGGCATGCAGTTCAGGCGCAAGTCCGTTTTCTCCTTCAAGTGAAGCTACTGTTCCACCAGTCGTAATCAACATTAATTTTTTCAAAGATAATGACTCCCCTATCAATATGTTTTTCAAAGAAAGTATTCATTTCGCATTCAATATTCAATTCGCGTACTTTCCATGTTATTATAGTAACAAAAATATAATAATTCAAGATGAAAATATTCTATTTTTGTACACTCCATCCAATTTTTGAAACAACAGAATGTTTTTTTCTTTGGAAAATATAACGCCTGTCCAGAATAAATAACATTCAGTATTCTTAAAGTTATCACGCAAAAAAGGCGATCCATCAATCTAAGAATCGCATTTGTTCTATTTAAATATTTTTAATTCAACTAAACGGCCCCTTTAGTTCCTAAAGAAAAAACTGCCTTAAGACAGTTCTGATTTCATGATATTAAAAAAATTTCCATAACAGCGTTATCATACATAACAGAGACATACTCTTTGTAATTCCATGCTTCCAGAGGATCATGGTTTTAGAACGACTTTTATACAATCATCCTCACGATTATTAAAAATTTGATAACCATGACATGCGTCTTCAAGGGACATTTTGTGTGTGATAATTTCCCTTGGGTCAAATTCGTTATTTGTTATTTTTTTAAACAATTCTGGCATTAAATGAATGACTGGAGCTTGTCCCATTTTAAGATTAATATTCCTTACCCAAAATGCGCCTAATGGATATAGATTATAGTTACCCCCGTATACACCAGTCATTTGCACTGTCCCATACTTACGGACAATAAAGCACATAAAAGCTGCCAAAAAAGTGCTTCAGAAATAGCGGTCATGTCTAGCTTTCCAAATAAAACAATCTACATTAATAAAGTCAATGAAGTATATTATTTTTTCTATATGATTTAGGATATAAGCCCAGATCAATTATAGGCGTAGCAGGATGAGATTAGTCATTTGGACAAATCCTCTCTTCCTCTAAATGGCCTGAACGTTTTATCTTTGTCTGGAGATAATTCTCATTAAACTCCGAAATATCTCCCCATAAAGGCTTTCTACCTGCAACCTCCAAACCAGCGTTTTTCAATGCTTCCAACTTTTTTGGGTTATTGGTTATAAGTGTAACCGGTTTGGATCTTAGTGCTTTCAATACTAATATCGCGTCATTATAGTTTCTGGAATCATCAACAAAACCCAGTTTTTTATTAGCATCAACTGTATCATAGCCATTTTCCTGAAGGATATATGCCAGTGCCTTACTAAAGAGGCCAATTCCTCTTCCTTCATGATTGGCTAGATAAAACAACGCACCCGTACCGTGCTCTACTATCATTTTCATGGATTTTTTCAATTGATAACCGCAGTCGCATCGCTTACTGCCAAAAATGTCTCCTGTATGACAAATGGAATGCATCCTGATAATGGCATCATCACTATATGAAAAGTCACCATATACTAACACACTTGATTGCTGCAATTCAGCTAAATTAACAGAAGATAATTTCTCAATAATTCTCTCATAGTTTTCTGTTACCTCATCACAATTTAGCCAACAATACCAATTGAACACTACCGTCTCCCCATATAAGTTAACTGGTAGCCGAATGGGACCAACTAAATAAATGGCCTTTTTATCTATTTTAATTAACCGGATTTTATCTTCTATAACTGAAAGAACCTTCGAATCAAACTTTGTTTGGGTCATAAGTTTCACTCCTTTTTTGAGTTAGTTTAAGCATCGATTCATAATTTATCCCAATAGAATTTTCTCAGCTTTCAAGCTTGTCAATTTGAATAATTAACATACTTCTTCTTATTTTCATATGTACACCTATACTATTGTGTATTGTATGTTTTGTTCGTCAGTAATTAAATAAATAGGGTAGTACCTGTCTTAAATCAATTACACTGAATTTTGAAAGGGTGTTTAAAATAGGAATTCAATTAGCATTTGATTAGCAAAGCTAGTTCATTTACTATACTCATTCACCTTCACGCCTTTTCAGTTCTTTGAAATAATCTGCCCCGATAGTTGCAAAAAGAAAAAGCTGCCTTAAAGACAGCTCCGAACTACAGCTAACGTACCCGTTTGTTCACTAGGAAAGGCATCGTCACCAATTTTATAAAAAGCCACAGTTAACTAAAAAGAATTCTTATAAACCTTGAGGACTGACCTCTTAAGCTAATCATTTATTTCGAACCATTCAAAAAGTATCTAATCGTTTCAAGATCTTCTTCATTTAGTTCCCTTTCTTTATATCTTTAAGCTCTTTTAGAAAACAATTAACCTCCCTGCTATTTTTAATCGCTCCCAAAAAAGTCCGCATTACTTGTTCGGCTGAAATTTCCAACAATTCAGCTCCTCTATCCATAGCTTCCTTTAAAGGCATAGGAGCGTTCACTAAACTATGAATACTAGTTACTCCATGGTCATATAAAACTTCAATACCCGTTCCGATCGATCCAGCTAAAACAAATACTGGAATACCGTACTTTTTGGCTTCTTGTGCAACTCCCATTGGTGTTTTGCCTGAAGCTGTCTGGTAATCGATTTGGCCCTCCCCGGTAAAGACACAATCAGCATCGGACAATTTTTCACCCATTTTCGTATGCTCCAACACAATATCGATGCCCCTTTTTGTTTCCGCTGGAAAAAAGGCTTGAAATGCACCTCCGATTCCACCTGCAGCACCCGCACCCGCTTTATCATGCAAGTGTATGCCTGTCTTGATTTCCACTAAATCAGCCCATGATGATAAAGCTTTATCAAGCAATTCAACCATGGCAGGAGTGGCACCTTTTTGAGGTCCGAATACACTTGATGCCCCATCCGGACCGACTAACGGATTCTGGACATCCGAGGCAATCAAGAACTTGGAATCTGCAATTCTGGAATCAAAATCTTCCGTATTAATTTCTGATATCCGTGATAATTCTGCGCCCCCGAATCCTAGCGGTTTACCATCTTCATCAAGCACCCTCATTCCCAAAGCCAGGAGCATTCCAACACCTGCATCATTGGTAGCGCTTCCACCTACCGCTAAAATGAACTTTCGACAGCCATCATTCAATGCTTTTTGAATAAGCTCCCCTGTTCCGTATGTAGTAGTGATCAATGGGTTCAACTCATCTGGATCGACTAGGCACAGTCCGGATGCACTGGCCATTTCAATCACGCATGTTTCCTGATCACCCAAGATCCCATATGCTGCCTGAACGTCTTCAAGTAAAGGTCCTTTAACGGTCACTTCAACTTTTCGACCATTCGTAGCTGCAACAAGGCTATCCATCGTACCTTCCCCGCCATCCGCTACAGGAACCAATTCTGTCTTCGCATCCGGCAGTGCCTTCCTGACCCCTCGTTCGATAGCTTTGGAAGCTTCTAATGCTGACAAACTTCCTTTATAGGAATCTGGTGCAATAACAATTTTCATGCTCAGGCCCCCTTTGAATATCTTTTTAATTATAATCTTTTGAAATATTTTGATCACCGGTCATTCTAAACGAAAATTAGTATGACATGTTGTTTGTTTTTGTTATATCAGAATGTATTCTGTTATTTCCCCACCTACCTAAAGTATAAGATTGCTAAAGGGTTAAGCTAACGACCATCCCCTTTTTCATTATAAGTCATTGCTTGTTTGATGGGGGTGATGGAAACGAAATTAAATCCGTTAAATAAGAGTGAGCCGATTCAAATGACGGAAACTGTTTTTGGTACTCAACATACCCTTGTTGGGTTCCTGAATGTGAATCGGTTTCTCTTTCTCCATACTGCGTTTGCTGAAAATAGTATCGACCAAAGACTGGATACAATCATCAAACAATTAAAAGCATTTTGTTTTCGAAACGGTTGGGGCTTTTTTGTGGAAACGGTATTATAAATGTCACTCTTTCCGGGAAGCTGAATCAGCACTTTTACTAGGTGAAGCAAAAAGGCACTGCTGGAAAGGAGGATGATCGGACGAAACGGCAATTTCTGGAAATAATCCTAGGCAGATTATCTGAAAAGTCGGTCGAGGCACTGCAACAATTTTTAAAAATATCCGGGTACTTGCAAAAAGAATGTATATCCATCGTAATCCCCTTATATACCGATTTAAAATAATCAAGGAAATTAACATAAACCAGAGGATCTCATGATGCCATAACTTTGCAGGTAGTCATTTAGTTAAGACGGAAAGGAGAAACTAAAGATAAAGTAAGATCAAGACGATTATTTAAATTAACTCATTCTATCCCTATTAAATTCTTGCATTGGAAATTTGTATAATTGATCGAATTACCGAGTAGATTAACAATACATGATTTTTTTGCATATCAGGAGGGAATTTGAATGAGTGGCATCGCAAATCTTTTAATTATCCTTGGATTTACCGTTATTTTCATCGTTATCATCGTCTTGGTTTTCCTAATACTTTATATGATTTTCTTTGACCGCACGCAGAAGCATCATGCAATTTTAAGAAATTACCCCGTGCTCGGGAGAATACGTTACTTTCTGGAAAAAATCGGGCCTGAATTGCGGCAATATTGGTTTAACAGTGATAACGAAGGAAAACCCTTTTCCCGGGATGACTATGAACATATGGTGAAAAGTTCAAAATATTTACGGGATGTAATAGGTTTTGGTTCAAAACGGGATTTTGATGAAGAAGGCTTCTTTGTTAAGAATAGCATGTTCCCAAAATTGGCCGAAGAAGAAAAATACGATCGAGAAACAAAAGTGATGACTAAAAGATACATTCTAATGAAAGACCCGCTTTTCTCACAGCGAGAAGAAAAATGGGGAGATGAAGTGTCCTCTGCATTCTTATTGGATGATGAAGATTCTGTGATCATCGGCCCAAACACTAAGCATCCCTTTCGATTAAAAGGTCTTATCGGCATGTCCGCCATGAGTTATGGTTCTTTGGGGAAGAACGCAATCACTGCCCTTTCTGAGGGATTAGCTGCAGCAAAAGGCACATGGATGAATACAGGGGAAGGCGGACTTTCTCCTTATCATTTAACCGGCGGTGTCGATATAATCATGCAAATCGGACCGGCCATGTTTGGGGTCCGTGATAGTAAGGGCGAAATGGATTGGGATGAATTAAAAAGAAAAAGTGAAATACCGGAAATCAAAGCATTTGAAGTCAAATTGGCTCAAGGTGCCAAAACTCGCGGAGGGCATATCGATGCTGAAAAAGTGAATCCTGAAATCGCTGAGATCCGTAAGGTCGTACCATACAAAGCGATCGATAGTCCAAATCGGTTTCATCAATTTAATGACGTAAAATCCATGTGCGATTTTATTGAAAGAATCAGGGAACATACAGGCATTCCGGTCGGCATCAAAATGGTCATCGGCGGCAATGACAGTGTCGAAGAGCTTGCTAGCTATATGAAAGAAACCGGGCAAGGTCCCGATTTCATTACATTGGATGGCGGTGAAGGCGGCACGGGTGCTTCTTATCAGGAATTGATCGATAGCGTAGGGTTGCCGCTAAAATCCGCATTGCCGATTTTAGTATCGACATTGGAAAAATACGGCGTCCGAGATCGGGTTAAAATCATCGCCTCCGGTAAATTGTTCACGCCTGATAGAATCGCCATTGCCCTAGCCATGGGAGCTGACCTTGTTAATATAGCACGTGGTTTCATGATTGCTATAGGTTGTATTCAGACGATGAAATGTCAATCAAATGCTTGTCCTGTCGGGGTAGCAACCACTGATCCGGAATTGCAAAAGGCACTTGTCATCGATGAAAAGAAATACCGTGTGGTCAATTTTCTTGTTACCCTTAGAAAAGGATTATATCGAATTTCAGCCGCTGCTGGTTTGGATTCACCTATCCATTTTCAGCCTAAGCACATTAGTTATAAGGATGATATAGGAATTGTCACATCCCTTGAAGATATCATGAAAGAAGTAAAGGGACAAATAGGTGCCAGGCAATGAAAAACCACCGCCCATGTTTGATGGGCGGTGGTTTTTCACTTTATCAATAAGTGAAGATCCAAAATGTATCAGGCATGTAAACGAGTGTCCCCTGTCTGGACTTTCCCCTTAACCATCAGCTTTCCATAGCGATAATAAACATAAACTGCAGCTATAAAACCAGTTATGGACAGGAATGCATCAAATATGAAGTTGATTGATATATTCCCGCTTTTCGACATCCAATCCGTTACAAGCGGCATGACTATAGAAGCCAATCCTGCAGCTGTTGCCACGATCCCGGTCACTGCTCCTTTTTTTCTCCAGAACAATTCCGTCATAATCGTAATGGCTAATTGAAAAACCCCCACAGTGGAAAGTCCGATGAAAAATGCCGTGATGGAAACGATGATAACCGTTATTGGCCGGACGATCTTTTTTAATAATACGGATAAAACCAATACAGAAATGAGCGCCCCTAAACTATAATTAACTCAGTAATTTGATGGAACTGGCCATTGTCATGCCCACAGCTTGCTCTGTGAAATGGTGAATAATCCTGTTGATGTGAAACCGATTATCACGAGAGCAAGTCCCTCTTTACGTAATACCGGTTCTGAAATGAATTTCATTCCCCGGTATTATACATATTCGTACTTGGAAAAGAAACGGTGAATAAAAACACACTCCTGATGCTGTTTTCATATACGTGTTCTTCATCCCAAAACTCCCAACCTGTCTTCAGTAAACGTTCTCGCCTATTCAATATTCATAAGAATCTAAAAATAATCATAACATTTTTTCCTTTTTAGTAAACAAAACCGCTTAAACCTGTTCATTAACGTATATTTAAGACAGTGTGATTTGCGTTTTTAATGCAGAAAAGCTCATATTACATGAGCTAGAATCAATGTTCAATGTTTCAAATGGATTGATAATACCATTTGCCATCACGTATAAACTTTATGCATTGGTCATTCAAAAGAAGGTATTCAAGGTGAGCCAGTGTTTCACCAACTGCAAACCTAGTTTCGTGAATGGGCAGATTTCCAAATAAGATATGGCAAGCACTTTTTACAGAAATCGGCTCTTTCATGTTTTCATGAATTACATGCAGCCTGTCCTGATGGTGGTCCAACAATTCAACAATTCTTTTATTGGCATTTTGAAACGGTTTCCCATGGGAAGGGATGACATATTCAACGTCCAGCTTTTGTATTTTTTTCAAAGAAGTAAAAAACTCTTCCAATGGGTTGCAAAGACCTTTAAACCAATACGAAATATTTGGAGATACCCTGGGCAATATATGATCTGTCGAGAAAAGGACACTTTTTTCCTTATTATATAATGATATCAGGCCATCAGAGTGCCCCGGCGTGGAAATTACTTCATACTCATATTTGCCAAAATGCAGCTTCATTCCTTCTTCAAGATGATGATTTACGGTAGGATAGGGTTTTACTTGGGGCATGAATCCACTTTCGTCACTGGATAAGGCGGCGGCTACCTCGTCTTCCATTCCACATGCCTTATAATTATCTTTAAGCAGTTTCAGCGAATCCATTTCCCAATATGTAGTTCCCGCATGTTCATCCACTTGTGTCATCCAAACATCCGCACCGGTTAATTGTTGTAATGCCCCTGCATATCCGTAATGGTCTGGGTGATAATGGGTGATGATAATATCGGTAATATCGTGTTTTTTGATAATCGGGTTCCATAAATCCTTTGTCGTTTTGTTATTTAAACCCGTATCAATGATTGTCCACCCTTTTTTACCTTCTGCTAAGAAACAATGGACATGATCCAATCTAAAAGGCATTGGAACGGTAACTTGAGTAACTTCCAATTCATTCAGCACCTATAACTTCCCCTTCCGATGTAATTTTATTTACATGAACAAAAAATCAAAAAACAAAACATTTAAGTTTATTAAATAAAGGTATATCATTAATCAATTCGACGAATTCTTTCAAGTTCCTTTAATCAATATCCAGAACCCATGGCCTAGGGCATTTGTTAACTCAAGAAATAAAAAACTGCCATTAAAATTAATGTGGGTGTAAAAATATGACCGTTTATTTACACTACAGGCACTCGCTTTCCGAGTGAGTCTGCCCCTTCCGTTCCAATCAACTACGTTTCAACAAAAAGAAAGAACTCATGCATACAGTCTTTTTAAAAATATAGATGGATTAAAACTTCAGGTGATAAGGTTGCTATCTTCAGCGAGATCCACTTGAAAGGGTTACTATAGATCAACTGGTGCTATCGAACCATTTGGTTGTAAACTGGAGACGGACTTTGTTTTATCTTACATGCATGACTTGGTGGAAGATATGTATTCAGAGGTAGGACACCCAGATATGAATCCATTTATATTCTCTTTTACTGCTTCAAACCCAATAAAAAACCAAAAAGGTTTCGGAATGAGAGCATTCCGAAACCCTTTTGTCCACAAACTGACGTCATTAAAATTAATGGCGGCACCTCGTTTTACATATCCTCCTCGATTGTTTGAACAAGGATAAAAAGAAAATGATAGATTAAATTAAAAGCTTCTTGTAATGACATGTCTTCTCTAAACCCTTTTAAGTTATCCAAGGCAAAATTCACGTCCCATAGCCCGTCGCCCTGATTAAACATTAAACTGAACGAGCCAATTCCTCCTTGAAGTTCCTTAGTTAGATACGTTTTTAAAACTTCACCCATTTTTTTCTGGAATTTCAATCCGAACATCGCGTTATATGTACCGAAAACATCATCGACTTCTAACGAAAGTGCCTCAACGCCGATTAATTCGAACCATTGTGATTCAAAGTAAAGGAATTCATCTTTGTTTTTTTTCAAATAATCGATAGGTTGTGCTAAAAATGCAGAGTTCTCTTCAGAGATTAATTCTTCGCTCTCTTTATTACTGCGCTCCATATAAGCATCTGTAAAACGAGAAGCATTTTCTTTTTCCACTATAACGATATCATCGGCAATTAATTTATGCTTTTCTACATAATCCTTTTCTTCTTTAAACAACTCAACCTTTTTTTCGGTTACGGATGTTGATATGTATGATTCCATTTGTTTTTTTAACATGATTTGTCCTCCTAGTATCTTTTCAAGCTCTTGCAATTTCAATCATAGCATATTCCCTATAGATAAAATAATTTTGTGAAAGAAATTACAATGTCGATTGTAGCAATCAATTCGTGTCTTCGATATAGTAGTGGTAAGAGTTTATACATATGAGAGAAATGAGATGTTGAATATGCAAAAAATCATTGTAGTTGGTGCTGGAATTTTGGGAGCTTCAACTGCCTATCAGTTGGCTAAAAATGGGGCTGAAGTGATCATTATTGATCGTCAAGATGTCGGCCAGGCAACATCTGCAGCTGCAGGAATCGTTTGCCCGTGGATATCGCAAAGGCGCAATCAAGCTTGGTATCTCCTTGCCAAAAATGGGGCGGCTTTTTATCCCGGTTTAATTGAAGAACTTGAACGGGACGGAGAAACAGAGACAGGTTATGCCCAAGTCGGGGCCATTAGTCTACATACAGATGAAGCTAAATTGAATGCCATGAAAAACCGGGCGGCAAAAAGGAAAGAAGATGCACCGGAAATTGGGGCAATCACTTTACTTTCCGCAGAGGAGACACGTGCCTTATTCCCGCCTCTTTCCAGTGAATATGCAGCCGTTCACGTGAGTGGTGCCGCGCGGGTCGATGGACGCGCACTTCGTGATTCCTTATTGCGGGCATCACAAAAAAGCGGTGCAAAACTTTTGTATGGTGAGGCTATACTTTCATATAACGGTTCACAAGTGACAGGTGTAACATTTGGAGATGAATTCATACCTGCTGATAAAGTGATCGTTTGTGCTGGCGCTTGGGCACCGGAATTACTGAAGCCACTGGGCGTTAATTTTCAAGTCACCTTCCAAAAGGCTCAAATCATTCATCTGGAATCGCCAAATGAAAATACGAATAACTGGCCAGTAGTCATGCCTCCGAGTGATCAATATCTTTTGGCTTTCGATAATAATAAAATCGTTGCGGGGGCGACACATGAAAATACGGAGGTATTCGATAACCGAATGACCGCAGGAGGGCTGCAGGAAGTTTTCAACAAAGCCTTGCAAACCGCCCCCGGTTTGACGGAAAGTACGTTTGTTGAAGCAAGGGTCGGTTTTCGCCCATTCACGCCGGGATTCCTTCCGGTCATGGGCCCTTTACCGGACTGGGAAGGCATAATCGTAGCCAATGGTCTTGGGGCTTCCGGTTTAACAATGGGCCCATATTTAGGCTCCCTATTGGCAAACCTCGCACTTGATAGAAAAATCGAAATCGATTTAGAAAATTATGATGTAAGAGGTGCGCTTTTTACATAACTTCTAATTCATTACCTATTGGCTTTATGATGAATATCGACTGATTTGAAAAATACCCAGATCAGTTTTTTTCAAATGGTCCTTTCATAAAAAAATCAAGGACCTTTATTGGTCCTTGATTTATAAATTCTTTAATTTTTCGAGCAGGACATTCTTGTGGGAATTTGACAAATTCATCAATTCAAAACTTCCTCAAATATCTATGTGCCATTGAACAATATTTGCTTGCGCAGCAAACATCGTTTATACGAAATGGTTTTCTCTAAAGGAAATTGTTGAAGCCACAATTAACCATCATCAACATTACATACAGTTTTTCTCTCATGCATGACTGTTGATGGTTCAGTTACTTTAATCGTATAAAATATTTATCCATTTATTTTTCATCTATTTATTAATATCAGGTCCACATACTTCTTCATAAATAACTTTTAACTCTTCAATAGTAAGTGTTTTTAAAAATTCCTCTAGTTCATCCATGTTAATGCCTCCTATAATAAAGAACATTTGTTCTTATTATAATCTCCAAAATATCACGAGTAAATAGTTAATTTTACTTTTAACACTTTTAGATGAACGAAATAATCACCAAATATCCCCTATCTTTAAAAACCTATATATAGCTTCATTGAGCCTATAGCCCTTCTCTTTAACCAATGGTCATTTCTTTTGAAAAATAGTGCTGTAACATCATTTTCATTTGCTCTTTATTTGCTGCAAATTGCTTATGTCGATGCCCATTTCCTCCAGATGGATGAGGAAATCCCAGAAGCATGTTGTTGGCATCCAAATAATCTTGACCCGCTAAATAGTTTAAGACCTTGGAAACGTTAACGCCTAAAGGAATAATAAGCGGGCGTTCAATGGTACCTATTTCGGTAGCAAAGCCTTCCATTATATTTTTTTTAAGCAACTCGGTCTTTAAAATGTTCGGAGTCGTTCCACTGTAGTTTTTCCCGTTATAAAAGACTGGATAGGTTAAAACAGAGGTAGTATGAACGAGGTGACTAGCTTCGTTAAAAAGATCCTGTGTGGACGAAATGTTTAAGTATGTGTGTAATCCAAGCTCATCTAACATGTGAACTAAATTTTTTCTCATCGTTCCTTCAAAACTGGAATTCCTTTTTACTTCGTGCAGGATCTCTTCATCGCTATGTAAGTGCCCTCTTGCATTAATTACGGTAGAATATGATTTTTTCATTTGATGTAAACCAGGAGTGATTCCGACAATCACCACTTTGGCCCGTTCATTTACATATTCGAAAGGTGCGTAATAGATTTCGAGTTTTTTCTTTTCATCTCTTTCAAGCAAAAATTGTTCGCTCTGTATCATTTTATCTGAATAGTCAGCAGGTAAAGCATTAATTAAATCCTTAAATTGCGTAAAATTAGAAAAATTAGCGATTCCCATAAAAAACCATCCCCTCTTTCTACGATTTATTGGCCATATCAGTATATCAGAAAAGAAGGTTCGTCTACGAACACATGATGTGTTCTGCCTGAAGACATTTGGATAAGCTATTATCTTTTGCGAATTAATTAGACACTTGTTGTTATAAAATGTTGTTTTTTCTCTCCAAATTGATGAGAAAAGCTTGATAAAGGATGTATTGGAATGTGCCGTGGATTGTGAAGCGTTAAAGAGAATATAGATTAAAATAATTTTTACACGCTGGTAGCGTTAGTTCAAGATAATAGGTAGATGCGTGATGTTTAAGGTCCTCTTTTTCCCTTCCATTTACAACATTACTCTTTAACTGAAGCTAAAAAAAAGATAAATTGCTTTCCAACCCTTCGGTTGAAAAGAATTTATCTTAAAATGGTGTTTGGGGATGAATAAAAATTTGGGTTTACAAAATGAAACTATTGATTGAATCTTCCGCGCTGGCGAAGTAATTCACGGTTCAGGTTCGGATCCTTTTCAAATGCAGCGCGTCCGTGAAGCCAGAATATGTTATTTACGACAACTAAATCTCCAACAGGCAGTTCCAGCTCAAGCACACTTTCATCGCTTTCTAATGAATTGGATAAATCTCGTAAGTATTTGGCTTGTTCGATTGATTCAGGATAAACGAATTGATCGATATAACATATACCAGGTTTGTTATTATGATTGAAGAAAGTCAATCTTTCAATCTCCTGATCAATGTTTTTGCTTTTTGGAGCTTTATACATGAATTTGTGGCTGGATAATGGATGATTCACATACATATCAAGCTCTTTCCAATCGTCTAAGTGCAATAAACGTGATTCTCCACCGCGTGCATTTTGTTCGATCATCTTCATCATTATTAACCAATCCGTCGGTTCATCTACAAAAGTGCCGTCCGTATGAAGGGTAAATAAACGATAAGCCTGACGCAAATACGAATCACTGCTATCCGTGTCTTGAACACTAAAGCGGGCATAATATTTTCCTGACATGGCATCATGGTTTGGCGTTCCCAGCAAGTATGAAATGGCCGTTGCAAAAATGACGTATTCATCCGTATTTTCCGTAACACCCTCCAAGCCTAGTGTGAAGCCTCCGGATTCCCGATCATGAACGATGTTCCGAAGCAATTCACCAAAGTCTTCACCCACTTGATCCAATAAATAGGAAGCAACGATGAGTCGTGCATATGGTGTATATTCCAGATGTTGAACAGACTGTTTATCCTTCGATACGGTTTCTAAAAAAGCGGCAATTGCCTCTTTTGAAATTTCAATATGATATAAACGGCTGGATTGAGGGTGAACTTTTACTTCGTATTTTTCTGTTTTCCTTTCGAACTTTGCTCTCTTTTTTTCTGCAATGCTCATGAATAATTCCTCCTGTTATTTGTAATTTAGGTGACAAAGTTAACGGGAAATATAAAAAGCCAGTCGCACATGATCCCCAAATAAAATAGGAATCGAACTGTACAACTGGCTTATATTCACTTCACTGCTCTATGTAAATAGAGTCACAGCGAATATGCAGTTTATGTATGATTTATTTTTCCTGTTTCCAATCATTATGATCTTTACACGATTCTGAAAAGGTATTTTCCAAAGGTGTTAATGTCATAATATTGGCTTAATTCCATTAAAACGTTTTTTCGTAAAATTGTCAACACTTTTAACATATTATTCTGAAAAATTATATTGCTAACTTTGTAGTTTCGATTTATCTCCTGCTTTAATTTGCTGAAAATGGAGATCGAGGTCTTTCAAGGCAGCAATCAGTGCGTTAGCTGCTTTTCCCCGATAATAAGATTGGATGGATTCTATCGCGTCATCAACACCATCATTTAAACTGATCCCTTTTAATAAACGCCCAATAAATTCCCTGCCATGCTCTGTTGCCAGTGTACAGGAAGCTTCCAGGACGACCCCATATTTAGCATCGACTTCTGCAGTAATGGTCAGTGTTTCAAAGACACTTTTCGCTGCCATCCCTTGAGGTAAACGTGCATGACCTGCAATGAAAATTGTTTTACCATTGAACATGAGGCGCCTTCCTCTCTCTATAACGAATTTTATTTTGTTAATACAGCTTCCAATAAGTGTGTTTGTTCCGGAATGCGGTTAACAACCTCTTTTCCGATTTCAATCGAGGCTGTTGCTGCAGGTGACGGTGAATTACATACATGGATGGTCCGTTTCCCCATTATAATATGAAAATCATCCACCATATTACCATCATCCTGTAACGCCTGGGCCCGTACTCCAGCAGGTGCAGGGATTAAATCATCTTCTTGAATTTCAGGAATCAACTCCTGCAGGCTTTTCGTAAATTGCTTTTTACTAAAAGAGCGGACATATTCCTCCATACCTTCCTTCATGAATTTACTGGCCAGCTTCCAAAAACCTTTATATCTTAAAACTTCAGTTAAATCTTTCGCATTGAAGTCCGTTTTCTTATAACCTTCCCGTTTGAAACTTAGTACAGCGTTTGGACCGGCATCTACTTCACCGCTAATCATCCGAGTAAAATGAACCCCCAAAAATGGAAACTTCGGGTTAGGTACCGGATAAATCAAATGATTGACAAGGAAGCGTTTTTCAGGCTTCAGTTTAAAATACTCACCGCGAAACGGGACAATTTTCATATCAGTTTTATACCCAGCTGCTGCTGCGATGCGATCACTGTGCAACCCTGCGCAATTAATGACCATTTTTGCTTTAATTGAACCGTTGTTCGTATCGATGATGACATCATCAAAATCCTCGTTAATTTTCTCGACCTTTGTTTTCAGCTTAATTTCACCGCCGTTGCCCCGGATAATATCCGCCATCTTTTCACTTACCTGACGATAATTGACGATGCCGGCTTGCGGGACGCGAATCGCACCAAGCCCATTGACATGTGGTTCGATTTCCTTTAACTCATCCACACCGATTCTTTGTATTGCCAGTTCATTTTGCAAACCGCGGGAATATAAATCATCTAAAAGGGGCAACTCTTCTGGCTTTGTTGCAACAATGACCTTTCCGCAAATATCATGTTCAATTCCATGCGTCCGGCAGAATTCCGTCATTGATTTGCTTCCTTTACGGGCAAACCGTGCCTTGAAACTGCCCGGTTTATAATAAATTCCTGAATGAATGACGCCGCTGTTATGTCCCGTTTGATGATCTGCAACAACAGCCTCTTTTTCAATGACTACCACTTTAGCATTAGGAAAACGCTGGTAAAGTGCCATTCCTGTCGATAATCCTACAATTCCTCCGCCAACAATTGCGAAATCATACACAATTAACACTCCTTTTATTGATGATTTTTAGTATTCAGCAACTCCATATACGTAATTAAATTGTTCTTAGTCCGTAAGATGTGAAATTCTACTGCTGCCCTTAGTTCTGCAGGATCCCCTCTTAGTGCCGCTTCATATATCATCCGGTGTTCCCGTTGCGTTTCTGGGTAATAATCAATCAGCAAATTCGGCGCAATGGGGGAGATCCCCAGCGTTTCTACCATTTTTTGAACCCTTGGCCATGGGCATCCTTTTCGGAGGGTTTCATGAAAAGCCGCATTCAAAAGGATATAATGCTCATTGGTTTCATCAGATAATTGAATTCCTTCCATTTCAATCAAAATTCCCTTTAGTTTTTCTTTGTCCTCCTTTGTTAAGTAAGGAAGTGATTTTTCTACTGCAAGGCCTTCAAGCAGAGACCTAGTATGATAAATTTCTTCAATATCATCCCGGGTAATCGGTGTGACGATTGCTCCTTTATGGGGAACCATTTCCACCAACCCTTCCAGTTGAAGCTGTGTTAGGGCCTCACGGATGGGCATCCTGCTAACTTCCAGGCGATCTGCCCACTCCTCTTGGATGAGTCGCTCTCCCTTTTTCAAAGTCCCATTCAAAATCGCTTTCCTAAGACTTTTTGTTACATTTTTAACGATTGTTGATTTATCTCTTCCAGAATTAGCATTATCCAATCCAGCGTCCACCTTTCGATATTGGATACAATTTTAACTATAACAACTATATAAAGCGATTACAATACTGAAAATTAAATATATTGTATCCAATTATAAAAATAATGGATACAAAACTTTAGAAGACAATCCTCTACAGACCTTTTATAATTTCTGGCACCCGTTTATATTTTTTTATTAAACAACTTAGTATTTGTTCCAAGACCATTAAATTTCAGAAATTCTAAACAAGGAACTAATGACAAAACCTAAAATATATCAATATGATATCATTGTTACTAAATCCTAATTTATACAAAAAAGGGAGTTGTTATTAATTTAGTAAAGAAGTCTATATAATTGGCGAAACAAGGACTAATAATTTCTCGGATAAGGAAATTTTCGATAAAATCGGATCCCTATGGAGCAAAGCAAATGATCATGATATTGAAAATGATTTGAAATATGGGATATACCAACAGTACGAAAGTAACTATCGTGGCAATCATACTTTAGCTATAGTCACCATCGAATGAAAAATTGGTCATTCCAGATCAGGAATATGTGGTGTTTAAATGTTTTCAAGATGAACAATCCGTGGAGGAATCTTGGTAAAAGGTATGGCAGTTGGTAGAAGAAAAAGAAATATAGTCTGGATTTTGAAAAGTACTATCCTGCTGGAAAAATGGAAAAATATATTGCAATTTACAAGTGATAAAAGCATCTATTATGTGAAATGAGTAATAAAAGTAGATTCTTTATTTAGCTGGTCTTAAAGGCCTGAACCCCTTCACCCACAGGGACTCATGCCTTTTTATTTCACCTTTGTTCACTAGGGATTTGAGATGATTCTCCTTTAGCAATATGACTTATCTTGTCCCGTCCGACATTAATATTTTATCTGCAAGCTATAACCGTGATAAAATCAAACAAATATAGTTATGAAAATTCATCTATAAAATATGAAATTGGCAAAAAAGTCATTAGAATAAAGGGGAAAATATGAATGGCGGAATTAAAAGATTGGAAAAATAGTGCTCACGGGCATAAGTTCATAGCTTCTTTTAGCGGTGGAAAGGATAGTGTCTTAGCTCTATATAAAGCAATAAAGATTGGTGAGCCTGTAGGACTGATCGTCATGCTGGAGGAAGAAGGAAAACGTTCCAGATCCCATGGAATGCCTCAGGAACTCATACATGCCCAAGCTGAATCAATAGGATTGCCCTTATATGCAGCAGCTGCCAGTTGGACTGATTACGAAAAAGTATTTATGCGCCTTTTAGAAAATGCTAAAAATCAAGGAGCAGAAGTGTTAGTAACTGGAGACTTGGATATG
This sequence comes from Peribacillus sp. NPDC076916, assembly GCF_050269675.1. Taxonomy (NCBI): domain Bacteria; kingdom Bacillati; phylum Bacillota; class Bacilli; order Caryophanales; family Bacillaceae; genus Peribacillus; species Peribacillus sp. NPDC076916. Next base: position 107,011 of record NZ_JBNNIU010000012.1, read on the forward strand.
CCCGCTCATGGCTGTTGGCATGATAAGGTTACGAAGAATGCCGGGTTGAAGCTTGGAATGCCTTTATGGGAAATGAACCATCGTGAAGCTGTCGATGAATTCATGAATCTAGGGTTCGTAACGATCATTGTAACCGTCAATTTATCATTGGGAATGCGAGAAGATGATTTAGGGCGAACTTTAACCCATGAATACGTGAAGGAACTTGAAGCTCGAGGCATTGACCCCTGTGGAGAAGGTGGAGAGTTTCATACAACAGTAATAGATGGGCCTATTTTTAAACAACCGATTCCCGTTCGTAAATGTGAGATTATTAAGGACGGGGAGTATGCTTTTTTACCTTTGGAGCTAGATCATTTAACGAATAACAGTACCTTTTAACCAAACTAATAACCCAAATTCCTTGCAAGCATTTTCTACTTCACCCCGATTATTACATGTTCTCTAACAATTGGGGTGAAGTTCATATGGTGGAATCCTTTTTTGGACAGGAGGATAAACCGCTAATTTTAGTTACCATAATATAATTATAGTAACTTGTTGTTTGACCCCCTTTTCATTCTTGATAACTTTTGTAACATTACTTATTCAAAAAAGTATGACAGATTTTCAGAAGTCTAAATGTTTCTAATATAATGTTTGAAAAGAAATTGGATTTTTTACATAATCACTACTGGATGATATCAACAAAAAAAGACTATATTCTAGTCTTTTTTTGTTGATATCATTCGATTGTGTTAAGATCCTATCCAATTACCAGTAATACCAGTTACCTCTGAGCATACAGATCTATCTTAATAATGTTGCATTGGAATAATTCCCTATTACAAGACTGAAATATCAATAATTAATAATGAGAAATACAAGAGTTGTCTTCGTCCGTTCTGTTAATAATAGAAATCCATCAATGTTTCGTCCATTAAATCTTGTGTGAGTCCTATGTAAATCATCGTATCTTTTGGATTGGAATGATTAAGGATTTGCTGCAGTAAAGCAATATCCTTGAATTTTTGATAATGCAAATAGCCGAAAGTTTTCCGAAGGGTATGTGTACCGACATCCGGAATGTCTGCCATTTCAGCTGCTTTGTTCAGCACCCGATAAGCCTGTACCCTAGTGATCGGTCCATTTCCTTTTCGACTCGGAAATAAATACTGTTCATTCTTCAGGTTCGATTTCCGGACATATTTCCTTACTTCCTTCCGTAGTTGAGGATTGACCAAGAATCTCTTAATTTTATCAGTTTTTTGCTCAACAATGACTATATGCGTACCCTCGAGAATATCTTTAACCCGCAATTGTAAAAGATCCCCTATACGTAATCCGATGTTTATCCCGATTGTAAACATCATATAATCCCTGTAGCTGCAATATTTTAATAATGACTTTTTCATCTTTTCTATGTGATCCAACCGGCGTATCGGCTGGACATTCTTTATTCTTTGAGAGGTTGCTTGCATGAATGGCTCATTCCCCTTTCCCCTTCTTTCATTGTACGTGAACAGGTGAAAAAAAGGCAAGTTTTATAAATTTTGATACCCTGATAAACCTTGATATAACGCGTTTTTGAATGTATCAATAGAGGTCCTTTGTTACATTCGGAATATTCTTATAAAAGAACCCGAATATCGCTTGAAATCTACCAACCTCCATTAACCGCTTCTACAGCCTCATATAGCGTTTTTAATCCGCAATCGACTCTTGACTCTAAGGAATTAAAACAACAGCTTTAAAATAGAAATATGAAGCTCGCTTTTTGACTTTTATTATAATTTTTTATGAAAATATACGATATTAAACAAGACTGTTTTTCTTTTTTTAATATTGTCTCTTTTCTATATTAATATAAGGGAAACGCCATTTTAAAAAAGCCGATTTACCCTGCTAAGAAATGTCTGGCATTCATTACAATTTTTTTTCTGTGAGAACAAATAAAATCGGTCCCGGGATTTCTTTTCCTCATTTGTAGTTAGATTCATTTTTATTTACAATAATTATGTTATGTAAACAGTAATTTTTGATAAAGAGAATCTTAGTTACTTCCCTTTGTCAAATATACCTCCGACCAATTAATGAATATAAAAACTGGCATTATCTATGATTTCTATTTCTTTGTAACTTTTTAGCTCATCCATCAATTGGAAAAGTGCTCCATCCTTTTGTTTTGCTTCAATCATGCAATCCAGCTGTGGTAAGCTTCCCTTTATTTGGTGCAAAAATTCCATGAACATTCCTATATCCACAAAGTCAGCGTGTGCTCGAAATTCCTTATCGGACCTTGGACTTGAAATATGCATTTTAGGAGGTAGCTTCGAAATACTCCAGGTATTTAATATACGGTTCCAATGCTCTTTCCAATCTTCACTTGGTAACTGATATGCGAGGTAATGGTGGTAATCAAAAACCATCGGAATTCCTAATTTCTCACATAAATAAAGGGTTTCCGACAAAGTAAAGGTAGTATCATCATTTTCAAGAATGACCATTCTTTGAATCGATTCAGGAATCAAACCCCAATTATGGATGAATTGCTCTAATGCCTGAACATGCTCCCCATAACCGCCCCCAACATGGAGAACACAGCGGTGCTCGGGATCGACTCCCATTTTTTTTAATAACGTATGATGCATCCTTAATGTTTTTAAAGATGTCTTCAGAATATCGATATTTGTACTATTCAAGATAACGAAATGATCTGGGTGAAAATCTATCCTTATTTTTGGGTGGTTTGTAATGAATGTTTTTAATTTAGCCAGTTCTTCTGAAATCGGATCGATGTAATCCCATTCTGGAATTTCTGGATGATTGGCTAAAGGGATTAGTTTTGAAGAAAGCCTAAAGAACTGAATATTATTAGCTTCGTTATGAATCAGCAAACGCCAGCAATTATGAAGATTGGAAATTGAAATACGTTCGAGCTTCCTTATCGCGGCATCTCTGTCCTTAATTTTCGAAAACTGAGCAAAAGTCATCGTTTGGGATGGTGAACAGTTTGGAACATGATTACTCATGGCTACATAACCAAGGCGGATTAATGTCAAGGGGATAGCTCCTTTACGATTTTATGTTTATTGGAAGTATTCCCCATTGCAATCAATATTATATATGTAAGCAACCATCCCTCCCTCCCAAAATAAAAAAATGGCCTTTTTCCGAATGAATATCGGGCAAAAACCATTTTTCCAACTATCATATTCACGCTAGGATTTCATTCTCTTTCCTTTTACACTTCAGGGGTCGGGGTTGGTTTAGCATATCCACTTTTATATTTCTCATCGATTTTATTCCGGATCTCTTTGATGCTCATACCGTCATTCAAGTCCAATATGGATTGTGCAGCTATTTCTAAGCAAACTCCGCATTTCGTCCCGTGGTCATCCCAAACGACTTCACCATTTTTTTTATTTTCATGGATAAAACAATCGTAATTATTTTTATGGTTAGCTGACTCTCCACAACCGCAGTAACAAGGTATTTTTTCAAGTAAATTTTTGTTTTGCGCAACAGCTAAATAGATTGTCTTCATATCCTCAGGTTTATCAGCTAAGAAATCCGGTGCTATCTCCTTGCTGCTGGTCTCCTCCTGAAGGTCACCGGATACCGAATGCTCTGAATGTCCTTCATGACTGTTTTCTTTTTGAACAACACTTTCCTCTTCCCTTGAACAACCTGAAAGTATTAATGAAGAACAGATCCCTAAAGTGATGGTCATTAATTTTAGCTTCATTTATACACCCCTTGATCAATTTGATACCCCCATTTTATGGTACGCAACGGATTTCTACAAGCATTAGGTTCCATAATGATAAGGATTTAAAATAACAAGTATACTAAAAAGCCTTACTGGTACGACTTCGGTATTAACCAAACTTTAAAAAAAGAATGAGGAGTCCTATTCTCACTTTCAACCCTTTTTGATTAAGTATCTGTATATGTTCGTTTCACTGATGATTGACTTTATTATTTGTGTCTAATAAAAATATAAAAGGCTAGTGAGAAATTTATTACTTATCTTGCGAAAAAAGCCGATGATTCCGTATAAGGGAATCATCGGCTTAAATATTTTATTGAGAATTCGTCACCTTTACTAACATTTCAATATTCCGGAGAAAAACGAACAAGGTCCTTATTTCTTTCTTCTCGAAAAAGTTAGCGGAATGGTTACGAGTGAAACTCCTGCAGCGATCCAAAACCAGCTGGTATATCGTTTTTTTTCTCTTCCGCCTTTACTGGGTATACTTGATCCGTATGATTTTCTTGTGGTCGGCCGTTCTATGTCTGCTGTTTCATTTGCTTTATGCAATTGCTGATTCTCTGGTAGTTGGGTGGTTCTTTCTAAACCGCTTGTATCTTCCCCCATTCCTTTAAGGAAGGTCATCAGAAATGTCATGGCTTGTTTGACTTCTTGGTCATTCAAGGAACGCATCAGCGCTAGATAGCTTGGCTTATCAGGAGTTTTACCCGCTTCGGCCACACGGGCAATCCCTGAATTGACTTTAAGGATAAGCGGTTCAAGCTGCTGAACATTAAGTGATCCTAAAGTGCCAAGTATGAGAAGGAGATTTTTTAGCGCATTTGCCGTTTCTGGGGTGTCTGCTGTTTTGACAAGAATGTTCAGCACTTTGTCCCCTTCCTTCAACAAACTGTTAACCATTGATAATATCCCACGATCCTGCATGCCTTTCATAACTTCAAACGTTTCTTTAATCACTTCTTTATTTTCCAAAAGGGTACGCTCTATATCCTCGAGTTCAATTCTTCTTCTTTCTTCATCGCTTAAGGTGATTCGATTGATCACTTTTGTCGCTTTAGCCACGGTTCCTCTCCTCCTTTTTGATTTTCAAGAGGTCACCGGGGAATATATAATCTTCGCGGGCCCATTTTTTTTGTACTTGTACACCTATCTGTGGTTGTGGATTACCATTACGATGGTTGAAGCTCGGCAATGGATTATCTCCTTTGACCCTGAGCACTTCCATTTTTGCCTGAACTTCCTTATAGGCAGGGGTATCAGTATCTTTATCTGAATGGCTGCTTGTCAATTGGTTGATTGCCCCGTCACCTGAATCGTTCATTGGCAGATAAACCTCTTTACCTTTAACACGATCTGTAACCAGGCATTGCACTTTCGCATTTCCATAAGGTGAAGTAAGCCGAACAAGAGTGCCATCCTCAAGCCCTCTATCTTTTGCCAATTCCCTGGATACTTCAAGGAATACTTTTGGCGTTTTGTAAGTGATGCCTTTTGATTTATAAGTCATGTTTCCTTCGTGGAAATGTTCCAACAATCGGCCATTATTCACATGGATATCAAACTCATCCCCAAAGTCAATCGGTCTGGTCCATTCGACTGGAAATAACCTTGCTTTTCCATCTGGGAAAGGAAAAGCTTCCGTGAATAAAAGCGGCGTATCTTTACCATCTGGTGCCACTGGCCATTGAAGACTTTTATATCCTTCCAAGCGTTCATAACTTACTCCAGCATATAATGGAGATAGTTTAGCTGCTTCGTCCATGATTTCACTTGGGTGCTCATAATTCCAACCTGCTCCTAACGAATTAGCTACATTCATAATGATTTGCCAATCGGGCTTTGAGTCACCCAACGGTTCAAAGACTTGATATAGACGTTGAATACGGCGTTCGGTATTCGTGAAGGTACCTTCTTTTTCAAAGCTTGGGCTTGCTGGGAGGACGACATCCGCGAATTCTGCCGTTCTTGATAAGAAGATATCTTGTACCACAAAGAAGTCCAGTTTTTCAAATGCTTCATGAACATGATTGATATTGGAATCGACCAGACCCATATCTTCTCCTTTTAAGTACATTGCTTTGATGGTACCTGCATGAATCCCTTCGACCATTTCATGATTATTAAGGCCTGGGTTTTCTGGTATTTTTGCACCCCAGATGTTTTCATATTTCGCGCGAACGTTTTTGTCCGTTACTTTTTCGTAACCTGGCAAGCGATCCGGCATACTGCCAAAGTCGCTGGCTCCTTGGACATTATTATGTCCGCGTAAAGGATAAGTACCTGTTCCAGGTTTACCGTAGTTGCCTGTTATGAGCAATAAATTGGAAATTGCAGTACTCGTATCGCTTCCTCCGCCATGCTGGGTAACGCCCATGGCCCAAAGCGATGCAACACTTCCCGCTTCATGAATGGCTTCTGCAAGCGTAATTAAATCTTCTTTAGCTACACCTGTTACTTTTTCCGCATATTCCATTGTGTAAGGTTCTAAAGACTTGATGTATTCCTCCATCCCATTTACGCGATTTTTGATGAAGTTTTTATCAGTCCAACCTTTGTCGACGATATATTTAGTCACGGCGGACAGCCAAATGATATCCGACCCCGGAGCAGGCTGGATGAAGAGATCGGAACGTTCAGCCATTTCATGCTTTCTGATGTCCGCCACGATCAGCTTCTGTTTACCTATTTTATGGGAACGTTTGATTCTGGTAGCCAAAACGGGGTGGGATTCGGCTGTATTGGAGCCTATGATTAATACAAGTTCGGACTTTTCGATATCTTTTATCCCTCCTGTATCCCCGCCATATCCAACCGTTCTGAATAATCCCAAAGTAGCCGGCGTTTGACAATACCGGGAACAGTTATCCACATTATTGGTGCCAATGATTCCCCTTGCCAGCTTTTGCATTAAATAGGACTCTTCATTGGTGCATTTGGAAGACGTTATGAAAGCCATTGAATCCGGTCCGTGATACTCTTTGATTTCGGTGAATTTACGGGAAATCAATTCAAGGGCTTCATCCCATTCAACTTCCTTGAACGCATCTCCTTCTCTAATTAAAGGTTTTGTGAGTCTTTCTTCACTATTCACGAAATCCCATCCGAATTTCCCTTTTACACAAGTCGAAATTCCATTTGCAGGTGCCTCCACTTGCGGTTCGATTTTTAGGATTTTACGATCTTTGGTCCAAACGTCAAAGCTGCATCCTACCCCGCAGTATGTACAAACCGTTTTTGTCTTCTTGATCCTTGCATCCCTCATGGCTGATTCCATATCTGAAATCGCTAGAATCGAACCATATCCCGTTTCCACATTTTTCGTGATTTCTATCATAGGTCGAAGAGTTTGTTTAGCGATGCCGGTTAAAAATCCAGCTTCCCCTTCCATTCCTTTTTCCATCATTGCATTACACGGACAAACAGTGGAACAGTGTCCACATGACACACATGATGATTCGTTGATTGGAACATTATTGTCCCAAATGACTCGTGGACGTTTAGCTTCCCAATCAATGGTCAATGTTTCAGTGACCTGTACATCTTGACATGCTTCAACACAACGGCCGCAAAGGATGCATTGATCCGGATCATATCGATAAAATGGATTTGACCGATCCACTTCATATGGTTTCTGATCAAAAGGAACACTTTGATGATTTACCCTCATTTCCTTAACCGTATTGTGGATTTCACAAGTGCCATTATTATAATCGCAAACCGTACAATAAAGCTCATGGTTATACAATATCTTGTCCATCGCCATGACCTGTGCTTCTTTTACATCTGGTGAAACTGTATCGATTACATCCCCAGCCTTGATCTTGGTGGAACAAGACCTTACAAGTTCTCCATTAACGCTCACTAAACATGTATCACATGTTTCGATAGGACCCAGGCTAGGATGGTAACAAACATTCGGGATTTCAATCGAGCTATCCGTCAGCATTTGTAAAATTGTTTGATTACCTTCCAGGCTGGCCTCTACACCATTGATTTTTATCTGTACTTTCTCTGGCAAAATAATCGGCTCCCCTCTTAAAAAACGATAAAATTCATCATTAAGTATTTTCTACCCCCGCACATTTTTTCTCAAACTTGCGAAAGAAAATAATGGAAGACTTCATTTGACCAATAATTTTCATATCAGAAAATGAAATAAAGTCAAAGTGAGACATAGTATTCACTCACTTCGACTTTATTATCATCCGTTAGAATTTGTTTTCAGTACAAACGAACTTAAAGGGGCAACGGTAATCTGACTCCCTTTAACCCTTTTTATTTCTTCCAGGCCCGCCCGCTGACCATCCACTAAAACGGACCAATCACCTTCGTGGGGAAGAGAAATGGTTATCCCGTCCCAATTTGCATTATGAATCACTGCAATTTTGTAATCATTATGTTTCAAAGTAAATGCAACCGCATTTGGCGGAGCATCAATGAATTGTAAATGCTCCTCAATTTCCTCGGGTGTGCTTAACCTAAAAACAGCATGATTTTTCCTGAGCGAAATTAGTCCTTTCATATACTCCACTTCCCGATCTAACACCGCTCTCCTTTTCCAATCCAACCGGTTAATCCAATCGGAAGATTGATAGCTATTTTCATCCCCATCCTTCGTACGCATGAACTCTTGTCCAGCATGTATCATTGGAATTCCCTGTGACAGTAAGACGACGGCCGAAGCTAATTTATGCATCTGTTTCCGTACCTGTTCTGTCGCATCTGGATTTGTGATGAGAAGCTTATCCCATAAAGTATAATTGTCATGTGCTTCAACATAATTGATCACTTGATCTGGTCTTTGATAGGTTGCTATATCTTCGTCATATTTCAAACCACCAGCGATGCCCTTTTTTATTACATCTTCCATTCCTGGTTTGCCATTCACGAATCCTTTATCATGTTCATTCATTACAAACCCTTTTAAACCATCACGGATCGCATCGTTAAAGTGAGCGATTCCAGGCATTTTACAAGCATTCTTTTGATTTGCTTTCAGCTCTTGGGCAAGGGGGGTATCCATATCCCAGCCTTCTCCCAAAACAATGAGGGACGGATCAATTTCTGCCAGTGCCTTTTTCACCTCATTCATCGTTTCCACATCATGAATCCCCATTAAATCGAAACGAAAACCATCAAGGTCAAATTCCTTCGCCCAATACGTTACAGATTCAACGATGAATTTTCGCATCATTTTACGTTCAGACGCGGTGTCATTTCCTACACCGGTTCCATTAGATAAGGTACCGTCGGCGTTATAGCGAAAAAAGTAAGTGGGAACGAGTTTATGGAAGTTTGATCCCTCCACTGTATAAACGTGATTATACACAACATCCATGATTACGCGTAAACCATGATCGTGTAAACCTTGAATCATTTCCTTTAACTCCCGGATCCTGACTTTTGGTTGATACGGATCAGTCGAATAAGAACCCTCGGGAGCATTATAATTCTGTGGATCATATCCCCAGTTATATTGCGGTTCATTCAATTTCATTTCATTGACTGTAGCAAAATCGAATATCGGGATAAACTGAACATGGGTAACACCTAGATCTTTAATATGATCAAGACCCGTTTTCGCTCCTTCAGGGCCTTTGGTGCCGGCTTCGATCACTCCTAAGAATTTACCTTTATGATGGATTCCGCTTTCAGGATGAATCGACAGATCCCGTGTATGCAATTCATAAATGATTATGTCCTCAGCTTTTTCGAGTGGTGGTTTATTCCGTGTCCACCTTTCAGGATTCGTATCATTTAAATCTATCACGACTCCTTTATTACCATTAACAGTAACTGCACGAACATAGGGATCGACGGCTTCACTCCAGGTTTCTCCCACTCTCACTTTATATGTATAAATCAAGCCATCCTGATCTCCGTTCATCTCAATGGTCCATGTCCCCTTCTCCGAACGAACCATCTGAATCTCCATTCCATCTGTATCATCCCAATGGTTATAAGTGACTAGCTTAGCTTCAGATGCAAGTGGTGCCCATAATCGGAATGCCGTTTTATCTTTAAGATAGGAATTTCCTAAATCTTTGCCTTCATAGAAATATAGTTCATCCAATTCCGACGGGTTCACTGGATTACTATTTGCAATCGGCAGAGATTCCAACTGATTTTCCGCTTCATTATCCATTGGTTTTCGATTATTTTTATTTTCCTCTTCAAAATAAGAAAGTGAATCTTTAATAGGTCATTCCTCCATTGAAATTCCCATTTTAGAACAGGAATTATTAATATTTATAATCATAAACGAAACTTCCCTCATGTTATGTTCCACAGGCGTTTCCCATCAAAACATTCAATCAGCAAAATATGTCGAAAATTCAGAAATCTGCATTTAATAATCGAAAGCTATAGGTCATTTAGCTGAACCTTATCTATCATTTTATAAAAATAAAAAAAATGCCTCCATAACAGTTTTACGGTCTTGGAGGCATTTCTAGTACTCTTTATGGTGTTTTAATAATTTTCACAGAGGCATCCTCAACAATTGCAGTGAAGTTCTTAACTTCAGGCTGCTCAAAGATAAAGTCAGTGATGCCGTCTTCGAGCTGTTCTTGAAGTACACGGCGGAGTGGTCTCGCCCCGAAAGCTGGGTGATATCCGAGTTCAATCAGCCTTTGTTTCGCTTCATTCGTTACATCTAAAGATAAACCATTTGCAGCAAGGGTTTCTTCTAGCTCGTGAATCATGATATCAACGATTTGCAGAAGATCTTCCTTCTTCAATGCCGAGAATTCAATGATGCTATCGAATCGGTTCAAGAATTCCGGTTTGAAGAAACTGCCTAAAGATTGTAGGATTGAAGCCTCTTCCACAGCTGAACTTGTACCGAATCCCATTACTTTTTGTTTCTCACCGACCCCAGCATTACTCGTCATGATGATCACGGTATCTTTAAAAGTAACGGTCCGCCCTTGACTGTCGGTTAAGCGGCCATCTTCCATGATTTGCAGGAACATATGCAATACATCCGGATGTGCCTTTTCGATTTCATCCAATAGGATGATACTGTAAGGTTTGCGGCGAACTTTTTCCGTCAATTGTCCAGCTTCCTCATGCCCTACATATCCAGGAGGAGAACCGATTAATTTAGAAACACTGTGTTTCTCCATGAATTCACTCATGTCAAGACGAATCATCGCTTCCTTGTCCCCGAACAATTCCTCAGCGAGAGTTTTCGCCAATTCGGTTTTACCTACTCCTGTCGGACCAACGAAAAGGAAAGATCCGGTAGGACGATTTTTGGATTTTAACCCTGCTCGACTTCTTCGAACGGCCTTTGAAACCTTTTTGACAGCTTCTTGCTGCCCGATTACTTTTTTCATCAGCTCCTCCTGGAGATGAACCATTCTATCTTGCTCATCTTCTTGGAGCTTACCTACAGGTATACCAGTCTTTTGTTCGATGATATTTTGAATATCTTCAACGGTAACGGTTGGCTTAATTGCATCTTCTCCAGCCTGCAAGGACTTTTCCAGTTTTTCTTCTTCATCACGAAGAAGGGCAGCTTTTTCATATGCTTCTTCTTTTAAGGCTATTTCTTTTTCTTTATAAATTTGCGCCAGACGCTCTTTCATGTTTTCTACCTGGCCGTCTTCGATGTTCAAGTTCAATTTCGAACCAGCTTCATCCATTAAGTCTATTGCCTTATCAGGCAGGAATCGATCTTGAATATAGCGATTCGAGAGTTCAACAGCCGCTTTTAGGGCTTCCTCACTATATGATACACCATGATAAGATTCATAACTATCTTTTAAACCATGTAAGATGACCAATGCCTCAGCCGTTGTCGGCTCATTAACGTGAACAGGCTGGAAGCGTCTTTCAAGGGCACCATCTTTTTCAATTTTCCTATATTCGGATAAAGTTGTTGCTCCGACAAGCTGAAGTTCACCGCGTGCAAGTGCAGGTTTCAAGATATTCCCTGCATCCATTGATCCTTCGGCTGAACCCGCTCCCACAAGTTGATGAATTTCATCGATGAATAAAATGACATTTTTTCTTTCCTGCAATTCACTGATCAATTGCTTCATTCGTTCTTCGAATTGCCCTCTAATTCCAGTATTCGAAACAAGGGACGCTACATCAAGCATATATACAAGCTTATTACGTAATTTAACAGGCACTGAACCTTCTACAATCGCTAAAGCAAGACCTTCGGCAATGGCTGTTTTACCGACACCAGGTTCACCGATTAAAACGGGATTATTTTTATTGCGTCTATTAAGAACTTCAATGACGCGTTTGATTTCTTCATTTCTTCCGATAACGGGATCGATAAGTCCAGCTTTCGCAGCATCGGTCAAATTGCGGCCATACTCCTCAAGCAATCCTCCATCCTCGCCATGTTCAGCTGAATCCGGTTTTGGTATATCATTATAATTAAATGGATTGAATGAATTTGGAAATCCATTATATTGGAATTTTCCTGTATCCATTCCGCCCATTGCTGCTCCAAGTTTGTTTCGTTCTTCTTTATAACAAGTGGAGCACAGTTTCACATCATGCTCCTGACCGTTCATATTTAGGTGAACTTGAATATTTGCTTGGTTTACATGACATTTTTCACAAAGCATGTAGTACTCCTCCTTTAAAAAAATGAATTCACAATAAAACTTTGACCTTCTTTGACTTTCTAATTTTATTATACCTTGACCTTCTTTGACTTTCAATAATTTTGTCTGGGAATTTTTTTGCAATAAAAAAAGAAATTCCTTCGATTTGGTTTGCTAAGCATATTAAACTATCCATTTCCAGTCAAATAAAAAGTTTCTATGTATGCCTCTTAGTATATTCAGATATTATTGATTACCCACTTCAGGATAACCATAACCTAATCTATTAACAAAAATATCATCAATTCCCTATTTCCTTGCCCATATGCCTCATCCACTCTTATTTTTAAAACAAAAAAAGAGACTGCATTTGAACTGCACCTCCAATTGTTAGATACCATCTAACAATTGGAGGTGCTATTTTTTATGACAAAATATTCATTAGAGTTGAAATTAAAAGCTGTCCTTGCTTATTTAGAAGGAGTTGTCTCATTTAGTACTATCGCCAAACAATTTAATACCAGTTTGACTCCTTTAAAGCATTGGGTGGCACATTATAAAGAACAAGGGATAGAAGGGCTAATTTCTACCTATACAAATTATGATATTAACTTTAAGATGGATGTACTAAACTATATGAACGATTTTGGAGTGTCTAGTACCCATGCAGCTGCTGTGTATAACATTGCTTCTCCTTCTACTATTAATATGTGGCTAAAGCAATTGGAGGAGAACGGGGTTGACGCTCTTGAAACGAATAAAAAGGGGCGTCCATCCATGAAAAAAGAAACAAAGAAAAAACCAGTAGAAGGGTCATTAGAGGCATTACAGGCTGAAAATGAACGATTACGTGCA
>NZ_JBNNIU010000013.1:0-119233 GCF_050269675.1 Peribacillus sp. NPDC076916
ATTAGCTCCGGTTTCCCGAAGTTATCCCAGTCTTATAGGCAGGTTGCCCACGTGTTACTCACCCGTCCGCCGCTAATCTCAGGGAGCAAGCTCCCTGAGATTCGCTCGACTTGCATGTATTAGGCACGCCGCCAGCGTTCGTCCTGAGCCAGGATCAAACTCTCCGAAGAAATGTTTGACTTGCTCATTTTGCTTTTTTAATAGTGTGTGCTCACTTAAAATTTAACGTTGGCGCTTTGTTTTGTTCAGTTTTCAAAGAGCAATTTGTTGTAGGTTTTTTTCAACTAATTCATCTTAACATAGCGTTGAATAGTTGTCAACTTCTACGAAGTGTTTCTTTTTTTAAAATCGCTCATTAATTTAGGCGACTTCATTATCATACTGCTATTTTTCTTTAGTGTCAACATTTAATCCGTAAAATAAGAATTTCTAATAGCACTTTCCTCTTGAAACCATCTTGTTAATGAATACAAAAAAACACCGTACGTGTTTCATCATTAAATTAATCAACTGGGATGCACTAAACTGAAGATTTTATCAAAACATGCCCTTATACTATTTAATTGGATTATTCTTTTTATAAAAAAGATTGATCATTTTAATGTTCCTTAATCAACTAAACCAGCTAATAGGATGTCAATATCTTTCTCTAAAATTTTCATTTCCCTTATGATATACTATTTTTGGCCATGCCAAATAACCCTCCAAAATCCTTTTGGAAGGATTTTTCTTTGTTTCACAAAACCGTTAATTAGGCTAAATCTAGGAACGTTTCTTTTCTGCTTAATAAAGCATAAATCCAATGAAGCAACTTATTCATACAGGCAACGATTGAAACTTTGGCCGGTTTTCCTTCTGATTTTTTCTTATCATAGAATGCTTTAAGCTTTTTGTTCCTTGAACTTCTTATGCCGCACAGTACGGCAAGATACAGAGAATGACGTAGTCTGCTCGAACCCCTTTTAGTAATACGATTAATGGTTGCCGTAAACTTACCTGATGAGTGAACACTTGGATCTACTCCAGCGAAGGCAACTAGTTTTTTCGGGTGATTAAACCGATCGATTTCACCAATTTCAGAGATAATCGTGGCTGCGATTTTTTCTCCGATACCGGGAATCGATTGGATGATCTTATATTCTTCCAGTTCATTTGCCAGGGCCACTATACGATCTTCCAACTCAGAGAGGTGTCCCTGGTAATGAAAAAGCAACTCAATATACATACGTAGATTGATTACGTGACTTTCATACACGTTTTTTTGAAATGGATTTCGAGATGCGGAGTCCATTATTTTTTTGGCTTTTCCCCACGCCCATTGACCCGATCGGCTAGGACAGAACTCCATTACACTCTCTGCTAGTTTACTTTCCCCGGCTTTTATTACGGCCTCTGAAGTAGGGTATTCCTTTAACATCAATAATGAAACATTTGAGAATAAATCGCCAAAAACTTTTCGTTATTCAGGAAACAGTTAATCTAAAATGGTGTGAAACTGAAGTTTAGATTCCACATACATATTCGTTACGATTTCCTGTTGTCTGGACAAATTCCGAAGGTCTAAAAGCCGAATTCCTCTAATTTTATGAGATTCAAAATCCTCTTTGTAATACAGCACACACAACTGGTACGCATCGATTGCGTCTGTTTTTACCTTTCGTAAACCGGACTTCTTTGCCTGATAAGAAATAATCGGATTTAGTAAGATATATAGAACTCCTTGTTCCTCCAAGAATTGAATAACGGGAGTATGGTAATGCCCTGTAGATTCTAAAATGACCATAGGCATCTGCCCTGTCACCTCTTCGATTTCTTTTAGAAATCCAATAAAATGATCTAATTCCTCTCTAGTATGCTTTATTGAGCAGCTCTTTCCATACGGTTTTGATTGATCTAAAAATGCCTGAACTTGACTCTCTCCTTTTGCCACATCCAGACCAACAACTGGATTCATTGGTTTTCCCTCCTCTACTTACTAACCAGTACCCCTAGTCCTCCATGTAGTGTCATAGCTTCGCTTGTTATACGAGATCTACGTCCCAACCAGCCTCAAACATGTTTCTACAAGTAGGGGGCGGACAGTTTAGTTCACGGGATCAAGTCCCACGCACCCGTACGTCCTACCCTGGCTACTGATATAATAGATTCTATTAAAAAATGGTCAACCAGTAAAAACTGGCTAACCTTATAATACGAACGCACCCGTTAGTTTAAGTACATCTTTTCACATTCCAAAATATTGACTTCTATCATTTCTCTTCACAATCACTAAATAAATAAAAATGCTTATAATCATTAGACAAAAGGTAACATTTTGTGCAATACCAAGGAGGTCACTCCAGCTACTTGTACCATATACAAACAACTGCAAGATTAATCCTACAAGTAAACTCAGTAATGCAAATGGTGTTTTTTTTACTAAGTATCCAAAAGCCCCACCCAGGATACCACCAATGGTTGACGCCCCATACCAGTTCACATATGAAATCGCAAGTTCTTTGAATGATATCGTTACTGTTACTGGAATATCCGTATAAAAGTTTCCAATAACGAAATAAAACGTAATTGCAGTGATTGTATAAATGGCCCCAAGTAACGCAGCCTTCTTAATGTTCCTCGCAAATATATAGCCAACAAGCATTGCTACAATAAACCACATTGGTAAAGAATTAATCATTACCGCTAAATACGCAATGACGAATTCAAGAACTGTTACACCGTCAACTAAAAATGATAAATAATCAGAAATAACTGAAAAAACCGCAACAATTAAACCAACGACTAATGTAAAGGTAACAAACTTCCACTGCACTCTATATTCTTGGTTCTCCTTCAAAAAATCACCTTCCTATTCATTCAAACAACTCCTATTGTTCCTCTGACATCCAGTGTATGTACTAAGTAGTTCATACATACCATAGATGTACTATACCCATAATACACATAACGTGTCAATATGGTTTAGAACAAATTCTTGTTTAAATAGTTACACTTTTAGTATGCAAATCCACTAACCTGCCCCGTTAGTTCATTAAGGTTTTTTCTCTTCTTCCGAATGTATGATAATATAAATTATCGTACATTCGAATCCTTGATTTCATTGACTTTTTTCTTTTTTTCTCTTTATACTGATAAAAGAGAAAAAATCGTACATTCAAATCATTAGTACATAAGGATTTTGAGCCGGATTTTTAAATAGAGAAGAAAGGTCGATGAAGATAACGCAACCAAAAGATGTGCAGCCGATCCGTGATCAGCAGCAGTTGGAAGATATGAAATGGGCGCTGAAGCGCCATTGTTCGGAACGTGATTACATCCTGTTTGTTGTAGGCTGCGAAACCGGCCTACGTGTCGGGGACCTACTCAAGCTACGAAGCAGATCCTGGACCTTAAAGGCAAACAACACAAGATTCTCCGGGTCAAGGAAGGCAAAACGCAAAAAATCCGCGACATGTATATCGCGAATTGCTTCCAGGAGGTCTATGAGTACGCTAAAAGAAGAAACCAACAACATATTGAAACATTTTAGCGTTTTTCACTAATCTATCTTCTTTTCTTTCTTAAAGACAAAAGAACCGTCCACTTTTGGGACGATTCTAAAATAAAATTAGAAATGGAATTTCATTTCCTCATTAATTATAAAAAATCATTTGTTTTTGAGATTTGAATAAATAACATTGATTGCTTCTTTTCTGGTTCCTTTCTGGCTTGGGAATAACCAAGAAGAAACAAACAATCACTGCAGCTACCCTGTATGCCTGTACAAGTACTAATCATATCTTTCTTTTCATCCGTTTCTACAAAAGAGATTTCTTGATTCACATGGCGTTGGGTATAGTGACAGTACATTGTCGATCTTTTTATTATGTAATGTCCTTTGCTCATCTATCCCATTCCTTCCCTTTTACTTTAATAACTGATTAACGTTCATATTTTATACCCATTTATTAGTGGGTTAAACAGTTTACATAAACCTTTATTATCGGTATTACCGAAGAAGAAACGAATAATGGCTTGAAAACCTTTAGTGTCTTTCACTAAGACTTGGATTTCATTCATTGTTAACAAAGAGAAAAGGACCACCTTTTGGTCCTTTAAGATGTCTCCTTGTTCAATTAACGCACCCGTTTGTTCAATAACTAATTAAATAATTTGAATGAACTAAACCCCATAACATAACCTCCACCAATACCAATCACTATGCCAAAAAGTGTCCATTGTGAAATGTAAATACCGAACATAAATAACAATAACCCCAATAATCCTAATAGACCCATTTTTTTATTCACTAAAATTGTCTCCCATTTCCTCGCATGTTCTTTCATGCACTACCTATCTCCAAATTATAACAGTTTCTTATGGAACTAACCTGCCCCGATAGTTGCATAAAGAAAGAGCTGCCATAAAGACAGCTCACATCTTCAGCTAACGCACCCGTTAGTTCATTAAGACAAGCGATTGCTGAAGATCAGAACTACAAAATTGTTATAAGAAATAGATTAGTCCTTCTTTCACTAACGCCACCCGTTAGTTTATGTACACTTCTTCATTATTTACTCATATAGGTGTAACATTTTGGATAGAGTCTATCCTAATTCTCATATTTGGTTGCTACTTTATCAAGAAGAGGTACTAGTTAAAACCCATATATTTCTCTGTTCGAATTTTTGATGCGGAGTCTAATGTTCCACTGGCATCGATTCTCTCGAATCGGATTTTCCTGTTGTATTTTTGACTAAGTTCTTCAGCTTTGTGGTGCAAAGATTTCGCCTCTTCATAGATTTCCTGCGTATAACAAACCAAAACAAAAAAACCGTAGTCAACTTGTTCAGTCAATAAGTAGGTAGGTAACTGGTAAGTTAAACCATCTTTATACCTTCCGTGATTTCCTAACTTAAGTTCTATGAGTGCTTGGAAATCTGCGCCTTTCGAAAGTTGAAAATCAACGGTTCCTCTCCCTGTGTCAACTTCTGGTGAGATTACAATTCCAGATTCTTGTAGAGCTAGATTAGCCACCATACCGAATGCTACTTGAACCTGCTTTTCTTTAGCTTGTCCCATTTTATTATTGAAAAGAGTATGTCCCTTTTTGTGTTCAATATAATGCTTGAACGTAGCAATTAAATAATCCACTTTTTTATAAAAATCATCTTTGCTATTTATAGTTTCTGTTACTGTTTTAACGTCTGTATCCTGTTTGGTGCTCCTTTCTTCAGGATTGAGGTATTCTTGAATTTGGTTGTACTCAGATAAGATGTCATCAGGCAGCAAGTCTTTATAATATTCTAAATCGACATGGAGAAAATCGGTTACAATTTTGGGATTGGTTTTGTATATGTCAAATATCTCCTCAACACCAAGGAAATCCAAATCCTCAAAACAAACTCCAATTAAATCTTTAGGCGTTTTAATAGAATTTAGTACATTTAATTCATCTTCATCCAGGATGCTTGTCTCTCTTTTCTTTAAGGATTTTTGAATCGTGTCGGAAAGTAAAAAGGTTCCTTCTGAACCTTCATGAACAAACAACAGAATATGATATAAAACATATTCTTTTAAAGGAGAAAATTCATGGGAAAAGTTATCAATGATTTCCCTATGCAATTTTTTTAGAAAAGCCAATCCTTGATTTTCTCTATCTTCTTCATCCTGCTTATGTAGTGGAAATACATTTCCGTATATTTCATCGTATTCAAGGCTGCTTCCCACTTCCATGAAATGTTTAACAACAATATCTAACACTTCGTGGACAATTTTTTTATAGATTTTAGAATTACCGTCAAATATATCCAACATAATTTAGTCCTCCTGGAGTTTTCATTGTCAAACCGACCTTTCTTTTCAAAGAAAAAAATTCGACAAAAAACGAAGCAATTCCTGTTATTTTACTGTATGTCAATCAAATGTCTTAAGATCTGAATCTAAAAATGATTTCAACGAATGTTATAAGCTGTTCTCTTTTGAAGTACCCATAAATAAGTAATTATATTAAAAGTCTATAATAGCAGTGCATCTCGCATATGAAATTATTGTTGAATTGAAATAAAGTTTAATCAAAATGGAGTCTTTTGTTAGAAATCTGCATTTAGTTTTTATAAAAAAGATTGATCAAAACTTATGAACATATCTATTTTAACTGTTTACTTATACCTAACCTATTCTTCAAACCAAAACAGAACTTCAATAGGTACTTTTAAAACCTTTGCAATATCATAAGTAAGTTTGAATGAAGAGTTATATTTCCCATAGAGTAAGTGGTACTAGAACTATTATTTAACATCCAAAAACCCTTCTGTTCCCTAAGAATTTAATGTCATTTTTCATCTCTATTTTATTTTTTTAATGCTTAATATTGATTTTTCTTGTAACAGAAAAATCACTTCTTGTTCTTTTCTGATAGCTGGTGAGATTAATTCATAATCTTCATCCACAAATTTCTTCATAGCTTCTATAAATCCTATAATACTAATTCCTGGATTATCTTTTGTTGCTTCTGCTGTGATTATTGTATGAGGATACGATGGACTGAACCAATATAAATCTTCAAATTTTTCAGCTAATGTCCATGAAACATAATGATTATCGTAATTCACTTCATCAAGGTCTAAATGAACTCTTTTTATTTTCCCTGTATACAGTAGATCTTTTGCATACTCATTTATTTCTTTATCTTCACTGTTCTCCCAATTACGAATATCTTGTATTACCTTTTTCCAACATTCATCTGTTTTGTCTAAATTACTTCTACGACTTCCTTCTTTTGTATGATTTACCCACTTTTTAAATAATTCTTCTAGATTCATTTTTAACTCCTTATTTTTAATACGTACCATTATACTCTCTCTTGAATAATTTGATGTCTTTTTTATTTTCCTGAAAACTAAAAAGACCACCTATAAAATAGTAAGTAGTCTCGCAATCTTTAAAGAGATAGGAATTCCGGTTCATCTTTTATGCAAACGGTTAAACTTTTTTCAAAACGGTGCGACTTTTTTATAAACAGTTCAACTTTATTTCAAAGCCACAATTATCCCTTTTGTGTAGTCCAAGCTAAAGGTTCTTTTATTTTCGTCCTTCAACTAACTGCCCGTTTGTTCAATAAGAAAAAGAGGTGCCTCAGCTACCTCCATTCTTGAACTATCCTGCTCTGTTAGTTTAGGTGTTTGGAAACAATAAAGTTGTTTAATTTTATCTCTAAAAAAAGTAACCTTCTATCAAAGCGATTGATGGAAGGTTATTAAAGTTGTTTAAAAACTATATTTCTTATTTCATCGTGTAATTTTTTAGAATAATAAAGTTGCTTAATTTCACAAAGCGAATAATTAAACATAGCTCCCTTTATACTATCTAAGATTCCGATTATATTTAACCTTAAATTAATTGAGGTTATTTTTCTAAATCTATTATTTGAAAGTTGAATTTAGACTCTATTTTTGCTCGATTCGCTTTTGATAATTTGGGCGTCACTATAAATAATCTATCCATAGCTCTACTTATACCTACATAATAAATTCGTTGTTCTTCGTCTTCAGCTAAGTTTGGATTAGTAAGAAACTCTATCGTGCCTGCTATCAATAAGACATTTTGAAACTCATCCCCTTTGGATTTATGAATAGTCCTATGGTGACTGATATCTTCTTTATAGCTTATACATAATGCTACCTCTTTATAAGAATATGTATTATAAAAATCTTGGGTAGCACCTTTTCTAAAACCGGGCATTTCTATATCTTCTCTAACTAATTGATAGAATTCCATTAAAGGTTCTTCAAAAAACGTCCCTTGTTTTTTTATTAATTTTTGTAAAATTGATACAGATTTATTGAATTGTTCTTTTTCAGAATAACAACTAAAATTTGTACTCATTATTTTTATAGCATTTTTATAATCACTATGTTTAGCGAACTCTAGAGCTTCCATTGAACTTTTTATAATACTATATCGTTTTGGATTATCTTTTGAAGCTAATTCAACCAATAGTTTAGTATTTAACTTACTATTGTCTACCTCAAATTTCATTGCATTTGCGGTTGGATTATCTCTAGCTAAGGTTTGAATGAACATATCATCACCATATATCTCTTGGATTTCATTATATGCCTCTATACTATTCCCTACAAATAAGACAGGTCTATCATGGTCTACATTTCTAAATTTAGTTTGATCAATATCTGTTCTAACTTCATTTAATAAATCAATTATTTGATTAGAACTTCGTCTATTTTCAGTAATAGTATATTCACAAAGATTATCAATTTTGAATTTAAGATAATCTTCTATACTAGCACCTTGAAATGAATATATTGATTGTGCAGGATCTCCAATTACCCCTACAATAGTTTCTTCTTCTGCTAATAAGGATACTATCTTAGCTTGAATCGGATTAGTATCCTGAAATTCATCTATAAAAAAATAAGGAAATTTAGCACGTAACACGTTTAAAATAAATGGGTATCTTGTAATCAACTCATAACTAAAATACAGCACATCATCATGATCAATTTTACCATCCTGCCAATATAATTTTTTATAACTAAATAAGTCTGTTTCTAAGATTTTAACTATCTTACGTAACTGTTTAGCCTTACTTTCCTCACCTCTTAAATATAATGTTAGTTCACTATTAAAACTATATTTAACACTAGATAACCAATTGAATAGCGCATCTTTGTTTTCTGGTAGTTTTAGCAATTGATTTATTGTATAAGGATGCCTTAACTTTTCAGTCATAGAATGATTTTCTAACCAAAATTGAACTTTATTATATTTAGGTTCGATGTTATCATGACCCTTTATTTTTTGAAATTCTATGTCAAATAATTCTGCTATATGCGTAAGATATGGTTTAACAATATGACTATATAAAAAACTATGAATAGTTGAAACTTCTACTTGATTGACGGATTGCGTTCCTAGCCTGTTCAAAATGGTTTCTACAGCTACATTGGTATATGTTATACATGCTATTTTCCGTGTCTTCTCTAGTCTCTCAGAATTTTTCAATGTGTTTTTAATATGATTTATTAGCCAGTGAGTTTTGCCGGCGCCTGGCCCCGCAGTAACTTTGAAATGTTGCTCAATATCTATTGTATCTTCAGAAGAAATAAGAATCATTCTTCACACATCCATTCTATTGCTTCTTTAATATAATCTGGTACGATAAACTTTTTAAATTCAGTGCTTTCTTTTTCTCCAGCAATTTTCTTTTTCAATAAGTTTTCCTCTAGTACATAAGCTAACTCTAATGCGTTAACCCCTTTTCCTACTGAATTTAAATATCTTGCAGCGATTAATGCTATTTTCTTATCTTCGTCTTCCCATTTTAACCGTTCGTCTGTTAATGCTTGTCCAATTCGTTCGTTTTCTTTTGAAGCATTTACATTTTTAAGCATTAAATCCAATGATTCACCATTACTATATTGATCCATTAGCTTAAAAATCTCGTCTTTATTGGCTGTAGACTCTGTAACCAACCCCTTAAAGTTTGGGTTAAAACGAATCAAATCGTACTCTAAAGTTTTTCCATATTTTTCATCTTGTAGAAGGAATCTAATATTATCAGGATAAATTTTTATCTCTTCATTTCTTTTATAATCATATCCAGTTTCCTCTATATACATTTCAAATGGATAACATTTTTTAAATGATTTTTTTGCAGTCTTATCACTAGAAGTTAACTGTTTTCGCTCAGGATCCCTATCTGTTATACATACTACTTTTCTTTTAATAGAGTATGGATTAGAAACATTAAATAGGTTTAAAAAATGATTGAAATATTTACCTCCTACGTTAATCACAGCAATATGACAATCTTCTAAAGAAGTATCTAGATATTCAGCGAATATCGACATTAATAGCTGTTCTGCTAACCCTTCTACTAAGATGATTTTTTCAGCAAATAGCATATTTGATTTAGTAGCATCTAAAAATCTTTGAACATATTTTTTACTCTCTTCATTTTCACCGAAAGACTTTCCTGGATAACCAATTAAAGTTTCGCTGCCATTTTTATAGATACAAATTAATTCATCCAAATTCACAGCACCTGTTATATGAGTAGAATGTGTAGTAACGAAAATTTGTCTCACTTTTTTGTTCTTTAAATTTTTTTTAAGAAAATTTAGTAATTGCCTTTGCATTGTAGGATGTAAATGTGCTTCAGGCTCTTCAATTATTAACATCGGATATACTTTAGCATTACTACCTAAATATTCTTCATTTGCATCAACCTGCATTTTTGAAAGTAAGAGCGACATAAATATTAAATTATTGTAGCCAAGTCCATTATTAATAATAGGCATCTTAATACCTGTTTCATATTCAACAATTAATTTTAAAGCAGAATAAAGTTCGATATCTGTTATACTACCGTCAAAGTTAGGAGTAGACTTGTCAAATGAAGCACCTATATCATTTGCATATGATAAAATGTGTTTTTTACCTTCTGTCATTCGCTCGTTCAATAGTGTAATTAAATTCCCCGCAAAATCTCCGAATTCTTTCTTTTTCTCTTTAATAGCAGCTTCCTTTTGTTCCTTTTCTAAAGAGTTATCAGATTTTATGTTATAGTCCATGAAGAAATCTAATACATTTTTTAATAGCGTGTTTTTTCCGCTAAACATATCCCTTTCGACATCTCTTATTGCATCTAAAAATTGAAAATCAAATTTATTTAATGATTCACTATCAGCAGTTATTTGATTAGTAGATTCTCCACCCCAAATTTTATATGTATATAGTCTCAGAAATTCATCTTGAATAACTTGCCATACTTCAAATATATTTTTCGCTTCATTTATTACGCTCTGATACTTTTCATGAAACTTAGTTGGGAGGTAAAATTCATATTGCAGTTTAGCTTCATAAGGTTCTTCTAACTTAGTTAGCCAGTTACTTACAGTCACTAAGTCATCACTCATTAATTCTTCACAGTCGTCTTGCTTTAAAGTAGCAGTTATTTTAATACTAGGTGGATATTCTTTTAATTCTTCAATTGGTATATTTTTATTAAAATCATCAATTGATAAATGCTTTTTACTATTAGAATTAAAAATTAATGCTAATGCTCGTAATAAATTTGATTTACCAGCATTATTATGTCCTAAAATAACGTTTATACCATTATTAAAATCTATAGAGTTGGTACGGAAGTTTTTATAATTAGTTATATTGATATTTGAAATATACATTAAAATTAATCTCCCTTTAATGATGATTTATAACTATTGTTTATTCTTAGCTTTTTCGATAATCATTTTGATAAATGGCTCTTTTTACTTTGTATAGATGAGTCTATTATTCATATTTTTATTATACAAAGAAAAAATTAAAAAGTGGTATAAAACCCCAATTATACACCACTTTTTTTAACAACTATTTTGTTTTTTATAGGACTTTATTACGTTTTAAACAACTTTATTATTCGCAGACATTAAGTGAGAAACTTTACAATCTCACTCTATATTTCAACAGAAATATCCAATTTTATTGAAAACGTTCCTCAACAATCTGGCCATTTAATGGAATAACATGACTGACGTTTTTAAACAACTTTATTATGTTTTAAATTTAATGTCACTTAACTGTATTCCTTATGGAACTATCCTGCCCCGTTAGTGCCATAAGAAAGAGAGCTGCCTAAGCAACTCCCTTAATGAAGTAAAGCACCCGTTAGTCCTAACATACCTCCTTACTCAACAATCTGGCCGATTGCTAAATAAGAAAAAATCCTACATTATCAAAAAACAGCATATAAAACGGGTTATACTGTTCAATCATTACTGATTTCCCCATTAACTAGATCACCTCTTAATTAAAAGTTAAGTCCCATTTTCCTTAATAAAATCACGTTCAGATCTTATTTGTTCTTCTAAAAGATAATCCTCTAGCTTCCCATATCTTGAAGCTTGCGTTAATGATAGGCCAAACCCTTCGACGAGTATTTGTGGTCCAAAATTGCTTGCTATCATACTAAAACAAGTAATTCTTAGAGACTTAGGTGTAAAACCACAAAAAGCCTTTACCTTTCTTGCAATGAAGGTGCTATTGATTGGACGATCCTGATATACCTCTGATGAACTCGAACCTAAAATTAAAAAAGACTTATTCTGTACATTTCTAATGTTCGATCTTTGTTTAATGTATTCATTTATTACTATTAGTTCATCATTAGATAAATAAACAGGGGATCTCTCATTAAGGTAAATTGCCTTCAAATCAACCTTTATGTCACTTATTTTTATATTTCTAATATGTGATGAAGATAACCCATGATAAAAACATAGGGTTGTCAATAAACACTCTAAGGGTTGTTCATAGAGGCGACTTTTTATTACTTTAGCCACTCTTACTTGCTCATCAAAGGTTAAAGGCTCGATAGTTGGAGGAAGCTCTCTAGATTTTATATCCAAGACAGGTATAAGGGTTATTTGTCTTTTTCTTTTGGCTAACTTGAAGAGAACTAATAAATCTTTCCTCACAATCTCACGATGCTTAGGTGTCAAAGTTAATAGAAATTCATGTATATCTTCTTGTTGAACATTATCCCAAGATTCTATATGTTTACAGTTGATTTGTAACCACCGGACTAACCTTACAAATATTTCTATATCTTCCTTTACTGTTAAAAGGGATAATGGATTCCTCGCATTAAACTTTACTTGCCTATTCCTAAGCTCCATTCTTTCGTTGAAATATATCTCCCATAGACGCATAAATCCTTTTGGGACTTGCTTTAAAAGCTCTCTAATGCCCTTAAGAATTCCCTCATCTGCGTTAAAGCTTAAATAACCTTCCTTAATTAAAAAATTAAATAGACTTGATTTAACTCCCTTTGAATTAGGGATTTTTTCCAATGTAGATACCAGCCATGGGCTGGCCGCCTTAGCTTCCTGCCGGAAAGGTTCGGGTGTCCTACCGGCAGGAAGGTTAGCCGGCCTGCGCTGTTTTACGATTCGGAAGGCAAAGGGAAAAAATAATAAAAAAAGCTGCCGGGTGGCTGCTATCCTTGTGACCTTTTATTCTTTTAATCCTTTAATCCCTTATTCTTATGGTTTCCGGCTCGTTCGGTATGGCCGCAAGCAGTAAATGGTACAGGAACCTACAGAATTTAGGCGAGCATGAGACGTATAGTTCGTAGTTTATCAAATCATTTAATGCCGAAGCGACACATACAGAATGTTGTAGAAATACCCCATTTATTTGAAATGGTCAACAAACAAAATAACCCTCCCGCACCAACTTTTCAGGCTGATACAAGGGCAATAGTCGCGTTTTATTTAAAAGAATTTGTTTGGGTGAAAAAAGGGTCTCTAGCCTTTACAAATCAATCCCAGTTTTTTTCATTCAGTTAGTGAATTAATCATAACAGATTAAATGCATATCACTGTTAGTCCTTGATTTCGCAAAAATTCCGCTTCATTTCCTCCATCAACAAAATTACCAATACCCCGGAAAATACCACATTGGCCTCGATTTAAATATCTTACCCATACATAATCATTATAACTGTCAGGATCATACTCCCATAATTCAACTTTTAACTTACCAGCTGGACCCACGTAAGAATCCCTACAAATATTATAATCTCCACCAGTAGAGGCAAACACATCACTTTCAGCACCATTAGAATAAAGCGATTATTCTCCTAAGTAATCCCAGCCACTTGCAAATGTGGAAGAAGGGAACAACAATGCAGCTACCAATGTCATAGCACTCACTTTAAACTTTTTCATGCTCACTCCTCCTCACCCGTTTTGACTTGAAATATATTATTAAACGAATTATCCCTGAATCCACCATTTGTGTAAAAACGTCCCGATTTCTAATACCAGCAAATAGCAGCATAGTTTTGAACTAACTGACGCTACAATCCATTGAATTAGCCATGTTCCCAAGCTTTGAATCTTAAATGAAGCTTTTCCTTCTGAATGATATTCCCCTTTTGAATTACCTCTTCTTCAAGGTCTCCTCTAAAAATCGTACTATCTTCCTTTAGTCTCATATGAAATACATAGACAGCTCGCAATGCATGCCCTCGAATTAATGG
The DNA here is from genome assembly GCF_050269675.1 of Peribacillus sp. NPDC076916. Taxonomy (NCBI): domain Bacteria; kingdom Bacillati; phylum Bacillota; class Bacilli; order Caryophanales; family Bacillaceae; genus Peribacillus; species Peribacillus sp. NPDC076916. The sequence continues at coordinate 14,048 of NZ_JBNNIU010000013.1, forward strand.
CAGCCATTATTATTTTTTCCTATATCCTTTATAGTATCCAACAGACACATATTGATATTTTCACACAACGTTCAAATATGAATGAAAACGCTTTCAATTATTGGTGTATACTATATGCTATACTCTCTATTGTTTCATTTTTACTAATCATCATAAAAAACTGATTTCTAGCATTAAAGTAACTTTAGTAAAGCCAAACAGGAAGGAGATGATCAATTGATCTTAAAATCATTAAAAAAAAATGGAATAATGACAATCACTTATTTTAAAGATGGGCTATTAGAAACATGCAAAGGCGATATGTATAAACTTAACCTTAATGAACAAACCCTGTCCATAAAGGATAATAACCAAAAGATCTTCTCCATTCGTTTATCTCTCATCAAGGAAATACATTAACTTAGCTAGAAATAGCCTTAGAGGAAAATCCGGCTTTCAAGAAGATTTATTTTTATATTGATGCTTATAGAGCTAGATAAGCGTCAATCTCCTCCGATATGGACTTTCCCATCTAACCAGATGGGGAAACATCCATACATACTAATTCTTCGGTATGTTGGTTTCAACTATACAATGTCATGAGGCAGGAAACTACTTTTTGGCTTAACTTCATCTCCTCCCCCATTTCGAAATGGTTATCCATTTTAATCAAACGATTGATTAACAACAATTATTGCTGATAATCCATTACGTGAAGATGCAGCAATTGTTTAAGCATCATGGAACGTTTCAACTTGGCAGGTGCTAGCTGATCCAAAATGTAGTCAGAACCTCTAAAGAGATCCCTAAATTATTTTTAGTTGATTTTTCTAAAAAGGTAAATCATCTTTTATTATAGGGCGTACCTTTCTTACTCCTCTCAGCCTGGGAACACCTTTATCATACCAAAGGTTTTTTACTAGTTTTTCAAAACCAAACCCTTGACAATGTAAGCGCTTTCTTTTATGATGATAATAGGTTGGATGGCATGCGTGGCCGTCATAGTATCTGGCGTAGTTGGGGCCAATACTCGGAACAGTACATAGAAGAAATACCCTATTTTATGCTACAGCTAGCTTCTTCCGAATAAGAAACAGTGATTCATCAATCATGTTATTCAAATACAAAAAAAACTCTGTATTCGGTCAAATTCAGGGTTTCCCTAGCTGAACGCTCCCCTTAAGATCCCTTATGTTTTTATTACAAATATGTATGCTAGTTTTATTGTTGTAGAAAGAGGAGGTGCTTTATGGTGAACAAAAAAAGTTCCCTTTACGATGAATTACCGTTAGAATTATTGGCAGGATTTTATTATGAAATAAATAGGAACATTGAAAAAGGAATCTTGTCTACGGCTATGTATCATGAAATTAGATTAATGGAACAAACAGCATTAAAAAGGGGTATCTCACTTGAATACCTACATGACAAGGGTGCTTGTTTAATTGAAACCGAGAAACTACTAAGAGAAACAACCCTGCAACCCTAAATAGTAGAATAAGAAGTCCAATGATGTTTTTCTAGTCTACCCCAGGTGAGGCCAATACCTGGAACAGTATATAGAATAGATTCCATTTTAATTAACCCTCTTGGCTACCAAAGGAGATATCTGTCGGTATTTCCCACTTCGCTAACGTCATTCATCTAATTTTATAAAGCTAACTTTATGCTGGTTCCACCAATATCAATACCCATACACTTATCTTTCAAATATAACAACCACCTAACTATGAATGAATTGCGGTTCCTTTCTCAGAAACAAAAAAATGAAAAAGAAACGAGAAAAGGTACTATTCTTTTTTTGTAAATTCCTAAACAAGTATACAATGATTTGCAGGTACCTTACTTTTGTTTTTGTAGCATGTCGTAAACTTCAAAAAAAAGGACTTACACAGCGTTTTAAATGTTACAAACACACAATCCTTTAATTGATTGTAAATTCTATTTTGATAGGGACCAAGCAGCGCATACAGCTTTTCTTTAGACTTCGAAAAGGGGATTACCGTCTTTAAAACTTTGTGTTTATTTCAATTGAATTTTTTACTTTAATAATTTCATAAAACCTTATAATGCTCTCAGCCGTTTTCTCCAAGTTTTCCTTTCCATTAGCTAATGCTTCTTCTAAAGAAGATGCCCCTTGCTGTATACTAAATAAGGAGTCAATCCCTTTTTCATATAGTATATCAATATCACCACTTACTCTTCCTGCCAGCGCTATTACCCGTTTATTATATTTCTTGGCCATAGTTGCAACTCCATATGGCGTTTTCCCGTATTGTGTTTGAAAATCAATACTTCCTTCACCAGTCCAGACCATGTCAGCGACTTTTATTTTTTCTTCTAAACCGGTATATTCTATTACCATATCAATGCCTCTTTTCAATACTCCATTTAAAAATACAATAAGTCCAGCTCCCAGTCCCCCAGCTGCTCCTGCACCGGGAATATCTAAAACTTCCTTGTTCAATTGTTCTTTTATGACATTGGCATATTTTCTTAAGTTACTTTCTAGTATTTCAACCATTTCTGGATTGGCTCCCTTTTGAGGGCCAAAAATACGTGATGCTCCACTTTCTCCACAAAGAGGATTGGTCACATCACAGGCTATTTCGACAACTACATGTTTCAAACGAGGATCAAGTTCTGTTAAGTTTATTCTAGCTAACTTTCCTAACTCACTGCCACCAAACCTGAGTTCCTTTCCTTCTTTATCTAACAACTTCCCACCTAATGCCTGTACAACACCTGCTCCGCCATCATTAGTCGCACTTCCTCCTATGCCTATCAATAATTTTTTAACTCCGTGATCTAAACAGGCTTTTATAAGCTGTCCCGTTCCATATGTTGTTGTAATTAGCGGATTTCTTTTTTCTAATGGGACTAATTGGATTCCACTTGCGCTAGCCATCTCTATTACTCCGGTTACCCCATCTCTTAGAATCCCATAGCGTGCTTCCACTTCGTTTCCAAGTGGCCCAATTACATTTAACGGATGAAATTCTCCTCCAGTAGCATCGACCAAAGATTGCATTGTACCTTCGCCTCCATCTGCCATCGGTACATGAATGCAAGTAATCTTATCATTTACTTTTTTTATACCTCTTTCAATTGCTTCACAAGCCTCTTTGGCTGTCATGCTTTCCTTAAATGAATCCGGTGCTAAGACTATGACTAAATCCTTCTCCATATTAATCACACCCTTCCCATAATCATTATGAATGTAGCCACTGAATTACAGTACCTTATGATATCCTATAGATCTTCGTTAACTTCCTTACACTTTTAAGATAGAATGTTTTTACCAATTGCTGAGAAGTCCTGTTCTCCAAACTCCTTCTCCGAAGTCTTATAAAGTTGAAGCGCGAAAGAAGAAAGCGGCAATTCCTTATTTTTCCCCTCGTCCACAGCGATCTGGATATCTTTTTTCATTAAGCTAAGTTTAAATCCTGGTGCAAAATCCCTTTTTAACAAGCTATCCAACTTGTTCATCAACATCCAAGAAGCCCCTGAACTGTTCCCTATCACTTGTTTCAGCATATCCATATCAACATCTAGTTGTTCAGCTAAAGCCACGGCTTCGGCCGAAGCAATCATCTGAATACCTGCCAACATTTGATTGATAGCTTTAATTGCTTTTCCTGCACCAATAGAGCCTACCAAATAAATACTTTGTGCAATTGCCTCCAACACTGGTCTGGCTTTTTCCAGTACTTCTGAATCTCCACCTGCTATTACTGTCAAATTTCCTTGTTCAGCCCCAAATGTTCCCCCGCTAACCGGTGCATCCAAAACACGAATCCTTTTTTCCTGATAAGCAGCATGAATCTTTTTCATCATTCCAGGAGAACCTGAAGTCATTTCAATTAATATCTTGTCAGAGCTGAAACTCTTCAGCACTTGATCAGAAAGCAGCACATTTTCCATTTCATTGTCCGTAGGTAGAATACTAATCAAAACCTGGCTATGTGAAATGATATCTGCTATCGAGATGTGCTCAATCGCTCCATACTTTTTTAATTCTTCTATAGGTTTTCGATTTTTATGAGATGACACATGCAATTCATAGCCTTTTTTTAGAACATTCTTTGCCATAGGCATTCCCATTGCTCCAAGTCCGATAAAGCCTACACTTTTTAATTCCATTCAGCAAACTCCTCCAGTTATAATAGTTATTACCTAAATACAAGAAGCGAGGTGTGGAAGCACATAAGTAAGTACCTTCCCCCACTTCTGTTTAAGTCGGAAGATTGATATAGTTAAAGCTCATCTGTTGTATTATCCGTATCATCATAAAAAAACCGATTTTTATTTTAAATCATGTAATTTCCCATTTCAATTGAGTAGCAATTTTTTTAACTAGTTATTAAAACAAATATCGTTTAACAAGTTTTGAGGTTTTTCATTTTGTAAAGCTGTCATTAAATTAGTCACGGCGAGATTAGCCATTTTCGTTCTAGTTGCAATACTCGCGCTACCTATATGCGGAAGAGTAACCACATTTGGTAATGTTAAAAGGGGGTGATCTAAAGAAACAGGCTCATTTTCAAACACATCAATACCTGCCCCCCAAATCTCTCTATTTTTTATAGCTTTATATAAAGCTATTTCATTAACAATTCCACCTCTAGCCGTATTAATAAGTACAGCATTCTCTTTCATTAACGAAAGTTGCTTCGATCCAATTAGATTTTTGGTTTCTGTAGTGTAAGGAACCATGACACATACAAAATCTGATTCTAGTAAAAGGTTTTCAAGTGAGGTATAGTTTATGCCTAATTCAAACTCTTGTTCATATTTACGGCTTCTACTAGAATACAGGACCTTCATATCAAACCCTTTTGCTCTTCTTACTAATGCCTCTCCAATCCTACCTAAGCCAATTATCCCCAAAGTAGCTCCATGTATGTCCAGGCCAGTCAGTTGCATAGGAGACCATGTTTTCCATTCACCACTTTTCAAATAATCAGATGCCTCTATTAGACGGCGAGCTGTTGCCATTAAAAGACCAAACGTTAAATCTGCTGTGGTTTCTGTTAAAACATCTGGTGTATTCGTGACCATAATTCCATGTGTAGTCGCACTGTTAATATCAATATTGTTATAGCCAACTGCCATATTAGCGATGATTTTAAGTTTTTTTGCTTTTCTTAACAGTGCATCGTCTATTGTTTCTGTTAATAAACATAATAAACCATCAATCTTTCCAATTTCTTTTTCAAGAATCTCATAGGGTATGGGAATATCTTCGTGATCCCACATTCGTACCTCGCAAGTCTTGTTAATTCTCTTTACGATGTGTTCTGGGATTCGCCTTGTTATATAAACTTTTGGCTTCATTTAATGTCCCTCCCTACTTATTAAAGATTCAGAAGTACTAAAAATTTCACAGCCCTTTTCCTTCAAAGTACTATCAACCCAACTTCTATCTACTGTCCCTTGCTCAATTGATTGAAAAATCTCTTCCTCTCTTTGAGCTTGAATTTTTACTTTTTGAAGGATTTCTTCTACATTTTCTATAGGGACAACTATAAGACCATCTTCATCCCCTACGATAAGGTCACCTGGGTTGATAATCATACCACCAAGAGAGATGCGGACATTGATTTCACCTGGTCCATCTTTATATGGGCCACGATGAGTTACTCCTTTTGCATAGATAGGAAATGAATCATGTTTGAAAGCTAGTGAATCCCGAATAGCACCGTGAATCACAAATCCTGCTATACCATTTTTTTTGGCTATTCTTTGCATAATCTCCCCAACAATTGCGTTTGTTGTATCCCCGCCTGCATCAACTACAATAACATCACCAGGTTGTGCTAGATCAATTGCTTTATGGACCATTAAGTTATCCCCCGGTCTTGTTTTGACTGTTACAGCTGTACCTACAAGTTTTCCCCCTTTATGATAGGGTCTTAAGTCAGAAATCGCACCTTGCAGCCGGCTCATATTATCACTGATATGAGGGGTGACAACGTTTTGGAACTCCTCGACTATCCTTTTATCAACACGATTTTCAACTGGAAATACTCTAAAACCGATATTCATTTTCCTAATCTCCCCTTTTTAATTAGCTTCCAATTATTTGTGAGTTTCCCTTGCCAACTTTTAAAAGGAATACTATCCGATTGATATGAAGCTCCCCTACATTAAGGCTTTCACAATCATAGCTGTACTTCACTTTTTCGTTTCTTTGGCCATTGTCGAGTATTTATTTGCATTTCTCCATCTAATTGAGTGACATAAATACTGTTTATCCAATTTAAATCGTCTTTTTCAGGGTAATCCTCTCGATAATGGCAACTTCTACTTTCTGTACGTGCTTTTGCAGAGATTACAATCGCTCGGGAAGTGACGAGCATATGTTTAAGGTCAATGGCAGTAAGGAGATTACTCTCATCAATATTAAAATCTCCATTTACTATAGAACGCTCGAGTTCATCAATAAGTGTAAGCGCTACATTCAAGCGCTTATCGTTACGGATAACCAAACAATTTTTATACATAGTTTCTTTAAGTAAATGGATGGCATCATTAAGTTCCTTTTCTCCTTTGCTGATTGAAATTAATTCGCTTAAATCATCTAATACAGCTAGGGATTCTTTTTCAGGATTTTCAGTAATTTCTTTTTTGTCTGCATGAGCGGCAGCTGCTTTTCCAGTACGGTATCCAAAAACTTGTCCCTCGGCCAGAGAGTTTCCACCAGGACGGTCCGGACCACGCACACCTCCTGCTGTTTCCCCTGCGATAAATAAACCGGATATATTTGTGGTACCATCTGGGCTTTCGATTAAGGCTCCTCCATTCATACACTGAGCTACAAGCGCTATCTCGAACTGGTCTTTAAACACATCAATCCCTTTTGAATTCAGTACACCTTTTGTCTTTGGCATTTTTTGTTCTACAATGCCTTCAGAACCATCAGGCATCGTACACCAAACTCCCCCGTTAGGGGTGGGATTTAACTCCATTTCTTTCTGAATGGAAGTATCTAAGTAAAACGCAGCTGTTGAAATGGTGAATGGAAATACTTTATGGTTATAAACATCCTCAAGTTTGACATGTGGAGGTACATGCTTTTTGAGAATATTTTCTCCATTGATGTTTGTGAGTATAGGTTTCGGCTTCCACACCGGTCCAGATAATAATGTGATGGAAGGATTAATCACTCCTGGTCCGATTTGAATAAATTCCATATTGATGAGAGGGATACCTAGTTCATAGGCCATTGCATATCCATTTCCGGTCATATCTGGAGTCCCTACACCATATTTATAAACATGATGAGCCCCTCCACACGCAAGGATAATGGACGGTGTTTTGTAAAGAATGATCTCTTTTGTATCCCTATTTATACCAAGTGCTCCTGAAATGCTTTTGTTTTTATCGATTAATAATTTAAACACCATAATATTTTCATCAATAGGCACGTTATGTTTTTTAATTTGCTTTGCTAGCGCAACTAAAATGTGACGTGCTGTTACGCCATTTACACGGCATGTTCTTGGATATGTGGCAAAATCACTCATACCTTGTACTAGCTTTCCGTTTTCTTCTTTATCAAAGTTTAACCCTATGTTCCTAAGATCTTGTATACGATCAGGAACTTCTGAGGCAAGTGTCCAAACAAGTTCAGGATCAATAAAACCTCTTCCAGCATCTAACGTATCTTCATAGTGGATTTCAGGATGATCTCGTTCATCTGCATGGCCAATCGCTGCCGCAATCGCTAACAATTCCGAAAATGCTGTTGCAGTAGAGCCACTCCCAAGCCATTTTGATTTTACAGCGATTCGAACACTTACACCCGATTCGACCGAAGAAAGAGCAGCTCTTGCTGCAGCTCCACCACCTCCCACAACTAATACATCCGTTTCAATGATTCGACCAATTTTTAAGTAAGACACTCCGTTACACCCTTTCCATTAAAACTTCATTTTTAGATTCCATGAAAATCGATGGCTCCATCAACTTTAGATTAGAAGAAATAGTAATTTCACAATCCACATTCGAAAGTATATCTTTTTTCACATCAATCCCGGGTGCATGTTCAATAAGGACCAAGCCTTTCTCCTCTAAACGGAAAACACAGCGTTCCGTAATATACAGAATTTCTTGTCCTTTTTTCAAAGCTTGATTAGCGTTAAAGGTCATATGTTCGATGGATTGGATAAATTTTTTATATCGTCCCTCTTTTTCGATTTTTATCTTACCTTCTTCCACAGATACCTTTAGCCCTCCACTTGTTAATGTCCCACAAAAGATAATTTTCGGAGTTTTATGAGTAATATCGATGAATCCACCGGAACCCCGGTAGATACCATTAAACTTACTTACGTTTACATTTCCACTACCATCAATTTGTGCAAATCCTAGAAGGGTTGCAGATAATCCCCCGGCTTGATAAAAATCAAAGATTTGAGGTGAAGTTACAAAAGCCTCTGGGTTATTATGAGCTCCAAATACTTCTACCCCCATTGGAACACCACCAATAGCCCCATGCTCTAAAGAAAAGGTAATTTCCCTGAAGAAATCTCCTTCCAGAGCCAATTGAGGTAAATCTACAGGAATACCTACTCCTAAATTAACGATAGCTCCTGGAACAATTTCTTTTGCTGCTCTGCGAAGAATCACCTTTTTAGCATCTAATGGTAAGTGTTTTTTTAATTGACTAATAGGCTGTTTAATTTCTCCTGTCCAGCTAGGGTTATAATCTGGAAGTAGACTTTGTTTTTGTTCTTCGTCTATTACTATGGCATCTACCAAAATACCGGGAATTTCTACCGAACGAGGGTGAAGGGTATTTTTTCCGGTCACACGCTTAACTTGAACAATGACATATCCCCCATTAGCCTTTGCTGCCATGGCCATTTCCAGTCCACTTAACGTCGCCGGTTCTTCTTCTAAGGTAATATTTCCACTTTCATCGGCGGTAGTACCTCTTATTATTGCCACGTCTATTGGGAAAGACGGGTAGAATAAATGTTCATCTCCATCAATCTCAAGCAACCGAACAAGCTCATCTTTTGTATGCTCATTTAATTTGCCTCCATCATATCTAGGGTCCACATAGGTATGTAAACCAGCTTTTGTCAAGAGCCCTGGATGCCCTCCTGCAATTGATCTAATTAATTGAAATAAGGTCCCCATAGAAAAATTGTACGCCTCTATTTCATTGTTACGAACCATGCCTGCCACTTTTTGATTTTCTTTAATATGAAAGCTACCGCTTATTAGGCGTTTTAACATGCCTTTGTGAGCAAAATGCTCAAGTCCTGTCCTTCTTTTAGGGTCCCATCCTACTCTGACTGGTGTAATAACAGATAGATTTTTAGGTTCATCTTCAGTTAAAAAACGTTCCTCAAGCGCAGCTAGAACTTTTTCTGGACATAAGATCGAGATTAAACCACCAATCGTAATGGACGCATTACTTGGTATATTTTTAACTGCTTCTTCAACAGAAACTACTTTGGAGTTACTAATTTGGTTGTAAGATGCTATGCTCATCCCATTTACCTCCTAGTTTTCTTGATTAAAATTCCTCAAGGACTTCAATATTTAAGTACTTTTACATTACTATTGTCGTTGGTTGAATTTTTTTTCAAGTACATCTGAAGCTAACATGGTCTTATGAACTTGTAACGTACCACCCGCAATTGAGGCAGAACGAACACATCGATAATACCATTCGAGTGGATATTGCTTAGAAAATCCATAGCCACCATGAAGTTGAATGCATGTATCAGTGATTTTTTGAGCAGCCTCAGCTACAAACAGTTTGGCAACACTAACTGCATTTTTATCAGGTTTATTGTCAGATGCCGCTTCCCCTGCACGATAAAGTAAAGTACGAGCAGCTTCAAGTTGGACATACATATCGGATATCAACCATTGCAACCCTTGAAATTCACAAATTTCCTTACCAAATTGTTTACGTTGTTTTACATGATTGATTGTGCGATCAAAAGCAGCTTGTGTAATCCCTATGGTTTGGGCTAAAAACCCTAAACGCACACCATTGTATACTCCCATTAACTTTTTGAAGGCGTTATCTGTTACAAGGACATTTTCTTTTGGTACCAGGGCATCTTCAAAATATAAAGCACATTGTATTTCACCGCTCATATTTTCTTCTTTCGGTCCTACCGTAAAACCAGGAGTTCCACGTTCTACTAAGAGTGCGCCTATATCTGACGTACGTCCTGTATTTCCGAATCGAGCATAGACAACAAATACATCAGCAAGATGAGCATCACTAATAAAAACTTTTGAACCATTTAAACGGAAGTAATCTCCTTCTTTAATGGCTGTTGTAGTTAAATCAGTTGCTGCACTGCCTGCTTCTGGTTCACTCATTCCAAGTGCAACAAACAATTTCCCGGATGTTACCATTGGTAAATATTTTTTCTTTTGTTCCTCATTACCTAAATGATTAATATATGAAGCAATACCCATACTTGCATGATAAGCATGACGCCCGCTAGTTGGACACACCCTGCATAATTCTTCGATGATCAGTAATGCGTCAAATAAATCCAAACCCATTCCTCCATATTTTTCCGGAAGAGTTAAGCCTAAAAATCCGTGATCGGCTAATTTTTTTGCATTATCCCAAAACTTCTTGCCTTCTAGCCATTCAGTTGCAGGTTCTAATTTACGTTTGGCAAAATCTCTTGCAAGATCTCTCCAATTTTGTTGAGTTTCTGTTATTTGCATATATATTCCCCTTTCTTGTTAGTAAAAGATGTTACAACCATCAAATTATCCATTTTATCAATAATAGATTATCGATAATTTGAAATAATGAAATATCATCTATCCATCTATCAAAAATATAGATAAGAATAAAAAATAGATAGATGTTTTTATAAGGAGGTCCCTTTCGTAAAACAAGCGACTCACCTGATTACATTTTTAACTTGTTATCTAAAAAAATAGTTACTACTCTTACAATCGCAAGGTTTACATAAACAAAGGGCTAAATAAAGGGCTCTCTCTTTCTATTCATAACAAAAGGAACTCATGATCTAGTTATATCGCTTCTACTTTCTTAGTAAAGTCAATAAAAAGGGATGCTCCAGCTAAGATTAAACCAAAGATACTAAATAAAACCAGTCCCATAAAATATGAACCTGTAAACGATACAATAAAACCGATTACAATAGGAGTGATGACACCAGCCATGTTCCCTGCAAAATTCATACATCCTCCTATCGTACCAACGTGTTCACGCTGGGCAATGGTGGCTGGAACACTCCAATACAAGCCAGCCCACCGTAGGAAGAATAATGCGATACACAGTAAAGTAACAGCCATGGTAGGAGATGTTGAGAGCGTTAATAATAATATGCAAGAGGCACTAATTAACCCTGATATGACTAAGAGAGTATGCATAACCGTATTAAATTTACCGCCTTTTTCCCTCCATTTGTCTGCAATCCATCCCCCAGTCAATTCACCTACAACACCTGCACCAAAGATAAGCAATATCGCACCTCCAATGGTTGTTATATCTAAGCCTTGTGTTTTTGCCAAGTAATTAGGTCCCCAAGTCATGAGACCGAAAAAAATCGTGTTTAACGAATAAAAACCTAGGCACATGCACCAAAAGTTTCGATTTTTAAAGTAATGTTTGATCATAGTCGTTTGGGTTTTCCCTTGGGAATCTGAGTTGTATTCCTCTAAATGTGCTATTTTTAGATATTCTCGCTCAGCTTTGTTCACCCTTGGATTAGTTTCTGGCGTTCCCTTTATAACTTTCCAACTGATTAAGCCAATTACGATCGTAAGAAGACCCACTCCAATTAAAGCACCACGCCATCCTCCGAGCCATGCCATGAAGGCTATTGTTAAAGGTCCACCAAGGGCCGTTCCTAGGGACGCACCGCTATCAAGTAAAGTAGCACCACGTCCTCTTTCTTTGGAAGTTAGCCATACGGATTGCATTTTAGATCCACTTGGAAACATAGGTGATTCCGCTATTCCAAGTAACACCCGTAAGAAGATAAGCATTTTACTGGTACTAACAAACCCAGTTAAAGTTTGTGCCAATCCCCATGCAAGTGCCGAACCCACTATTAATTTATCAGGTCTATAACGGTCCGCAATTAAGCCAACCGGAATTTGCATAAGGGCATATCCCCAGAAAAAGGAACTTAGTACAAGCCCTACAATGGCAGGGTCCAAAGCTAAATCCTTTTGGAGTGCTGGCATGGCGACAGATAAAACAGCCCGATCAATATAATTGATTGTAGTGAGACCAAGTAGAGCAACAAACACTTGCCAACGTACATTGGTAGGTTTATCTAATTCATGTGACAATGGTTTACTGTTGGATAATTCCAGGTCTGAATCCTTACGTTGTAGTGACATTTTATAATCCCCCACTAAGAGTAATTTTCGTACCTTCTTTGAAAACGTAGGACCACTTATCTCGGTTAAAATTTTTGTCGTTACCTTTTTCGCACTAGTCCGGATAATCTTTTAAACACACTGCTTATGAAGTAAAGAGAAACTTCTTTGGGAATAAGCCCTGCCTTTTATGTTCCTTAGTGCTTGCTTTGTTTACTATGTTAATAACAAATGTCTATTATTAATTAGCATCATAAATCACTTTTAATTCCGTAAAGAAATCTTTTGCTGTACTGCCAATAGAATAAGGTCCAATTGCTGAATGTTTTAAACCTCCAAATGGTACATGGGATTCACTGATAGTGCCATTATTCACATGAATCATACCTGCTTCTACTTGGTTAACAAATAGATCTTGATATGATTTATTTTGGGTAAAACAAGCTGCTGCAAGCCCATATTCACTGTCATTGCATATTTCTAGTGCTTCGTTGAAGCTATTTGCTGTCAATATGACAAGTACAGGTCCAAAAATTTCTTCTTTCGCTATTCTTGAATTAGGCTTAACATCAGCGAAAATGGTAGGTTCGAAGAAATATCCTTTTTTTTCCTGATCCGAGGCTTTTCCGCCTGTTATTAATGTGGCCCCTTCCCCCAAACCAATTTGAACATACTTTTGTGTAGTTTCTAACTGATCTTTAGATACTAAAGGTCCCAATGTAGTTTGTTTGTCTAAACCATCACCAATAACATATGCTTCAGTTTTTTCCTTTAAGGCTGCTACTACGCGATCTCTATCTTGCTTGTTAACGATTATTCGGCTAATAGAAGTACATCTTTGCCCTGTAGCAGCAAAGGCAGCCGGAACTATTTGATTAATGGCCTTTTCTATATCCGGGTACTCATAAATAATGGCTGCGTTTTTCCCCCCCATTTCCAGTTGAACATGGATCAAACGTTTTGATGCTAGTTCATAGATGTTTGATCCCACCCCTGTTGAACCAGTAAATGTAACTCCTCTAACCTTTGGGTGTTTGACTAGTTGGTTTCCAACATTTCTTCCTGAACCAATTATTAAATTTAATACACCCTCTGGCAGTCCTGCCTGTTCAAATAATTCAGCTATTTTATATCCCATTCCTACCGTTACACTTGCTGGCTTAAAGACAACCGTATTCCCAGCAACTAATGCAGGCGCAATTTTTCGTAAAGGTGTTACCAATGGGAAATTCCATGGTGAAATAGCAGCGATTACCCCCTTAGGAACCCTAATCGTACGAATGTTTACATTCTCACGCTCACTAGGTAAAGTCTCTCCCGATAACCTTGATGCTTCCCCAGCTGTGAAACGAACCTCGCTTATAGTTTTATTTACTTCTCCTAAAGATTCACTAAATGGTTTACCTTGTTCTTTTGTCAATAAATCTGCTACCTCATCTTTTTGTGATTCTAAAATTTCGGCAAAGCGATAAAGGTATTTACCACGATTAATAGGAGACATTTTAGACCAGGATTTGAATGCTTCTTGAGCTGCATCGACAGCATTGTTTGCATCCTCTTCCGTAGAATTTGGAGCTATCCAAATAATTTCCTTAATATTCGCTGGATTTTCCCTTTTGTAAGTCTGGTTATTTGAAGATGGAACCCATTTGCCTCCAATATAGTTTTTTACCGTAATAGGAGAACTCTTAACAACTACCATTTTTACACCCCTTATTTAATAGAATTGATGATGGAAACTAAATCTTTAACAGAAACTTTTTTAGGATTTGCATTTGTCATGCCACTATCAAACGCTTCCTGTGCCACCTCTTGAATTTCTGCCTCTGATAATTCAATGTTGATATCCTTCAAAGTTGTTGGAATTTCTAAATCTGAAATTAACTCTTCTACAGCTTTCACTGATTTTTCAGCAGCACTTCGAAGGCTTAAGTCATGAACATTTTCTCCGAGTAAAGCAGCGATATTTTTAAACTTTTCAAAGTCTGAACTTAAATTATATTTCATAACTACTGGTAACATCATAGAATTGGCTAAACCGTGGGCGATTTTGTATCGGCCACCCAGTGGATGAGATAAAGCATGAACAGCCGCAATCCTACCCCAAATAAAGGCAATCCCTGCAATGGTGCTTGCCAACATCATATTAGATGCAGCTTCTAAATTGGATCGATCTGCAACAAATGGTCTTAACCATTTACCAATCAGCTCAATGGCATGTAAGCCTAAAGCTTCCGTAATTGGCTGTGCTTGATTAGAAGTATAAGATTCAATGGCATGGCTTAATGCATCCATTCCCGTAATCGCGGAAGATCCTTTTGGCAAAGTGGTAAGTAAGCGAGGGTCCAATATTGCCACTTTTGGATGTAAATGTTCACTAACAATACCCATTTTGTATTTCCTTTTTTCATCCTTTAATACAGTTGCGTGGGTAACTTCGGATCCAGTGCCCGCCGTTGTAGGGATGGCAATAATATCTGGACCACGGTTTGGAATTTGATTCTTCCCTTCAAACAGACTTAAATCACCTGGATTTGCTACAGCTACAGAAACCCCCTTCGCTGTATCAATCGAGCTTCCACCACCTAATCCAATAAGGGCATCACAATTTTTCATTATGAAGAGCTCTTCCACTTTTTTTACCACCCTTAAAGTCGGATCAGGTTCAACTTCAGTAAATACTTCATAATTAACTTCTCCACTCTTAAGAACGGATTCTAAACGATCAAGAGTACCTGAATCAACAATTCCTTTATCCGTACAAACAAGTATTTTTTGATAGTTATATTTTTTAATGATGCTAGGTAATTCCTGAATACGGTCAACTCCAAAATGGATCTGTGTATGCAACCCAAATTCAAATGAGTCTGTTAATAAATTCATAAGTATCCCCCTGGTAACTAAATTTATTAATGATTTTATATTTCTCGATGGTTTGACATGCTTTACCACCACTAAAGTAACCGCTTTCAAAATTAATTTTAGTTCTTATCCTATTTAATCTGAGAAATCACCGATATTTGTATTTCTTTAATATTAAAATTTACATGTGTGATGTGTTACATACCCGAATCGATTATTCTTTTTAGTACTTTACCTTCAGATCCTATTATTAGACAGACGATTATTCAAATTTCTCTTACACGTATCCACTCCTTGAAGATAGTTTATTTATTATAGATTATCGATAATCTATAATAAAGATAGCAACTTCTTGTTTAATTGTCAAAATAATTTAAAAATTAATGTTAATAAAAATTACCCTGTGAAAAAACTTCTCTTCGACACAATAAGTTTTTTCCTTTACTTCCTCTAATTATTATTACAAATAGTTTACTGTTTATTATCGATAATATATAATCAATAGTAATACATTTAACTGCGATTGCCAAAATATTTTAGAATCATCTAATTATTGTTAAAATAGATTGAAATAGTTTAATAAGTAAACTTCCTATAAATACTATAGAGATTAAAAATAATTAAAGAATAAAGGGGTGTTATTTCTATGGAAAAAAAAGTTACAAATTATTCTTTGCCTGATCAAGTATGTGATCTTCTAAAAGAATCAATTATTAAAGGAGAATTAAAACCTGGAGATCGAATTATAGAAATGGAAATAGCAAAATCTTATAATGTTAGTCAAGCTCCAGTTCGGGAAGCTCTTTCACGTCTTAGAAAAGAAGGTTTCGTCATTCACCATCGTCATAAAGGAACTTTTGTATCCAACTTCTCTAAAAAGAATATTGATGAAATTTATAGCTTCCGTGAAGCAATAGAGCCCTTAGCTATAGCAAGAGCTATACAAAAAATAAAAGATGAAGATTTAAGAGAACTTAGTGATTTATATCAAGAAATGCTTAAAGCAGGTAAAAATGGTGACCTTGAGAAAGTTAGAGAAATAGATGTAGCTTTTCATAGCCATATTTATAAACTAGCCGATCATGATTATATGTACCAGGTATGGGAAGATTTAAGTGCGGTATCGAATCGAATCTGGTATATAACAAGCCAAATTTATTTTGATAATTTAGATGAAATTGCAAAACTTCATAAGCCTATATTAGATGCTTTATATAAACGTGATGTAGAAGGATGTATTAAAGCATTTAATACTCATACACATTACGTGTGGGAAAAAATAACTAACGAGTAAAATGTTAGTCGGTTAGAGCGACATTGGCACAGTGATTTCTGGTGTTTAATCGAAAGTGGAAAATAGTGTATACACCCAGTAATAGGTAAACATACGAATATGACTTCGGAGTAAAAACTAGTCAACAGTGTGTTTCGATATACACCGTTACACACATTGACCTAGTATTTTCTATATAATCATTACACTTTTTCTGGGATGCACTATAACAACCATTACCCGCCATTAGAGAAATAATAAAAACGTTATATACTGACTAATAAATATTTACGGTAACACGACCACGTATTTTACTTTTTAAAGTATCCGGTAATATGATAACCCTTCTAAAGTAACTTTTCTCAGACATTTGCAGGTTCAAGTCAGGAGCTAAGCATTTCCCGAGATCTTGTTTTATTTACATCGGACAGTAAACATAACCAATCCCTAAGCTCCTCGAAGATAAAAGGAAACACACTAGTCGGGCTTCTGCTCCGCTTGTTAAACCACTTACTGAGAAAGTTCTTCTCCTTACCGGGAATCGATTGGATTATATGTTATTCTTCCATTCCATTTGCCAGGGCCACTATACGTAAAAGGCCCTCTCTAATATAAGTTAAAAAATCTTAAAAGGGGTACCGCCACCTACCAATAAAACGGACATGTTAGGAAATCCCAATATAAATAAGCTCAATTTCTCAGTATTAAATTAAGAAATTAAGCTTTTTTTAGTTGTTTCATTAACGCGCCATTATCTACAATATGCATTTCCACCGTCAAAAAAATTGCATATGATGAAAGAGGCAGAACGTGTGATAGCTGTTAATTATTTAGATTATCGGATTAAACATGCAAAATATTGAGCAATGTTGAGGTTTTTAAATTTACAGATATCCAGATATGGGTGAGAATTTGAAGAATTCACCCATGGCGGGGCAGATGTAGTCATTGATTGTATAGGCATGGACGGGAATAAATCATTTTTGGAGATTCTTGAACAAAATTTAAAGTTGTCAAACCCATAGAAGTCTTTTTTTCTGTTATTTTTTAGATTATTGGATAATTCAGCACGTAACTTGGGTAGCAATAGTATGGTGGTCTAAGGGCTATTTTAGACATTGGCCATGAGTCCTCCATATAGACCATCTTAACTTTTTCATTTGAATGGTTTACTAGCAATAGCTTTACTTCTGGTGAGTAGGGGCTTTTTTGCTTTGTAGAATGAATATAAATTAATTGAATGAATACACTTTCAATAACCTTGGAAAACCATCTCTTTCTCTTGATACCCTTCTCAAAATCGAGAAGAGTTTTTTTATTAAATAGGAATATTTTGTTATTGAATGGGGGCTATGATATTATTGTGCTACCCCCTAAGTGTACGATTTAATGCCCTTACTCGTATTGAGTAGGGGCTATTTTTTTGTTGAAGCTCTGTTTAAGGTGTTGTTGGATTTCTTTGAACTAAAGGGGCAGTTTAGATGAACAAGGAAAGATGGTCTAATGTTACACACAAGAAACATTGCGAAAATGCCTAACAATTCATCCAGGGAGAAACTTAATACCGGAACAAGATTAGAACGCTAGTAAAAGCTATATTTCTTTAGTTAAAACTATATGGACAAACATTCAAGCAATATTAAAAAGCAAAAAATATATTAATAGAAAGGAGGTGAATTTTATGTCATCTAATTTTAATTTTTGCTGTCCTCGCTGCTTCAATAGGATCTGTTGTTGTCCTCCTGTTCATCAAGGACCTCAAGGAATACAAGGAGTTCCAGGATGATTGATATTCAAGTATTTTCCCCTCTACAAATTCCCTGTTATACAGAAAAAAATAAAAGTAAAAGATGGCAATTTTGTTAAGTAGCAGAGCCCGTTTTTCAATTGTTGTCTTAGACCATACAGGAAATGCTGCTCTTGCTGCTTTTACAGCACGATCTATATCTTCATTCCCTCCACGCCCAATTTGTGAAAGAAATTTACCAGAAGCCGCATCAACCACATCAATATATCCATTTATAGGCTCTACCATTTCACCGTTGATAATCGGCTCATATTTTTTTTTGAATTTAATAGTATTAGTGTTATTTTGTACAATAGTCTCCATTTAGTATCTCCTCCATAATCATCTTTTTTATTTTATATAAAACTGTGGACAAATCAGATTATCCATTTTTTCCACTTTCGAATTTAATGCTATTATAAACAGGAAAATCAGTGAAAATATGTTAACAAATTAACCCATTTTGCATTATTCTTAAACTGGTTACTGTAACATTCTGATGTATTGCGTAACTTTTAAGTAGATAATTCCAGGTCTTTTGAATCAATTAGATTATTTGTAATCTGGTCGGGGTGCAATAACTTTAAGACAGTTGTAAATAATAATCTGAAATCTGTTATTTTTAATTACATAAAAACAACCTCCATCTTTTCCAAAGGTTGTTATGTTAAACTATTGACTAAAATGAAGTAACCCCAAATGCAGGTATGTCTGATCCAATGTAAAACACAGCATTAGTGATTTTGCATTATCAGGTTAAGTCGAAGCCCGATCGGTTTTCTATCCATATTTGATGCTTTTCCCCATTGGCAGTTTATTCTATATAAAATCTTTGATAATTTCTTATCTGGTCGTTGCGCCAGCTAAGCCTTTATTATTCACGAAGATAGGTATTTGTTCTAAATTGATCTACCTAACTATTATGATCGTCAACTCAGAAGGCTACCTTTCATTTCCTATGAAAAAAAACACCACCTTAAAGTCGTTTGACATACTTGCGACTTTTAAATGGTGTTTTTCTTATTTTTATCAACTCATATTGACTCTAAATAAAGATATTTGCTTTGCAATCTTACTTAAGGAATCATCCAGGATAACACCCCATTCTGTAAATATGTCATGATTCCAACAATAATAACCAGTATAATACTATGCTTTATAGTGAAGCGAAACAAATCAGATTCTTTCCCTGCTAGGCCTACTGCGGCGCAAGCTACTGGCGAAATCATCATTCCGGTAACTCCGACTGAAGAGTTCGCTGCCACTGCGAGCACTGGATTCATGCCTATTGAAGTAGCTGTAACTTTTTGCATGTTACCAAATAGTAAGTTGGCTGAAGTATCAGAACCAGTAATGAACACTCCTAGCCAGCCTAGTATAGGAGAGAAGAAAGGGAATAAAAGTCCTGTTTTCGCCAATACCATACCCATAGATGTGCACATTCCTGAAGAGTTTGTTACATAAGCGTATCCTACAACAGAGGCTATTGTGATAATGGAAAATTTAAGTTCGTTTAGTGTTTCACCGAATGTAACTATCCAACCCTTCCAGGAAATTTTTATAGTGTATTTCGTAATGATTGCTGCAATCAGAACCGCTGTACCAGCATGAATCCGGATTAACGACTTTCAAAATAAAAAGAACTGATTCTTAAGCATGGGCCAGTACAATTTCTATTATTTAGATAAATTGCACTTCTACCCCTATTAAGGATATTCAATTATTGGGATATTCTATTTTATAGGCTAAAGAATAAGAGGAAAGAAAACAAGCCGTACCACATAACAATAGCTGATACGGCTTTGTTGATTTAAAAAATATTTTTCTACACGAATTACTTAGAAGTGTTTTTCAGTAACCTTGAACAGTCACACCACTTTAACGCCTTAGTAAATTGGCTGAATGTTCCCCTATTATTTACATTCCACAAATCGGCGTGTGATATCACGAGGACGAGTGATGGCACCACCAACAACAACCGAGTGTGCGCCGAGTGTCAGACACCTTTTATACATTTCCGGTGTCATGACATTGCCTTCTGCGATGACAGGAATGCTGACTTGATCCAAGATATTTTTCAAAAGTGAAAAGTCGTCATGGTATAGTTTATGATCAGAGGTATCTGCTGTGTATCCATGTAGGGTAGTCGATACGCAATCAAATCCCAATTTTTCAGCTTGTATGGCGTCTTCTACTGTCGCGATATCTGCCATAAGTTCGACATTTGGTGCCTTTTCTTTGGCATAATGGATAAGCTCCTGCAGTGAAATACCATTTGGGCGAATGCGATGGGTTGCATCCACGGCAATCATCTCACAACCACTTTCAATCAATTCATCTATTTCTTTGTGTGTTGCCGTAATAAAGATATCACTATCTTCATAATCCCTTTTTACAATGCCGATAACAGGCAAAACTATTTCATTTTTTATCGCTAATATATCTTCTTTTGTATTTGCGCGGATTCCTTTAGCTCCGCCTTCCATCGCGGCTAGTGCCATTTTGGATATAATGAATGGACTATGTAAAGGTTCCTCAGGTAGTGCCTGGCAAGACACGATTAGTTCTTCTTTTACTTGATTTAACATGTTGATTCCTCCCTGAAAAATGGGTAAACAGCACCATATAGTGCAGCATCGTTACCTAACTTTGCAACCTTTATTTTGGTTTTCATAAAGTTAATAGGTAAATATTGTGGAATAAACTGTTGGATATATTTCAATAAAAATGGCCCTTGTGCAGATATACCGCCCCCAATAATGATGGAGCTTGGATCGACAATCAAAATGATTTGTGCGAGTCCCTTTGCAACTTCCCTTGCCCAGGAAGCAATAACGGTATTACAGGTATTATCGCCTTGTTTGGCACGATCAAACACTTGCTTTGCTGTTAAATCGTCACCAAGCTCTGACTGAATTCTAGCATTCAAGGCGGAAGTCGATGCCTTCATTTCAAAATTGGTTTCCGTTTCCGAATCATACAGTAAGTAGCCGACAGAATTGGCTTGATGATAACTCCCGACCATTAACCCTTCATGATAGTATGCCCCGCCAATACCTGTTCCTAATGTAATGCAAAAAACATCTTGATCGTTCATTGCTGCCCCTTTCCAACGTTCTCCGAGCAATGCGGCATTCACATCATTTTCAACATGGACAGGTAAATGGAATGTATCACTTATATATTTTTTAAAATTAGTTCCACGATAGTTTTTAATAGTTGGGCCGGCATAGATGATTCTCCCCTTATCCCGATCGACAATTCCCGCTGTGCTAATCCCGATACCGGAAATCGTATACCTAGACATTGCATTTATGACGATTTCTTCTACTTGCTTTAAGATGGCATGATCAAGATTCTCTTTGGTTGCTGTTTTTTGTTGGTGGATCAATTGCTGCTGTTCATCAATCAGGGCAAATTTAATAAATGTTCCACCAATATCAATGGATAAATAAGCCATCGCTACCTCCTTAGGCCTTTGCATTGTTAATATGTTTTGTCAGTATCGATTTTGCTTTTGCAGCATCTTTTTCCTTTAGCGCTTTTACAATTTCCATATGTTCATCCATCGAAGCCTTGTATTCAGCTACTGTCATATGAATGTGCTGGACCTGGAAAAAATAACTTGTAATCATACTGGTCATTTGGATGAATAGTTGGTTTTGGGTTGCCTTTAGAATTTGCTTGTGGAACAGGATGTCAGCTTCCCTATATGCTTCCACAGTTGTTGATTGCATATTTTTCTTTACCATTTTTTCAAGTGATGCTATTTCCTCTGTCCGATCTTTCATAATAATTTCATCAATTGCACTGGCTTCAAAAATGACCCGCAATCCCAAAATGTCACGGATATTTCCATTATTAATTTGCCAAAGGAAGAAAAAATTATTTAATAGGTTTTCAATATTGGATTCATTTAGAAAGGCACCTTGCCCTTGGCGAACACGAATGACCTCCGTATTTTCTAGATAGCTCAATGCCTCGCGAACGACGGATCGACTAACGCCAAAGACCTCCATAAATTTACGTTCAGTCGGTAATTTGTCACCTGCCTTTATTTGATGATCAATAATGTATTGTTTGATTTCCTGGATCACCGTTTGCTTTAGCGATTTGCGTTCCGATAAATTAATAGGTTCCATCTCTTGTTTTGTCCTCCATTTGATTGATAAATTCGAACACAGGTTCAAAATGCAGGGTCATAATTTTCTGTGCTATTGACAAGTCTTTTTCTTTTAATGCATCGATCATCCCAGTATGTTGGTGATAGGATTTGATGAGCTTTGCTTCTTTTTGAACAAGATCGATTTTCGTTAATGAAAAGTATTCATGGATAATTTCACTGAAGCTGTAAAATGTTTCGTTGTGTGTCATTTTGATTAAAGTCTGATGAAATAAACGGTCGTCTTTTCTTGTGTCCTGCTTTTGGATGATCGCTTTATAGTAGGATTCATTTATTTCTTCCAGTTGCAAAAAATCCACATCGATATCATTTTCAATGATAAGCCTTAAGGCTCCTAGCTCAATCACTTTCCTGAGCTCCGTCAATTCCCTTAATTTAACACCATAGGTATCATAATGATGTTTTAAAATTTCTTTGATGGTATCCAGGTTTGGATCACCAATATATACGCCGCCTCCAGGCTTAATGTTTACGATTCCAATTGACTGCAACGAAATTAATGCTTCTCTGACGACGGTCCGGCTTACTTGCAGCTGGCTGATAAGTTCCTTTTCCGATAAATATTTATCATTCGGTTTCAGACCGCTTGTTGTAATATGGTCCTTAATCCTTTTGATTGCAATATCAACTAATGATTCCTTTTGGATAGACAAGTCATTCACCTCTTAAATGTTCTATGACGCTTTTATTTCATCATAACATAAGAGAAAATTCCAAATGAAACCCCCTTACGAAAATAGTTGACATTTAAATAAAACGTTTTTATGATGAACATATATTAAAAATTGGTCTGACAATATTATATCTTTGATTATTGACTTTAGCAATATGCAAGAGTATCAGTATGATGTCAAAGATTGTCTGATTAAATTTACAAGGAGGAATACAATATGAAAGGTTTATTTTCAGCATTGCTCGTTCCATTTGATGAAAGTGGCAACATTAAAGAACAAGGATTGCGTCAGGTTGTAAGAAATAACATCGATGTACAAAAAATCGATGGATTATATGTCAATGGAAGCTCTGGAGAAAACTTCATGCTATCCACTGAACAGAAAAAACAAATCTTTAAGATTGTTAGTGAGGAAAATAATGGACAGGTTAAGCTCATTGCCCAAGTTGGATCCCTCAATTTAAATGAGGCAGTGGAGCTCGGGCGATATGCTACAAAACTTGGATATGATAGTTTATCAGCGGTCACACCATTCTATTATCGTTTTAGCTTCGATGAAATTAAGAATTACTATAAAACAATCATTGAAGCAACGGATAACAATATGATTATTTATGCGATCCCTGCCTTAACGGGTGTATCAATGGATATGAGACAGTTTGATGAGCTTTTCCAAAATGAAAAAGTAATTGGTGTCAAATATACGGACGGAAACTTTTACATGTTAGAGCGTTTGCGTAAAAGATATCCAAACAAACTAATCTATTCCGGATTCGATGAAATGTTGATTTACGGTGTTATTTCTGGGGTGGACGGTGCGATTGGCAGTACATACAACATCAATGGACAACGTGCTAGAAAAATCATGGATTTCTGTCATGAAGGAGAAATTGAAGCCGCATATGAAGTGCAGCATGAAACAAATGACTTGATTGAGAAGGTATTGGAACTTGGACTGTATCAAACGTTGAAAGAAGTATTGAATCAAAAGGGCATCGATGCGGGAACCTGCAAAAAACCGATGAGTCCGTTTGACAGCAGCAAGATTGCTGAAGTGAAGAAGTTAGTGGAAGATTTCAATTTGTAATAGGCCTTTTTTAGAAAACTAGTAAACTCCTGCTTGTAGTAATATGGCGGGAGGCTCACTTTCATTGTTAAGGATTTTCAGCTTGATTTGAAAACGCTTTAGTATTCGTGCTTTTTTTTCGGAATCGAAGATTGCAAGTTTTTAACTAAAGGGGGAAGTACAATGGATAAAGTAGGTCTTGGTACAGTTAACTGGATTGTTTTAATTGTTTATCTGCTTGCAATGCTTGCGGTCGGTATTTATTTTACGAAGCGGGCGGGCAAAAACACGGATGCATTTTTTACTGCTAGCGGAAAAATTCCGGCATGGGCAGCAGGTTTCAGTATTTATGCAACAACGCTTAGTGCGATCACTTTTATGTCTACACCAGAGCAGGCATTCCTGACAGATTGGTCGTATGCAGCTGGTAACTTAGCCATTTTTGCAATAATTCCTGTTTTGATTTATTTCTATATACCTTTTTTCAGGAAATTGAATGTAACAACTGCTTATGAATATTTAGAAGATCGCTTTGGAGTCTCCATGCGGACCATTAGTAGTTTGCTATTCATTCTATTCCATATCGGTCGTGTGGCCATTGTTGTGTATTTACCTACACTTGCGATTGCCTCTGTTTCTGATATCAATCCCGTTTTAATCGCAGCTGCGGTAGGAATCTTATGTATTATTTATACATTCCTCGGTGGTATAGAAGGGGTTATTTGGAGCGATGTAATTCAGGGGATCCTACTACTTGGCGGTGCCATTTTAGTTGTCGTTTTGGGAATCTTCTTGGTTGATGGCGGATTATCTACTATCATCCATGATGCAGCAAAAGATGGAAAGTTTATCACATCAGACAACTTTGAATTTGGAGGTGCAGCAGCGGCTATTCCGATTATCTTTTTAGGCTCGATTTTTAATAGCTTACATCAATATACTGCGAGTCAAGATGTGGTTCAACGCTATCAAACAACAAGCTCTATTAAAGAAACCAACAAATCATTATGGACAAATGGTATATTGGCCTTGATTACAATTCCGATCTTCTATGGAATGGGAACGGTTCTCTATAGCTATTATCAAAACGTTGAAGCATTACCCGCTGGTTTCAATACTTCTGCTGTCGTTCCATATTTTATTGTTACAAGTCTTCCTGTAGGGATAGCAGGTTTAATCATTGCAGCGATTTTTGCTGCTTGTCAATCTACTATTTCATCTAGCTTAAATAGTATTTCGGCATGTATCGTTACCGATTTCAAACAACGTTTCTTTGGCAAAGACCAAGGGAAAAGTGATGTCAGGCTTGCACGTCTAGCGATTATTATTGCTGGTCTTCTCGGAGTGGGAGTATCCCTTTATTTAGTATCGACGAACCGTGCAGAAACGTGGAATCTGTTTTTGGCGATAACTGGATTGTTCGGTGTGCCAATCGCTGGGATCTTTGCACTTGGGATATTCACCAAGCGCGCCAATACACCAGGTGTCTGGTTTGGTCTGATATTAAGTGCCATCACCGCTTATTTTGTACAAAAAACAAGCTTAACACCATTTGTGGTTAGTATGGTAGCATTCTTTAGCTCCTTTATTTTTGGATATGTTTTCAGCTTTTTCTTCCCTAAATATTACAAAAATACAACTGGTCTAACCATATACACGAAGAATGAAACATACGTAAAACCGAATACAAATGAGCAGTATTCGAAAGCACTGTAGTAAATGAAATATTGCACCTGCAAACCACCTAGTAGTGGCGGTTTGCGAGTGCTTTTTTGTTTCTGTCTAATGATAAAAAGCATCGTTGTCTATTGTTCTTGAGAAGAAGGAAAGCCTAAAATCTTTGCTATGCAAAATAAGGGGGCTTTTATCAAAGTTTCCTTTTTAGGTTATCCTTTACTAATAACGACCTTACAGAACGGGCGATATTATTGAAGAAAATTAATGTATTGCTAAGGCATCCTTCCAGCTCGTTGTCTTAAACCCCTCTTCATTAGATATACTAATTACCTATTTGACTCTTTTAGATTTCCTGAAACGAGAATAGAACCGAAAAGTACGATTACCGCGCCTATTACAAAGTGTAAGCTAACTGGAGTACCTATAAATATAATTTCGGTTACGATAGCCCAAAAAACATAAGTATTGTTAAGAGACTGACCTCTAGCAGCACCGATTAAATTAATGGACATGTAGTATAAAGAATAATTAGCAGCCCCTAATAAACCTGCAATGACTATTAACCATACTATCTTTGATGATGCTGCTTCAAGTACTAAAGGATAGCCATGAATAAATGATACAATAAATAGCCCATAACATAGTGCAGAGGTCATCTGTCTTATATTAATGGCATATAGGGGAACGACCTCTTTTCCTTTCATTCCCCAAGCACCGATTACCCCTTCTAGCCCCCAAAATATGGCGGCCCCTAATGAAAACAATATTCCAATGAAAAAGTGACTATCGACGTTAAACTTCGATGGCATATATGCTAATATAATCACTCCGATGATACTTAAAACAACACCGAACCAAGTTCTTCTGTTCATTTTTTCCTTCAAAAAAGTGAAAGCCAGCACAGCTCCTATACCAGGAAATATAGAGGAAATACTTGCGGCATAAGTTGCTCCTAAATATTGAATTCCGAGAAAATAAAAGGTCATTGCCAAAGGTCCGCCTGACAATGCCCCTAAAACTAAAATCGCACCACTCTTTGTTTTAAACAACTTTAATACATTAATATATTCACCTTTTACAATCATGAATAAGGATACCCATAAAGCAGAGAAAAAGTCATGCATGAAAGCGGCTATAATTGGTGCAAGTACAATCTCCTGTTTAAAAGGTGAACTTGCGATTATAACGCCAATTACCACTGTATCTATTCCCCAAGCAACAGCTGAAGTAGCCCCTAGGCCTATACCCATTCGAGCTTTTTTAATACATTTTACATTCATTAGCTCAACCTCTTTTTCAAAATTCACTTCCCCGGAAGCCAGCAAAATGAAGAAACATCTTTATTTTAAAATGTAATGAATAATATCACTCAGTTATCGATCAAACCACATAAAGTTCAGATATTTTAGATTCATTGTGTGGTTAGGACTTAGAAACAGGTCACCTTACTACTCCCAGCTAGCAGTGATTATACATGTTCTTTTGCTTATCCCTTTTCGGTGTCAGCTGTCAATGTATATTTAATTTGGCCATCTAGAATAGAGTTTATTCGTCTTCAAGCAAAGCAATATTAAACTCAAATGCCTTCTGAAGTCCCTTTTCCCTGATAGAGATTAGCCTGTACCTCACCAAAAATAAATATCAGACAGAGAAAAAGATTCTTATATGTTCAATGAAGAAAGGGGAAAAATGAATGTAAAACCTTAATCTAGCTGTTATGGATTCCCCAGCTTCTCGAAATTCCTTGGAAACTTAGGGTAGTACGTATAAAAAATATCGAGGAAATGGGGTTGCGGGAATGCTAAACGACGATAATTTTTGTGTAACTTTAATGGATAGCAAGGGAGTCCATTATCTGAATGCTTTCCACAATGAATCCATCCAGGAATGAAGAGCAGGTGAACAAGAGCCACAATGTTTGAAGGAAGATGTATATGTGAGGAAAGCATGCAAACAGGTTTTGCAAATAAAATAACTTTAAGCCGAACAAATCATCTGTGAGGTGGAAGTGATGCAAATGCTGAACAAAGGACAACTTCAAGAAGGGGTGAAGTCTGTCCAAAGCGAGATTGAACTTAACTTATACATAAATTATTTGGAGTAACCACATAATTCATAGATGAAAAGGATTTTGAGATTCTATGTTTCTAACAGGTCATATTTGCACCAGAACCTTTTAATCATACCCAGATGTCTTTTTGATACCCAAAACTCATTTTTATTCATTTCAGGAATGCTGCTTTTTCAAGGTAGTAGGCAAAATCTTCTGAAGGTGGCTGTGGGAGTGTTTCCAAAATAGCTTCAACTTCTGGTATGGATGCATGTTCTAGAGCTTGACGTACATGTTCAGTTACTTCAGGATCATTATATAGAACAGGATAGTCATTGATATATTCAAGAATAGATTTTACTCCATATGATTTTTCTAATCCTTCCGCAAAGATACGCACTTGTGTTTGTATGATTTCTCGAGTCTCAGGAGACATTGTTCGAACATCTCCTTCAATTGTAACTGCATCTTTGATTACATTGAATGTACCTTTTCCATCAAAATTACCAATGGTAATCGAAGCTGTATCAAATGGGTTGATACGGCGGCTAACGATTGTTTGTACATTCATGACGAATGAACTTGCTGCAACAATGGCATCATTTGCTAGATGTGGAGAGGATCCATGTCCACCTTTACCTTGAATAACTAATAGGGTTTCCTGCCCTCCGAACGTTTAACGGATATGGAAGGTAATACTTTAGCTCATCTTCTTTTGGACTTCCCAGTGCGTTAGGTGTTTGACTGGTTCTCTTGAAGCTGCAGCTTCTTGTTTACCTTCCATTTTTGTGGCTGTATTACGATGCGGGGAAGTTTGCTTTTCTGGCTCAAGTCCCCCCTCTACAGCAGCGAAACACAATCCACCGAATACCTGATGCTGGGAGCAAAAACTTCATAATAACAAACGGAACCCCATAACAAGCTAAGGCCAATTAAACCCCATATAAACGTAACAAGTTGTTCACCTATTTGCTTATTAGGGCAAACTTTGATAGGGAATTTCATAGAAAATCTTGCTAATAAATTGAACTAATAATTTTTTCATCTGACAAAATCTATGAACGATATAAGGCTTGAGGACTTTTAATTTATCTTAGTCTCTTAGTAGGTAAATCTAACGGCTATCATATTACTTTCTTCTATATGAATTTGGAAATGGATAATTTATTTATACAACTCCTCCTTGATATTATATGTATTCTATGCAAACACCCGTTTTTCTTAGTATAGATACTTTTCTAACAGGATTAAATTAAGTACTCTCCTATGTTAAAAATGCATCTTTTAAAGTAATAAACGTTGGTTTGACTGTCGAAAATATTCAAGTGCCCCACCGGCGGGGAGGGTAACTGACCGGTTACTAACATGAATTTTTCTTGCCTCTCACAATAAATGCATTTACCTAAACAACAAAAAAACCATTAATCATTTAATAATGAAAAATGGTTTTTAAAAACCTATTTTGAAAATTCCAGAACACCATTTAACATTGCCTTTGCTCCTAAATATAAATCTTCTTTCTCTGCCCATTCTTCTGGACAGTGACTTCTACCATCTTTACATGGTATGAATATCATCCCTACTGGTGCTAACAATGACATTTGATTTGCATCGTGACCTGCTCCACTTGGTAATTCAATCACTTTATCAGTTATAGATCTACATGATTTATTTAATAAATTTTTAATTTCATCCCTTACTACTATTGATTTAGAACGAGAAATATTTTCAGTCCTCACTTTAACATTTCTCTTATCTGCTATTGAATTAACCTTTAATAAAAATTCATTGGCTACTTTGTCAATAACGTCTTCAGAAATACTACGAATTTCAACTGCAAATTCTACTTTACCAGGGACCACATTCGAAGCGTTAGGGAAATTATTAAATACGCCAACAGTTCCAACAACAGGCTGCTCAAATTTCTCATTGGCCTCTTTTTCCAAAGAAAGTGTCATTTCAGATGCTGCTGTTAGCGCATCATTTCTCATATCCATTGGTGTTGTTCCAGAATGATTTGGTATTCCATCTACAGAAACCTTATAGCGCTGAATTCCTACAATCCCTGTCACAACTCCTAAATTGGCATTCTTTTTTAATAACACAGGTCCTTGTTCAATGTGCAATTCTAGGTATAAAGCGATTGAATCTTTCTCTTTTTTACACTTGTGTATTTCTTTCGGGTTTCCCCCCGCATATGATATAGCGTCTGTTAATGATTGCCCTTCAGAATTGGTGTAAGACAGCATTTCCTCTGTTAAATTACCAGACCACGCACGACTCCCAACTGTAGATAGCCCGTATTCAGATGGTTCTTCAGCGGTAAAATCGACAATTTCAACCGTATGTTTAATTGGAATATTTTGTTCCTTTAATGATCTTACAATCTCTAAACCTACTAGAACACCAGCGATTCCATCAAATCTTCCGCCATTTGGAACGGTATCCGTATGAGAACCAATAACAATAGGAGGCAGATTAGGTTCTGTTCCAATTAATCGCCCAATTACATTAGATGCTTCATCCACTTCTACTTCTAAACCTATATCTCTCATTTGATTTATCAACCATTCTCGACCTTCATTATACTTTGCAGTAAAGGACCTTCTTGTCCAAGGTTGCTGCTCAATAGTTATTGCCGCTAATTCATGAATTGTTCCCCATAATCTTTCCTTGTTTATTAATTCCATTTCTTCACCTCATTAATTATTTCAATAATAAAGACATCTTACTTGATGCGTCTAAAACTTTTTTTGCAAAGTCATTTATTATTTCTTCCGTGAATTTTTGACTTATTCCTAATATGCTTACAGATCCTATGATTTTTCCGGTTTTTGAGAATATAGGTGCTGCAACTGCACTGATGCCTAAATCTAATTCCCCGTGACTAACTGCAAAACCATTCTTCTTTATTTCTATTAATTCTTTTTCAAGTATTCTCACTGATACTATTGTGGAATCTGTAAACTTTTCTAATTCCTTTCCATTTATGATAGTATCTATCTTTGGTTGAGGAATAAAAGCCAAAACTACTTTCCCAGATGCTGCAGCGTGCAAAGGGGAATATCTTCCAATGATATGGGTGACATGTACGGATTCATGACTATCTATTTTATCAATACATTCCACTTTTTCATCTACTAGAACAGATAGTGTCACGGTCTCTGCACATTGTTTAGATAATTTTTCTAGTTCGGACCTTAATATACGCTGCAAAGCTTCGTTTTGATCAAAACGATCAACAATTATATTAAATTCCTCAACTCGTAAGCTATAATCACCATTGTCTTGTTGGAAAACAAAGCCTCTTTTTTGTAAGGTTTTTAATACTCTGAACATGGTTGATTTATTTATATTCATTTCCTTCGATAATTCTCCAATGGATATTGGTCTGTTTATTATCGATAGATACGTTATTACTTGTAACCCTTTATCTAAAGTTGATAGTATATCCTGACTACTCATTTGTAATATCCTTAACTTTTTTAACAACTAAATCTTGAGCGTTATAGCAAGTACAATGATGTTCTTTTTCAATTTCATCTACCAATTCATATTCATACCCATAGCAATCCAAAATTACATGGTTTGAATTATACAAATTAATCTCCCTGTTTATTTCATCCAGTACACTTTCAGATTTAGGATGAACAGCTACAAAATGTTTTTTTCCCTCCACACTGTCCCATTTAATTTTTGCTGATTCCAACTGTTCCTTAATAGGGACAAATATTATTGTTGTATCATTATGCTTTATATCTTGTACCTTTTCCTTCATTTCATTAATTGGATAAATTATTTCAGTTTGATTAGATGTACATTTAAATTCGCTCATACATAGCAGCGCAATGGCCTCAGAAGAATCCGCATATTCTTTTATTAATTTTCCAACTTTTTGTTCAATAATTTCGTGATTAATATTCGCCATTCCATTTTTCAGTACGACGTATAATTTTTCTTCACCAGACAGTTTTTCTAACATATTAATTTCATCTAGAGAAACTTTATCAAGTGCACCAATTAGTTGAACATCCATAACACCTCCTAAATTAAACGCTTTCATCAAGTCATGTCTAGGAGTCTGACCAATTGTAATTAAAGTAATCATTATATCCCACCAATTTTATTCATTGTTTCTAATATAGAAACCTGCATTTCTATATTATGAATAGTAAGAATATTACCTAATGTAGATTACATTGTCAATTTACTGAAATAAAATAAAAATTTAAAATGCACAAAATGGCCTGTAATCGTAATTAAACATGAAAAGTGTTGCAGAATGTTTT
The DNA here is from genome assembly GCF_050269675.1 of Peribacillus sp. NPDC076916. NCBI lineage: Bacteria > Bacillati > Bacillota > Bacilli > Caryophanales > Bacillaceae > Peribacillus > Peribacillus sp. NPDC076916. The sequence goes on from NZ_JBNNIU010000013.1 coordinate 46,237, forward strand.
TTCGCGTTCTGAAAGGAAGTAGGTAATGACTTAATTTAATTCATTAGGAGGTGACAGGCAGTTCAAAAAACGACACATCTATCGCGAAAAGTCGGAATAAAACGCCCAAGAATCATGGAGTCGTGACCCGCACCGCTTGGCAAAAGAATAGGTTTAATGCTGTTTGGCCTGGACAGATTTCTTTAATTTCAGCATCAATTTTTCACTAACTGGCAAGGGTTCGTTTCTGATGATTTCGTTGCACTTCAATTCTAGCCTGTGTTTTTTGGAGATGCTTATTGCCGTATTTATTACTAATACGATACAACGATGGCGACAGCAGTTTAACTCACCAGCCCTGGAAGAGATTGAATGGCGTAAACAAGTTCTCCTAATGCTGCAAGAGCATCTTTTCTATGATACATCAGAGTGCTTACTGCATGTCTAGCGGTTCCCAGATAGGTGATTTCCAGCCAGCTTGGACCAGCAATGCCATTAACAATGCCAACAGGTATACCGCAACTTTCAAGTTGAAATCCCTGTTCAATATGAATTTCATTAAACGCCTCCACCTCCCCTAACTCTCGTCTAGCAGAAGCAAATTGTTCATAGGAAAGGCTGACCTGGCTAAGTACTTGCTCAAAACTGCTACCTTTATAATCAGTTAACGCCTTTTGTTTCTCACGATTCCTACCATTGCACGCCTTCCGGTAAAACCGTTTAAATCTCGCTCCTTCTACGTCAGTGAAAATAACCACCTCGTTAGGAACGTTCCGGTAGATAACTTGTTTCTTTCCGCGCTTCAACCACTTCAATCGCAGCCAATACACCCAACGTACCGTCAAAATGCCCTCCATTGGGTAAGGCCTATATGCAATTATGATAAAAGAATAGGGAGATTTTTATCTCTGCCTTCGAATCTTCCAAACACGTTACCGGCCCCATCCTCCTTTATCTCCATCCCCGCTTCCGCCATCCATTTCATCACAATTAGTTTTGCTTGTTTCTCTTCTTTTGAAAAACCGATACGGTTAGAACCCCCGGATTCGGTACAACCAATTTCTGATAAAATGGAATCCGAATTGCTTTAAGCGTTTTCCACTAACCCCTGACCGATCTAGATAAATATCATTATAGTTTTTAATCAATTGGGCGCAGATTTCTTTTGCTTTCGTTGTATTCACATTCATCATTCCCCATTTCTATCACATTCTTATTGGACTGCTGAATATTAACGATTACCTTATGGTTGTAATAAAAGTACGGAAATATTGGATTTTTTGTTCAGAGAGTTTCCAAAAAAACAAGGTAATTTATTGGTTAGCATATTAAAATCAGAGCTTAAAACAATCATTTTTGAAGTACTCCTATACATTATCCAAGTCACCTAACAGATAACCAATGAAAAGCCGAAGGATAAAACACAAATGAAATTCCACGAATTAGTGTGATTCACAAGGTCACTCTAGTCTGTATTTAAAACATCAAAATCAACTTATCATCTACTCCTGACCTACCAATTTCGTTGGGGAGATGTATTCTTATCGTTGTTAATAGAATTTATCAAATTATCACCAAATTCATTTGGTTCATTATGGATTTCCCTAATTGTACCGGTAGTGAGTGAAAAAGAAGATTCAATATGTACACTACAAGTTCACTTTTGTTATGAAATGAAATTAATAAAGCGCTTGCAAGATCCGTTTAGATAATATATATTTATCAATATTAGATAACGCATTATCTAATATTGATAATGATTCATTAAAATTGTCTCATTATTTTGTGAAAGGAGGGATTATAGTGAGTGCAGAAAAAACTTTAGAAATTTTGGAACAGTTTGATTTTGAAACAAGAACACTTTCTGTTCCTGAACTAGCGGCTAAATTACAACAACCGCAAAGTTCAGTATATAGACATATGAGGATTCTAAAAGAAAAAGGGTATATTATTGAACATTCTCCGGGATTGTATAGTTTGGGATATGTTTTCTTAAAGTTAGCTAAAATTGTGAAAATGGATATTGATCTACCTGTAATATCACAAGAAGCAATGAGGGAATTGACAAGGTCCACAGGAGAAACATCCATTTTATTAGTACATTCGAATTTACAAGCTGTTTGTTTAGCAGCCGTTCCATCAGGGCATCCAATAAAAGTCTCTTCTGAACAAGGAAATATTGTTCCTATTTACGGTGGTGCTTCCTCTAAAGCTCTATTGGCATATATGGGTGATCAGATTGTTGAGGATATTTTCAAAAGAGGAATTGTAAAAAAACATACTAAAAAAACTATTCTAGATTTGGACGAAATGTTAAATCATTTAGAGAACATCCGTCAGAAGGGTTATTCATTTTCAGATAGTGAAATTGACGAGGGAGTTATATCTTATGGCATGCCGATATTTGACAGTGATAATAAACCAGTTGCTTCTTTAAGTATTGCAGGCCCAAAGGAAAGAATGGAGAAAAAAGAGAAGAATGAAATTGTAAGTGCAATGAAAAAAGCAGTTGAAAAAATAGAGAATCAATTATAAAAGGAGTTTTTAATTATGAACAAAGTAGATAGCATTATAAAAGGGAAAATTGTGTTGAAAGATAAAGTAATCAAAGGTGAAGTGGGAATTACAGAAGGGAAAATAGTTAGTATTCATGAAGAATCAGGAAATCTAGATTCTGAAAATATTAAGGACTTTGGTGATTCATATGTATTTCCAGGAACGATTGATGTACATGTGCACTGCTTTAGTAATCCCGATGAAGGATTTGTTACCACTAGTACATCAGCAGCAGCAGGTGGTATTACAACATTTTTAGATATGCCGTATGACCTACCTAATCCAATTAATAATGTTGATCAATTCAAAAAGAAAGTTGAACAGTTAGAAAAAGAAGCAGTTGTAGATATTTGTTTATGGGGAACGATTTCAAAAACGGGTGGAACCGATCAGATTATTCCTTTAGCAGAAGCAGGTGCTGTTGCATTTAAGATGTCTACCTTTGAAACTGATGAGTATCGTTTTCCAAGAATTTCGGATCCTGAAATATTAAGGGCAATGAAACTAATTGAGGAGACAGGTCTTCGAGCAGCTTTTCATTCGGAAAACGATGAAATAATCGTAGATATGATTGATCAATATCAGAAAGATGGAAAGGTTTACCCCAAAGCACATAACGAGACTCGTCCGCCAGTTACGGAAACAAGTGCAGTATTGAAGTTATTGGAATTTGCGTATTGGACTAATGTAAAACTTCATATTGTTCATGTTAGTCATCCGAGAACAATAGATATGATTAATCTATTCAAAGCTCAAGGAGTAAAAGTGTCTTGTGAAACATGTTATCCATATTTATTAATGGATGTGGATGATTTGGATAAATATGGGCCTATTGCTAAAAATAATCCTCCTTTAAGAGAAAAAGAAGAAGTTCGAGGTTTGTGGAAACATATCAAAGAAGGAAACATAGATTTAATATCCTCTGATCATGCTCCATGGGGTGCAGAACAAAAAACTAAAGGAAACGATAATATTTTCCTTGCTTCGTCGGGGTTGCCTGGTGTTGAGATTATGACACCGTTAATGTTTAATAGTACAGTTTCAAATGGTGAATTATCCCCCAATGACTTTGCAAATTTAATGTCTACTCATCCAGCAGAAGTATTCTCTATACCTGGAAAAGGTCAAATCAGTATTGGATATGATGCGGACTTCACTGTAATTGACCCAAATCAAAAAACAGTTATTGATCAACAATCATTTAAATCTTACTCGAAATTAACGCCATTTGATGGACAAGAGTTAAATTGTAAAGTTATTTCTACAATTGTACGTGGAGAAGAAGTTTTCGATGGGGAAAATGTAACTAAAAGCCCTGGATACGGTAAATTTATTGCCGGATCAGCAGCAACATAATTGAAGGGGGATGTAATATGAAAGTATATTACTTATTAGCCATATTACCATTTATAGCAATTTTAGGCGGGGCTGCTTTTGTAAATAAAGTTGAACCATATGTATTAGGTATACCATTTTTCTTGTTTTGGATAATACTTTGGGCGATTCTGTGTTCAATGATCATGTTCGTTATTTATCGTTTAGATCCTATAAATAAGGAGAATGAGGAAGAATGAATACAGCGCTGTTAATTATCACCTTATTTTTAATTATTAGTATAACATTGGGACTTTTAGCCAAACGTGGGAAAGATATGAGTATGGAACAATGGGCCATAGGTGGTCGTGGCTTTGGAGGGATATTTGTATTCCTACTATTAGCCGGCGAAACCTATTCAGTTTTTACATTGCTAGGAACGAGTGGTTTAGCATTTAATAATGGTGCAGCAGCTTTTTATTTATTAGCTTTTACTGCTCTAGGAACAATAACGTCATATTGGATATTACCTCCTATTTGGAAATATGCCAAAGAAAATAACGTAGTATCTCAATCCCAATTCTTCTCAAAAAAATATAATAGTACAGGACTTGGAGTATTTGTTGCGGTGGTAGGTGTAGTTGCTCTAATCCCGTATATCACGTTACTCTTTAAATCAATGGGAATATTAGTCGAAGCAACATCATACGGAGCTATCTCTTCGAATGTAGCCGTATGGGTGGGAATGTTTGCATTGTTAGTTTACGTTATGGTTTCAGGAATACATGGATCGGCATGGACTTCTGTAGTTAAAGATTTCTTAATATTCTTTGTTATCTTATTTTTGGGAATTTATTTACCAATCCACTACCACGGAAGTTTTGGGGGATTATTTCAAGCGGTTAGTGAAGTTAAGCCTCAAGCGTTAAACCTGCCAGAGAAAGGATTAAGTGTTCCATGGTTTGTCTCAACTGTTGCAATAAGTGCATTTGCGTACTTTATGTGGCCTCATAATGCACCTACAATATTTGCCTCTAAAAACGCAAAAGCTTTTCGATTAAATGCAGTATTGCTTCCGATATACGCTATTATGGTGTTATTTGTTTACTTTGTTGGATATACAGCAATTGTTGAGCTTCCTGATTTAAAAAATGGAGACTTTGCCATGTTAGAACTTTCAATGAAAACTTTTGATCCATGGTTTGTCGGTATTATAGGTGCAACAGGATTGTTAGCAACGCTAGTTCCAGGATCGATGATGTTAATGTCAGCGGCAACAATGATTACGACCAACGTGATAGAACCGCTAAAGCCTAATATTTCTGATAAAAATAAAGCTGTCTATGCAAAAGGTTTTGTCGTTTTGTTATCATTAGTTTGTGCATTTTTCTCAATGAGTGAAAGTAATACGTTGGCTACTTTATATTTGACTTCATTCAGTTTAATTACTCAAATGGCTCCTTCATTGTATTTAAGCTTAAGTAAGAACAATCCGATTACAAAATATGGTTCTGGCTTTGGAATGTTTATAGGTGTAGCGATCGTTATTTACGTAACATTTACTAAAACAACAATGGCAATATTATTTCCTTCACTTCCAGTTATGATTCAAGATTTAAATATTGGAATAATAGCACTAGCTGCCAATATTGTTGTTATGTTTATAGTAAGTTTTTTCACAAAGAAACAATCATTTGATTCGTCTGTGATGAAAATTTCTTAATAGCTTGAAGAAGGAAAGTTTTTAAACAGGTCTAGTTACGATCATATCCCTATTTGTAAAAGTATACATGCTTTTTTCACTTCTTAATTTCTCTCACAAAATAGATGTATATAAATCTATAAAGTTGGTGAAACTAGTAAAGTGTTCTCCCGATAGTTGAAAATCCTTTGCTCCTGATGAGTAAAGGATTACTTTTTTTGACGAGTTTCTTCCATTAAAGTAGATATATATAAGATGTAGAGGTGAAGAGATGGAATTGCGGCTATTACGGTATTTTATTTTTTTTCTTGGATTAACTTTCTTTGGATTAGGGAATGCGATTGCGGTGAATGTTCAATCCTTGGGGCTGCATCCATGGGAGGTTTTAAACGTCGCCCTGTTCGAACGGTTCGGGTTCACAATTGGGACGTGGAGTGTCATGTGTGGTTTAGTACTTGTGTTGATCGCCTTTGTCGTGGATAGGAAGTATATTAATATTGGTACCTTTCTAAATGCCTTGTCAATCGGCCCGATCATGGATTTCTTTTTGCACCTCAACATTCTTCCTCATGAAACGGAGTATTGGTGGTTGAATATACTCATCTTGTTGATGGGTATCATCATAACCGGAATTGGCGGAGGAATCTATGTGGCTGCGGGAATCGGGGCTGGTCCTAGGGATGGTTTCATGCTTTCCGTTTCGGAAAAAACCGGGTTATCGGTCAGTTGGGCAAGAATTGTTGTCGAGAGCCTCATCTTAATTATCGGGTTCATCCTTGGAGGTCCAGTGTTTATTATGACGTTTGCATATACCTTTATTCAAAGCCCGATCTTTCAGTTTTCCATGAAGCTGATGCGTTCCTTTATCGCTAGTTTGAAGCAGAAGCGAAAGGGACAATTTGAGATTCCGTTATAATTGGAAGGAGGATGTCCTTTGGTCACCTCCTTTTGTGCTTTTATTCCACTAACGGGAGCGTTTGTGGAATAAGAGTTATTTTTAACACCGTCCGTATAATTGGATCGGTGTTTTTTCTTTTATAAATACAGGCATACTCCTTGTAAAAAGGAGAGTTGCTACAATTGGCGATTGTCCATGGTAAGCGGACCGAAGGGAGCATTAGGGAATGGTCCCATATCAGCCCACCTGTAAAGAATTCATGGACCCATTAAAACACTAGACTTTGCCTAATGTTTTTACGATACAACTTAGCACGAATTCACTTGCTACTTAAAGAAAAAAGTAAAAAATAATGGTTAGATACTTACTTATTGCAAATTCAGTAGACACAAACAATGAAAGGCCTTTGTTCCTCGCCTATTTCCCAAGGTTGATTGCAGGGGTATTCTTATGATTTATAACAAATTAAAAATAATTGTGAATAAAAAATACAATCCAGTGGCATAGTAGTTATAACCTAAGGTTAATCAATAAAACGCAACTATTACCAATGCCCTTGTACCAGCTAAAAAGTTTGTATAGGGGCATTTTGCGTTATTATCTGCCTTTCTTTACACTAAAATAAACCTCTTGGGATCCAAGTGGTTTATCGTCTTTCATGTTTATTGTTTATGTATGATTTTATTCAATTAAAAAAGGATATTTTCTCTAAGCCCTCTTCCGGTATCGGCCCCGCCTACGCCAGATACTATGACAGCCACACATGCCATCCAACCCATTTTTATTATAACAGAAAGCGCTTACATTACCAAGGATTACTAGAAAACATTTTTAGAATTCTTACTCTACGATTTAGTGTTGCTTGGTTGTTCTTCTTAGTAGTTTCTAAGCTTCAATTATACGGGGACCCTTATCATGTATGTATTCGAGTGAGATCCCCCTTCTTAATGCTGATTGTTCCATTAATCTAATTTCATGATACATGGCATCAGACAAAATTCCCTTTTCAATGTTCTTATTTATTTCAAAATAAAACCCAGCTAATAAATCTAACGGTAATTTATCGTAAAGGGAACATTTTTCTTCACCATAAATCACCTCCTAATAAGACCATCCAAAAAAATAGTGTAGATTGAAAGATTTTTTAAAAAGTAAAAACATAATTCGGGTAGCATAAGTAAATGTGGATTTACAATGTTTAGTAAGTTTTAATGATCTCAATGATATGAGGAAGGATCAGGGTGCGCCCAGGGTCGATATTTTCCCAGTGGATTCCTCCCTTTGATAGCTGGAGTAACACAGTAATACGTGTCCAGATTGAACATCCGTACAGACCCATTGTGTCAATCATTAGAACATCGTCTTTGAGTTACTCTATAATTTCTTTCACCAGCCTTTGCGTTTAACTTATTGAAAATGTGTATTAATTATTTGATTGCTCATTCTAGGAATAAACTCCCTTCATCCTTATATACTATTGTTAATCCAAAATTATATCTTCATTTAGATTCACTTTCAGCTTTTTTCACCTGGATCATTTCTTTGATTTTCTCTCTAAATTTCTCATTCGTGAAAATATCCTGTGTGGTTGTTAAGTGTCGCTTGGCATGTCTGGAGAAGTTCGTCGCTGCCAGCCACTGACCACAATATGGACATGGAAGTTGTGCGTCTACTTGCCATTGTGTCGTGACGAATCTATTTGTATTTGATTGATTTCTTTTTACAACCTTTTTGACTACCTCTGTATTCACATTGACTACATCATCATTCATTTTGTATTCGTCCGTGATTGCTAGCTCTCCAGATACCCTTTCATTCCCTGCCATTTCACGTTCTACCAGCAGACAAACCGCTTCACTGATAGATAAATTCAGTTCTTCACAGTAACCTTTGAAATCACCGTACAAACTTTCTGGAATGCGTGCGGTTAATACCTCGGTCTTTTCTCTTCTTCTCCGATTACGTGCAAATTGTTCCAAGTATGTCATGCAATTCCCTCCTAAATCATCTTATTGACTTATTCTGTATTCATCACCATACTTCCTTCAACTCATCCTGTATACAATTCGAATCATAACAAATCACTTTGAAACATTTGTTTTGAATCACCTTGTATACTTGCATTTTAGATTTAAATATATATTCTATCGAGGTAATTTCTAAAATACTTTATAAACAAACCTCACTAGAGCAACAATATAAATTTTTCTCCTGGAATCTATGATGATGGTTCCTTTAAACGCTCATACCGAGTAGTTTTTTTGTTCAAATTACTTATGTATTTCAGAATAAGAACGATGCCCGTTGAATAAGAGAGTATGTAATTCAACACCTTTATTCTGAGGGCAAAATAAAAACGACAATTAAGTCGCCTTTTTCTATCGTTTTAATAAAAATCTTCTAGCTGCTAATTTGGTTGTCCCACCCATTGCCCCCATCATGCCTCTGCCCGAACCAGATGAATACCACATGTTTCTAAGAACGGATGGGCTCTTAATCAAAAGAATGCAGCATCCCATGAGTAATAGAAAATTAAGAAATGTAAGATTTTCATTGATTAATATACTTAAAGCCATAACGAATAAAAAGATTTTGGAAAGGATCGTGACGATCAGACTTAGTAATTCACGCCACCAAACCCCTAAGTATTCATTATCATCGGCAATAACCGACACACATGCCAAAGGGCTTAATAAATATAAAAACATCACGTCCGCGTGAAATATCGCTACTGAAAATAAGAATGCAATGAACGCTAAGGCAAAGACAGCTAACAATATAAGAAGAGCAGCCCCTTGGAAATGAAGTGTTTCAAAGTTTCTGGGTTCTAACATAGCTGCTATTTTTTCCTTACTAACCCTACTTCCTTCCCCAATCATCCAGTTCCCCATATTATAAGCAACTTCTTCTAATAAGATCTTCTGAATGAAAGGCATCGCTGGAATCAGTAGGGCGCTTTTTAACGTATTTACAATCACAGGTCCGTACGCAACGGCATCTCCTGCCGCATTTCTTGACATAACCTCTATAATCTTATATAAAATGATCGTTACAGCTATCGTTGAGGTCAGGGCAAGCAATAGATTATTGACGGATGAAAGGAACTCTACTTCAGCATTTTGCTTCAGTAAAAGATCATTACACATTAACAGAGCCCATTCAATAAAATCCTCTAGCATCCCCTGAATGGCTTCTACAATCTTTTCCTTAAAATCAAACAAATTGATTCACCTCTTATTCAGAATCCTGAACGGTTACGATTTTCCAAACGTCTTCCTGTTTATCTAAGGTAATCAATTTGTGATCAAATCCACTGCGCTCTATATCAAAAGTAAATATCTTCTTTTCTTGGTCAAGTGAAACATCTTTAATTTCTGTATTATGCGTAAATAAAATATTAGATTTTGTTTCTCCATTACTAAGATCTTCAGCCTTATTAAGCGTCAAAAGATAAAGTAACCTCTTTTGATCCTCTACTTCTAAATCTTCTGAGAGAGCAGCCATATTTTTTTCTTTTAACTTCTTCCAAGCGTTTACATTTGCTTCATCACTTGTTTTTGCTTCAGCCACCTTCTCTTGATCCTCAAATGAAGTTAACACACTGTTTATCACTGATGTCGCCTTTTCTTGCTCAACCCGTGGATCAAAGCTTTCACCGCCTCCATTACAAGCAGCCAGTAATAGAAGTAAAATGAATGATGGTATAAACAAAGGTACTTTTTTCAAATTAAGATCCCCCTTTTTTTGATGGATTGGCACTAGAAGTAGCATTCATTTGAGAAAAGAAGCTCATGGCCAGTTTCTCTTGTCTTTCAGCCTCTTTTTCAGCATTTTCGACCTGTTTCTCATACATTTCAACGTCCGCTTTTTCTACTGTTTCTTGCCGTTCCGTTGATTTAACATACTCGTTATATGCCTCTCTTTTCCTTTCAAGCCAATCCAACACCTCTTGTGATGGTTTATTCTGATAATGTAATTGGCTTACACGTAATGAGCTCGTTACATTTGGAAACAGGATATATTGGTAGGCTTTTTTAACCCTTATTGGGTGTTTTCCAGTGATGATTACGATAGCGTCATCTTTATGCATCGTTAAAATTTCATCAACATTCATCAAGTTGCGTGCTGAATAAGAAAAGCTTGAGGAAGAAGACGAACTGGATGATTGTCCTTTTGATTTTGAAATTGAACCAGTTTCCATTTTTGCGGTGGTTTTTCCCATTAACCCTGAAAAGTATTTAGCGGTCGTTTCATTGACATTCCCTAAACAGATTTTTGTTCCACAGTTCCCTAAAATGGATTCTGCTTGTTCCCGGCCATACTTCTCTTGCAATTGAGTGATGCTTTGAACGATGGTAAGTACGCCAATGCCGTAGCCCCGGCAGGTTGCCAAGAATTTTTCATAGTCGGGGAACTTTCCTAAGTTTGGAAATTCATCCAAAATAAAAATCACTGGTTGAGGCAGCTTTGCTCTGTGTTGAGCTCCTACTTTGTATAACTCCTGAAACATTTGGTTAAAAAATAAATTAATTAACCCTTCCCATGTAGAATCCATAACGGGAATAATCACATATAAGGCCATTTTCCTTTTTCCCACATCGCCTAAAAAGAAGTCGGAAAAGCTTGTAAATCGAGAGACCGAACTTGAAGTAAAGTCACCTATCGTCGTAAGTAAGGAAATAATAATATTCGCTCGCGTTTTTTCTTGGGATTTTTTAAATCCCAACTCATAAGCCCTTCTAGCTGGATGTGTTTTTTCCATTCTTAAAAACTGTCCATCTAGCTCACTTGCTCCGTCTTTACTTTCTTCTGGGTCAAATTCCTGTAAGAAATCTAACAATCCCATCATGTTACGTTGTTCGGGTGGTAATTCATGAACGGCGTATAAGATAAGTGCTTTTAACAAACTAAATTGGGCATTGTACCAAAAATCTTTTCGTTTCGGATCATTTTTTGAAGCTATAATGGCATTCGCTACCGTGGAAGCCTGTATTTCCTCTCTAACGTAATCGAAGGGGTTATATCGATCTGAGTATCCCATTTCTGAAAAATTCACCACATGGACTTCATAGCCTTGTCTACGTTTGACTTCGGAAGTTAGTTCATAGACCTCGCCTTTGGGATCCGTTACCACTAAGGAACATTCTTTTTCATGTAACACATTGGGCACAACATACCCTTGAGTTTTGGATGAACCAGGGCCCCCGACTACAAAGTGGTTTCGGTTTGGAAGGTTTGAATCCGTTGGCTGCACAATCACTGAATGGTTTAAAACGCCTGCTATGATCCCATTATTTTTCATATAATCGGAAGCCACGTCATTTCTCCCCTTTCGAATCTAGCATACTTGCATCAAGATCCTGCATAAGCTGTTTGGCTGGAACCTCAACCGTCTCACCATGCGTAAATATTTCGTGCTTTTGAGCAAATCTACTTGAACCATGAACACCGTATTTATCGGCCAATTCATATTTACCCTTGTCGCCCTTCGTAAAAAAGACCATAAAGACGGCTAATACGATGACAGCTGCACTACCCATGAAGAAAAGTGGATTCTTCTTTTCAATCATGCTGGTGGATGTTCCAATAGGGTTCATGAGGTTTTCCATGACAAAGGCCATTAACGGGGCACCGGATATGTTGGCTTGATGTGCCGCAAGAAACGGAAGAATCCCAGCTATGTTGATGACAATCAGTTCAAATATGGCTAATAAAAAGGCCATTAACAACAGGCGTATTCCCATCACTTTCAAAAGGATCCACTCCTTTTTGATTACTTTCAATCTCTGCAAATCCGACAAAGCATTCGATGCACTCAGTTCTCTTCAAAAGGTTCGAAGGACCCCATTAACTCTAATTTATCAACGAGCCTTTTCTCTCCATCCAAAGCGATCGTGACCTCATACAGTTGATTTTTCCTTGGGAATTCACTGCCACCCACCGAGTATTGTGTTTCCATCTTTACAAGCGCTTTTGCTTGGTCTTTTTCAACAGCACTTAGATAAACATGTAAAGACTCCACTTCATTTTTGAATTCAATTTCCATACTTCCCATTTCTCCTGAAGCTTTCAATTTTGAAATAACGGACTCCGCTAACCGATCTTTGACCTGATCAAAACGTGAAGCATAATTTTTGTTATCGTAATTAAATAGTCCTCTAAACGTGTCGTCTACAAAGCTTTTAACCTCTTCACTATGTTCAATTTCATAATAGGCTGCATTCCGTTGAAAGGTATTCAGTTCCTTGTCTTTTGCATTCACTTTACTTTTCAACTGAACCATCTGTTTTTTTGTTTCGATATTTTGATCTTCTGCTTGAGTCATCATGGTCTTTTGACCAACATACATAAATCCTAAAATCATGTTCGCTAGGATGGATAGTCCTAACAACATAGCGAAAAATTTATTCATGGTGTTTTCCTCCTAATGGGACACTCTACCAAAACCAGCTAAATGAGATTTCCAGTAAGACGAATGTATGTCATGGACTCCAATGCCCGAACCGTTAGAATCAAACATTTTGCCATCTCCTATGTAAATCCCGATATGTGTGATATATTTGTTGGTCTCATAAGTTCCAGTAAAATAGATAAAATCACCTGGTCTTGCTTCAGATGGCGGGATTTTCGACGACGCATCATATTGTTCTTGAGCAGTTCGTGGTAGCTTTATCCCCACTTTAGCAAATAGCCATTGTGTAAATCCCGAACAATCAAATCCTCTATGGGGATCTGAACCTCCCCATACATATGGCCAGCCTACATATTTATTCGCTTCTGTGATAATCGCATTAAATGCTTGTTCCCCCAATGGGGAAACATCTTCACCACCGACAGCAACTCCCGTCGGCATTAGATTTCCCATCACTTTCTCCACATACGTATAGTCTCCATAGCAGTAAGGTGCCCGCCAATCCGAACAACTCCATCCTTGTTTTTCAGTTTGGGCCGATGAGAATTGTTGGGCTAATTCAATGGAGTGTTTTTTTCCGTTTGCAGAAATAAAGCTCAGGTAACCAGAACCGAAATTGTATGACTGAACAATAGCTGGAAAATCCACCCCGTTTTTTTGTCCATCCTCTAACACCGATTTAAAATGTTGAACCCCTAAATTCACGGACATCACCGGGTTTTGAATGGCGTTTGGCGGTAACCCGACAGATTCAGAACTTTGCATAATATCCAAGGTTTGTGAGTTTCCTATTTCCTGATACATGAGGGCCAGTAAAAAATCTGTGTATTCCGGTATTCCGTACTTCGTCGTATATTCTTGAAGCAGGCCCTTCCATTGTTCAATATGAGGTGGAACATTAGCCGTTCCAAATGGCGAGTTAATATATCCCTTTGGCTCCTCTTGAGATTGAGTTCCGAGTAATAAGCCCGCCATTAATAGTAAGGAGAATACGACGCCTATCGTAATTTCCTTCCAGTACCGGACGACAAAAACGGTTCCCTTCACAGCAACTGTTGCGGACACTTAATTAAAACCCGATTTCTTATCAAGTTTATCAAGTTCCGTTTTATAGGTTGTGAGCTCCTTATTCTTTGGATCAAGCTGTTCCTTAATATCTTTTGATTTCACGTCTTTCTTTTTCTTGAGATGCTTTATTTGTTGTTCTAATTGAGCCACTTGGTTTTGCAATTCTTTTTTTCTGATCGTAACCGTTAATTCTTTGTTCTTTAACCTCTTATTGAGATCGTTGGCATCTGTTAGATCCCCGTGCTCAACAAAGGCTTGTCCGATTCGAAGTTGTTGGTCTTCATCCTTTGTAAAAGCCTGCATCGATAACAAAACACTGTAATCATAGCTTACTATTTTCTTTTCGATGTCCAGATAGTCACTTTCGGCTTCTAATCCTAGTATTTCTTCCTTTTTATCCGCTTTATATAAGGCTTCCACACTAGGCTTTATCAAGTTATCGTCTGCCTCTATTGCCTTTTGATATTCACCTTTTTCAAAGTGAAGATTCCCAAACTCTTTTTTTGTACCACCCGTTTTCTTCAACAAGGAAAGGGCATCATCATATTTGTCTTCACTTAATAGTTTATAAAATGTTGATTTTTGTTCAGCTTTTTCAAGTTCTGTTGCATAAGCCGTTTCAGCTTCCTTGACTGCCATTTGTTGAAGAAAAAGAGCCAAAGTAAAGACTGCAGCAGAGATTCCGATAGAAATTCCTGTCAGGAACCTCTTTTGCTTTTTGATTTTTTGTTTTTCCGCTTCTAATCCGAAAAAATGCAACGTTTCCTCCTCCTGAAGTTTACTCGCAATCAGCTCTTTCAAATCCTCAACGGAGCTAGCATTTTCAATCCGGAAGAAAAATTCATCTTTTTCCTTTTTTAGCAGATTTTCTTTTTCCCGTTTATACTTTTCATAGGAGAAACGGGAAAACATAGATAGGGTTAGAATTTTATATTGTTCTAGTTTTTCAATATGGCCTTCAAAGGGCAACCATTGATTGCTTCTGTATAGAAACTTTAGTTTTTTCATATCTTTAAAGAAAATGTTTCTTGGGTGGATCAGCACTTTCCCCTTAAAATTGTGTAAAGGATCCAAATCTAGCAACTGATTTAATAACGCAAGCCGTAATACGGTTGAATATGATTTGGCTATTTGTAAAGGTTGGTAACCTTCCTCCATTTCATAATCAAGAATCAAGCGATCGTTTTCTTTTTTTATATCTTTCAGTGTAAAGAAATACGGATGTTCTTCCTGAAGTTCTGTAAGGTCCTCTACCCGTTCAGCCAACACTTTAGTTGTCGCAATTTCTAAACGATAGTGCCTATTTTTAAGGATGAATAACGTTCCGAGTTCAAATAATTGGATTTTCACTGTTACCTCCCCCTTTACAGAACAAAATTTCGAACTTCTTCTTTTTCAATGGGAGTCATTTCATTCCTTCCTTCATAATCAGGGATTTCATCAGGATCTAAACCATATTTTTCAAGATACCGATTTTTATTCCAAAGACGCAGCTCTTCTTGCGTGAGCTCAACCCGAATAAATGCACGTTGAGACCCGTAAACAAGTAATGCCTCTCCCTGACGCTTCGCTCGTAATAAGGAAATCTCTTCATCAGAGAATGATAGATTGATTTTTTTAACCACATCTTCAACACCCTTATTGTCCAGTCCAAAAAATAGTTTTGTGTGACTATTTTCAATCATAGCTGCCCCTAGGTTATCCTCGGTATCCAGTACGTCGATAATTTGTTGCGTGCCTGCGATAGCGCCGGCATTATACTTCCTAAATCGTTTATAAGCTTGATAAAAGAATCTCATCGAATCCGGGTTCTTTGATAAGAAGTGGAATTCATCAATAAATAGGTACACCAATTCCTCTTTTGTTTTCGTCACTTCGTCCCAAAGGAAACCAAAGATATTAAAGTAACAAGCAGCCTGCACATCCACTTCATTTTGTAGTGATTTTAGATTAAAAGAGAATAGAGAGTTATTGATATTCACGTTCGTATGGCCATTAAATAACGAGTTAGATCCATGAACATAACTTTCCAGGATAAAATAAAAATCCTGTATTTTTTCATAGCGTTCTAAATCATTGGTCTTCAATGTACCTAAATCTTCATAAAAGTCCTCGAGAATTGGGAAATCCTTTGCCATTAAACTTGTAAAATTGCTCTCTTCATTAATGGAAAAACGATTGTAAAGGTTGATCAGTGTCTTATCTAAAATACTAGATTCAACCTGGGATAAGTCAGCTTTTAGGACTTTGAAAAAGGCCTTAAGACGTTGAACCTTTTGTTTAACAAGGTCCCTTATGAATTCCGCATCGTCATTAAAATCTTCGGTGTCCGTAATTTCTGTGGAGAATATCTCCAAAGGGTTGATTTTCGTTGAACTATTACTACTGAGATGAACAACTTCACCTCCAAGGATTTTCACAATATGCGAATACTCATTTTCTGGATCAATGATATATATCTTGATTCCCATGGCGTAGCAGCGAAGGATTTTTTGAACCATAAAGGTAGATTTTCCAACACCTGATGTCCCAATGACCACCATATTTTGATTTAATGTACGCTGTGTATCCAAATAGTCTATGGCAACCAACGAATTGGTCGTCTTATTGATCCCTTCCACCTGAGCCGTCAGGGATAAATAGCAAATCTCTGAATCATCGAACGGAAAGAAAGAAGAGGCCGCTTCACTGTTGCACATCTGATAGGTATAATCCTTTAATTGGTTATCCCCTAAAGGCAGAGCCGACCAGAATGCCATCGGTGTTGCGTAATGAGGGTTTAGAGCTTTCATTCTTAGTTTCGTTAAAATCCTCTGAACATTGTCTTCTAAGGTCTTCAGCTCTTCTAAGGATGCAGCTTGAATGAAGATGTATGTATACAGATACATAAAGGTGGAACGGTTTGATAATACCTGATTTAGTTGATATTTTGCGCTTTCCAGTTCGGATTGCAACCTGATGCGTGTGGCTGGATCTCTTGTTTTTAATAGTTCCGCATCTTTATTTTTAATAGAGTCATTGTAATAGCTAATCATGCCTTCTGAATTGGACGGTTCTAGGTACTGGACAAAGGATATGTTTCCTTTTAATCGCTTCAGATCCGATAGCCAGTTCCCTTTTTGTTCTTTAGGATAAGCAACGACCGCCAGCACCTTAATAAAGTTGCCACCACTTTCGATATAATTCTTATTTTCCTTCCAGACAAAAGGATAAATGGAATTAAGTTCTTCGGTCTCTAACATCCCATGTAAAACATCTTCGGGACTTTGTTTCACCTGTTCGTCCTGCTTATTTTCACGTTTTATTAAAGAAAATAAAGTAGCTAAAGAAAAAGGCATTTGACTTGCTCCTTTCCGAACCGGTTATCCGTATAGTTTTGACATTTCAAAATCAAAATATCTATATAGCAACGATAACGTATTTTTCTCAGACAATTTTCTAATCGTTATATCGTACGATTCAAAAGTGGATCGCAGGGAGTTTGTCATTTTCTCCACCTTTTTTGTTAGAATAGTTTCAGCACGTTCTAAATCTTGGAACGTACGTTTATTCATTTTCTCCCTAATGACAACAAAATGTTGTTTTGTCGACATTTCATCTTTCATCCTTATCCTTTGGAAATGATCGATGTAAGATGTGATTAGGGTTCGCTTGTATTCATTAGCTGTGTTATCCTTATTCTCCAGTTCGTGCAAATAGCGTTTTTTCCAACCTAAGTTATAGGAACGGAAATCCACGGGAACCGTCATCGAGATGGTTTGTAATTGATCATGGACTTGACTCATTAAGAATGAACCGTAATCTTCAAATAAACGATTCTGTTCATACTCCGCCAACAAATCTAGGTTGATACCACTCACTTGCAGGATGGACGTCAGATAACCATTTTTCAAAAGTACATAGTCTTTGTATATCCCTTCTATAATACTTATGTCTTGAATTGTCGATTTTCCTTTTTTTATAAGGGTTTCTACTTCATAGTCAAAGTCTTCCTTATCCATTTTCTTATTATGATTAACCACGGAAATCATCCCTTTTATTCGATTTCATAAAGAACATCTTCTGTCTATTGTTGTAATGAATAATTCGTTTTAAATAGCTACTATATGTGATATTTGGCCGAGCAGATATGGGACGTAAAACAGCAAAGGTTAAGGAGCCTAACAGCAAAAGGGCCATAAAGAACAATTTAACCATCATAAATCCTAAGGAATAAGGGGGAAGGAACAGGATAATGGCGGAAATAACGACCGCCGGTAATATATATCTAAAGAAATTCATTAATGATAAGCCCTTAACAAGGTTATATGATCGATCGACATTATCAGGGAAAACAAACGTTTTCCCCTTGCGACTGTCTTTTTCTCCAAGTAACGTTTTGAGAGCCTCTCTAAGCTCTTCTTTTTCCGTCATCTAGTTCACCTCAATTAAGCGAATAACGCGTACATCCACGGAACAAGCCATACGATTGCGGCTGCTAACCCTACCCCTGCCAAAGCCATTCCTACTCCACGAAACATTTCGTTTTTGGTATGAGGATCATCCACGCCTGGTAATTTTTTAATGATGATCCATATGGATACACAAATGCCCACTGTAACAACAAGCCCCGTTAACAATGTTTGAACTTGTTTCAGTCCCTCTTTGATTTTTGCTGATACATTGGCTGCTGCAGAAGCTTGCTCTGGTGCGATATGTAAAAGTAAAAGAATTGCAGCAAACATCAGTAAGATTTGTAATTTTTTTAACGAAGTCATATGTTTCCTCCTTAGTCGTTTTCCCTAATTTCTTTGAATGGAATATCGGTTTCCACCTCTTTTACCTGACTATCTTTCTGCTTTTCTAGTTGAATGTGATTATTTAAATTTCTCAACTGTTTCTCGGCCTCTTTCTCAGAGAAGTAAGGGGAAACTTTTTTCACTTTGCCATTGCCACTCAATTTCCCAATATACGAGCCAACTTGATTTGAAATCACCTCAAAATCATGTTGTTTCATTTGGCTTTCTTTATTTATTTCCATGCCATAAAAGGCAAGGAAACCTTCTGCAATAGAACGACTATCCATGATAACTTCATCAAACATTACTTTCGTTCCGGGGTTATCTCTTACTCTTTCCATCCATTTTTCTGCAATGTCAGGCAACCAGACGTCTCGTTGTTTTTGATTCTCTACTAATGATAGCCTTGTCCCTTGACCATCATTTGAAATATTTTGGATTGTAACGGTCTTTCCTAAAAGATCTGAAGGAATACAGTGCTCTTCTAAAGCCCTACGAAGAGATTGTTTTCTAAGTTTAGGATCATTTTTAAGTTCCTCTTTTACAACAAAGGTGCGTGCTTGTTCAATATTTTCATAAGTTGTTAGGGTTTTATAAGATTTTGCTAAATTTAGCCGAAGTTGTTTATTGTCATGGAGGGTGAATGCTTTTCCATCTTCCACAAGGAAGAATGAGTGCATTCTAAACTTTTCGAATTGGGAGGTTCCGAGTGTTTTTTGAAGCAGGTCCTCTTTTGTTCGAAATGCTGGTGTGACGATGTGCGCTTCCTTAGATTCTTGTTTATAGACCCCGAAGTATACATCTTTATCCTTCAGGATGACAAAAACACTTTTTTCCTTATCGACTGGGAATGTTTCAATGGAATCCCCTTTTATTTCAAATAACTGAGGGTGATGTTCCTTTATCATGGCGTAATATAGCTCATACTCAGCCTCTGTCTTTTCTTTGGTAGACCAAGAAGTGGAATTTTGTTTCAAACTCATCTTTTCCTGGTTCATGAGACTTGTCTTTTTTAAGCTTTTTTGTTTAGACTGTTCAATCATTTGTAGAATAGAGTCAGTAATTGTAAGCACGGAATCGTTGACCGATCTTTCAATCGAATCATTTCTCATAACAAGTTCATCTCCTTACTGGGTCGAAATGATTTTACAGAATGCAACAACTTAGAGTTCATCTGTATCTCATACACAAACAATTTTCCCTCTCCACTAAAAAGGATGCTATGGCAATACCTTTGACGTTTCTCTTGCTTGTATTTTACCAGTGATATTCCTTTTATTGATTAAATAAGCCAAAAAATTACAAAAAATGAACCTATTGATGGGATTCGTAGTCATATAACCCTAACTTTTCTGGTTAGTATTCTAGAGACTTTAGTCTTGTTATTATCCTTTTTACTAATCCTTGATCTATTCTTTTCTGGCTAGATCTAATTGCAATTAAGATTTTTAAGTTCATAACGGTAAAAACCTTCTTTTAAGAAGAAAGAAAACAAAAATACGCGGCTGTATTATTCTCAAGGAATAATACAGCCGCATATTTTTGTTGTTATATTATTGCTATTGTCCCATCATCTTAACGTCTTCCATATGCTTTGGAACATATTCATTAAATTGGTTAAATAAATAATTAAGGTAGGAGTTTAGTTCGAATCGATCTTCCTGAATAAAATGGACAAATGGGGTTTTATTTTCTGCTTCCATCTTTTCCTCCCCTTTACTTTATCTTTAATATCATCCAGAACGATAAGCACACACCAATTTGAAGTACATTACATTTTCCGTTTGGAAATAGTAATTTTTTAATGGATCATCATTTTTATAAATGTAGTATTGGCCCTGCCTACGTCAAGATACCATCGCCTGTTTTCATTATAAAAGAAAACGCTTACATTTTCCGGCGCTAACGTAATACAAATTTTGACAAAACTTCTAAATATAAAATGTGGGTCCTACTTTGTGAACTTTGTATAAAGATCCATCCACTCGATGGAACCCCCTATATATAACATTTCTAAAAGGGCTCTTTCATTTGATTTGGGTGTAAGGTTAACAAAAAAAGAGACTGAATCAAATTAGTCGTTATTCAACGACCTTTTGATTCAGCCTCTTACATATAACTGAGCTCTATTTTTAAAAGTGTTTTATCCCTTTAAATTGGTCATCTTCCCCAACTTCAATAGTTTAGAAAGGGCTTCGTTTGATTGACCCTTACCTTCCTTAGTATCTTCTTCATGATTCACAGGCGCTTCAGATGGGACGATTGGTGAGGAAGCTGGCTCACTTTTCTGGGATACCGGCTGCACCATTTGCTGGGCAAGCGCCGTCCCTTCGGGTTTCCCTACAATTAAAGAAACAATATTATAAAGAATCCTTTGCCCTTCCTCCGTTTTCAAAAGTGCTAATTGATCATTCGCAAAGGTGTCTAGTGGAAGGTAAATGCCTTGTTCTTTATAAGATCCATTCCGAACCTTTAATCCATCTTCTATAAGCGCGCTAATAAGTTCATTTCTGCTTTTAAAGCTGTCTACCAACTCATTAAATTCATTAGCCCATTTTATCGAGGTTTTTGGGGTATATTGAATCCCCCTACCTGGAGTGATTTTTCTATTGGACAACGTTACCACCACCTTGTATCACAACTAAAAGAAGATGCTGCTCCTACTCTTGCAATTTTATGCTTCAATTGATTGCTTTTCAATTTCAGCAATAATATTTTTCAAGAGATATGCTTTACTTGTAAAGAAACTGGCTTGATCGATATTCGGAGGAAATAAACAATCTTCTTCTTTAAGTTCCGCTAGGTATTGATAAGCGAAGAGAAGCCCTCCCCCGACGATAATCATTTGTCCAACATTTGTATCAACAAAATACCGGATGACTTTATCTTTCACTTCTTCGGCATATTGTTTTGTATATTTTTCTACAATCTTGGTGATATCTGCTGTTTTGGACTGCCATGTCGCTTTAAAGACAGGAGAATATTTAGGTTTTTTAACCATTTTATCGATTTCCGGCTTGATGAACTTCCTCATGAATTCTTCACGTGTAAACGAAATCTTAGGAGTTTTATTCACCCTTTCAAAACGGGCCCTTATGCTGTCAAATTCCTTTAGTTCAGCTGCTTCTTTCATGATTAAATCAATATATTTATTTGTACCTATCAGATGGTTTGTAGATTTAGTTGAATTTAAACCATTTTCATCATAAAGAGCTAAATCCAATGTTCCAGCTCCCAAATCAGCAATGGCAAACTCATCATGGATTTGTGATGAAAATTCAGTTTCCACCACTTCCCCATTCACTAAATCAAAGGCCAATGCTAAGTAGCTCGTTACGCCTTCCACATTAAGCTGAACATCTGTAATGTTAATGGTTATGGTTTTGCCTTTATAAGGCCCTTTTATTGCTGTAATTTCATGCTCACCCATATATAAGTTGATTTTTTCTGATGACGCCTGTTTGGCCTCTTCTATTGGAAGCCCAAAACTCAATGGAACGTCTACCTTATTGGTCTTACCCGATTTCCAAGCAGCTAAGGCTAATCCAGCTAAAGTTGTTACAACATGGATTTCATTCCCTAATTTATCTCTTGCATCACTGCTGGTTTCTCTTAAATTATTTTTGTCATTTGTTGAAATTTGAGCATATTCCCCTACTGTATAATAAGCATTTGTTCGATTCTTTGGTAAGGCTTTACTTTTAATATGTACATGAAGGATCATATCATCAGGAAAAGATTTATCTGCGCTTTCATCTGGCATATCTTCGGCAGTCGTTTCCGCGTTTTCCCCGATAATACTCGCGATATTTAATGAAACAACATTTCCATTTTGATCGATATACGTAATTTTATTGGAAATGTTCCCACTATCTACTCCTGCAATTAAATAATCCTCTTTAAATAAAAAATCAAGTTTTGTCATGGTCTTCCTCCTTCGGACTAATCTAGTTTAGTCTACTTACTATCCAATATATAGAGATTCCCTGTTAAAGTCAATTAAAAACTAGCGATAAATTGACGTTAACGATACTTCAGCGCCGATTTAATATCGATAAACTATCGATACCCCAACGCTAAACATAAACCTTTGTGATCAGTCGGTCCATATTAACTATATATTTGACGGTGAATTGACGTTATCGCTTATTTAATTCCTTTTATCACAAGAAAATTAATGGCAATTTACCGCTAATCCATCCCACGTTATCGGTACTTATCGTCAGATTAACGTTATCGGTCATTTAACGTTGGTATTTGCAGGAGAATTCCTCCTTATAAACCACACTAAACTAAACTAGATTAGATTAGTCTAATATAGAGATAATCATTCACAAATTAACGCTAATAATTCCATATTGTTGCATTCTAGCGCTAAATTAATGTTATCGGTCATTTACCGCACGAAATATAGAAGAAACTCATTAAAAATCTAAACTAGATTAGACTAGATTGGTTATTATTGTACTAAAAGATTAATCTAGACTAGATTATAATCAGTCGAATTCGTTCATTATTTCTAGTAAAGCAAACAAACCTAGTTGATTAGTCTTTATCTAGTAGGTAAACTATAGATATAGATAAATTGACGCTTAGCGATAGGTAGATAAAAATAAGCTATAGTTAAACTAGCGTTAAGAGGAGGGTTATCGTGACAAACAGAGTCCAGGCTAATAAGGATTTCATTACAGAAGCACTTCGTGACGATGCTTTATTCACTTCGTTGGTACTTGATAAGGAATACAGTGCCAAACTATTTAAAGAAGATATACTAGAGTTGGATCCGAATGCCATGTATTCAACCACCGATTGTTCCGATAAGATCTTTAATATCGCTAATTCGACGTTAAGGTATTACGTTAGGATGCTAGAGGGATACTTAGAGATTTATGTAGAAGGTAGAAAGAAGCGATTGCCATTTCTTACCGTTTTTAAAATCCACATGACTTTACTGTCAATTGAGAGGGGAGAAACGATTTCTGATATTCAAGTTAAGTTATCGCTAAAGTCGATTCCTCAACAAAATGGCGGAAAAGCAAAAGGGAGTAAATATAATGAGGATACCTTAGATCAATTATTCTCGGAATTTGATAGAAGGCAGAATGTAATGATGAGAACCTTCACACTACAAAACACAATCAATCTAATTGAAGTGGAGTTGTTGAGAAGGAGAACTGGAATAGCTGATAGACAAAGACAAATTGAAGTTATAGAAGAAAAGATTAAAAATCATCGGTTAAATCGAAAAATGGATCGACAAGCAGCGAATGTGTTACGAAAAAGTTTGGAGCAAAAGAAAAATACAGGCTTTTTCTCTTTCTTCGCAAAAAAAAGTACTGAAGATACTCTGAATTTAGAATCTGACATACTAGTCGATGAAAGGGATATCAAAGCTGACCATATAGAAGTGGAACTCATTGAAGAAATTAATGCAATAAGGTTGAAGATTAGTCAAATGGAAGAAGAATCACTTGCTTTAGAAAAAAGGTTAAAATCTGAAACTGCACTTCTAACAAATGAAAGGGAAGTATTAGAACAAACAATGGAAGATTAATAGTTCTTTTTTATTTATTTTTGATCTATGGGATAAGGTGAAAAATTGGAACCTCCCAAAATTTTTATATGTAAGCTTTCTAGAAGATAGATATTTAACCTTCATTTTGTAGATTCAAATTAGGAATAAGAGTATCCTTTTGCTTTATAGAGATCAATGATGGTTTAAAGCTTCTTAATGAGCTCTCTAGAGCTTTATAGCAAGTAAAAGGGGCCTTGGCCCCTTAATTAAATACGTTGAATGCAGGAAAAGGATATAAGTTTAGGCCACCGTCTTGGGTGGTCTAATTTTTTTACAAAGTAGTTTCTTTTTTAAGGTATTACTTGCAGAATTTTTGGTTAAAAGCGATTTCCTGAAAGGTGTTATAGTATGCTGCTCACTTGGGCTGAATTTTCATAGCTGCCGTTTTAAGCTCGTCCCAACTAATTGAAGGTTTCTTCTAGTGATTGTATAAAATTTACAATAAATGAACCTTAATCTAACTAATATGGTTGATTAATCTTTTCATTAGTTTTCAATATGTAATTGTTGAAAGGCTCATTGTTTTACAGTGAGTACATTAATCCTAATAATTCAATATTTTAAATTCTGTTTGAAGTGATCTATTTCGTAAATAAACAAATTTAATAAAAAGGCATATTTAATAAGAGAATACAGATTTAATAAAAGAAACAGAAGTAATAGGCATTTTTCTATTGTTAGATATATCCCTTGAGCGACAAGGGTTCTAGCCATTTCTAAGAGTCATTTTAGCAGAGTTTCCACTTTCCCACATATAGAATGTAAATGAAGTCACATATACACAGGGCTTTTTTTAAAATATTTACATATTCACAGGAGTGTATTTTTAATATCCACTATTTCACAAGGTGACATTCGGAATCTATTAAGCGTAAAAAAATAATCCTTCTCGAAAATTTTGCCAAAATTCGTGACAGAGGAGGGAAGGAAAGACTTTTGCTTTAAGGGAATACTTTTAATATAGTTTTTGCGTATATTCGAATAGCCCTGTGAATGTCTTATTTTTTCACAAGGCTGGGTTAAGCTATTAAATTACACCGTGTAGCTCTGGTGCTTGGCCGGTTTTGGTGTACTCTCTGATTTTGGCTTCATGAATTAATTCATAAGGAATATTTTTTATGGCCCCAGGAAGATACTTTCTAAAGGCCATTCTGAAAAAGGCCCCAATCGAGTAGAAATGGAAAGAACCTTTTCGTTGTTTTTCTGTATGTATATGAATACCAATCTGATCCATTGTTTGTAAAAAGAAGTTTTTCATGAATCGATCACGTATGGTGAAGCTTTCATAGTCCTCATCCATAAGATAGTTCAGTTTATTCATTACTTCCTGCTTAAAGGAAATCATGACATCGATTTGGTCTCTAGGTTTAAATTTAATTTGATGTCCATCAAAGAAATAGGTGAGCTCTTTTGATAGTTTCGCCATGAGTGAGTTGACATTGAATTCATCCGTGTTTTCTTCCACACATTCCGGCTTTAAGGAAAAGGAGGCTTTTTTAATCCATATTTGCTTCCCACGAATCTCTATCCCTGTGAATTCGATGGAAAAAAGAGCTTCTAAAACGCTTAAAGTTTTACGAACCCCTTTTGCATTTTTGTTTAGTTGAAGTTTAAGTGTCTTCATTGTCCGTTCTTGTTTTATTTTCTCCATTTCACCTGTCTTGCTGAAAGACAGACCAGTCCGGAACTGGTTAAGTAAGGATAAGAGAAGTTCGATACCTTCAGGGTTCGAGGTACGTACGAATTCTGCTAAAATATTCGTTTCAAAAAGGGCGTGCGGTATGATTAGGTAGTTGAGGGATACACCATTAAGTTCAGGTGTATTATACTTATCAACATCTTTTAACATGATAACAGGTAACCCTTCGTGGATTTCCTCTTTTACAAAATGATGATCTTCTAAAAATTTTTTTCCTCCCCAAAGGGTAGAATAAGAGATCCCAAGTTTCTTTGCCCAGTAAGAAAGATTATATTCCTTAAGCATGCCTCGTTGGTTTTGTTCTACTTGTAATTGGTTTAACATGGTCATATATACGACATAGGCAGAGGCAGGAGGGCGCTCAAATGACTGATCACGAAGAAAATGGAATTCTTTTAAGATGGCATGATGCATTCTAAAACCATCGATTCTTATTCTGGATTCTTTCATTTTAAGCCCTCCTCTCGTCTAATTTTCTAGTTTGAATTATAGCAGAATGGTAAAACAGGAAATGGTGTCCTTTATTAAGGGATTTTCAAAGTTGCACAACGTGTGCTCATCCCTTGGGGGGCAAGGGATTGAAAAAAACTCTAAATATTTTTGTGTGAAAGGAAACGTCATTTTTTCACACTGTTTGTGCATATTGTGAAAGGAAACGTCATGCTTTCATGGATAAGCAAATTAGGATAAACGTTGATATATCAATGTTTTCATAAAATTGTCCATCCATAAATGGACAAGAATAAAAAACTTGCACAGAAATGTGTGCAAGTTTGTGTGAGAGCAAACGTCATAATTCTTCATTTTAGAACAAAAAGAGATAAATTTATGCACTATTTTGTGTGGGCTCCTAATGTTTTCTGAGATTTTGTTGGTGATGTAGGGGTGTAAAAGGTATGTTGATTAAAAATGTTTTAAAAAATCCCAGATCAAAAGAGGGAATTGTGCACATTGTGAAAGGAAACGTCAAAATATAAAAAGTTGCACAGTTAATTATAGATGAGTGAGATGTGCATGAAGGCGTCAAGCTAATGTGATGTTGTTAATGGGAGATAAACTTGCATATCCTTATCTTTGTGCACATTGTGAGAGCAAACGTCAAATGAAGGAAAAGTTGCAATCCCATATAATGGTGTGCATATTGTGAAAGGAACCGTCATTCTTTAACCATTAAGAGGGTTGTGATAACCACTGGTATATCAACAATCTAATGAAAAAACCCATTTATAATCGAACTAAAAGTGTAAAAATTGCACAATAACGTGTGAAAGGAACCGTCATTTCCTTGTTTATTTGACCAGAAGGAGATTACTTCATGCAAGGCTTTTGGTAAAGAACCCATATTTTAAAAGAAGATTTATATTAAAAGGCTGTGCACATTGTGAAAGGAACCGTCATTTCCCTGTTTAATTGACCAGAAGGAGATTACTTTTTTGCAAGGCTTTCGTAAAGAACCTATATTTAAAAGAAGATTTATATTAAAAGGCTGTGCACATTGTGAGAGGAACCGTCATTTCCCTGTTTAATTGACCAGAAGGAGATTACTTTTTGCAAGGCTTTCGTAAAGAACCTATATTTAAAAGAAGATTTATATTAAAAGGCTGTGCACATTGTGAGAGGAACCGTCATTTCCCTGTTTTATTTGACCAGAAAGAGATTACTTTTTGCAAGGCTTTCGGTGAAGAACCTATATTTAAAAGAAGATTTAAATTAAAAGGCTTGTGCACATTGTGAGAGGAAACGTCAAATAAAAGATAAGTTGCAATTTTATGGAAAGCAACTATCCGGTTGCTTTTTTGATTTGTTTTCCCCATTTGCCTCCCGAATCGTAAAACAGCGCAAGCCTTCTAACCTTCCAGCCGGCGGGAAGACAATAAATAGGTCAAGGGGAACCAAACCTTTTTATTATGGATTCTAGCGCAACATAAAAAACTAAGTGATCGGAACGCCCTGGACCGATTGTCTATGCATGATTTTCGTACTATTTGCAAAAGGGGAAAATTCATCCCCCTTTGGTGAACAGATGCACTTCGTAAGTTAAAAGGGAAAATATCGCAAGAAACAGAGAAGAGTGTGATGTGCACATTGTGAAAGCAAACGTCAAAATAAAAAAAGTTGCACGTTTAAACCGTGTGTTGACAAAAGCAACAATTCTCACTCATAATTACCATATTACTAGATTAGAAGGGGAACACAGATGGATTTTTTAGTTGGAGTTAAAGAGGTGGGGGAAATTCTCGGATGGGATCGGAGAAAGGTTTCCACCTATCAGTTGCGTGGCGTACTTCCTAAACCAGTGGTCCAATTATACAGTGGTCCCATATGGTTTCGAAAACAAATCGAATTTTATAAGGTTGGGAAAGATTTTGGTGTCAGGACTTATTATATAAAAGATGAGCTGGTCTATGAGTGTATGCATAATCAACCCTTTAAAGATACTATCTTTTCCCCTAACGACATCAAAGAACAGATGGGAAATTATATCCTTTATCAGGAAAAGGACATCCAACAGTTGAAAAATGCCATCCTAGAAAAAAATCCGATCGTTCAGTTTCTTTCTTTTGAGACCGTTAGCTATCTGCACGATTTGGGTATTTTGGAAACCGCTGTTTTTCAAGATTACATCCAACAGTACTCATTTGAGGACATAGAGTCGACAAAAGAAGGGCGGGTTAAAGAATAATGTTACAACCCCTGCAAACGAAATTTTTGAATGTCATGAAAACGATTTTTCCAGATTTCCCTCAACTCTTTGTCGAATGGAATATGGATATCAACCATCTTATGTCAGGTCAAGATGATTACCAGCCTAGCCAAACCTTAAAAGCATTTTTTGTGATTTTGGATAGCTTGGTGAAAGATTATGGATTGAAATTCGAGGATATGGAACAATGGGTTGATGATCACATAAAAGAAATTAGAAATTTTGTCCTTCCATACATACAGATTGTAGGAGAAGAGAATTCAGCACATTCCCCAAAGTCTAACAACAGGGAAGTGATAAATGCCTTGTTGAATCAAAATTTTGCCGAGTCCGGTTCGGCCTTATTATTTCATAAATTAAGGGAGACCATCAGTAAAAATGAATTCGACATTGCGACTGAGATTCCGACTGCAAGGATTGCGGAGAGGGCTTTAGAAGCGACGGCTCAAGTGAGGGCAGAGAATGATTATCTGATGATGAAATCCAATGTAGCCATCGAACAATGGAAAAATCTCACCTCTCAAGCCATCACGTCGATGGATGACTTAACCGCGGATATTTTTGATATCGTCTCGATTCTTTGGATGCAACAGGCTACTCATAAGGACCAAATGATTCATTTCCATACGGATGATGCTTTGAATCTAAGGAGATTGCAAGGTCGGAAAGAAGATTTAGACGGCTATCAAATGTCTTATCGAAAAAAAGAACGTGACGATATCATGAAAAGGTTGGCCGCTCTCACAACGATATGGATAAGAATTGAAAAAGAGAATTTGAGGTTCATTAATGAGGATCAGGGAGATTTTGAAGAAATTGGACAAGTCCAGTTTAATCCCTTGTTTTTGGTGGATAGCGTGACGGTAGCCTATCGAGGGGATAACCCGATTGGTATTTATGAATGCAGCATTCGTCCAGGGGAATTGCTTGCAAACTTCTTATACGGTTCCCAAAGGAGCAGTGGGCTGCTTGCATTAAAGACGCTAGAATACCATCCTATTAAGCAAAAGTACCATAAACGGTTATCCAGGTACCTGTCCTGGCAGTGGAGGATTCGCCAGAAGAGTGCAGACTATCTCAGGGCTTATCATATTGGGGGAGACAAAGGGCTTTTAAAAGTCATGGATTTGGACGTAAATCCTCGATATGGTTCAAGGATCAGAGAACAATTTGAAGAAATATTGGACACCCTGCAGCAGGATGGAATCATTAAAGGGTGGAGCTATAAGGAAAAAAACCTTGAGAAGCAAATTGAGCAGGAGAGAAATTGGTTCGCAAACACCTGGTTGAAGGCGCGTGTCCAAATCATCCCACCTACTGAAATCACGGGAATGGGAGATGACCAGGACTTATTATTGATTGAGGATCAGGACTATGACACAGAGAATTTTCTAACTATGTTGAAGGGTATGACGGACAGGGAGACTGGTGCAACCAGGGAGATGGTTGAAGAAAAGCAGGTTTCTCCTGAAACGATAAATAAGGAAAGAACAGATCGGGGATTAAGCATTTTAGAGGCGGCTAAGGAAATGGGCATCTCCCATAGTACCTTGTCCAGGTATGAAAGGAATCTAATTAAACGCCCGTATACAGTCAGCTTAGAAAAAATGAAAGAGTGGTTAAATGCAAAATAAGCATCTAAACGGTGCTTATTTTTTTTGAGGATTTTCTAACATATCATGCGGAGCATCACCTCAATAAATAAAGGTAAAGGCATCTAATATTTTACACTGACATAAATCATGCAGGGGGTATGAATGACCTGTTATTTTACATGTGGAATAAAATGGTATTAAGTTTATGGTGTAATGTGTGCTCCCATGGTTGTTTTAAATGCTTTTAAACAAGAAACAAAGAACGCTTATAGTTTATTGAACAAACAAAAAAGATTGAGGACATTAAAATTTTTGTGATTGAAGTAGAGAGCAAGGATCACTGGTGAAAGTGCTATGGGTGACTAAGTTGCCTTGCTCGAAATATAGCAAAGGGCTAATGTTACACATCAGCACCAACTGTGCTACAAAAAATACTAACAATAGATAGGACTTGTCCCCCTGTGTAGTAAGCCAATTCGATATCCGATAAATTTGGGGTGATTATTGATGGAAATATTGTTGGATCAATAGTCCGTTGATATGAAATAGAAGAGAAGTTATTGGTTAACGAAGGGGGCCAGTGCAGAACACCAAAACGCATAGGTAATGAGCTTGA
This sequence comes from Peribacillus sp. NPDC076916, assembly GCF_050269675.1. Lineage (NCBI taxonomy): Bacteria > Bacillati > Bacillota > Bacilli > Caryophanales > Bacillaceae > Peribacillus > Peribacillus sp. NPDC076916. Next base: position 77,133 of record NZ_JBNNIU010000013.1, read on the forward strand.
AGAAACTTATACAAGTTCATTACCTACGCAAATTGCATTGTGAACGCTTAGGTCCATATTTTGAAATTTAGTCAGAGATTAATGGACTTTCCCCTTCAAATGTTTTCCTTAGCCTTTCGTATATTCTATTCGGTTTCATCATCAAGCAGGCGCAAGATATTTTCTATGACACCCGCATGATCACCTTTTCGAAATTTATCAATAAAGTCTATATAAAGAAGCTCAAATACCTTTTCTAGTGTATAGCCATGTTCTGGCTGAACTTCCTCCATATCTGCAAGCAAAATCTCTCCACGTAAGGCGTATTTCCTTCTCATGCGTAAATTCAACGTTTTTATTTCTTGGTTCTTTTCTTTATGGATTAATTTAAAAGCAGAATCCCCATACTTTTCAAGTCTTGAATCTTTACCCGCATACTTATCCAATGAGGTGAGCAATCGGAATATGGCATTTGAGTCTGGATTCTTTTTCGCAAACAGTAAAAAGTCATTATATAAAAGATTCATCAAGTCGTTTTGTTCGAAATGCAGGTCTGATAGGTCTTGAATATCTTCACAGAAAACTTCTGCTCGTAGAAATAGATTCAAGGGGACGTCTATACTCAGTAAGATGGTTGAAGATTTATTTACTTTATGGAGTAGCTTTCCGATAAAGTTTGTTGATCCGATTAAAGATAATTCTTCATCTATAAGATTGGCTTGGCTATATTTCCCCATCGGTTACGCCCCCTAGTTGCCTTTTTTTGTATGCTTCTACAAATATCCGATGTGCTGCTTTTCGAACGCTACATTTCCAACCGGCCGCATAATCGCCTATCCTTTGATACGTTTCGTGATCTACTTTGCAATGAACCGTGTAAGGCTGGTCTGTATAGGTGACGTCAGGGTATACGAGGACCTGTTCAAGACCAAACAACAGTATTTCCGTGCCAAAGGCTGTTTTGGAGCCATTCCAGTATCGTCGGGATTCCCGTCTTAAAATCATGTCCATGGGTTCGTCCACGGGGATTTTTATGTCATGAAGCTTATCCGAACGAATTTTTCTTTTTTGTGGTTCAATCGTTTTTTTATTAGAAGAAGAGAGAACCGGATTCAAATGTTTAATCTTTCCCATTTGGTTTTCCCCTTTCAGAATCGTCTTTTTCTTTGGGTTGGTTGGTCAGTTGGTTACATCGTTACGCTATGTCAAGAGTGGAGGGAGGTATATTTACTAGGGATTGTGGCAAGGCTTTTTTTAAGTGAGGTGATACGAAATGAGTAAAGATATTTCAAAGGAACTGGCTGAAAAGCTTGCTAATAAGGCATCCACGCTACATTACGTAAAGAGCACAAATGAATCTAAAAAGAAATAATTAACCTAAAATAATCTTGATTCCACCCTGTTCAGTGAGTTTGTATGGGGCTTGATTCTGTTTTGTAATATAGTTTTGATCTGTCCAGTAACCATCTTCATCCCGCCCCCAATCCGGGCAGGGGAGAGGGACGTCAGCAATTTTATGTTTTTGAAGGATACTTTTATACTCGTTTGAATGTGCCGCAACAAATAAGGCCAAACGGATAATTTGATTACGGTCCAGATCGGTCGCTTTATACACATTCTCTATATAATTTTTATAAACATCCGGGTATCTAACGGTAGGTCTATACACTATTTTCCTTCCTCCTTTTTAAATAGTATATGGACGTCTGCTGGTTAAAATGCCATTTGGTCAAATATGGTTTAGTGCGAAAATTCTGAAGTTGACTAAGGAATAATTAATCTAGATTAGACTAGTCTGGTTTTTCAAAAACCGCAACAAACTAGTCTAACCTAGATTAGTTTGTTGTGGTTTAGCTTATTTTGTTATTTGAATCCATGGAACTTCTAATAAAAAGGGATAGGTAAAAAAGAAAGAAAATTTGTCTGTTTGTTTTACTACTGCGCAGTTAGATTAAGAAGGTAAGAGGGGGCATGTCCTACCCGAAACATAGTAAGATAAGGCCAAGTCTATATTTTGAATAGCCAGAAGGGATCCCCTTCTTAAAACAAAGTACGTTTGCCTAGACATTAATATCGATTGATAACCACTACCTGTAAGGTTAACCCTAAAACTGCTTCATTTAGTCACATTTTAGGCTACGAAACCATAGAACGTTCTGGAAACCAGAAGATATTAAAAGACAAAGAGAATAAAAGGTTCAAGAAGAGCTGAATATTCTTATCAAGAGTTACCACCTAAAATCGATGTAAAAAGGCAAACACATATTAGTCATGTCTAATATGTGTTTGCCTTTTTTTCGAAGCGAAACAATCTATCATCATGTTCAGTTTACTTGATCTAATTTTGGTTTGTTCATTCATGATAATTAATTATTTTAAAGACGTAATAATACCATTACTGATAAGAACTAAATAATTCATACTAAGTGTAAAAAAACTAAAAGGATAAAAAATGATACCTCGATCATGAAAATTGAAAGGAAGAAAATAGCGAAACTGTGTATGTGTGGTTAATTTATGGGGCGTTCAAGAATGGCTTTATCTTATTATTTTTAATGGACTTCCTCATCTAAACTTTTTATCTGTCGAATTACATATTCTTTATTTTTATTTTTAAAATTTGCTAATACTTTTAGTAAGTTTTCAGTGTCCTTGAGGGACATACTTTCTTCTTCTAAGTACTTTTCCAAAAGTGCTCCTTTTTGAATCAGTCTGCGCGTTCGTTCTTTTCTGGCTTCGTTTGAAACTTTATGTTCTAAAACCCTCTTCTTTTGCTCCAGAACCTTTATTCTGTCCTTCATTTTTTGTAATTCTTCATTAGGCATATGAATTACCCTTTAGGTGGATTTTGTGAAATATTCTTCTCTTCCTCATCATCCTCTTTTGAAGAAGAGGCTTCACTTAATGATTTCACTTGATGATTAAAGGAATCAATTAATTCCTTTGCTTCTTTCACATCTTCCACTTCCCATGAATCCATAAGATATTTCCCAATTTCCCTTTGAGTGTTGGTCAATATCCTTTTCTGTTTTTCCTTCAATCTTTTGATTTGCTCTTCAATACTTAATATTTGTTCTTTCGTATTCTGTTTTACCAACAATAGCACCCCTTGTGGATCTTTTTCCTAATTGTAACGCTTGTCCTAGAATATGGAAAGTGATAGAATGATCCCGAAGATAAGATCAAGGGCGCACTTATATACCACTATCGTGATATTGTGCATTGGCTTCTCCTTCGAAGAAACCAATTTCGTGAAGCGTCTGAAAAATTCGCTTCGCTCATGTTATGAAAAGAAAGAGAGGTGCTTGAACCGTGGCCATCTACCATTTCTCCAATCAGATTATTTCAAGAAAAAAGCAACAAAATACCATTGCTGCAGCTGCATATCGGTCTGGTGAGCGATTGGTAGATGAAAGAACCAATGAGTCCAAGTTCTATAAAAGACAAGTGGAACCGATTACTCATATTCTTGCGCCTAGTCATGCACCTAAATGGGTATATGATCGTCAGCAATTATGGAATGAAGTGGAGAAAGTAGAAAGACAATGGAATGCACAACTGGCCCGTGAAATGAATGTAGCCTTACCAAAGGAACTATCTCATGAAGAGCAAGAACAATTAGCCATTAAATTTTGTAATGAGGTTTTTGTGAAGGATGGCATGGTCGCAGATTTAGCGATCCATAGAGATAATGAAGAAAATCCACACTTTCATATCATGTTAACCATTCGACCTTTTAATGAAGAGGGAACATGGGGAAATAAACAAGTTAAGATTAAAGAAATCATTAATGGAAAACAACAAATAAAAGCCATACATACAACTGATTGGAATACCAAAGAAAAGCTTGTTTACTGGAGAGAGCAGTGGGCGACTTATGCAAATCAATTCTTAGAGAAAAATGGTTTTCCTGAAAGGATCACACATTTATCGAATAAAGTTCAAGGGCTTGAAACACTCCCGACCATTCATGAAGGAGTTGTTGCAAGGCAATTGCAAAATGAAGGGAAAGAATCTGAAAGAATTCGGATAAATATGGAGCGTAAAGAGTACAACAAAATTATCATCGAACTGTCAGAAGTGAAGAAAGAAAAACAGATAAAAGAAAGAACAGAGAAGTTTGTTCGCCGCTTCACTCCTTTAGAGAAAAAACAATTACGTGAGACAGCCAAATCCTTACGACTTTTTGTCAATTTCGAAAACATCAACACTAGAAGGAACCAGTTGGATAAATGGCATGCCCGACTAGATTTTAGACAGGATTCCGTTGATACATTTAAAAAAATGAACCGGATTGAAAGAGAAACAGACATGTTAGATCAAGCTGAAAATATTTTGGGAAAAGAGGCCAATAGGTTTTTAGAAAAGTATTACCCGCACTTAAATATTGAGGAGCTTTCTAAAGAACAAAAAATTGAAGTGGTTGAAACGACGGTTACCCAGAATAAAGGGTTAAGTAGCCATGAAATTGAAAAAGTTATACTTGATTTAGAGAAAAAACAAACCGAAAAGGACTTATATGACCTACTGAATAATAGACCACAGTTTGTTTTTTCCGTACAAAAAGAAATACAACGTGCAGAAAAGCAGTTCGAGGATTTGCGTTTGAAAAATGGGGTTAATTTTGCTGATGGGTCAACAATCAAAAATGCTTCTGAAAAAGAGTTAAGTCAAATGCAGTTTTTATTAAAACAAAAAGAGAATTTGAACAAAGCATTAGGCCTGTTGGGGCAGCTTTATGACCAACAACTTCACGCTATGTATCCGAATTGGGATGGACGTAATTATTTATCGATTGAACAAAAGGAATTCTTTGTCATGGCAGAAGAGTACTATGGGACAAACATTACGCCTGAGGATTTTTCAAACCCACCAAGAAAATACTCTAAAGATGAACAAATAGAAATTATTTTCTCTTTTTATCAAATTAGTAACGGTCATATGAATTCATATAAACAAAATCAATCTATTGAGCTCTTAAATAAGAGGTATCCAGATTTCCAAACGGATAATCAATCTTATAAACATATGTTCTATTATGAGTGCATGCGATATTCAGATGAAATTGGCCAAGAACGAATGAATCAACTTAAAAGTGCATTTGATGTCCAGTCTGTTGGTGAAGAAGAGGACTTCCAACTTGAGCGTTCCACCACTTTCGGTCCGAAATCAAATCATAATTCAAACTTCTTGTCTTATGATGGTTCCGATTTCTTTTCTATTCTTGAGAGTGCCATCCGTGAAGCTGATCGAAAATGGAGAGAAGATGAACTTGAACAGAAGAATAAAAACAAGAGGAAAAGACAAAAGGGAATGGAACGCTAGTATTGGGGTTATTTGATGGATGTCGAACACATTCTAGCGTTCTTATCGAAGGCTTGCTAGCTCAACCTTTTTCGTAGGTGAACAATGAAGCAGATGCACTAATTGAAAAAATAGAAAAGTAGGTGAATCCACGAACTTGATTCATTTTTGGGGGTCCTCTACCGATTTGGAAGCTACAACACATGGATTCAATGATTATGTACGAAACTATATGTTTTTGGAAGATAGAAATCTGAGTTCTATAGCCATAGGAGGCTTTAATTGTTCATCCTATGTGCTCGCGGTTAAGAAATTAGGGTTAGAATAAGGCCTATTATCTTCTACCAGATCGAAAATATTCCCATTTTTTTCTTAGATTGGAGTTATATCAAAATGTTGAAGGTACCCGAGCTATTGTCGATAAAAATATTATAGATTTTGTTTATTTTAAAATAAACCTCGTTAGAATATAGACAATAATCTTCATCCATAAATAGCTAAATACTCATTATTCTTATTTAGCAAGAGTTGTTTGAGATTCTCACAAAAATGTTGATTAAAAAGTAAAGATTAATATAACTTGTTGAGTATTGGTTTTTGCATGTACCTCTTCTTCTCTAATTCAAGGTCATCTAAATCTATTATTTTAATCATATAGATTAATGATGTGCCTTAGCTTGATGGGCATGTGACGCTACCCCGTAAGTAGTTTTTTGGTTATTTCCTAAAAAACCCCACATAAAACAACTTGGTTATTTAACCGATGGATGTAAGTGACTTACACTTGAAATTTGAATTTTACTAGCTATTCAATAAAAGTTTGTATTTTTATATGAACTCACCAAAATGTGTTGACAATATTTAGAATGTTTTATAATATTTAAATCAACTAAACGTTTAGCTAAACGTTTTTCTTTGAAGAAAGATGGTTTGTGCTGTTTTAGTTTTTCAGCTAAACGTTTCGCCGGAGGTAGGATATATGGTTACAATAAAAGACGTAGCAAAAAAAGCAAAGGTCTCTATAGCTACAGTATCAGCAGTCATTAATAGTAATAAATTTGTGAGTGATGAGTTAAAGGAAAGAGTAGAAATTGCTATAAAGGAGTTGGAATATCGTCCAAATAAAATAGCAAGAAGTTTAAAAAAGAAAGAAACATATCTTATTGGAGTAATAGTTACAGAAATCACTAATCCTTTTTATCCACTAATGTTTAAGGGAGTAGAAGATGTTGCTCTTGCAAATAAATACAATTTAATGTTGTGCACCTCTGGTGATAATCCTCAAAAAGAGTATGAATTAGTTCAATCGATGGTGGATCATGGAGTGGATGGAATTGTATTAGCTACAATTGATAAAGAAAATTCAAAAAGCATTCAATTACTTGAACAAGAGGGAGTTCCTCATATTCTAATTAACCGTGCACCGCAAAAATACAAGGGAAACCTAGTACGTATCAACAGCTATAAAGTTGGAGAATTAGCGACTGAATTTCTAATTAATATGGGTCATGAAGATATTGCATTTATTGGAGGTGATCGATTAAATAGCTGGGAGCGCGAAAAAGGTTATAAAGACACACTTACTAAACATGGGATTAAACTGAAAAATAATCGCATTATCATGAGTGATTATGGAATTGATAGCGCTTACCAAGGCATTCAACAATTAATTGAAAGTGATGATTTACCGACAGCTATTTTTGCTGCGAGTGACATTATGGCTTTTGGAACTATAAAAGCATTATTGGATAAAGGATATAAAATTCCTCAAGATATATCAGTCATTGGGTCAGATAATATCTCTTTCTCAGAAGACTTCCTTATTCCATTAACAACAGTTGATGCACAGACATATGAAATTGGAAAAATGGGCTGTGAAATTTTAATCGCTTCACTAACCAATAAAGACGGGATTGAAAATCAGAAACACTTGCTTGAACCTAAAGTAATTATTAGAAAAAGTTGCCAATCGATTAAAAATGAAAGGAAAGGTGATAGTAAATGAAAGAAGTCGTCATTGTGAGTTATGCACGAACAGCAGTTGGAACAATGGGGGGCGCTATTAAAGATATTCATGCTGCAGATTTAGGTGCAGTGGCTATTAAAGAAGCAATTAATCGTGCAGGTATCAGTAACGACCTTATAGATGAAGTAATAGTAGGGTGTGTGGGTCAAGTAGCTGAAAGTGCTTTCATTGCCAGAATGTGTGCTATTCGCGCGGGTATTCCCGCTAGCAGTAATGCTTATACTGTGAATCGTTTATGTGGCTCGGGCCTTCAGGCTATTAACAGTGCCGTACAACAAATTCAAACAGGTAATGCTGAGGTGGTCGTAGCGGGTGGAACAGAAAATATGGATCAACTTCCTTACTATATACGTAAAGGCCGCTACGGATACAAATTCGGTCATTCGGAATTAGAAGATGGATTGTTAACCGCTCTTACTGATCCGTTTGGAAAGTACCCAATGGGAGTAACAGCGGAGGTTGTTGCAGAACGCTATAATGTTACTCGTGAAGAGCAAGATCAATTTGCTTATGAAAGTCAAATAAAAGCAATTGAAGCTATTGATAAAGGTTACTTTAAAGAGCAGATCGTTCCAGTAGAAGTAACCGGTAGACGTGGAGAAGTGACAATTTTTGATACAGATGAGCACCCAAGAAGGGGAACAACACTAGAAAAACTATCAAAATTGAAACCAGCTTTCAAAGAGGGTGGTACTGTAACACCTGGAAACTCTTCCGGAATTAATAACGGTGCAGCAGCCTTAATATTGATGACAAGCGATAAAGCAGAAAAACTTGGCTTGGAGCCTATTGCCTATGTCCGTGAGCAAGCTTTAGCAGGAGTTGAACCAGAAATTATGGGGTTTGCGCCAGCACCTGCTGTAAAAAGACTGTTAGAAAAAGCAAATTTAAATTTAAATAACATTGACTTAATGGAGTTGAATGAAGCCTTTGCTGCCCAATCTGTCGCTGTATTAAAAGACCTTGGAATTGAAAAAGAAAAGGTAAACGTGAATGGTGGAGCAATTGCTTTGGGTCATCCAATTGGAGCATCAGGGGGAATTATTACTGTGAAATTATTAGAAGAGTTAAAAAGAAGAGGTCTAAAACGGGGGGTTTCCACAATGTGTATTGGTGGGGGCCAAGGGATTGCAACTTTATTTGAATTAGTATAATTCGGGTCATAATATTCCATCTGATCCAAAGAAGATCTGGTATAACCCTAAAGATGTGCTTGCTTCGATGCATATAAAATCAATCGAGTTAGAAATAGCGGCATGAAATTTTATAGTATTCTCTTATTACTCTTAATTAATCGAGGGAATTCAAGACAATTAAAGCACGGGGAAGCCGAAATTCACTTTCCATTAGGGCATAGATTCCGAAAAAGAGAAAAATCGGCCTCCAAGCCCTTGAGAGCTAGAACGAAGTAAGGGCATAAACCCAGTGTAATATGGGAGGGTAAATGGTAAATCCCAAAGGCAAATGAGGAAATCCATATGCAATCATTTTTTTTGAGTATAAAGGAAGAATACTATTTCCTCTATACATTTATAACCTATGAATCACATATTTTTTTAAAAATTCAAATACCATTCTAATTGTTCTTTAGTCTAAAAGACAAAACGGGAGTAAATAAGAGAAACAATACTTATAGTGGGAGGAAATATTATGATTAATTTGACAGGAAAAGTAGCAATTGTAACCGGAGCTGCAAGAGGATTAGGACAAGGAATTGCCAATAAACTCGCCAGCTTAGGGGCACATGTTGTAATTACTGACATGAACAATGATGGAGCAGAAAGCACAGTTGCTGGAATAATGGAGCAAGGTGGAAGTGCAGAATCTTATATTTGTAATGTGGCAAATAAAGAAGAAGCAAATACTCTTATTAACCAAACAGTTGAAAAACATGGAAAGCTAGATATTCTTGTGAACAATGCTGGTATTAACCGTGATAGCATGTTGCACAAAATGGATCATGAGCAATGGGATGCGGTTATTGGTGTTAATTTAACAGGCGTTTTTAACACAATGCAACCTGCCAGTGGTATTATGCGTGAACAAGCGGCAGGCAGAATTATCAATATTTCTTCAGCGAGTTGGCTTGGGAATGTGGGACAAGCAAATTATGCTGCTGCTAAAGCTGGTGTGGTAGGGATTACAAAAACTGCTGCAAGAGAGTTAGGAAAGAAAAATGTTACAGTTAATGCAATTTGTCCTGGTTTTATTGATACGGACATGACAAGGGGTGTTCCCGAAAAAGTGTGGGACTTAATGGTTTCGAAAATTCCAGCAGGTAGAGCGGGAAAACCGGAAGATGTAGCAAATTGCATTGCCTTTTTAGCTTCAGAACAAGCTTCTTATATTAACGGTGAAGTGATTAATGTTGGCGGAGGAATGGTTCTATAAAATACATAGAAATTGGGAGGTGTATTATGCCAGAAATAAATAAGGTATCAGTGATTGGTGGAGGGTTAATGGGGTCCGGTATTGCGCAAGTAATCGCGGAATCCGGAAAAAGTGTAACATTAGTCGAAGTAAATGGTAAACAATTAGAAAATGCTATGGTAAGAATTCAGAATAACCTTGAGCGAAAAGCTGAAAAAGAAAAATTAGCAAATGATTTTGTAGAAGAGACGATGGGGAAAATAAATGCCACGGTAGAAATAATGGACATTATCAATTCAGACTTAGTTATTGAAGCGGTCCCGGAAATTTTAGAAACAAAGAAAAAAGTTTTCAAACAGCTTGATAGCATTGTTAATCCGAATACTATTTTAGCTTCTAATACTTCTGGGTTATCTATCGCTGCAATTGGTGCCTCAACGAAATGGCCAGATAAGGTCATTGGGTTACACTTCTTTTATCCAGCTCCATTGATGAAACTAGTGGAAGTCATACCTTCTATTATTACCTCACCAGAAACGTTTGAAACTGCTAAGAGATTTATTAAAGAAATTAACAAAAACGCAGTAACGTGTAAAGATTACCCAGGATTTTTAGTAAATAGATTGTTAATCCCTATGGTTAACGAAGCTATTTATTGTGTTATGGAAGGGACAACTCCTGAAGATATTGATGATGCAATGAAATTCGGAGCGAATCATCGAATGGGACCTATTGCTTTAGCTGATTTTGTCGGACTTGATGTTCTATTAGCAACTATGGAAGGTTTATATGAGGGGTTTAGCGATTCAAAATATAGACCAGCACCTTTGTTGAAAAAATTGGTCGAATCAGGAAACCTAGGAAGAAAAACAGGAAGAGGCTTTTATAATTATAGCGAGAAAGGCGAAAAAATTGAACAATTGGTTGAAAGATAATAAAAAAGAGGAGAGGACATATTGAATAAAAAAACAAATGCTCAAACAATAGTTTCTTCCATTAAAAATGAAAGTACGCTAGCATTGTGTGGCTTTACGCTTATGGGTGCTTGCGAAACATTTTTAAAAGAACTAGAAGAAAGTTTTCTAAAAAAGGGTTATCCTAATAACTTAACGGTTATTCATGCTGCTGGTCATAGTGATCGGAAAAACGGAATAGAGCGTTTAGCATATAAAGGGCTTGTTTCAAAGATTATAGGTTCACATTGGGGACTAGCACCTAAATGGGGAGAGCTTATTAATAATAATGAGGTAGAAGCTCACTGTCTACCACAGGGACAGTTAACTCACCTTTTTCGTGCTATGGCTGGAGGAAAACCAGGGAATTTCTCTAAAGTCGGCATTGGAACATTTGTTGATCCGCGGATTGAGGGAGGACGAATTAATGAAAAAGCAAAACAAAATGATAGTTATGTAGACTTAATTAGTATTCAAGGGGAGGAGTATCTTTTTTATAAAGAAGTACCAATTGACTTGTGTGTTATTCGAGGAACAACCGCAGATGAATTTGGAAATGTAACTATGGAGGAAGAGGCGCTAAAGTTAGAAGCGCTTTCTATAGCGCAAGCAACAAAACGATATGGTGGAAAAGTGATTATTCAAGTGAAAAATTATGTGAAACGGGGAACCCTTTCTTCAAAAGATGTAGTAATTCCTGGTATTTACGTAGACGATATTCTTCTAGCTGAGGATCCTTTACAAGATCACCGACAGACAGCATGTTCTCATTACAATCCAGTCTTCAGTGGATGGCTAAAAGAACCTCTTGAAGAAATCGATGCTCTTCCATTGGATATTAGGAAAATTATTGGCCGACGTGCCGTAAAAGAATTATTCCCAGGTGCAATAGTGAACCTTGGGACAGGTATCCCAGGTGATACTGTTGGACCTGTTTCAGAAGAAGAAGGAATATTAGGAGATATTAATTTAACAGTCGAATCAGGAGCGATTGGCGGACAACCACTAGGTGGAACAGATTTCGGAATTACGAGAAACGCTGAAGCAATTATTGAACATCCATATCAATTTGATTATTACACTGGTCGTGGTGTAGATATCACATATATGGGGACTGCAGAGGTTGACTTTCAAGGAAATGCGAATGTAAGTAAATTCGGTTCAAAGACAGTAGGATGCGGTGGCTTTATTGATATTACGCAAAATGCTAGGAAGGTAGTCTTCTGCTCCACTTTTACAGCTGGAGGGTGTGAAGTAGTTATTAAAGATAAAAAAATTAAGATAGCTAGGGAGGGAAAATTCAGAAAATTCAAGGAATTAATCGGACAAATTACATTTAGTGGGGAGTTTTCAAAAAATAAAAATCAAGAAGTTCTGTACATTACAGAACGAGCTGTCTTTCAGTTGACACAAGATGGATTGATGTTAATTGAAATAGCTCCAGGTGTGGATATTAATCGTGATATTTTAGCTCAGATGGATTTCGAACCAATTATTTCCAGTGAATTAAAAGAAATGGATTCTGAGATATTTTCAGAAGATAAAATGGCGTTTAGGGAACAGTTTTTTGAGAGCGGTTTCAATCAAAAACTGTTATTGCTTAATTAAATTGCGTATCAAATAAAGGAGGAGTTTTCATTGAAAAAGATGTGGAGAAAGGTCCTTGCCATAACAGCTGTATTATCGATGGTCGTAGTGGCTGGATGTGGAACGAATCAAGCAGGTGGTACAGAAACTGATGGAGAAAAAAGAGTATTTGATGTGAGTCTTCCATTAGGAGAAGGTTCTCATCATGATGAAGGGTTAAAAAAGTTTAAAGAAGAGCTTGAGCGTTTAACAGATGGTCGTTTGTCAGTGAAGCTCCACTACAACAATGAATTAGGTGGGGAACGCGAAATCACTGAAGGTATGGGAATAAATACAATAGACATGGGATTGGCATCGACTGGTCCTTTGGGGAGTTTTGTAAAAGATATTTACATGTTTGATTTACCGTATTTGTTCAAAGACGTAAATCATGCTTACGCTGTTTTAGATAGTGAAATTGGAGAAGAATTAGCTAAGAAGATTGAAGAGCAAGCAAATGTAAAAGTGTTATCCTGGTGGGAAAACGGAACGCGTCATGAAACAAACAGTGTACGAGCTGTTAAAACTCCAGAGGATTTAAAAGGGATTAAACACCGTACACAAGAAAGCGAAGTGCAAGTTGACACATGGAGAGCTTTTGGGGCAGATGCGACACCAATGGCATGGCCTGAAGTATATACCGGATTACAGCAAGGGGTAATTGAAAGTCAGGAAAACCCGATTCCAACAATCCTAGATGTGCGTTTTCATGAGGTTCAAGACTATTTAAATTTAACAGGTCACGTTTATTCACCGCTACCATTCATGATGAGCAAGCAATTGTTTGATTCTCTTTCTAAAGAGGAACAGAAGGCTATTTTAGAAGCGGCTAAATTGGCAACACCTGCTCAGCGTGAAGCAAGCCAACGCTTAGAGCAGGAGGCATTGAAACAGCTTGAAGAAAATGGGATGGAACTAGTTCAGCCGGATCTAGATGCATTTAGAAAGGCTGTAGAACCAGTCTATGAAAAATGGGCCCCACAAATCAATGAAGAGCTAATCGATAAAGTACGTAATTTTCAGTACTAGCAAAAAGGGGGAGTTTCTTCCCCTTTTCAAAAAAGGAGGTATGGTGATGGTTCATGCTTTAAGAAAGTATGTCCGCATAACAGATTACATCAACAAAGGGGTAGGATGGTTACTGTTCGCAATGCTAGCCGTGATGAGCATTCTTATCTTTTGGCAGGTATTTGCACGATTTGTTGCAGGTAATTCACTTACGTTTTCAGAGGAAGCATCACGTTTTCTGATGATTTGGCTAGTTCTTTTGGGTACTGCATACTCAATAAAGGGAGGATCGCTCATTGCCATTGATCTTCTTCAGAGCAAATTAAAAGGTAATGCACAAAAGACAGTTAAGTTGATTATGTCTATTATCGCCTGCGTTTTTTATGTAATCCTCCTTATCAATGGCTTTGAAATAGCTCAATCGGTGTCATTCCAAACTGCGCCGACTACAGGCCTTTCGATGTTTTGGCCAATGCTAGCTCTTCCTGTAGGTGGTCTCCTTATGTTTATCAATACAATAGCTGTATTAATTGAAGATTTTATTGGCAAGGAGGAACAATAAAATGATTGCACTGTTATTTCTTTCGTTGGCGGTCTTTTTTGCACTTGGTGTTCCAATTGCCATTTCTTTAGGGTTTTCTTCCGCTTTAGTAGCGGGAATGGGAGAATTGGCTCCTTTACAACTTGTTCCCCAGCAAATGTTTAATGCTATCAACTCGTTTCCTTTAATGGCTATTCCATTCTTTATATTAGCAGGTTCCTTGATGCAAACAGGAGGTATTTCGCAAAGACTCGTTAACTTTGCAAGTAGCTTAGTGGGGCATATTACAGGTGGTCTTGCGATGGTTGTTATTGTCACGTCCATGTTCTTTGCCGCAATCTCTGGTTCAGGAGCGGCGACAACAGCTGCCATAGGTTCGATCTTAATCCCAGCCATGATTGCTAAAGGATATGATCCAAACTATGCCAGTGCAAACCAGGCTGTATCAGGTGCACTCGGAGTCATAATTCCACCAAGCATTCCGCTTATTTTATATGGGATCTCTGCTAAACAATCTGTAGGAGATATGTTTATAGCAGGAATAATACCTGGGGTAATTGTTACGATTTCCCTATTAATCTCTGCCTATATTATTTCAAAGAGAAAGGGATATATGGGAGTAGAAAAAGCATCTTTAATGGATATAGGTAAAGCCTTTAAAAGTGCCATTTTATCATTATTAATGCCAATTATTGTACTTGGTGGAATTTATGGAGGGATTTTTACCCCAACAGAAGCCGCGGTCATCGCTGTATTCTATTCATTCGTAGTGGGAGTATTTGTTTATCGTGAGATTAAATGGAAGGATATTCCGAAAATATTCAGAGAATCTTCTGTTACAACTGCTATTACTATGATCATTATTTCAACGGCTGGATTATTCAGTTTTGTTTTGAATCGATTGAAAGTTCCAGATCTTGTATCTGATATGTTCCTTGGTGTTTCAACAAATGTCTACATATTTATCATAATTGTAAATGTTTTCCTACTTATTGTTGGGATGTTTATGGAAGCTGCTGCAGCAATTTTGATTTTCGTACCGATTTTATTGCCGGTTGCTACTAGTTTAGGGATGGATCCGGTCCATTTTGGAATTATTGTTGTAGTTAATTTGGCAATTGGTCTTGTGACGCCTCCGGTTGGACTTAATTTATTCGTAGCTTCAAAAATTTCCAATATAAGGATTGACCAAATTTCTAAGGCTATTATTCCTTTCGTTTTAATCCTGTTTCTCGATGTGCTCATTATCAGTTTGATTCCGTTCTTCTCAACGTGGCTCCCATCTATTATGTAGAGAAGAGGGATTGAAATGGAAAGTATTTTTTAACTAGATTTAGAGGATAATTATTAGGTTTAACTTCTCCGTTACGATTCGATTATTTTTTTAGAGGAGGGAAATGAGTTGGTTAAACAAATAAATGCTAAGGACCTTGCTTGTGAAATTCCTGAAGGGAGCACAATTGCTTTAGTCGGTTTTGGAGGGATGGGGCAATGTGATAAAATTTTGCAAGCTATTGGTCAACAATTCAAAGAAACAGGTTATCCAAACAATTTGACTGTTTTTCATACAGCTGGACAATCGGATAAATCAAATGGAATAGAGTATATTGCAGAAGAAAGACTCATCTCTCGGGTTATCGGTGGACACTGGGGACTTGCTCCTAAGATGAGGAAATTAATTGAGGGAAATAAAATTGTATGCTATTGCTGGCCTCAGGGCCAATTAACCCATTTATTACGGGCGATGGCAAATAAGCTACCTGGACAAATATCACCGGTTGGACTTGGGACGTTCGTTGATCCTCGGGTAGATGGTGGAAAGTTCAACGAGAAAACCAAATCAAAAGAAGACCTTGTTAAACTCATAACCATTGAGAAGGAGGAATTTTTATTATACTCCTCAATTCCGTTTGATTATGTTTTTATTCGTGGAACAAGCATTGACGAAAATGGAAACATTACGACGGAAGAGGAACCTCTAAAACTGGAAATCTTGTCGGCAGCCCAAGCAGCTAAAGCATACGGTGGAAAGGTAATTGCACAAGTTAAGTACTTAGCTAAAAAAGAAACATTTCACCCAAAGGATATTGTAGTGCCTGGTTATCTTGTTGATGCTTATGTACTTGTTGATGATCCGGCCACAGAGCATAGACAAACTCCTAGCGAAGTATACTCTCCTATCTTTTCTGGTGATTTGCGGACCCAGACAGGGAATTTTAAACCTATTCCGCTCGATATACGCAAGATAATTGGTAGAAGGGCAGTTCAAGAATTAACAAAAAATGCTGTCGTTAACTTGGGAATTGGAATACCTGGGGATGTCATTGGCCCTATTACGAACGAAGAAGGGATAAATCAAGATTTAGTATTAACGCTTGAATCAGGAATAATTGGCGGTGTTCCAATTGGAGCAAATGAATTCGGATTAGCAAGGAATGCATCTGCCATATTAGAACATGAATATCTATTCGATTATTATCATGGTGCAGGTATAGATATTACCTTTATGGGAGCAGCTGAGATTGATTGTTTGGGTAATGTAAATGTATCAAAATTTGGGGAAAGAACAGTGGGGTGCGGAGGCTTTATCGATATTACCCAGACTGCTAAGAAAGTTGTATTCTGTACAACTTTCACCGGAGGAGGGTTAAGGGCTTCTATCGAAAATGGAAAAATCGATATTTTACAAGAAGGACGAATAAATAAATTCACAGAAAAAGTAAGCCAAATTACATTTAGTGGTGAATTCGCTACCGAGCATTTAAAGAATGTCATGTATGTTACAGAAAGAGCAGTTTTCATTTTAACAAAAGAAGGTTTAATGTTGACTGAGATAGCTCCTGGAATAGATCTTGAAAAACATATTTTGAATATAATGGATTTTAAGCCGATTATTTCAAAGGATCTAAAAGTGATGGATGTTCAAATTTTTAAAGATCAGTTAATGAATCTCCATGAAAATTGGACAGTAAAAAATCATGAAAAACAAAGCTATAGTGAAGCTATTAACTAATTACTCTGTGAGTGACTAAAATTTTAGTTGCTCTATTCTTTTAAAAGCGAACATTTTAAATTTAAAACACTTTATGCATAAACAATAAAAGTAGATAATCGAGGGATAAAAATATGAAAATTGTTATTTCACCAGATTCTTTTAAAGGAAGTGTGTCTGCTTTTGAAGCAGCTATTGCTATAGAAAAAGGCGTTAAAAAAGCTATTCCTAATACAGAAACGGTTTTAGTACCCCTTGCTGATGGAGGAGAAGGCACAATGGATAGTTTAATAGCTGCAACAAACGGAAGAAAGGTTAAAGCTATTGTAAAAGATCCCCTAGGCATCCCGATAGAGGCTGAATATGGATGGCTTGGAAATGGGAAAACGTGTGTAATTGAAATGGCTAGTGCATCTGGAATATGTCTTATTTCAAAAGAAAACCTAAACCCTATGGGGACTACCACATACGGAACAGGAGAGTTAATCAAGAAAGCATTAGATGAAGGCTGTCGCCATTTTATACTAGCTATTGGTGGAAGTGCTACTAATGACGGTGGAATTGGGATGCTTCAGGCTCTTGGAATGAAATTGTTGAATGAGTCCGGTGAGTCGGTAGCTTTTGGCGGAAAAGGGTTGAGTGAGATTGCTGTTATTGACGACATTGATTGGGATCCTCGTATTATTGAATCAGAATTTTTAATAGCTTCGGATGTACAAAATCCTTTGATAGGAATTAACGGAGCTTCTAATGTGTTTGGTCCTCAAAAGGGGGCGACACCTCAGATGGTTGATTTGCTTGAAAAAGGTATGCATAAATGGGCTGATTTGGTAGAAAACCAAACAGGCATTAAGCTTCATGACTTTCCGGGAGCCGGCGCAGCAGGAGGGATTGGAGGAGCATTTATTGCATTTTTTCCATCAAACATAAAGAGAGGTATTGATATTGTTATTGAGTACTCTGGATTAAGAAAAGCTCTAAAAAATACGGATATCGTTATAACAGGAGAAGGACAAATTGACTTTCAGACGGCATCGGGGAAAGCGCCTATGGGCGTTGCACAAGAAGCTTGGAAACTGGGTATTCCTACATTTGTTCTCACTGGCTCAATAGGGGGAGGAATAGAAACTCTTTATCAATATGGAATTCAATGTGTTCATAGTATTGTAAGTGGGCCTTTGTCACTTAATGAAGCAATAGAAAAAGCCTCAGAATTATTATCTCAACGTGCGGAACAAGTAATGAGAACTTATCTAAGTGCTCTCGAAAAGAATCACGCTTAGTCGGGGTTCAGTCGAGATACATGTAATTTTAGGTCATTTATTGTATTTTATTTACAAATATACAAAAGGCACCCTGATATATTGCCGAAAACCGTACTTTTTGTAATCATTTTTTCTGTTTTAGTGATTGCTAGTTCTATTGAGTTTATTCATTACCAAAAAACGTATCCAAAAAGATTATCAAGTACTTTTACAAAAATACTGAAATAGCATGGAGAAAGTAGTGTTTAGGAAATAATGTGGTACTGGTGCAAGAACTTCAAAAGGGTGATGATATCCTGCGAATAAATCGAGTATTTGTGAGAAAATAGAATTAAACTGAAGGAGTTTAATAAGAAGCAAGGATTTTTCTTTATTGTATCGAAAAGATTATAGATAGAGTAAAGGAAAGTAGTGAAAAATGATAATTAATAAAAAGATAAACACACAGTTTAATTCAGTGATTTAATGGTTCCATTGATTACAGTAAGATATGAAGGGCTAGTAGAAAGTTATTTAGGAGAAACAGCAAATAGATTGAACGAATTATTTGATTATGTAAGACAAAGAGATGTGTATTGTTTTTTGATGAGTTTGATACGATTGATTGGTAAAGAGCGAGGGGATGCGCAAGAAACAGTGAAATAAAGCGTGACCCCCTGTGGAGATGGTATAAGAACCTGTTCGGAAGAACTGGGCAGACATTGGTGAGGCAGGAAAATCACTAAAGAGAGAGTACATTTTTTCAAGTCTCTGACAGAGATGCTCCATGAAATTGTGCAGCCGCTGTCAGGATTAAACATACTTCGCTTAAACCCTTTTTATCTTTTTCCCATAAAAATCACCATTTTGTACATTTGATTTGATATTTAAGTTGTCTCATTATATTAAACATCTATTTGACAGTATGTCTAATGAGGAGCATTCAGCCAGAAGAAGTAAAGGAAGTCGATTCCTTAATGTAGAGGAGATTGACTTTTCAGGTTGGAATACACTTAGTGTATAAAATCCCTAAAATGGACGGTATAGCACTGTTGCTACTGTTCGTAAAAGTACACTTTTACGACCGGCGGAGCGTACGCTCGATTTGGTGATGAAAACCAGAATTTAATACTCTGTTTAAAGGTAGTATGAAAAAAAATTCCCCTAATACACCGAGTAGTGCAAACCGTTGATACATAAATGTTTATAGAGGGAGGTTACTTTAATAAGCGTAGTGTCTTCGTGCTGTGATATTAATAATCTTCTTTGTTATTGATTCCTTTCTCTATTTCTTGCTTAGGTTAGGTTGTTTATAATCGGAACTGCTTTATACAAAAATGCTTCATGCTTTAAATAATTCTAATTTCTTATATAATAACCAATAGAGGAATATGGAGGTATATTAGATGGATTCATCACAAAGGTCGTTAAAAACAATTATAAGTAACTCCAAGCTCACAAAAAAAGAAGAAGAAATTGCAGAATATATTTTAAGTAATTTAACAGATGCGTGTCTTGTAACGTCAATAGAATTGGCTAATAGGTTAAATGTTAGCAATGCAACGATTATCAGATTCCCTAAAAAATTAGGCTTTTCTGGATATAGTGAATTTCAAAGGCATCTAAGAGAACAGTGCTATGAAGGAAGTTTGGCAATATCTGATGATGTTACCATACCTTCTGAAAGATTAAAGCTGAGTTATGATAAAGTTAAACAATCAGATTTATTAAATGACAATTTGAAAATACTTGAAAAAAATATTTCCTCTATATCAGAGAAAAACACATCTGCAGAATTCAACAAAGCAATAAATCATATCATTGATGCTAGAAGAGTTTATATTTTAGGTAGTAGAGCTAGAACTGGTTTGACGGAGAT
Organism: Peribacillus sp. NPDC076916; assembly: GCF_050269675.1. Lineage (NCBI taxonomy): Bacteria > Bacillati > Bacillota > Bacilli > Caryophanales > Bacillaceae > Peribacillus > Peribacillus sp. NPDC076916. The sequence goes on from NZ_JBNNIU010000013.1 coordinate 97,055, forward strand.
AATGGGAGTATTCCTTAATCAGATTATTGATAATATAGTTATTAATAGTACTAATTCTTTTACACCGTTTGATACCTTAGCTTCCTGTAGTAAGGATGATTGTGTCATTATTTTTTCATTTCCAAGATACTCTGAAGTAGACATTGCAGCAGCCAAAATGGCAAATGAGGCCAATGCAAAAGTTGTCATCATTACTGATAAAGCCACAGCACCCATAGCACATTTTGCTGATGTTTTACTTTTAGTTTCAGTGGATAGTAATGCTTTCTTCAATTCTTATACTCCGGTATTATTTTTAGCTGAATTAATATGTACACATGTTAGTAGAGCAACAGTTATTCAAAGTGAGGAAAAGTTAGAAAGAATTAATAAACATATCAGTCAGTTTGGGATGTATTAATAAAAAAAGGGGTTGTAAAAAATTTATTTTTTACAACCCCTTTTTTTATTAATTTAAATTATTATTTTATAATGCGTTCGTTTTATTAACAACCTTTTCTATAGGTTTAAGATACTCATCTTCAATCATATTTTCACTACGTGCTATACATAATGTGCTTACTACGTCACCTGTAACATTTAAGGTAGTGTGCCCCATGTCTATTATTCTATAAATACCAGCAATCATTCCAATGATTTCCATTGGTAGTCCTAATGTAGTTAGCAACATAATTGTCATAACAATACCACCGCCAGGAATGCCAGGGGATCCAACGGAAATTAATGTGGTCATTAAAATAATAAGTAATTGTTGACTTAATGGCATTTCAATTCCATATATTTGGGATACAAATATGACTGCAGCAGCGTAATACACAACGGCACCATTCATGTTCATAGTTGCTCCAATAGGAAGTGTAAACTGTGCTAGTTCCTCTTTTACTTTATAGTCTTCTTTGGTAACAGAAATGGTAACGGGTAAAGTTCCGGAACTACTTGTTGTACTTGCAGTTACTATCCAAATTTTACCGATTGATTTAAAAAATGTAGATATTGGAAATTTAGCTATGAATTTTAACATAAATAGGTACATCAAAATGATTACAGAGATCAAGCCTATATAGTCAACTAAAATAAATTTGCCTAAAGGTCCAAATATTTTTAACCCGTATTCACCAATGGTACAAGCCATTAACGCAGCTACACCTATAGGAGAAAATGCCATTATGATACCTGTCATCTTATACATTACTTCGGTACCCTCATCAAAAAACTTCTTAAGGGTTTCGGATTTGTTTCCGATTAATACGATGGAGATACCTAAGAACAAGGAGAAGATAATAATTTGCATCAGGTTCCCTTCTGAAAGAGCCTGTACAGGATTTGATGGAAATAAACCTAATACAGTTTCTCCAAAAGTAGGAATTTCAGAAGCCTCAAATTCAGATGAGGCCTCTATATTAGCTATATTTATTCCTTTTCCAGGTTTAAATAAGTGTGCAACTAGAAGACCTATACCACCGGCTAATAATGTCGTTCCAATATAATAGACTAAAGTTTTTGTTCCGATTCTCTTTAATTTTTGGACATCACCAATACTAAAGATCCCAGAAGTTATGGAGAAGAATATAAGTGGAACAACAATCATTTTAATTAGTGTTAAAAAGATATCTCCAATAGGTTTAACGATTAATATTTTTTCTTTAAAAATTAAACCTAGTATAATACCAATTACAAATCCAATAAAAACTTTTGTACCGAGCCCTAATTTTTTCTTCATTAATAGCCCTCCCCATAATTTATGAATTTGCCAATTCTCTAGTGACAGATAATTCTTTTGTTACAGATAAAAATTTATCGATATCATCTACTGTATGACAATGGAAAGGGGAAACTCTTATAGCACCTGTTAAGCCAATCGCTTCTAGTATACGTTTGGAATAAACACTAGAATTGACACGTTCATATACGGTAACTCCTCTATCCTGGTAATCTTTTCTAAGTTGTTCATAGTCTCGCCCCTCAATTCCAATTGCGACAATGAGGTCTCTTTTCGTTAAATCTGGATAATCCGCAAAAACTTTTACCTTATCCATGTGTCTCAATCCTTCAATTTTATCACTTCCTTCAAGTAGTCTATGCAGCAATGCTCTTTCATGTAAGACTATTTTTTCCATACCCTTAAGGTACAAATCTCTTCTAGACATGTCTCCTATACTGTCATATGAACCTAACCAGCATACATAATCGATAACTGCCGACATGGATGCAAATAAAGCAGGTGTAGGTGAACCAAGTTCCCATACACTGTCATCCTTTGCATATAGTTTTTGATGTGGAAGTTTCGATAGTCTATCAGAAACATAGGCAAATCCAATTCCTCTTGATGCCATAAACTTATATGGTGCAAAGTTTACTCCATCTATACCGAGTTGTTCTACATTGAGAGTCCCGTGTGGCATGTGCTGCACAGCATCGACAATAATATATAAATCTGGCTTTTTCGCTCTAGCTGTTTTTATAATCTTCTCGAGATCCATTATATTTCCTGAAATATTACTTGAAGCTATTACACTTAACAAAATTGTATCCTTATCAATTTTTTCGGTGATTGACTCAGGGTCAACAAACCCTGTATGAACATTTGCTTCAGCGACCCTAAATTCTTTATTGTTCTTTTTACAATAGAGTTTTACTGCGTCATAAGCAGAGGGATGTTCGATATTAGTAGTGACAGCATTGGTTCCTTCGACATTCTCAATAACAGTTGAAACCATTTTAAACATTGATTGAGATGCAGTTAAATCGGTGATTAGGGAACCAGACTTTGCCCCAAACATTACATTTAATATATCTTCAGTACAGCTGTCCATAATGCTATTAAAATCTATTGCTCTTTGATGATACCTTTCAGGGCAATCTGGTAATAAATCGATACTTTCCTTCATTTTAATAGCCTCTTTTAATCTTAAAGAACCACCTGAATTATCAAAAAACAGTCTTTCTCCATAGTCTGGATCGTGGTCAAGAAAAGCAAATTTTTCACACAGTTCGGCTAATAGTTTCTCGTTCATTAGTTTTCCCAATTTGTAATCGTTCATAATTGAGCCTCCTCTGCTTTAATTAAAGTGATTTCAATTCTTCATAAAGGAAAATAAATGAAGAATTTTCTTCATTTTGACTTTATCATAGCCGTTTCTTGATTACAATAAAATATTGAAAAATTTTAATAATTAAGAAAATTAAGAAATGGTTAATAAGGGATTTTTAACGGAAGCCATCTTCATATCCAGTGTGAATCAGCGCATCACGCCAAGGTCCGTGCAATATATGCTGACAAAATATAATGTGAATCCCCACAAGCTCCGGAATACGTTTGCCAAAAATTAATCGATAAGGGGAGACCTTCAAACCGTTTTAAAATTGATGGGTCATAAAGATTTGAACATGACCAAACGTTATGTGGGAGAAGGGAAAGAAGACTTGGAATTGTCCATTGAACATACTTTTGATTGATAAATTTATAAGGCAGGAAACCTTCATGCCCTATCTAGATATATATCGGGATGTATTCCCAAGCCCAGCTCCCCAGTGAAATTGCCAAAACACGGAATGAATTGGATGACGGTTTACATCCTAAAAACCCGCGCTCATAAGGAACCGAAAGGTTAAGAAAAGAAATCAATGACTTGATGGATGAATTGTTTGAAGATTAACAGAATAGCCCTTCTCATTTAAGAGAAGGGCTATTACGATTTGATAGACGCAGAAAGTTTATTTGTCTACATTTATTTGTTCATCTGATTTTTGGATGATTTCTTTTAGTTCTGCTGTATCACCTTTATAATTAATAATTTCAAAGATCTCATTTAAGCCATCTGAGGTTTTTCATCTTCCGTTTTCACTAAATCCCTCCTAATTGTGGTTATCTTTTAAGGTCTCCCAAATTAATAAAAATGACTCCTCCAAATAGGAGAGGGTGAAAAGGGACCTATGAGACACGCCGAAGCCCATTAAAAAAGTTTTTCCATTAATAAAAGAACGACTCTATTGCTTTGAAATGTAGGGAATTATCTGATGTAATCTGTTTTAATGCTTATTTAATTTTTGTGCTAGTATAAGAATAGATTTGATTATCAGTCAATTATGAATAGTGGATAATCAGTAATGACTAGGAGGTAAGCAATGGATTTAAGAGAAGATGTTTCTATACTTTTAAAACATATTTTGGAACATTCTTTTGATGAAATCTTTATTACTGACGCATTGGGTAATATTTTATACACAAGCCAAACCACCGAAAAAATGTTTGGAATTCCATTTAAACCAAAAATGAATCAAAATATCTTTGACCTCGAAAAAGATGGCGTGTTTTCTCCCTCCGTCATTGCGAATGTATTGAGAAGTGCAAGAAAAGAAACCCTTATTCAAGAAACTATACATAATAGGAAAACTATCATCTCTGGCTATCCTATCTATGATGACAAAGGAATTTTGATTGGAGCTCTTAGTTTCTCAAGGGACATAACAGAATTTGAATACTTAAAAAATGAAAACGAACAGGTTGCAAAAGCTGTTCAGTTATACAAAAAAGAAATTGAAAAATTAAAAAAACAGGCTATTAACACGTTTTTTCCTAATAATGAAAAAATGGGAAAAGTGCTTGATGTCATTTCAAAAGTAACAGATTTGGATGTAACTGTTTTGTTAGTTGGCGAGTCGGGGGTCGGTAAAAACCGAATCGCACGAATGATTCATGAAATGTCCAAAAGAAGCATTCACCCTTTTATTGAAGTAAACTGTGGCGCCATACCGGAATCATTAATTGAGTCTGAATTATTCGGATACGAAGAAGGAGCTTTTACAGGTGCAAATAAGGGTGGAAAACAAGGGTATTTTGAAGCTGCGGGGGAAGGGACGTTAATCTTAGATGAAATTGGAGAGCTCCCAATGAACCTTCAAGTGAAATTATTGTCTGTGTTACAAAACAAATCATTGATGAGAATAGGCGGGAATAAATCTGTTCAGCTTTCTTGCAGAATAATTTGTGCCACGAATCAAAATTTAGAAGAACTTGTAAATGCAAAGCAGTTCAGGGAAGATCTTTATTATCGTATAAATATTGTTAAAATTATAATCCCTCCTCTTAGGGAGAGAAGGGACGAAATCCTATCCTTGATTTTCGATATAACGAAAGAAATGAATAAGAAATATGACATGAATAAACGGTTTACACCAGCCATGCTTGCCTGGATCGGTCAACAAGAATGGAAGGGTAATATTAGAGAGTTGCGTAATTTTATTGAAAAAGCAGTTATCACCTCGGGCGAAGATGAGATTGACCTCGAGATTGAGGGTGAAGATTTTGAACAATTTTCAGAAAAGAGAATGAAAGAAACCACTTTGCAAAAGTATATGGAATCTATCGAAAAGGAGTTTATTATGCGCATGTATCAAAAATACCCAAGTAGTATTAAGCTTGCAGAAAAATTGAATATTAGCCAGTCGACAGCAAATAGAAAGATACAAAAGTATATAGAAGAGCGCTAGTCACTTTTGACTATATCCTCTCATGAATACTGACTTTTCAAAATGGCATGAAAATTGCTTTTTTTATAATGAGTGTAATAACATTTAGAAGGAGGCAATTAACATGTCTAATAGAAAAGAAAAAGATTATCTTAATCTTCCCTTTACAGGAATCTGTACGTTTGGAAAATACCCGATTTGTACTGACCTCGATCAACTTGATGCAGATGTAGCTGTCATTGGTGTTCCAAATGATATGGGTACACAATGGAAGTCAGGAGCGAGAATGGGGCCGCGTGGAATACGTGAAGGATCTACATTATATAGCTTCGGATTAGACGGTGCCTATGATATCGAAAAAGATATTATGTATTTAGGTCCCGATTGGAAAGTTGTTGATTGTGGCGATGTGGATATGGTACATGGAGATTTACTGCAGTGTATGGAGAATACAGAAGAAGCAATAAAAAAAATCGTTTCAAAAGGGGCGATGCCGGTTATTTTAGGTGGCGATCACTCTATTACAATTCCAGTAGGAAAGGGATTAGCTGAAGCGGGACCTTTCCATGTTATTCAAATAGATGCACATTTGGATTGGGCAGATCATCGCTCAGGGCAACGTTATGGTCATGGAAGCTGCATACGTCGGTTGTCTGAAATGGATCATGTGGATAAGATTTTTCAGTTTGGTATTCGAGGAATCAGTAGCAGCAAAAAGGAAGATGTCGATGCTGCAAGAGAATATGGAAGTGTTATATTATCACCGCGTCAAATGAGAAAAATGGGAATAGAAAGCGTTTTAGAACAAATTCCAGCCGGGGAACGCTTTTTCATTACCATTGATATTGATGGTTTGGATCCTTCGATAGCTCCTGCCACGGGAACCCCTTCTCCAGGCGGTCTCATTTATGATGAAGTAAATGAATTACTCGAAGGGATTGCGAAAAGGGGGCAGGTCATTGGGTTTGATATGGTCGAAGTAGCACCTCCATATGACCATGCGGGTATGACTGGACAAGTAGCAGCACGGCTTACTTTAGACTTAATGAGTTTTATTTTAAAAGAAAGAGAAATAGTGAGTGCTACTAAAACAGAAAAAATTTCCTTATGACTTAGAAAATATGTCATTGGTTTATTTGGCTCTTAGATTTACATAGAAAACGACTTTCTATGTAAATCTTTTCAATCGTTTCGACGGACGTATCACAGGGAACTTACAAAAAAGAACCGGAGGGGTGTCTATGAAAGTAGAGACAAGGAGCATTGAGTATATTCCCGAAAATGAACGTCATGGGAAAGCAAGAGGGCTATTCCCAGTTTGGTTTGGTGCCCAAATGCATTTGACCACTTTAGTTACAGGAGCCTTATGCATTAGTTTTGGATTAAATCTTTTCTGGAGTGTAATGGCAATTATTACAGGAAATTTACTCGGAGCTATTTTTATGGCCTCGCACTCCGCGCAAGGACCAAAACTTGGTATTCCGCAAATGATACAAAGTCGGGCGCAATTTGGTGTTATTGGTGCTGTGATTCCCTTAATACTTGTCATATTTATGTACTTAGGATTCTTTGCGAGCAGCGGTTTGCTAGGTGCTCAAGTCTTGAGCAACTCATTATCAATTAATTTGACATGGAGTATTATTATTATGAATGGCATCACTTTCATCGTTACGATGATAGGGCATGACTTAATTCATAAAATGCAGAAATATTTATCATGGTTCTTTTTTATCATATTCTTAGCTGCGACAATAGTCGTCTTCAATTTGCCAATACCAGCAGAAAGCTGGTCTCCGGCTGGATTTGAATTTTCAACTTTCATGTTATGCGTTAGTATTGTAGCTACCTGGCAGCTCTCATTTGCTCCGTATGTTGCAGACTACTCGAGGTATTTACCGATTGACACCCCTCCAGCTAAAACATTCTGGTATACGTACACAGGATCAGTCATAGGAACCGTGTGGATGATGCTATTAGGAGTCCTTTTAGCTGTTGCCATTCCTGGCTACCTTGAAAACTCAGGGACTTATTTGTCTCAATTGCTTGGTAATCGATTTGTGTTTATTATGCTTCTGGCCATTTTTTTAGGCCAACTCTCTATCAACGTGTTCAATTTGTACGGTTCTTTCATGTCAACAGTATCAACCATTGAGCCTTTTACTAAATTAAAGGTATCTCCAAAAGTAAGAATGTTTTTTGTCTTAGGTATCACTATAATTGGAACTTTATTAACAATAATCGGAAAAGGGAATTTCTTGGAGTATTTCACCAACTTTATTTTGTTGATCAGTTACTTTTTAATCCCCTGGACGGCCATAAATCTCGTTGATTATTATGTGCTTCGAAGGGGAGAGTACAATATTAAGGACATGTTTGATTTAAACGGGCAGTATGGAAAGGTAAATTGGATTACAACCTTTTCATTTTTGATATCCATCATTGTTGAAATACCTTTTATAAATACATCTATCTATGTCGGCCCGATTGCCCAATCTTTAGGGGGTGCTGATCTTGCATGGATTGTAGGGCTGGTTGTTCCATCTTTACTCTATTATGTAATGATGAAAAGAAAATTATATCATTCACCAAAAGTTTCACTCAGTGAGAGCAAAACTACAAATCTTCTTAGGTAATACAGTGGAGTTAGTATAGTTTCATGGACACATTTTAGTTAATGCCTTTACTTCATTAAGGGAGTTGCTTTGGCAGCTCTTTTTCTTATGGAGCTAAAGGTGCAGCATTCCTGTTAGAAGGATGTTCGAGGTCTTGAAAGAAAAAGAGCCCTCTTGTATGATGCATGAGTGTCAACGAGCATTGACCCAGCATCAAACAAGGAGGACTTCTCTATGCAGTTTAAATGGAATGAAAAAATTAATCAAGTTACTGAAAATACACTCGTTGTTGGTATGGATATTGCCAAGCGTGTTCATTATGCTTGTTTTGTTGATGAACGAGGGCGCGTGATAGAAAAAGCCTTCGCAGTACATCAATCAAAAGAGGGCTTTGAACACCTGTATAAAAAGATTCGTCAAATAATGAAGGAAGCTAAGAAAACAGAAGTAATTGTTGGAATTGAGCCAACAGGCCACTACTGGATGAACTTAGCCAATTTCTTAGATCATTATGGCATACCACTAGTCATGGTGAATCCAATGCATGTCAAACGATCGAAGGAACTGGACGATAATTTACCGACAAAGAACGATAAAAAAGATGCATTAGTCATCGCTCGTTTATTGAAAGATGGACGTTTTAGCTATCCACGTTTATTAAAAGAAGTAGAAGCAGAACTTCGTATCGGATGTACTCTTCGTTCAAAGTTAACGGAAGATTTAGCTAGTATTAAAAACCGAATCATTCGTTGGCTTGATCGATATTTTCCTGAGTTTACTCAAGTCTTTCCGGCTTTCGGAAAGATGGCTCTAGCTACATTGGAAATGACTCCGTTGCCACAGGATATCGATGGAAAAAGTGCTGAGGAGCTTGTCTTTCTTTACCGTAAGGTAAAGGGAATGAGAGCCCCGCAGCTACCAAAAGCAAAGCTACTCATTGAAGCAGCGACGAACTCAATTGGACTGACAGAAGGGACACAGATGGCCCGATATGAAATTGCCACACTCCTGCGTCAGTATCGCTTACTAGAAAACGAGATTGAATCTGTTAATAGTCAATTATCCGAAATGGCCCAAACAACTATGGAATATGAGCTGCTTGCTTCAGTTCCTGGATTAGGAGATGCAACGATTGTTGATTTGCTTTCAGAAGTTGGAAGCTTTTCACTTTATGAAAATCCACGCCAATTGATTAAACTAGCGGGATTAACATTACGTGAAAACTCATCTGGTCAACATAAGGGACAAAAACATATCTCCAAACGTGGAAGAAAGCGACTTAGATATATTCTTTTCAAAGTAATAGTACCACTCATTCGTCACAACGAGGGGTTTAAACAGCTTCATGAATATTACACAACACGCCAACAAAATCCCTTACGCGGAAAGCAATCGATGGTGGTACTCTGTGGTAAATTGTTGAAAGTATTGCATGGTATTTGTAAAAAGAAAGTCCATTTTAATGAGCAGAATATGATGAAGGATCTCTACTGCCTCTCAGAGGCAGCGTAAGCATTTCAAACTATCGATTTATACAAGAAGGATGACACGGAGAAGCCAGCAACATTACTAAACTAAGACCAAGAGTCTCCGAGGCAGCTTAGCAGGCCTCTGCCTTATGAATAGACCGAACGAAGGAATGTAAGCGCAAATGACGCTAAGAGACATGGGAGGGTACGTCATCATAAGTTTCGCAGAGATCTATTGTGCATCACATAGTGGAGAAAAAGCTAATGATTTCCATTAGTTTTAGCGAAGCGTACGCTCAATTTAGTAATAAAAACCAGAATTTCAATACTCTGTTTAAAAGTAGAATGAAAAAATAATTCCCATAATACACCGAGTGGTGCAAACCGTTGATACATCAATGTTTATAGAGGGAGGTTAGTTCATTAAGCGTAGTGTATTCTGACTGTTCGGTATTTATAAAGGCTCTAAATAAGCAATATTAGCTTTACAGAACTAAAGACCCCAGTTTGTTTTAGTGTATTTTTTCAGAAGATAGACTTATTCATAATAATATAAGTGTCGAATTCTTTAATTAACTTGAGAAAGTTAACCAATCAAAATTTCATGAGTCTTCTGAGTTAGTTAGATGTTACGTTGTGCCTGCAATTTAGACATATTCAATCTTATTTTAACTTTCCTATTGATAGGTTAACACGATAATTCCCGTACTTTAATAGTTGTCCTAGAAAGTTATCCAATTCTTGATTGGAAGCAAAATGTGTTTTTAATAAATAACATCCATCACCACTTATACGATGTACTTCAGAAATTCCTTCTTCTTCTTGAAAGAAATTCATAAACTCATGATGATTAGCTGTTGTTACGAACAAAGTAACAAATGCAGTCACTATTTGTCCTAATTTGATTCGGTTTATTGCTATTGTATATTGTTCAATAATCCCTAAATCCTCTAATCTTCGAATTCGATTTCCTACAGCCTGCCCCGTCATATGTATTTTTTGACCAAGTTCTTTCCACTGTATTCTTGAGTTTTCTCCTAATAATTTCAGTATCTCAAAATCTGTTTGATCAATGATATAAACCAATCCTTTCATCGTGAAAGTAGGAAGCCAGAAAGTGTTTCGTCAACTTATTCTGCTTATCGATACAATTCACTATACTTAGTTTATCCTCTTACATCACATTATTTATCAGTTATATTTACTTATAACATAGAGGACGTAACAAAAAAAATACATCTAGATTTAAAGGAGGTTACAAACATGTTATTACAAGATATTTTAGAGTACAATGAACAATTTGTAGAAAATAAGGAATACACTCCTTGTGAAGCATCAAAAATGCCTAAAAAACGTATGGTTGTTGTCTCTTGCATGGATGCCCGTTTAATTGAGCTACTTCCAAAAGCTTTAGATATACACGATGGTGATGCAAAAGTTATCAGAAATGCAGGTGGTAAGATTGCTGATCCTTTCGATAGTGTTATGCAAAGTATTATAGCATCAGTATATGATCTAAATGCAGATGAAATCTTTCTTATTGGACACCATAGATGTGGTGCGAGTCAAACTAATCCAAAAGGAACACTTCAAAAAATATTAGATCGTGGAGTAGCTTCACCAGAAATTTTATCAGCGATTGAATATGCTGGTGTTGACCTTGAAAAATGGTTATTTGGATTCCATGATGTCGAAGATTCAACTCAAGCTAATGTTGATTTAGTAAGAAATCATCCACTTATTCCAAAAGATGTACCTGTACATGGTTTAGTTATTGATCCTCATACAGGTAAATTGGATTTAGTAGTTGATGGATATAGAGCATTAAATGGTGAAACAAAATAATTTATTACTTAAATGGAAGGAAGTTATTAGATATGAATAGAAAAGAAGCTACGCAAAAAATTATGGAAGCAAAAATTAAAAAAGGTTTAACATGGGAAGAAATTTCAAAAGTAAGTGAAAACTCTGAGACTTGGGTTGTAACAGCGTTATTAGGACAAGCTACAATGACACGTGCAGAAGCCGAAAAAATGGGTAAACTATTAGGGTTAGATGAAGAAGTAGTTCAAGCATTAACAGTAATTCCACATAGAGGTGAAGTAATGCAAATGCCTCCTACTGACCCAATCTTATATCGATTATATGAAATGTTATTAATATACGGACCAACTATTAAAGAATTAATCCAAGAAAAAGTTGGCGAAGGTATTGCGAGTGCAATTAATTTCCAACTAGGTGTGGACACACATGAAGATCCAAATGGTGGTGACCCTCGTGTAGTTATTACACTTAACGGAAAATTCTTACCTTATCGTAGATGGTAATTAATTAAAATTAATTAAAAAAATCTATCATCTTATATAATTTTAAACCTAAAAAATCCATCCTTTTTAATATAACTCTGGATGGATCTTTTCTATGAGATTCTTTTTCTACAAGGGAGAATAATATGAATAAAAAATACTTTGATACCAGCTTTAGTATCCTACAGTGGTTTGTGTTTTTATTAGCAAATGCAATTGCATTGCCTATCATTATTGGTGGCATATTCCATTTATCAATAGAAGAAATCTCAACATTAATGCAGCGAACTTTTTTAATTGTGGGAGTAAGTTCATTTATACAAGCATGGTTTGGGCATCGCTATCCCATTGCGGATGGTCCAGCCGGTTCATGGGTAAGTATATTTGTCATATTGGGACAAGTAGCTATGTATCAGGGACAAAGTGCAAAAGATGTATTACAACTTTTAGAAGGTGGATTAATTATTGCAGGTATATTACTCTTCATTCTTGGTATAACAGGGCTTGTGCATCGAATTCTACTTTTATTTACACCTTTGGTTACAGGAACTTTTCTTTTAATCTTAGCTCTTCAGCTTAGTGGTGTGTTACTTAAAGGAATGATGGGATTACAAGGAGCTGTAACTCATCCTGATTATACAACAGCTACTATTGCGCTCTTTGTTTTTGCCATTATTACTTTCTTATCAATTAAAGGGAAAGGATGGATGAAAAGTTACGCTGTGTTACTTGGAATTTCATGTGGTTGGCTTTTGTATACTGTATTAGGAAAATCGTCTCATATGCCTTCTCACACATCGTTAGTTAAGTTACCAGAGATATTCGCTTGGGGAATGCCTAGATTCGATATTGGAATGACTCTAACTGCAACTTTATTTACATTTCTTTTAGTTGCAAATACGATTGCTGCTATTTCAGCTGTAAAACAAGTGGCTCCGTTATCTAAAGAAAATGAAAAGCAAACACTGAAGCGCGGTGTATGGGTCGGGGGTATATCACATATTATCTCGTCGTTTTTCTCTACAATTGGAATTGTACCATTACCTGCATCAGCAGGATTTATTCAACTAACTGGACAAAAAAAAGTTAAGTCGTTCCTTATAGCAAGTCTCATATTAGTAGGAATTTCTTTTATTCCCTTAATTGTAAGCTTTATATCATTGCTACCAGGTCCCATTGCCAATGCCGCACTTTTAGCAACATTTGTTCAAATGATAGGAATTTCATTTCAATCGATTTTACGTGAAGAATTAAATCAACGTCGATTAACTATATTAGGTATTTCATTATTAATCAGTTTGGGAATCATGTTTCTTCCAGAAAGTGCATTTAACGGAATTTCATCTTCCTTACAATATGTTTTAAGTAATGGATTACTGGTAGGTACCATGATTGTCATTCTACTGGAACAGTTTTGGAAAGAGTGAATATATTGGATGAATCATTATTAGTGGCAAGACATCTAAGAAATAAAGGCTACAAGGTTGAGTGCGAAATTGGGAACAAAAAGATTGGGAATTATTTTTATCGGTCAAAAACTGTTTAATTAATTTAACTGTTGAAGGCGGCAGCCCCTGTTCACTAAGCTCCGAAGTAACAGCTTCTAATCCAACAAACAAGGTTTAGAAGAATTAAAAGAACTGGAAACATATTTGGAATTCCTTGGTGTTAATCCAATGTATATTTAATCCATTTTTAGCAAGAGGATTGGAGTTCTAAAATTTCTTCTTTAACTAAACCATCTAAAGTGATCTTCAGCAATCGGGCTCGAATCTTTAATAAGAATTGCTTTTCTTAATGAACTAACGGGTGCGATAGTTTATTAAGAAAGACAAAAATGATTAGCGTTTTTTTAAAGAATAATAATTTAATTTAATAGTAGTATAAGGGCATGTTTTGATAATTTATTTCAAAACATGCCCTTTCTATTTATTTATCAAGGTTTTGTATTAGTTAATCAAACTTTGTTTCAAATCTACAATAAGATAGATTTGAATAGATTATTGGACGTAGAATAATGAACAGGGTTTTATGACGTGAATAGTAACAAAAAAGAGTTATTCAAAGCGTAATGACATGTGTTCAGAAATGGACGAGTTTTGGAACATAGGTGGCAAATTATATAACCTAAAAAATTTACGGTGTGAAAAGAAATGATAAATTAATAGAAATTTACTATTAATCTGAGATAATAATTTTAAAAAATATTCTTCATGTTATTCCAGAATCGGCCATATTGTTGAATAACATGTTAAAGACTGTGAAGAAATGCACTTTAAACTAACCAGCTAATAGTTTGTAAAGATTTTTTATTAAAAACAAAAAATCTTTCATGATATAAAAAAGGGTGTACAAATAAACGTCTGGTTTTTATTGGAATTAGTTGGCAGAACCCTAAAGGGATACACTTTATTTATTAATGATTTTTCTCTTTATCATTGAAAATCTAATAAATGATTGATTAATCCCTTATTTGCTAAGAACTCATTACACCCAATTTTTAGCATGGTTTCTTATTAAAGAAATCATACTTTTCATGGACGGAGAAAGCCATTTATCTTTATGATAAGTAAGAAATGTAGCAATTGCCGGATGTTCTGGCTCTACTTCTTCTCCTTTTAGTTTATTACTTTCTATTTCTTCCTTCACCGAAAAGTAAGGCACTATTGAAATTCCTAAACCACTTCTAACACATTGCTTTATCGCTTCAATACTTTGAAAGTCTAAACTTTCTTTAACATCCATCTGCTTATACCTTAAATACTCATCAAACACAGACCTATAACTGCATAATCGCTCAGTATATAGAACTGTTCTAGTGTCTTCTTCTTTCTCTGGTGGGCTAATCAAAACCATTTTTTCTCTTTTCAGTTTTTCACTATAAATCTCAGGAATAGACCAATCTTCTTTTTCTAATACCAATGCTAAATCGATGTCTCCATTTTGAAGTTTTGATGCAACATTATAATTTTCTATCGATTTTAGGGAAAGGTTAACTTTCGGGTAAGACTTTTTATATTCTAAAAGAATAGATGGAACACGACTGATCGTCAGCGATTCCGATATGCCAATAATAAGATCGCCTATTGGTTCATCATCCGTGCTTAACGCCTGAGCATGCAATTCAATGATCTTAACCGCATAAGAAAGAAGTCGCTCGCCGTAATGAGTCAAAACGACTTTCTTGCCGAGTCGATCAAATAAAGGTTTTCCTACTTCCTCTTCCAATTCTTGAATATGAGTTGTAACAGAAGATTGAGCATAGCCAAGATGTTCAGCAGCCTTTTTAAATCCTCCTCTTTCTACAATTGTCTTAAGTGTTATAAGATGACGAAGCTCCATATATAACTGTCTCCTCTATGGTTCAATTTTATTGAACTAATTGTTCGATAATATCTATTTTACTAAACGCAGACGGTGAATTACAATAAATAGTACGCAGATACAAAAGTCTGTTTAATATGATTAGTTTCCACCTAAAAAGGTAGGGTATGTTATATATGCAACAAAGATGAGCATGATATAGGAGGTAATAACATGACGGTAAAGATCAAGGTGTATTCGGATTATGTATGTCCTTTTTGTTTTTTGGCAGAACAACCTCTTGAGGAAGCCATAAAAGGAAAAGATGTAGAAGTGGAGTGGATGCCGTATGAGCTGCGTCCATATCCAAATGAAACTTTAAAGCCGGAAGGACATTATTTACAAAGTACATGGAAACAGTCCGTTTATCCGATGGCAGAACGAATGGGGATTGACATTGTCCTTCCAAAAGTGTCTCCTCAGCCATATACTCATTTAGCCTTTGAAGGGTATCAATATGCAAAGGAAAAAGATAAAGGTAATGAATACAATGACCGTATGCTACGCGCCTTCTTTCGGGAAGAACAAGATATTGGTAACATCGATGTACTAACAAAATTAGCTGGTGAAGTAGGATTGGACGAAAAGGAGTATCGGGAGGCTTTAACAACAAGAAGGTACAAAGATGCACATAAAAAAGCATTGAAACATGCTTATGAAGAAGCAAATATTACTGCCGTTCCGACGTTTATTATTGGTGATACCAAAATCGCTGGGGTGCGTTCTAAAGAAACTCTTGAACAAATCATTAAGGATGAATTGGATAAACAAAAGCCTCAAATATTAACAGAAGGTATGACCTGCGGCATTGACGGATGTTAATTCATTCAAAGAAATGGAAAATACTTATATATGCTTTTAATTTGGAAGGGGTTTAATTCATGACAAATAAAGACTTGTTGTTTGAAAAAGTGACATTAGGTAGCACAACAATAGATAACCGGGTAGGAGTTGCTCCAATGACACGGACAAGTGCTACACCGGAAGGGTATGCAAGCGATCAAATGGTTTCGTACTATACGTCATTTGCCCGTGGTGGATTTGGACTGATTATTACAGAAGGAATTTACCCGGATGATAAGTATAGTCAAGGGTATTTAAATCAACCAGGCATTGTTTATGATGAACAAGTACAAGCTTGGAAGAAGGTAGTGGATTTTGTTCATCAATCTAGAGCTAAAATATTTGCACAGCTCATGCACGCAGGAGCACTTTCACAAGGAAATCGTTTTGTGAATGAAACGATTGCTCCTTCTGCTGTTCCGCCAAAAGGTGAACAAATGGAGTTTTACGGAGGAAAAGGGGCTTTTCCAACACCAAGAGAAGCGACAAAGGAAGAAATCACAGAAGTAATAAACGGATTTGTGAATGCGGCTAAACATGCCAAAGCAGCTGGATTTGATGGAGTTGAAATTCATGGGGCAAATGGCTATATATTAGACCAGTTCCTAACGGATTATACCAATCAGCGTAAGGATGAATATGGTGGTTCTACAGAAAATCGTGTGCGTTTACTGGTGGAAGTTTCGAAAGCTGTTCGGGAAGCTGTTGGACAGGACTACACCGTTGGGATCCGAATTTCACAAGGGAAAGTAAATGATTACTCACACAAGTGGCAGGGAAAAGAAAGAGATGCTGAGATTATCTTTGGTCAGCTAGGCCAAGCCGGTCTTGATTTTATCCATGTCACGGAATATGAAGCATGGCAGCCAGCATTTCCGGAAGGAAAAGGCACGACCGCAACCGATTCAGCTTTTGGAGATGGTGGAGCTTCACTTGCAAGGTTAGCAAAAAAATACAGCAACTTACCTGTTATTGCGAATGGGCACCTTGAGAATCCGGGAACAGCTACAGAAATCATTGGAAAAGGAGAGGCTGACGTGGTTACCTTAGGAAAGGGGGCGCTAGCCAATCATGACTGGGTAAACAAAGTGAAAGCCGGGGAACCTATAGCCGATTTCCAGCCGGAAAAGATACTAAGCCCGAATGCTAAGATTAAAGATTTTGAAGCTCAAGTATAGCTGTCGTTGTGTATTATAAAAAATCTACATGGTGCGTTAATCCCAAAAGGATTAACGCCTTTTTTTGAACTGCTTATTCAACAAAAGAGCGCTTTTCTGAAGTAACGGTAAAAGTCCAATTACTCAATTTTAATGAGAAATTGGACTTTTTATATTTACTTATAGTGCAAAATAATACTTAAAATAGGTGCAAAATAACTCCTAAAGTGACACACTGATCGAGACAGTCTTTTACCGTTTTCCTTGTAGGAAAACAGCATTATCGTCTAGAATTTAACGTAATAACGAGGTGATCATTTATGAATAACGCTGAGGAGTTCCCTTGTTCAACTATCGGGGCAGCATTCCTGTAATAACTGAAAATGAGGTTTGAACGAAAAAAGACCTCTTGATAAGATGAATGAGTCCTAAGCTGGCCACCTAAAAAAGGACAAAAACATCTATTTGGAGGTCTCGCAATGAATTATAACCAAAATCATAAAATCACTCAAATTATTCTAACCTTAATTGTCGAGTAGATATAGCGAAGCACAATCATGTCGCGAGAGCACAGGATTTTAGAGGATTGGAACTGGGTAAAACGTGTTTCTTTGAAAAAATGGGCAACTTATTGGACAAACAGTAATGCAATATTAAAAAACAAAAATATATTAATAAAAAAGAGGTGAAATTTTATGGCATCTAATTTCAATTTTTGCTGTCCTCGCTGTTTCAATAGGATCTGTTGTTGTCCCCCTGTTCATCAAGGGCCCAAAGGAGATAAAGGAGATAAAGGAGTTCCAGGAGTTCCAGGGCCCCGAGGACTACGGGGACCCCAAGGTCCCCAAGGAGAGCAAGGTCCCCAAGGAGAGCAAGGTCTCCAAGGAGAGCAAGGTCCCCAAGGAGAGCAAGGAGAACAAGGAGAACAAGGACCACCTGGACCAAGCAATTTCATTTGGGGAAGAGAAACCATTTTTTGGGTAGATTCAAAAGCTCCAGGTCCAGGTGATGGGACACCCTCAGATCCATTTAATTCTTTGCAGGCTGCTGTTACCGCTGCGACTAATAGTCCTTATGCTGTCGCTAATGGTATGAGAGCTCGTTTAATTATTCTTATTGCCGCCGATTCAATATTTGACGAAGATATAGTTATTCCTCCTGCAAGACACGTACAACTCCTTGGCTTAGGTCCTTGGGTGCTTGGAAATGCGAATTTAGCCAATTTTGCTTCTTCAACTCCTAGAAATATCACCATTCAAACAAGCCAAGATGAAGAAAATGTTTATCTCGCTATGGGGCCCTCTTTCAATGTAAGACCAGTAACGGTTATCGGTACCTTTGATAATGGTACATCTGTTAGCACTCATACAAATTACACGAATGGAGCTATTATAAGCGGGAACATCATTTTTCAGAACACTGCAATAATGTTCACTTCTACAACTATTGAATTCCAGCTTTTAAATTCTAGAGTTGTAGGAAGTATTATTCCAGATCCAGGCAATCCGCATTTAGGAATTACGAATACTTATCTGTACAACAGTAGGATAAATATCATGAATAATCCAGGAGGAAGAATCCAACGCATGATAGATTGCCACTCGGATGGTGCAATTACAGTAGACGCGTACGCAAATATTGAAAATTGTTTTATACAAGGCGATGTGACCGCAAATGCAGGCGATATTGTTATTTTTGGTGATGTAGCTCCAATTGGTGTCTTTAATACCCAATTCCAAACAATGACATGGACGACTGATACCCTTTTTATAGATACCGAATCTAATTTTTATTTTGTGTCAAGTGGTTCGGCAGTGGGTGGGGGCGGAACCAAAACAGTTCTGTTTAGTATTGTATGATGCACTGGATTGTTTAGAAAAAAAAACAATGTTTTCCGTGAATATAATCAATTCGCTTAATGAGGATTCAATTAAATACAACAGAAAATCATTTTTTTAAAAAGGCTGAGCATCTTGAGGAATCGAATATAGAATTGGCTGATAAATCGAATTGTCATGACCTTCTACTGAAAATGAAAACAGTAAAGCTGGCGCAACAACCAGAAAAAGGATTAATCTCTCATGAGAGTGGTGCAGCACTGATTTTGTGCTGCATGGATGGCTAACTGGTGCGTTAGCGCCATAAGAAGGCTGCCAATCGGCGGCCTTTTGAACGTGCGATTCTTTCAAAAATCATACATTCAAATTCGAGTAAAGAAATCTCCTTACAGGAATTCATAAATTTAAAAGGTTTAGTTTGAAATTTTAGTGTGTCTTAAAGAACTATGTCCTATCACGATGATTGTTGTAAGAAGAAAAAACGCTGCGATAATGACCAGTTTGTCCAGATAAATAAGTAACCTGTCCAAGCAATCGTTTACTTTAGTAATATTATAAATTGTAACTACTACTCCGAAAATACATTTCATATTACTTTAGTCCGATTCTATTTCATTTTCGAAAAAAAGTTACAAGAAAGGATTGTGATATTTTGGAAAAATTAGACAATAAAAAACCGTTAAACAGTAACTGGGGTTCTGTCTGTTTTAACGACAGCGACTGTTTTGGCAAAAATTCAAGATTTGAAAATAAAAATCCATGTAAGTCTTGTGGGTCTTGCGATTCTGCTTGCCAATGCGATTTTAAAGCTCCAGCCCGCCAACTCGCTGCACCATTAAACAGCGACTGTGTCCTAGTTAATTCAGTTGTAGGCTCAAAAACGGTACAAAAGGTTGCAGAAGCAACATTTCCTTTTACCGCGTTTACTCCTGCTATACCAGCTGGATCCACTATTGTTTCGGTAGTTGTTGTACCGAATCTAGCTGGTGTTGTCCGTAACACGACGATCATTATGGACAAAGTCGTTAACATCGGGCTTATTCCTGTAAGTATTACGGTAACATTTTTGGCACCAGGAACAACCACTCCTGCAACAGCCGTACTTTCAACAACTTTACCATTCCAGGAGCATACGGATTTTCCAGGTGCCAGCCCTGAGGATGCAGTAATAGAATCCCCATTTGTAGTAGAAGGGATCTTTGCTCAACCAGGCGTTCCAGTCATCGGCACTACGGGACTTGTTACTACCGATGCTATTTTAGTCAAGATTGTACTACGCACTACAATTACAGTGACTCGACAAGTTATTGTAGATTCACATGGTGGTATTTGCGACGTAAATGACCGTAGTTGTGAATCTACGACTACTCCATCAACAATTACTCTTCCTTCTGCTCCATAAGCGACGTTATGAATTCTAGTTTAGACAAGATCCGCAACGACCTCAAGGTCCCCCAGGAACTCCAGGACGAGTATTAGACTTTGCAGATTTTTTTGCGTTGATGCCTCCTGATAATGCAGCAACAGTTGTTTTAGGTGGGGACGTAGATTTTCCGCAAAATGGCCCTACTAGTGGGGGAGGTATTGTACGCAATGGTATCAGTCCCGATTCATTTGTTTTGTCTGCAATTGTCACTTATCTGGTCTTGTTTCAGGTGAGTGTGGACGAAGCTGGCCAACTGGTTTTAACTCTCAATAACTCCCCCCTAGGCTATACGGTGGTCGGACGAGCAACCGGTACGTCTCAGATAGTAGGCATGGCTCTTGTGCAAACAGTCCTCCCCAATTCAATACTCACTTTACAAAATCCTGCTGGCAACGCCGGAGCATTAACCATCACGCCTTTCGCTGGAGCACCAGCTGGTACAACGCCTGTTTCAGCACACCTTGTCATCACGCGACTCAGAAAGACGGGACAATAATATGATATACTCTAATCACCTTTTTTCACTTATTTTGTTCTGAAATCAACAAACGCTACAGTATTTTATGGATTCGCAATTCATTAAGTTTGGACAAGTTTGAAGGTGTAAAAGGGATAAATTTCTTGTGAAATTAACAGGTGCGTTCGTATTATAAGGTTAGCCAGTTTTTTAAACTGTACCCTATAGAGTAGACACTTTAAAAAAGGTCTGCTCTATAGGGTATTTTTATTTATAATGAATAAAAATGGCAGAATCGGGGAAAAATCAAATGTCTAAAAAACACTTTACTGTATACAGATGAGTTTAAAAGGATGTTTATAGCTGAAAATGAAAATGGAAAATTACCTAGCCAGATTTTTGAGGAGAATGGTTTTGATGTTGAAGTCCTTGGTATAGTCAGAGTAAATGGGGCAGCCAATAGATGGCGAACTGCTTATAACGAATCAGGAGTATCAGGACTTCGAGATTTGCGTAGAGAGAATTCAGGGCGACCAACTAAGAAAGAGCGTACTTTAGAAGATAAAAATGCTAGATTAGAAGCCCAAATTCAACTATTGCGAGCTGAGAATGAGTTGCTAAAAAAGTTAGACATGATGGAAAGGGGGCTGGAGAGAAACGAGTAAAAGTCTCTGCAGAACAGAGGTTTCTTTTAATACGTTCAGTGATTGAAAAGTACGAACTTAAAAATATGGTTTTTTTCTTATGCTCGATTTCAGGAGTTTCGCGCTCTGGTTATTATAATTACTTTTCTTCAGAATCTCAGGAAAGAAGAAAACAACGAGAGAAAAAAGACTTGATATGAACTGCACCCCAATTGTTAGACACCATCTAACAATTGGAGGTGCTTTTTTTATGACAAAATATTCATTAGAGTTGAAATTAAAAGCTGTCCTTGCTTATTTAGAAGGAATGGACTCATTTAGAACTGTAGCCAATCAATTTAATATCAGTTTGACTCCTTTAAAGCAATGGGTGGCGCATTATAAAGAACATGGGATAGAAGGGCTAATGTCTACCTATACAAATTATGATATTAGCTTTAAGATGGATGTACTAAACTATATGAACGATTTTGGAGTGTCTAGTACCCATGCAGCTGCTATGTATAACATTGCTTCTCCTTCTACTATTACTAATTGGCTAAAGCAATTGGAGGAGTACGGAGTGTACGCTCTTGAAACGAAGAAAAAGGGGCGT
>NZ_JBNNIU010000014.1:0-107329 GCF_050269675.1 Peribacillus sp. NPDC076916
AATTATTATTAGTAAACCTGAACACTCTGTACATTCTAAATACTAATAAATTAATTCAAACAAAGACATTGACTAATCGTAAGAAAGGCATGAGCACGGTAGATTACCGGGTTCATGCCCTCAAGGCTGCATAATTAAATAAAGTGCCTAACTTTTTGTTCACTTCAATGAAAGAACCTTTTTATTTAGTTTACTTATTTTTCTCCTAAAATAGCGAGTGGACTAAATACTTCATAATGAACATGGTCTTTCGATACACTCCATTTATTCAGGGCGTCGTTGATTAAAGGAATAGGTCCGCAGAAATAAAAATTAGCTTCTTTTGATGGAACGATAGATTGCAGGAAGTCTAACCCACGTATCCTTCTTTATCAAAATGTCCTGAGGTTCGATCGGCTTCTGTTGGTTCACCATAGACTAGATATGATTTTATATGTTGGTATTCATTCACTATTCGTTGCAGATGATCTTTAAAAGCATGTGTTTGACTATTACTTGTTGCATGGATAAACGTAACCTGACGGTGTGGTTGCTTTTCTATAATGGTATTTAACATGCTAAGCAAAGGTGTAATTCCAATCCCCCCACTAATCAGAACAACGGGTAAATCGGTGTTATCCAGTTCGAAGTCACCTGCAGGAGCAGAAAATTGCAGCATATCTCCAACTTGCATCTGTTTATGTAAATAGTTAGATACAATTCCTGATGGAGCAACCCCATGGGCATCTTCACGTTTAACACTAATTCGGTAGTAATCCTTACCAGGTGAATCCGAAAGACTGTAATGGCGTATGTGCGTATATTTCTCGCCAGGAATTTCAGCCTTTAGTGTTAAAAATATTGCCCAGCATGATAGGAGGCAATGGGTTTTCCGTCTGTAGGCTTTAGATAAAAGGAGGTTACCACATCACTTTCTTTTATCTTTTTATCGATATTGAAGCTTCGATATCCTTCCCAACCACCAGGCTGATGTTCTATCTCCTCATAAAGGTTTTTTTCAATATCAATAAAGGCATCTGCAATATAGCCATAGGCCTTTCCCCATGCCTCTATGATTTCAGCTGTGGCTGCGTCACCCAACACATCTTTAACTGCTTGAAGCAACGTTTCACCTACAACCGGATACTGTTCAGGCTTGACTCCTATGGCGCGATGTTTCTCAGTGACTCTTTTAATTACCGGCTTTATCTCTTCAAGGTTCGTAATATGTTCTCCTGCAGCATAGACAGCATATCCCAAGGCCTCTTGTTTATTTCCTCTTTTTTGGTTCGTTTGGTTAAAAAGATTATACAAATCAGGAGCTTTTGAAAATAGTAATTCATAAAATCTCTTTCCTATTGGTTTACTATGTTCCTTGAGAACATGTGCTGTTTACTGAACGATTTCTATGGTCTTAGCATCAAGCATGTTAAAATTCCCTCCTCAAATCCCAGGGGTATTTACTGTAAATAGCATTCCTACTAAATATTGGAGTAACCATGATATTTTGGCACTGTTCACTTATCACTGTTACTTCCGCCATTTGGAGATTTGGAATCCCTTAAGATAATTCAAAGACACCATACCTATTAGTACGGTGTCTTTTGTTTTTTAGTATCCTTGTTAACTTAAACTGAACCTTTATATCAATAAGAACAAAGCTGCTGACCAGTAGCAGAGAAAAATGTTATAGGGTCCAATTGATAAGCAATCCTGCTTGTGCTAACCCACCACCGAAACCATATAATAAGATTTTCTCACCATGATTGAGCTTTCCTTCGCTTACTCCTTGATCTAAAGCTAATGGTATTGTTGCTGAGGAAGTATTTCCATACTCCACTAAGCTATATAATGTACGCTCAATTGGAAAACCGCTTCTATTACATATTGACTCAATCATTCTTAAATTTGCACTATGCGGAACAAACCAATCAACATCATTCAAATGAAAATCTGTATTTTTCATCACAGTTTGCATTCCTTTTGGAACAGTAGTAACAGCCCATTTATAAACCTCACGTCCATTTTGGACAAGGTTACCACTATTATTCAAGTCTTCACCATTTATACGTGTCGATAGGTTTGTACTATATAAATATTTTCCGCCTTCTCCTTCCGAATATAAATGTGACGAAATAAAACTTGGCTGTTTTTCATCATATTCTACAAGAACTGCTCCTCCACCATCTCCAAATAAAATACAAGTGGCTCGATCTTCATAGTCCATAATTTTAGATAAAGTATCAGCTCCAATAACAAGAACTTTCTTGTTTAAACCAGATGTTACTAATCCATTAGCTACATGCAGCCCATAAGTAAATCCTGCACAAGCAGCGTTTAAATCAATAGCTCCAGTATTCTTAATACCTAGCTTAGCTTGGACTAAAGAAGCTACACTAGGTGTGTTGAAATCAGGTGTAAATGTACAGACAATAATCATATCGACATCTTCGACAGATTTATCATACCGTTCCATTAAATCCTTTACAGCTTTATAACTTATATCACTAGTAAACTCTTCTTCATGTGCAATTCTTCGCTCTTTAATACCAGTACGTTTAACAATCCATTCATCATTGGTTTCAACCATTCTTTCTAAGTCCTTATTTGTTAACCTTTTTTCTGGAACATAAGAACCTATCGCAGTAATACGTGCTTTGGATTTGAACATAAAATAGCCACCTCGTGTTATGAATTGCATCAATTTTATAACTGATATTAATACCTGGTACTAATTATAAAGTAAAAAAAATCTTATGCAACTACCGGTCACTTTAAATCCATAAGAGAAAAAGAGCTGAACGACAAAGAACGATCGCTACTGATAATTAAGAAGATTCTGCTCCAAAATTAGTAAGGTATATCGTAGCCAGAACATCCTGTCGCGCGGAAGTGACGGGTGAACCCCTTTTGTCTACAAACTCAGTTATCTAAAGAGAAATCCGGTATTACCACTTTTAATTTCCTAACCGTAACGGTAACAATTGAAGTTTATTAATATTCATATCCTTTTCCGAATAAATAATATACCAAATATCCCAATAAATTAAATAAAGTAAATTCCATAATCCACCCATTATGTAATTATTTATAATGTTATTAAAAGGTAAATAAGGGCCCTGTAAAAATTTACAACTGTGGTCAATGTTTATACTCCAACAATGAGGGATCAAAAAGTCCTCCTGTCCCCATTTTAGCGTAAAAAAGAGTTCATTATTATTAAGTAAAATGATGAAGATGCGAAAATTCCATGAACCGCCCCTTCTTAAAAAGGAAAAAATCCTGTTGCATTCCAACAGGATTTTTATCAATCTTCAAAATTCACAATTATAGGATTTCTGTAGATTAACGGGACGAAACCATTTTAGTGTTTTTGTTTGTAATAGGTTACCGCGAGCGCAAGGGCCAGCACTGTTCCTTTGACGATATCCATCGCATAATACGGAACGGACATCATGATCAAACCGTTTTGAAGGATTCCAATCAAGACTGCACCGACAAAGGTTCCAAATGCATTCGGTTTTCCCGCTCCTAAAACGGAGGAACCAATGAAGGCTGCCGCAACGGCATCCATTAAATAGGGAGAACCTGAATTGATTTCCGAGGTCATGACTCTTGAAGCTAGGACAATCCCTCCGACTGCAGCTAATAGGGCTGAAAGCAGATAGGCAAGGATTTTGTATTTATTGACCGATATCCCGGAAAGTCTCGCCGCTTCCTTATTCCCCCCAATAATGTACATATAACGACCATGCTTCGTATAAGTCAAAAAGATATGGGTCGCAATCACAATGACTGCCATGATCAAGATTATCCATGGTACCTGGCCAATTTTGGCGAAAAATGGGCTGATCAGACCTGTTGCGAATGTCCCGTCGGGCATGACCATATTTTGCGAAACCGTTGCCCCTTTTGTATAAGTAAGGGCAATTCCCTGGATAATGAACATGGTAGCCAATGTCATCAGCATGTCGGGAATTCTCAATTTAACGATCATGAATGAATTCAAGGCCCCTACGACAAGTGAGGCGCCGATCGCAGCTAATATGGCGATTAATGTATCCTGCGAAAACCAGACGAACATTGATATGACGATGGCATTGGCCAATGATGCAACGGATCCTACGGAAAGGTCGAAGCCATCCACGGTCAGCGATATCGTAATGCCGATCGCAATGATGGTCACGATTGAAATGGAACGCAGGATGTTGATCAAATTATTCGTTTGAATGAAAGCTGGATTGGACACGGCAAAAATTCCAATCAGAATGATAATCGTCAATATTGTGCCGTATTTATAGAAAAAGTCGAAAAGTTCCGGCCTTTTTTTCGCTTTCGCTGTCTGTGTAACAGGAATGGGTATGCTCATCCTATTTTCCTCCTGTTGAATAGAATAGTAGTTCTTCTTCATTCGTTTTGCTAGTTTCTAATTCGATGACAGTGCTCCCGTCATATAACACATATGTCCGGTTGGTAATGCCCATGATTTCGGAAAGCTCGGATGATGCATAAATGACCGCTTTCCCATTCCTTGCAAGCTTTGCAATCAATTCGAATATATCCTTCTTGGCTCCAACATCGACCCCTTTCGTTGGTTCATCGAATATGTATACATCCGCATCGGCCATAAGCCATTTTCCGATGGCAACTTTTTGCTGGTTACCACCTGAAAGGTTTTCGACATTCGCTTCCCCTGAAGGAGTTTTAATGCCGAGACTTGCGATCATTTCCTTCGCCTTTTCCTTTTCCGCCTTACGATCCACGAAACTGAACGTCTTGCAGAATTTGCCGAGGCTGGCTGCAGTCAAGTTCGCCGAGACTGATTCCTGAACGAGGACCCCTTCTTTCCTGCGTTCCTCAGGTACAAGTGCCAGACCGCTTTTTACTGCTTCGTGCGGTGATTTCAAAGAAAGCTTACGACCATTCAGGACCACTTCCCCCGCTGTAATCGAAGTATGACCGAAAAGGGTTTTACAGAGCTCCGTTTTTCCCGCTCCGACTAACCCTGCCAAGCCGATTATCTCGCCTGCTTTAACATTCAGATTGACATTCTTGACTTTCTCGGCATCTGACAATCCGCTCACTTCCAGAATGACGTCTCCGATCGAAGCATTCACTTCTGGAAATTGGTCATCCATGGTTTTACCGAGCATATTCTCTACCACTTCGTTACGGGTCATGTCTTCCTTCTTTCGACAAGTGACACGCTCCCCATTTCTCATGATCGTAATTTCCTCACAGATTTCAAAAATCTCAGGCAGACGATGTGAAATGAAAATGATTCCCACGCCTTTTTGCTTTAATTCATTTACAATTCGAAAAAGTTCTGTCGTCTCCGTATGACTTAACGGAGCAGTTGGCTCATCGAGAATCAGGAATTTGCAATCTGTCGAAACGGCCCTTGCTATCAGGACCATCTGTTTTTCAGCCAAGGTAAGATCTCTTACCAGCTTTTTCGAAGGGACACGAATTTTCATATCTTCAAGAATATAAGAGGCTCGTTTGTGCAGCTCTTTCCATTGGATCCTCTGTTTTTTTCCCATGTTTTGGACCATATCGTTCAACATTACATTTTCGCCAACCGTTAAGTAAGGGATGAGGGCTGTATCCACTTCCTGATAAACAATTTGAATGCCTTGTTCCTGAGCCGCTTTTGGCGAGCGGATATCCCGCCTCATCCCATCAATGAAAATGTCACCTGAATAATGAACATGGGCTCCCGATAAAACTTTCATTAAAGTCGATTTTCCTGCTCCGTTTGCACCGACCAATGCGTGGGCTGTCCCTGATTGTACGGAAAAATCAACTTCACTCAGCGCCTTCACCCCTGGAAATTCAATCGAAATCCTCTTCATTTCTAGTTGCGTGCCCATGTCCATTCCCCCTTATTGAACAGACACTCCCTTCACTGGAAAGAGAGTGTCTCTTTTTACTTTTTATAATGATCTTTCAAAACTTTCATCCAATCTTCTTCAAATTCCGTAGATTCACCCCAGCCATCGACAATACCAGACAGATTTGCCATGTTTACCGCTTCTTTTGAAGCTTGGACTTGCTTTTGTGAAATAAGTGAAGCCTCTAAGTCATAGGTTTGCGGAGTATCTTCGCCCGCTAATTTTTTAGCCAATATCCTCATATTCACTGCACCGATCAGCTTGGGATCGACCGCTGCCGTGTAGGACCATGAGCTATCAGCCGATTGGATTTCCTGGAGATCTGCGTTAGATACATCAATACCATATATCTTCACTTCATCGCGGCCCGCTTCTTTAATCGCCCGGGCTGCACCGATGGCAAAGGCATCCCATGTTGCGAAAATGGCATCCAATTTACCTTTAGGGTATTTATTCAGCATTGCGGCTACAGCATTTTGTGTTTGAACCGAAGTATCAGCAGATGCCACCCCGAATCTTTCGACTTCTTTAATCCCAGGATTTTCTTTTAGTTTTTCCTGATAGACTGCATTTCTTCTTACCATTGGTGGGAAACCATCCACCCAAAGATAGGCAATTGCCGCTTCACCTTTCTGCTCTTTTAACAGTTTATCAAAAGCCAGTGTTGCCAACGCTTCATCATCCTGTGAGGTTAATGTCACGCCATCAATTTTAGATAGTTCGCCTATTGAATCGAACGTGACAACGCTTTTACCTGCATCAACCAACTTTTGAACGTCATTCACAGTTGCTGCATCATCACCATGGGAAATGATATACCCATCGTAATCTTCCTCCAAAGCCTGCGCTATCGCATCATGAAATTTAGCCGTATCACCATTGGCTGTATATGTATCCACTTGAAATCCCAGTGCTTCTCCTTCTTCCTTCGCCCCCGCCAGGTATTGGGCCGTATGATCATCACCGCCAATTTTACGGATCACTTTGATCTTGGCTCCATCCCCATCTGCAAATCTTTCCGGTACATTTTCAAATGATACTTTTTCTTCTTTCTTCGATTCTGTGGAACTCTGCCCAGTGGAGCACCCCGTTAAAAGCAAAGCCGAAGCGATGGCTGAAATGAATATTCCTTTAATAGACCTTCTCATCTTGTTTTCCCTCCATATTTTCAATTTAGTCTTATCAGTTTAGTTGGTGTAAATCCCAAAATAAAAACCTCTCTAATATAGAGAGGTTTAATCAGCTGTTTTGCAGACTTGTCCCTCTCTTATCTGTCAAAACATTTCTGTTTTGCAGGATTTAGCACCAATTCCTAATGGAACGGTTGCTGGGCATCTTAGGGCCAGTCCCTCCGCCACTCTTGATAAGAGATATATTGTGTTACGTTTTCGTAATTATCACTTTATAGGGATATAGTCATAAAGTCAATAGATTTTTGAATATTTGAAATGTTCCCTGATATTTTTTATTTTCTTTGAAGTTGGGCTAGACGCTTTTTCTCGATTTTTTCAAGCCTCTCCAACTGCCTTAATTTCACTTCGAACAAAGTGATCGGGTCACGGTAAACTTCCGGATTTTCTTTCATATGTTCCAATGCAGCCTGGTAGTCTTTTATCTCGGTCTGCGTTTGTTCAATCGTTTTTTGAAGTAAGGCAAATGAACTGCGATAGAAAAGTGAGATGTCCCGATCCAAAGATTTTTCAAACAATCCAAATTGGGTAAGGAAACGTTCCGTGATCATTTCTGCAACATCCAGGTAGTCTTCACTTTCCAGATATTTCTTATAACGATTGTACATATTGGCTTTATTTTGCGGTATCGCCCCAAACAGCTTCCCTGCTCCTTTAAGCAGCAATTGTGATGGAGTCCTGCGCAAAAGTATATTAACGTTTTCGATGCGGATACTGCTTGTCATCCGATCGGCATCACGGCGCCAGTCATCCAATACTCTGAAGTCACCTGCAAGCGTAATCCGTTCTTCTTTGTATAATTCATTGAATCCGGCACTCATCTCATCCATAAACTGCTGGCTTTGTGAGAACTCCATTTGGGAACTGGCAATCCAGTCTTGTAGAGAACGATAATATTGAGGCATGATCTTATCAGAAATGAAGTTTTGAATCCGCTCATTCATTTCTTCGTTTAACTGTACATGGACTTGGCTGAAATCACTGCTTTCCGTTAATGATTTAGAACAATCCTTCAGTAATTCAGGAATTTTAGTAGAAAGCTGATTTTTCACTTCATCCTTAAGCAGACGATACGACCTTATGATATTTTCACTTTTTTCTTTTTCCAAATCAGCCAGTTGATTGACCGCCCCATTCAGTTTGACTTCCATCTGTTCATTCCAAGAGATGGAATGCTCGCATTTCCGCTCATTGGCTGCCCGTTTTTCTAACAGATAAGATAAAGTTTTACGAATGAATGCAAGGATTTTCTCAGATCTTCTTTCCTTCCAATTCTCATCTTGGTAATTCGATTGAAGGAAGGCTGAAAGGTCCTTCAATTGTTGCTTGCTATCATAAAGTTTGGAGAAAGCGAATACTTTCGCATTCGGGAAATATGCATTCACTTTATCCCATGTTTCGTCTTCCATCCGGACTGCGACCTGATCACTGTATATCGTATCCATTTTATTTAATAAGAAATGAATCGGCAGTTTCGGAGCCATCATTTGAATTTCCAATAACAGATCCCGTTCGCTGCCGGTGAAAGGCGCCCGGGCGTCCAGGACGAACATCAGTCCATCACTGCCATGTAAATACCCTTGGAAATCGGATTCCACGCTTTTTTCCCCATTGAACCCCGGTGTATCCAATAATCGCAGACCATTATTTCTTAGGTAGTCACTTATGATTGTCACATCAACAATAGTCCCGCGCTGGCGGCGTGTTTCATCCAATTCAGCTAGCTCCATGACAACCTTTCTATCTGTATCGGTAATTTCAAGGATTTCCAAATCATCCCCGTCTTTGACACTGACTAAGGATGAATGATCTTCAGCAGCAATGCTCTCGCCAACAATTGACTGAATGAAGGATGTCTTGCCATTTCCTGTACTTCCTACAAGAAGAAGATTGAAATTTTCGGTATCCTTAAGCCCCTCGACCATCCATTTAAGCTTATTGCCAACCTTTAGATCATTATCTTCAGCCCACTGGATAATGGAATTGAACAGTTTCTCTCCCGCTTCAAGTCCGCCTCCTAATTTAGGCGATTTCACCAACAGGCTTTCTGCATCCTGAATGACCAGCGCATTGATCGTATCCGGGAAGATTTCATTCCAGGACAACGCGGATGCCGCCGCAAACAACGAGAGCTCCCCATCTGCGATTTTAAGCCAGTTTTCCAGTAACCTTGGCACGACAGGACTTAAATCTTTGATTAGGTGCGTTCCTTCTAAAAGACCTGCATATGCATCCCTGTAATAGACGGAAAGCTCATCCCATACATCAGCATGGTTCAATTCGATGGTATCTATCAAATTATTAATCACTCTTAGCCATTCGAAATAAGAATCCGTATATTTATAATTTTTCCAAAGGGCAACCGTCACTTTTTCGAAACGTTCCTGGTCAAGTGTGTATAGCGAACCAAGGACAGTTGAAAAATAATCCGGATCCATCGATTGGGCAACCCCCTGCTGGATATACGTCTTCAGCACATCGAACCAGCCCATTGATTCTGTACGGATACTTTCATTAGCCGCTAATACCACCGCACTGTTCCAATCCTTTTGTTCTTCAAAAAAGGCACGTGCGATTTCCGTGACATTCGGGTAATCCGGTTGAAACTCGACTGCTTCTTTCACGACTTTGGAAGCTAGGTCATTTCTCGATTCCACTATGTACAGGGAAAAAAGTTGCAAAAGAACCTCTGTTTTCAAGACCGCTTCATCCGTATCGACGGATTTATAGATATCCTCTGCGGTTGAGTACATTTCCAATTCAAAATAAGCATCAGCGATGTTTTTCTTCGCCCATGGACCAAGTTCACCTTCTATGTTCTCCCATTTAAAAATGGCTGCTTCATAGTCATGATGCTGAAAATATACTTCTCCTTGAGCAAATCGAATGGCGGTTAAATCCGCTATTTCCTTTTTTTGTTCCACGAGAAACATTTCACCCAAAGCTTGAATCGGGTGCTTCCTTGTATCCTCAACCATCGTTTCATAGTATTTTTTTCCGATCAGCCGTTCGTCCATCTTTATTCCCCCGATATATTTCATATTTTCAATTAAAGGAAAATCACTGATTCCATAAGCCTTCTAGTAGACCTAACTTCAATCTATAGGTTCCTTTAGTTAAAAAATCATTTACAAAACCTTAAAATATTATTTTAGCAAAACAATATGGTAACAACATGTCACCACTCTTACAATTTTAAAACA
Source organism: Peribacillus sp. NPDC076916 (assembly GCF_050269675.1). Taxonomy (NCBI): domain Bacteria; kingdom Bacillati; phylum Bacillota; class Bacilli; order Caryophanales; family Bacillaceae; genus Peribacillus; species Peribacillus sp. NPDC076916. The sequence continues at coordinate 10,267 of NZ_JBNNIU010000014.1, forward strand.
GAAACAAATGGAACTGTAATGTTTTTAATAAAACGATATAGAAATGTCATTTCCATATTCGAGAAAAAATGTTTTTTCTCGTTTTACCACATACCAGATAGAGGTGGGCGAATCATTCTTTATACCTCCAAATTACCAGAAGCCTGGCACTAAAGCAAAATCCCCCTGCCCCGTCCATTACTAAATCCCCATTTTTCCATTCATATAAAAAAGCAGTACCCTCATTCATAAAAGGTAACTGCTCTCTGATAAGCTCTGAACAGTCGTTGTCCTTTGACAAATTAGGATTATACCCCTGTACGCTTACGTTGGTTATTCGGCTTTTTGGTCAACTGGCTTTTAAGCTGTTTCGTTTTCTTCACAACACCTGTTTCCAGTTTATCTTTACTTGATCCTGCTTGCTTTTGAGCCAGTTTTTGTTTGACTGCATCGGCCAGGCTTAATTTTTTATTTTCAGACATACTGTTGTCTCCTTTAGTGTTCTGCCTTCTATTATAATATAGTTGCGATTAGAAAGATAATAGGGAGTAATAGCCCATTCTTCTTTAAAAAATCCTCTGGATAAAGGAAATTTCGCCAACGAGGGACTAATTTCCTGCTCCTTTTAAAGGATTAATGATAAAATATGTTGACTTCATAATCAGAATTTGCTAAATTGTCATTATATTATAAAATCTATGAAGAGAAAGAGTAAGATGAGAACCCTGTTCCACAGAGAGTCGACATGTGGTGGAAGTCGATGTCCAAGGCCTATCCGAAAATCATCTCTGAGATGCAAAGCTGAAAATGCAGTAGGCTTTGACGGGTTTCCGCCGTTACAATGGATCACGTATGAATTCGTACGTTGACTGAGTGCCGCAGCTTCTTTGTAGTGCGGAATATGGGTGGTATCGCGAGCACAAACTCGTCCCTGATTTTCAGGGGCGAGTTTTTTATTTGCACAAAACACTTTCATTAGCCTTTTTTAGGCCAGTCGGCGAGAGTTATCATTTTAAAAAAAGGAGAAATCACCATGAAAAAAACAGACACATTATTTATCGGCCTTATGCTTTTCTCAATGTTCTTCGGAGCGGGAAACCTCATATTCCCTCCATTTTTGGGTGCATCTTCTGGAACCTCCTTCTGGCCAGCCATTGCCGGTTTTGTTGTAACCGGAGTCGGCCTGCCAATTTTGGTGCTTCTTGCAGTCTCACTTGTTAAAGGCGGGGCACAAACCATCGGGGCCCGTGTACATCCACTATTCAGTACGTTGTTCATGGTAGTCATCTATTTAAGCATCGGGCCTTTTCTGGCCATTCCAAGAAATGCGAATGTTGCCTATGAAATGGGCTTCAAGCCGTATTTTGGCGACTCAATGAATCAATCACTATTCCTATTCATTTTCACAACCATATTTTTCATCATCGTTTATGCCATTTCATTGAATCCGGAAAAAATGGAAACCTTCATGGGACGCTGGATTACACCCGTTCTTCTCTTGTCGATGGTCATTCTCTGTGTCGTTGGGTTCGTAAAGCTTGATGCTCCTTTCCAAGCTCCAACCGAAGCATATGCTGCAGGAGCATTTTCAAAAGGGTTCATTGAAGGCTACAACACGATGGATGCTCTAGCTTCTCTGGCTTTTGGGATCGTCATCCTTACTTCAATCCAGCAAAGGGGGATTTCCGAACGAAAGCAATTGACGAGATATACAGTAAAAGCGGGTCTCATCGCTGGCGTTTTGCTTTCTTTAGTTTATATCTCCTTAGGAGTAATCGGGGCACGCATGGCAGCCGATGGTTCATTCGAAAACGGAACGGATATCCTCACTGTCGCATCGACCCTATTGCTTGGAACTGGCGGAAAGGTCCTTCTTGGCATCATTTTCACTTTAGCATGCTTCACCACCGTCGTCGGATTGACTACTGCTTGCGGACAGTATTTCTCGAAACTTTTCCCGAAGCTAAACTATAAAACCGTCATTCTGATCGTAACAATCGTCGGTTTCATCCTTTCAAATATGGGTCTGAATCAAATTCTGAAAGTATCGGTACCATTCCTTGTAATGGCTTATCCGTTAACGATCGTCTTGATTGTCCTGACATTCTTCAGCCGTCATTTCAAAAACCCGAAGAAGGTTTATCGCAGTGCAATGACTTTCACAGGAGTTTTCGCCTTGATGGATGGACTGAATGCTTTCGGCTTACAATTAGGACCCGTGCAAACCTTAAGTGATATCCTTCCCCTTTCCGCCTACGGCATGGAGTGGATCATCCCTGCTCTCGTCGGTACAGCCCTTGGCGTTCTGCTCAGTCAAATCGGACAAACAGCTCCAGCTGAGGAGTTGGAAATCGAAACACTATAATAATGAAGTAAGCAGGTGATTTTACAAATCATCTGCTTATTTTGTGCACGCCTGCATTGCTTTATTTTGGAAATCAGCATCCACTTTTTGTTATGATGGGGTCAAAGGAGATGATAAGTAATATGTCTAAGCAAACCCGTATTGGTAAAACAGATCTGTATGTAAATCCGATTGGCCTTGGCACGAATGCAATTGGCGGACATAACCTCTTCCCTAATTTAAGCGAGGATACAGGAAGGGATGTTTTGCGAACGGCATTGGAAAAGGGAATCAACTTTTGGGATACAGCATACATTTACGGTCCTGAGCGTTCAGAAGAACTTATTGGTGAAATCCTTAAAGAGAGCCGCAGACGCAATGACATAGTCCTTGCCACTAAAGGGGCACATAAATTTGTCGATGGCAGCATAGTCTTTGATAACTCTCCGGCTTTTCTGAAAAATGCTGTGGAATCGAGTCTAAAAAGGCTCCAAACGGACTACATTGACTTATTTTATATCCATTTCCCCGATGAGGATACCCCTAAAGATGAAGCAGTAGGTGCCTTAAAGGAATTGAAAGATGCAGGCAAAATCAAGTCAATCGGCGTCTCGAACTTTTCGTACGAACAATTGAAGGAAGCGAATAAAGACGGCTATGTCGATGTCCTGCAATCCGAGTACAATCTATTCAAACGGGAGGCAGAACAAGACCTGCTGCCATATACAGCCGAAAATGATATTTCCTTCATTCCTTATTTCCCCCTTGCTTCCGGTCTGCTCGGCGGCAAGTATAATCAGGAATCAACATTCGAGGACGGCCGGGCCAAAAGTCCGCTTTTCCAAGGACAAGCCTTTGTAAGCAACCTGCAAAAAGTGGAAGAAGTGCGGGCGATTGCCAACAGGAAGCATACCGAAGTCGCCGATGTCGTACTAGCTTGGTATTTAACTCGGCACTCGATCGATGTACTGATTCCCGGAGCGAAAAAGCCAGAACAGGTCACACGCAACTTACAAGCATTGGATGTCGATCTAACCATGGATGAAATCGCCGAAATCAGTGCCATTTTCGCTTAATTAGAGATGTGAAAAGGCTGTTCAGCTTTTGCTGAACGGCCTTTTTATCCTGCTCTGTGGCTCATCCTTGCACAAAAATTGACGGCCAGGCTCTCTGTATTGCTTAGGTACCTCTACTTTGTTATATTTAGTGAATATTCCATAAATTAAGGAAGAGGCCGTCTGATGAAAAAATCTATTGTTATTTTATTTCTTATCTTGGCAAATTTGTTCTGGGCCGGTAATTACATATTCGGAAAGTACGTTGTGACCGAACTTTCCCCGATCCAGCTAACATTCATGCGATGGCTAATTGCCATTTTCTTATTGTTTCCCTTAGCCCAATGGATTGAAAGGCCAGACTGGAAGAGTGTATGGAAAGCCTGGAAATTACTATTGGTCTTGGGTGTGCTCGGAATCATCAGTTATAATTTTTTCCTTTATTGGGCTTTGACCTATACAACTTCCATGAATGCCGCTCTTGTCAATTCCATGAATCCTGCCTTAATTGTTCTTTTTTCCGCTTTGCTGTTAAAGGAGAAAATTTCATTCCTTCATGCACTCGGACTTATCATATCTTTATTCGGCGTTTTATTGGTCTTGACAAAAGGACACCTTCTAGATATTTTCCAGCTCACTTACAATAAAGGCGACCTATTGATGATCCTGGCGATTCTCGTTTGGACCTTCTATTCAATAATCAGTAAAAAACTGAAAAGCATTCCAATCATCTCTGCTACTGCCGTTTCTGTATTTCTCGGATTGATTCTCGTCGCTCCATTTGCCATTGGCTCGGGAATGAACCTTGATTTAAGCAGTAAAGCCATTACCGGGCTCTTCTATATTGGAATCTTCCCGTCTGTCGGCTCATTTATTTTCTGGAATATCTCCCTTCGCCAGATTAATGCCGGCCAGGCTGGAATTTACCTGAATCTGATTGCTGTATTTACCGCCATCCTTAGCCTAGTTTTAGGTCATGCGATTACGATCATCCAAATCCTCGGCGGCATCCTTGTCTTTATTGGCGTCTACCTGACAAGCAAAAAGAAAAAGGCATATCCGGCAGCTGTCACGAAGAACATGTAAAGAACATCCAGTAATTCTCACCAACAAACGCTTTCTGTCTTTTCCCCTTGTCTATGCACCATGATTTACGTTATTCTTTAAAGAAGAAAATCTGAATGTAAAGGTGTGCTTTAGTTGAGGATCAATAAATTTATCAGTGAATCCGGAATTACCTCGCGACGAGGCGCAGACAAATGGATAGCCGAGGGCCGTGTGACGATTAATGGCACTGTAGCTGAGCTCGGGAGCCAAGCTGAACCCGGCGATGATGTCCGTGTAGACGGCAAGCCGATAAAAGTCGAACAGCAAAATGTCTATATTGCATTGAATAAACCGATAGGGATTACAAGTACGACCGAAAAACACATTAAAGGGAATATCGTTGATTTTGTAAATCATCCGCTTCGCATTTTTCATATCGGACGGCTGGACAAAGACTCAAGCGGTCTGATCCTTCTTACAAATGACGGAGACATCGTAAATGAAATCCTTCGGGCAGAAAACAAGCATGAAAAAGAATACATCGTAACCGTGGATAAGCCAATTACCGCGTCCTTCATAAAAGATATGTCCTCAGGAGTGGAGATTTTGGATACGAAAACACTTCCTTGCAAGGTTGAGCAGTTGACCCAATATACATTTAACATCACTTTGATGCAAGGACTGAACAGACAAATCCGCCGTATGTGCTCCGCACTGGGGTATGAAGTCCGTGATTTACATCGAATCCGGATCATGAACATCCATCTGGACGGACTGGCGAACGGACAATGGCGCGACCTGACCGAAGATGAATTGACAGAGCTATTTAAGGAATTGGATTACACCCCAAGGCAAAGATGATAATGAAGATGCCTCCAGATTTTCGGGGGCATCGCTTTTTTAATTTCAGAAGAATTTTCAGCAATCATTTGCTTTAAGTTTTGCGGATATACTCGTGAGCTTCACGCTTTTACTCGTGAAATCCGCACTTTTACTCGTGAGTTTTGCAGTTTTACTCGTGAATTCTACGCTTTTACTCGTGAGTTTTGCAGTTTTACTCGGAGCATGCATGGCAAACCTCGCGTTAGGAAAATGATCGAGCCACCACCAATCACAACAATTTTGAGGGTTAACATAGGATGGTTGCCCCGGCATTTAAGCATTTCTTCCATGTGATAGCAAATGCATTCATCGCAATGGCTGACTATTGTAATGGCTAATCCGATAATGGTGTACTTACCCTAACTGGCGCTTAAATACTTTACTGGCGAAGAAGTAAGCGATTACCATGATGCCGACGCACCAGGCAAGCGCGATCCAGATATCGTTGCCAACTGACCCTTCATACAAGAAGGCACGAATTGCATTCACGATTGAAGTCACTGGCTGGTTCTCAGCGAACGCACGGACAATTTTAGGCATGGTTTCGGTGGGGACAAAGGCCGAACTGATAAACGGAAGGAAAATCAGCGGGTACGAGTAGGCTGTAGCCCCTTCCATGGACCCCGCTGTCAATCCCGGAATGACTGCCAGCCATGTCAGCGCTAACGTAAACAGCCCGAGTATCCCAGCCACCGCGAGCCAATCCAGGATATCAGCGCTGGAACGGAAGCCCATCAAGAACGCGACGAGGATCACCACGACGACAGTAAGCGCATTGGATACAAGCGAGGTCAACACATGAGCCCACAATACCGACGAGCGCTTGATGGGCATGGTAATGAAACGCGCCATCAGCCCGCTCTTTACATCCGTAAACAGCCGCACGGAGGTGTAAGCGACGCCGGATGCGATAGCCATCAGCAATATTCCCGGCAATAAATAATTGACGTAGCTGTCCGTGCCTGCCTCTATGGCGCCACCAAACACGTAGACAAACAGCAGCATCATCATAATCGGCGTTATCGCAACCGTGATAATTGTATCAGGGCTGCGCATGATATTGCGCATTAAACGCCCTAGTAATACCCCTGTTTTGCTATTCATTTACATCTCCTCCTTTTTGCCGATGATCGCGAGGAAAATTTCCTCCAATGTCGGCTGCTTCTCAATGTACTCCACTTTCGCTGGCGGGAACATCTCCTTGAGTTCGGTAAGGGTCCCGGTCGAGATGATTTTTCCGCCATGCAGGATGGCGATACGATCCGCCAGTTGTTCGGCTTCCTCCAGGTACTGGGTCGTCAGCAAGATTGTCGTGCCGCCGCCGGCAAGCTCCTTGACGGTATCCCAGACTTCAATCCGCGCTTCGGGGTCAAGCCCTGTCGTCGGTTCGTCGAGAAAAATGACGGCTGGCGTCCCAATCAGGCTCATGGCAATGTCAAGCCGGCGCTTCATCCCGCCGGAATATTTATCCGCCCGGCGGTTGGCCGCATCGGTCAGGCTGAATCTCGCAAGCAGATTGTCGGCGACTTGAGCGGGATTGGAAACTCCCCGCAACTTGGCGATCATCAGCAGGTTTTCGCGCCCGGTAAGCATGCCGTCTAAAGCTGCAAACTGCCCTGTCAGGCTGATGCTCTGGCGAACATGTTCCGGTTGACACTGGACGTCAAAGCCGCAAATACCGACTTCGCCGCCATCGGCCTTCATCAAAGTCGAGAGGATGTTGACCGTCGTCGTCTTGCCCGCTCCATTTGAGCCCAGCAGTGCGAAAATTTCGCCACGCCGTACCTCAAAATCCACCCCCTTTAAGACTTCATTGTCTTTAAAGTTTTTTATTAACCCTTTTACAGAAATCGCTGCATTGCTCATACTTTTTTCCTCCTTTTAATAGTGCAGCAAAACCGCTTGTAAGAACCCTAATTATCCTTCCGAGCGCCCTGCGGAACTATATTGCCTATACCCCTCTATTTAGTCTGACTGATAATCAGTATAACTTATTACCAGGTTAAAATATAACTGAATAGCGTAGGTGGCATTTCACATTTGTAACCAGCTATTCAGTCGGAATTATTTATTGAATTTATTTTTTCCCAATCGCTTCACGATACTTTCATTCAAATCTTCACGATACTTGGCGAAATAGGTTTTAGCATTTGCCACTAGTTCGTCGGCAAAGGACGCCACGTCGTCCCCGGTGATTTCCAGCACTTGTCTGCCTTCCGCCGCACCGGCTTCGAACAAATCGATTAATTCATACTGCATGTGCAGCATATCCATCCCGTTGCCCGCCGAGAAATTCCACATGTAGTTTTGAATTTTCTTAAATACAAACTGGTAGTCCTCTGGCAGGGCTTCAACCCGTGCCATCATCATTTTATACTCTTTTTTATCACCAATCATTTTTTTGAACAATTCCATCATGTTATTTTTCCTCCTCTTTTCTAAAGCTGAACAAGACACTCCAAAAATATCGTACGGAATATCTTATGAAGCTAGATTGACTTTAAGACGTTGATTTTCGATGATACAAAATCCCATTTTTTCCAAAACAGTTCAAGTTCCTGGCTGCCAGCTTCATTAAGTGAGTAAAACTTGCGGGGCGGCCCCATATCTGACGGTTTCTTCTCTATGTTCACCAGCTTTTTCTTTTCTAATCGCACGAGGATGGTGTAGACCGTCCCTTCCACGACTTCAGTAAACCCAAGCTCGTTCAGGCGGCGGGTAATCTCGTAACCATAGGTTTCATGGCGGCTGATGATTTCCAGCACGCAGCCTTCCAGTGAACCCTTCAGCATTTCAGTTAAATTTTCCATGTTCAGAGCCTCCTCTATTTTGCGACTTATATTAAGTAAAACTTAGTTCTGAGGGGAATTTTTACGGAATAGCTTTTGGGAAACCACGCTATTTAGTATTACTTATTACACCTAAACAGTAACACCGAGTAGTAGAGGTGTCAACTTTTTCTTAAAAATATTTTTGCCACTTCACTATTCAGTGCTGTTGGTATCCAGTGTTACTTACTACATGGTATGCTGTAACACTTAGTATAGTGACTGTCAAATTGATTTTTTTTTAAACCAGTTATCTCCTTGGATACAGCCATCGTGAATTTTGCACTTTTACTCGTGAATTTAGCACTTTTACTCGTGAATTCCACTTTACTCGTGAATTTCGTACTTTTACTCGTGAGTTTCACGCTTTTACTCGTGAATTCCGCTTTACTCGTGAGTTTCACGCTTTTACTCGTGAGTTTCGCACTTTTACTCGTGAGTTTCACGCTTTTACTCGTGAATTTTGCACTTTTACTCGTGAATTCCGCACTTTTACTCGTGAGTTTCGCACTTTTACTCGTGAATTTCACACTTTTACTCGTGAATTCCGCACTTTTACTCGTGAGTTTCGCACTTTTACTCGTGAGTTTCACGCTTTTACTCGTGAATTTTGCACTTTTACTCGTGAGTTTCACGCTTTTACTCGTGAATTCCGCACTTTTACTCGTGAGTTTCGCACTTTTACTCGTGAATTTCACACTTTTACTTGTGAGTTTCGCACTTTTACTCGTGAATTTCACGCTTTTACTCGTGAATTCCACTTTACTCGTGAATTCCGCACTTTTACTCGTGAATTCCACTTTTTCGAGTAAGGGCCAAAATAAAAAGCAACCTGCAATAGGCTGCTCGTTATGGCTACAAATTATACCCACCATAAATCAGTTGGGCTTTCGTTGATGAGTACAGTTTTCAGATTGGTAACAGCCCGTTGGAATCCTTCTTCAACTGACATCAGCGGATCTTCATGTTCGATGCTGACGACGTAATCGTAACCGTATGTGCGAAGGGCGCTCATGATGTCGGACCATTCTTGCAGGCTATGGCCGCATCCTACAGAGCGAAAGTTCCAGGCACGGCTCTGGATATTCCCATATGGCTGCATGTCAGTTAATCCATACATATTGATGTTATCCTGATCCAAGTATGTGTCTTTTGCGTGGAAGTGGTAGATGGCTCCCGCTTTCCCTAGGATTTTGATGGCCCCGACTGGTTCGATGCCCTGCCACCAAAGGTGGCTTGGATCCAGGTTGGCGCCTATTGCATCAGATGTAGCTTCCCGCAGTTTTAACAAGGTGTAGGGTGTGTGAACGAGAAAGCCCCCATGCAGTTCAAGTCCGATTTTTATATTGTGCTCATCGGCAATGGCAGCTGCTTTTTTCCAATAGGGGATCAATTTTTCTTCCCATTGCCATTTCAGCACATCTGTATACTCATTCGGCCATGGGGCGACAGGCCAGTTTGGATATTTGGCTCCTTCGTGATCACCGGCTGTACCAGAAAAGGTATTGACTACCGGGACGTTCAGTAAGGATGCAAGCTTGATTGTTTTAATAAGTGTTTCATCACTTTCTTTAGCGAATGCTTCATCTGGAGAGATTGGATTGCCGTGGCAGCTGAATGCACTGATCGTTAATCCTCTTGTTTGAACAGCTTCGAGGTATTTTTGGCGTTTTTCTTCACTTTCCAGCAGTTCATCGAGCGGACAGTGGATATTGCCTGGATACCCGCCTGTACCGATTTCAACTGTTTTTAATCCGGAATCTGCGACATAATCAAGCATCTCCTCGAATGATTTTTGAGCAAATAGCACTGTAAAAATCCCTAATTTCACAAGCCCCACCTCACCTTTTCATTAATTTATGCTCATGACCTTCCCACTTGCCGAGCTTTGATAAATGGCTTCGATTATTTTCGAAACTTTCATGGCTTCTGATGGTTTTACCAATGGTTCTGCCAGCCCCAGACAGCTATTAATAAAGTTCTCTGCCTGCTGCAGGTCTGGTGTATCCTCCCCTGGCATCCATACGGCCTCACTATTTAAAAGCATGCCGTGCTTAGCCTGGTTCAAGACCAGCGGGAACACATCAAGACCGCCTTGCGTTCCGGATAAACTTAAAACAGTTGCTTCTTCACGTATATTAGCGGCCCAAGATGTTTCGAATAATAAAGATGCTCCGTTGGCAAATTTGATATATGCCGTGGCATGGTCATCCACTTCAAATACAGAGGCATCGAAATTCCCCCACAAATTGACTTGATCGACACCCTTACTGACATAATTATATGTCGAACCTACGATTTCAATCGGTTCTGGGTCATCCATCAGCCATAAAGCCAAATCAAGCAAATGGCAGCCGTAATCGATCACACTTCCCCCGCCTTGCAATTCCTTGCTTGTAAACACTCCCCAGCCAGGGACTTTTCGTCGCCTGATTGCCTGTACACGCGCTACATACGGCTCACCGATTTCACCCGCCTGAATCATTTTCTTTGCAGCCTGGGCTTCCTTCATGAAGCGGTAATGATAAGCGGTCGATAAAACTTTACCCGATATATTAGCAGCCTCGGTTATTGCTAAACATTCCTCAGTTGTAATGGCCATTGGCTTTTCGCATAACACATGTACACCTGCTTGCAGAGCAGCAATGGAAATCTCCGCATGGAACTTGTTTGGCGTTGCAATCGTAACAGCATCCACTTCGGCAAACATTTCTTCATAATTGGTGAAAACCTTCTCGATATGAAATTCACGCGCCACTTCTCGCGCCTTCATTTCATCTATATCCTGAATGGCGTATAAAACCACTTTATCTTGAAATTTTTGAAAAGCTGGGATATGCCTTTTTTGGGCAATTCCGCCAGCACCGATAATACCCATTTTTAATTTGTACATGATGACTTTTAACCCCTTTATAAGCGGATGATTTTTCGGGATGCATTTGATTCCATCGCGCCAAGAATGACTTTTAGTGATTTTAATCCTTCAACTCCTGAGACAAGTGGCTCCTCATTGTCCACCACACATTTTACAAAGTGGCTGATCACTTCGGAATCATGCTGTCCTTCTGAGTCATTAGTCTGGATGCTTCCTAATTGGATGGTTTCTGTCTTTCCATTATCATGATGGATGATCAGTGAGTATTTCGGATCGTCTTCAAGACGCAATACCGCTTTTTCCGCATAAATGACCGTAGCATTGTCTTCTTTTGCATAAGACCAGCTGGCGGTAAGCGTTCCGATGATACCGCTCTCCGTCCGGAGGATACAGGCCGCACTGTCATCAACGTCTGTATTTTTCTTGGCAGTCGTTTCCACAAAGGCTCCCACTTCAACAAATTCTTCTCCAAGGATATACCGTAATAAATCAGCTTTATGAACACCTAAATCGCCCATTGCACCAATGACTGCCTGATCCTTTTTAAAAAACCAGCTTTCCAGTCCATCCACGCTCCAAGTTTCAGGCCCGGAATGTCCAAAAGCCGTCCGGAAGCTATAGACCTTCCCTACCTCCCCGCTCTCAATAAGCTGCTTCGCTTTTTGATGAGAGGGAACAAAACGCTGATTATGACCAATCATTAGTATTTTGCCGCTTTTCGCTGCTGCTGCATTCATTTTTTCAGCGTCTACTAAAGAAGTAGCCATTGGTTTCTCACAAAGGACATGCTTACCAGCTTCCAAGGCCGCAACTGTGATGCGTGCATGCAGGTAATTCGGGGTACATACACTGATCGCTTCAATCTCCTCATTCTTCAAAAGTTCTATATAATCAGTATATGCTTGCGCGCCATACCTTTGTGCTGCTGCATTCGCCCGGTCAGGCACAATATCACAAACGGCAATGATCTCCGTTTCCTGATGTGCATCATACTCCGGAAAATGCCTGTTTTTTGCAATACTCCCGCATCCAATGACTCCTACCTTCACTTTGCCCATTTTGTTCGCTCCTTCACTTCAGCTCTTTGCCTGAGATGGATTCCAACGGTTCGGCTTTCCCGTAGTTCGTTACGATTCCAAATTCCGGCTTGACCCAATTAACGGCATTCTTAATCACTCGTTGAATCTCGGGATTATGGTAGGTAGGATATGTTTCATGACCTGGACGGAAATAGAAAATCCTCCCTTTTCCCCGCTGATACGTGCAACCGCTTCTAAATACCTCCCCGCCTTCAAACCAACTGACGAATATCAATTGATCTGGTGCAGGAATATCAAAATGTTCCCCGTACATCTCTTCCTTCTCAAGCTCTATATATTCTCCGATTCCATCAACGATAGGATGACTTGGATCGACAACCCAGAGCCGTTCCCGTTCATCCGCAACCCGCCATTTCAAATCGCAAGTCGTGCCCATTAATCGTTTGAAGATCTTTGAAAAATGACCGGAATGGAGGACGATGAGACCCATTCCTTCGAGTACTCGCTTGTGAACCCTTGCAACGATTTCATCCTGAACTTCATCATGTGCAACATGCCCCCACCAAAGAAGTACATCGGTTTGTTTCAGTGCTTCTTCGGTTAATCCATGCTCTTCTTCATCAAGAGTGGCGGTTCTCACCTCGACCTGCCCGCTTTGTAAAAAGCCGGCAATTGCACCATGGATACCATCCGGATATACTTTTGCTACTTCAGGCTTTGTTTTCTCGTGGCGAAACTCATTCCATACCAGGACTCTCATGAACAACCTCCTCCATTCAAGATTCATTTCATGGCAACTTGCTTTGCATGTTTAACTATTACCTCTTTATTCATAACGCAAACGTTTGCGTTAGAGTAGATCAAAATATAAGAACATAATTTATCCCTTTAAAGTATGAATTTTCAAAAATAATAGTGATAATCTATATTGTAAATTTATGTTAGCAAAAATCAAGCTTTAATTGGTAAAACATTTCTACATTTTTCTTTTAATTTCCTTTTCGGCAACAAAATGTGACTCCCGCTTTATGATTTTGGTAGGAATGCTGATACTCTTTTCCATCATTTCCGGATTTGCAATTAAATCGAACACGCATTTTGCCGCCTCATACCCTAACTGATACGTATGGATATCAACCGTTGTCAGCGGCGTACTTAGAAATTCTATGAATTCCGAGTGGTTAAAACAGACGACGCTTATTTGCTGTGGCACTTTCAAGTTCTTTTCAGCCAACACTCCAAGCAAGAGAACACCCAATAAAAGATCCATAACCAAAAAAGCGGTTGGCGCCTCTTTCAATTCCAGCAATTCGTCAATCGCCTTTATTCCATCCGTTCGATTTAAAGGAATCAATTTGATATATTCCTGACGTACATCCACCCCGGCCTGTTCCATCGCTTGTTGAAAGCCTGTCAGGCGGTCCTGGATCACCTCAAACTCGGGACTGCCTCCTAAAAAGGCAATTCGCTCATGTCCAAGATTGATTACAAACTCCGATACTTCCCTGGCCGCTTGAACATTATCGTTATCAATGAATGTGATACCGCTCATGGTCGTGCCTGGCTTCCCTATCAAAACGAACGGGAAGCCCTGCTTTAATAAGTATGGCACCACTTTATCGTCCTTTTTAGAATACAAAACAATCATGCCATCCACTCTTCTGCCCTGAACCATCTTCACGACATCCTCAAAGATGGCATCCTCCGTCTCCCCGGTTGTCAGAGAAAGACTGTACCCTTCTTTATTACAAAAATCCCCGATGCCTCTGATCACTTCTGGAAAAAAGGGATTATAAAGTGATTCCCTTGCCGAACTTTTCATGACGATCCCAATGGCCTTAGTTGACTTCGTGACTAAGTTCCGGGCATTTTCATTCATATGATAGCCCATTTCCTTTAATACCTTGCGTACTTTACGCTTTGTCTTTTCACTGATTGTCGGGCTGTTATGGATTACACGCGATACCGTTGATGGAGCGACATTCGCTTTTTTGGCAACGTCTTTTATAGTAACAGACAAATTCATCAACACTCCCCGTTCACCGCACATGGTTTAATATTCCCTATATTTAAATAGTTATTTAACGGCTCCATCTGCAATTCCTTTGATAATTTGCCTCTGAGCAAAAAAGTACGCAATGATGACTGGAATGATGGATAAAGTAAGTCCAGCCAAGGCAAGATGCCATTGCTTCGTATATTGACCGAAAAAGAAGAATAATTTAAGCGGAATGGTCTCCGATCCCGCTCCGCCAATAACAAGGGATGGCAGCAAATAGTCATTCCATATCCAAATGACATTTAAGATGCCAACTGTAATCGACATCGGCTTTAATAATGGAAAGATGATATACCAAAATACCTGAAACCGGTTAGCACCATCAATCTTTGCTGCCTCATCAAGTGAGATGGGAATGCCTTTTAAGGTACCGTGATATAAGAATATGGAAAGACTGCAGCCAAAACCTAAATACATGAAAATCAATCCGGCCTTGTTCAACATCCCTAGCTGTCCGAATTGGGCAACGAGCGGTATCATCACAGACTGAAACGGAATTAGCATGGCTGCTACAAACACGAAGAAAAGCAGGGAACTTATTTTACTTTTGTTTCGGGAAAGGGCGTATGCTGCCATTGCAGAAAAAATGATGATGATGACGACACTGACGCCCGATATCAATAAAGAATTGAATAAAGTCCGGAGGAAATCCAATTGCTCGAAAGCTTGAATGAAGTTTTCGAATGTCCAGGTTTCAGGCAGTCCCAGTGTATCGGCAAATATATCCCGTTTCATTTTGAAGGCATTTACAAGCATTAAATAAAACGGAGTGAGCCATAATACGGCCAAAATGAATCCGATGAATCCAATCAGCCACAATTTCCATTTTCCCCTCATCACAGCTCAACCTCCCGTTTTTTATTGAAATAGACCTGTGTCAGCGAAACGACCGCCACGATCACGAAAAAGATAACCGCTTTTGCCTGTGCATATGCCATATCATTTTCGGTGAAGGCCGATTTTACAATGTTCATCGCAACCATTTCAGTTGAATTATAGGGAGCTCCATTCGTCAAAGAAAGATTTTGATCATAGATCTTGAACGAGTGGGAAAGCGTCAAAAACAAACTGACGGTAAAAGCGGGTGCCACTAGTGGAAAAGTTATATGGCGAAAACGCTGGAAGCTGTTAGCTCCATCAATTTTTGCCGCTTCGATCAAGTCTTCAGGAACAGCCTGCAAATAGGCAATATAAATGATCATGATATATCCGGCCATTTGCCATGATGTTAAAATGATCAATCCCCAAAAACCTGTATCAGTCGTTGATAACCATCCATTAAATGCTTCGATCCCAGTCAAATCACCAATCGCACCGAAGACCTTAATAAAAATGAACTGCCAAATAAAGCCGAGAATCAAACCGCCTATTAAATTTGGCATAAAGAAAACCGTCCGCAGTATGTTGCTTGATTTAATTTTCGAAGTCACGATGAGAGCCAAACTTAATCCGATGATATTGATTACCACAATTGCCGCTACGGAAAATTTAATGGTGAACCAAAATGTATCAAGGAACCCTTTATCCGTAAACAAGTCCATATAATTCTTAAGACCGATGAAATCCGGCGTCCCTAAACCGTTCCAATTCGTAAAGGAATAATAAAATCCGTAGATGAGTGGCACGATCACAACCAAAATGAGTGCAGCAAGAACAGGTGTCAAAAACAGCCAATATGCGGCATCCCGATTTCTCAACGAAACCGACCTCCTTGAAATGATTTAATAGTTAATGGTTTTAGATCATGACTGGGTTATTTGATGAATCCCTTGTCGAGGCAATTCCCCTAAGTGACTTTTCTATAACAAGGAACAACCAATCGGCACAGTTTTCATGCCGATCGGTCACTTGCATTTCCCAATACTTATTTGCTATGAATCTTCTCCCAATTTTCAATGTTCTGTTGGACAAGTTCCTCCCAAGTCAATTTACCGGTTACGTATTTTTGGACACTTGCCCCAAGATCATCGTTCCAACCAACCGGATATCCATTAAACACCCAGCCAATCGTGTTTCCTTCTTGGGAGTATTTATAAATTTCTTTTGAAATTGGATCGGCAATTTTTTCGACATCATATCCTTCATATGCAGGAATGAATTTAAAGTCTTCCAAAACGGCCTTTTTCCCTTCCTCGGATGTATACATCCAGTCGAGGAACTTCTTCGCTGCTTCTTGTACTTTTTCATCCGATTTCTTGTTCACCGCCCAATAGTTCGGTACGCCGACCGGCATGCCTGCAGAGTCTCCATTTGGAATCGGGATGATGCCAATTCCCTTTTCAGCTAACTCAGGGTCCATATCATATACTGTGTTATACACCCAGTTACCTTGCTGAATGATCGCAACCTTTTCAAGTGAGAACAGCTCTTCCACTTGTTGGGAGTAATCGAGGCTTGCTGTCGGCTGGACGGAATATTTATTTTGGATATCGACCAGTTGTTTAAATTTGTCACCATCCGTGAATTTAACCGTTGGAGCCTTACTTGCCTCTAACACATTCCCATCAAACTCCGGTGCTAAGAAAACATTGGATAAATGGTTTCCTGTCACCCACTTCTCTTTGACCGGATAAGCGAAAACTGCATCGATTTTCAATTTGTCTTTTTGCGAATCCATTTTCTTGACTGCCGCCTCTAAGGATTCATAACTTGTAATTTCATCAGGATTAATTCCGGCTTCTTTAAATATCCGCTTGTTATAAATCAAGCCGTATCCTTCCTGGTTAAATGGAAGTCCAAGGACTTGCCCGTCCTCTTCCACGCCATCCAAAGTGCCATCAAGTGCTGCGGCAGCAGCCTTCGTATCCTTTAAATCCGTTAATCTATCTTTATATTGTTCGACATCCACCGGTCCGCCAATGTTAAAGACCGCCGGCTCCTCACCTGAAGCGAACTTTGCCGTAATGGCTGATTTATAATCATTTCCGCCGCCAACCGTCGATACCTTGATCTTTACATCTGGATTCTCTTTTTCATATTGTTTTGCCAATGCCTCGAATTGCGACTTGAATTCTACCTTGAATTGAAATATATCCAGCGTCACGACATCCTTTGAGTCGCTATTTCCACCAGTTGAAGAGGAGCATCCAGCCAAAATCACACTAAAAACTAATAAAACAGTAAGTATTCCCCCGTACCATTTTTTACGCTTCATGCCTACCGACTCTCCCTTTTTCATAAGATTCATGCAATTTTAAGAAAACGTTTGCATAAAATAGTAAAATAAAAGCCTTTCATTCTATAAAAATCATGGTCTATCGTAGTTCTTTTACATCACCTCCTCACAAAAATCTTTGCAAACGTTTACATTTATGTGCTTTATATTACCATCAAATTCCATACTTTACAATAAAATTGTAGTATATTGTAAAAAAAGGATATCAAGAACTCTCTTAACCTAATTATATGATTCAGAGATCTATGATTATTCCTTTATCCGGTTATTTATTGTACGGGCATTTTCATTCATGGCATTGCCTACGAAAAAAGGGAAACCCGTCGGTCCCCCTCTTTTCACTTCAATATCATCTTCACATTGGATGAACCGTATTCATCCTTCAATTCATAATATTTATCGCTTGCTTGTCCAAACTCTTTAAACACACCGCTAATGATCAATTCATTCGTTTCCTTATCAACGACACTGTACTTGATCTTGCTTTTCCCGAACTTTCTGTCATCCACTTTTAAAAGGATCATCTTGGACACCTCCACATTTAATGGCTGCACTCCTCAGGGTGTGTGGTTTCTTACTTACATAATATAACAAAATATTAGGAATTTACAGATTTTTTGCATTGCAAAATAAAAAAGCCTATTAGGCCTTTTCATTCGCATATACCATATCCGCCTCACAAATCGCATCAGGACTTCGAGATATCCAGGAATCCTTCACCAAATACGTCCCTAACATCATGTATGGCTATAAAAGCATTGCTATCTGTCGACTGCACTATTCTCTTTAACTTTAGTACCTCTTGCTTACTTATAACGATATATAAAATATCCTTGGATGCCTTTGTGTAGTATCCATGACCGCTAAAAACAGTGACCCCCCGGTCCATCAATTCGGTTACTTGTTTTGCAATCTGGTCCGCTTCATTTGAAATGATGGTAATCGCTTTTTTCGGGTTTAATCCCTCAATGATGAACTCCATCGTTTTTGTTCCAATATAAAGCATAAGAATAGTGAGCATCAGGCCTTCTGCACCAATGATGAAATAAGATGAGAACGCAACGATCAAATCGAAAAACAGAAGTCCATAGCTTAAGCTCCATCCCAAATACTTATTCGTAATTCGTGCCAGGATCGTCGTACCGGCAGTAGTGCCTCCGACACGAATGATCATGCCAATTCCTGCACCGGCAAAAACTCCGCCAAATATCGCATTGATAACCAATTCATCTGAAGAAATCGTCCAACTTTCGGTTAAATGAAGGAAAAGTGAATTAAATGCAACGGCTATGATTGTATATACCGTTGTCATTTTCGATAAATATTTATAACCGACGATGAGCAGGAAAGCGTTAATGATCAAACTTAACAGCCCTGGTGACCATTCAAAAAGATAAAATAAAATGATGGTTATCCCCGTTACTCCCCCCTCACCAAGTTCATTGGGAATGACGAAAAGATTTATTGCCAAAGCGAAAATAAAAGCTCCTATTAATATAAAGAAAACATCTAAAGAAATCTTTTTCATATTTATTACCCTTCCTTTATGTAATGGTTAATGTGAATTCGGTAATTTCACTGCTCTATAGTAACATGGAATTCCATTTAATCCTTCAAAGATTTGAAGGTTTAACAAAAAGACTACCTTGGAAGTTAGATTATCTTCAATGAACGGGCTTAATACATACAAATGGGACTAATTTTCACTAAGCTCTTTTATACATTAGCTTAACAAAGCCGCTGCCCATTCAAATATCATTAGCCTCCTTCTCCCTAAACTTATTTTTATGTTAGTTTCATGTTTCTCGAATTGGTTCATATAACCAACCGCACGCTTTTGATATGTGTCTTTTTTTGAACTTTGATTACTCCCAGATTGGATTTTCATTTTATTATCAGTCCTTTTTCAAGGCTTGACAGTTTCATTGGGTCATGATTAGAATATTTTATATGTTAACCTATATTTATTTTAGTTAACATATAAAAAAGGAGAATGGGCATGCACAGTGAAAAACAATTACCTTGTTGGGAAGAGAAAATAAAGAAGGAACTGGCTTATTTAGAAGAGATATCTCAAAAGCGTGAACTCGTATCGACGGCATTTGCCGAGCAGACATGGCTTACGATCAATGGGTGCAGGATGCTGAATCTAGCTTCTAATAACTATTTAGGATATGCAGGGGATGAGCGGCTGAAAAAGGCGATGGTGGATGCAGTACATACATATGGTGCAGGAGCAACGGCTTCACGTTTAATTATTGGCAATCATCCCCTTTATGAGCAAGCCGAACAAGCTCTTGCCCATTGGAAGAAAGCCGAGGCGGGACTCATTATCAACAGTGGATATAACGCGAACCTTGGAATAATATCCACCCTGCTGTCCCGAAACGATATTATTTATAGCGATAAATTGAATCATGCAAGCATTGTCGATGGAGCTCTTTTAAGCCGTGCAAAGCATATACGCTATCGTCATAATGATTTAGATCATTTAGAAGCATTTTTGAAAAAAGCACCAATTGAAGCACGTAAATTAATCGTGACGGATACTGTCTTCAGCATGGACGGTGACTTTGCTTATCTCGAAGACCTCGTTCGGTTAAAGGAACGTTATAACGCAATGTTAATGACAGATGAAGCGCACGGAAGCGGCATCTACGGTAAAAAAGGTGAAGGTTATGCCGGTCATCTCCAACTTCAAAATAAAATAGATATCCAAATGGGAACATTCAGTAAAGCGCTCGGTTCATTCGGTGCCTATGTCGTCGGAAAAAAATGGCTAATCGACTATTTAAAAAATCGCATGCGCGGATTCATTTATTCAACTGCACTTCCCCCGGCCATTCTCGGTGCCATAAAAACAGCGATTGAACTTGTACAGCAAGAACCAGAACGCCGCTCACTGCTCCAAACACATTCAGGACACTTTAGAGAAGAACTCACATATAACGGGTTTAATATTTGCGGAAGTCGATCGCAAATTGTTCCTATCGTCATCGGGGAAAACGAAAAAGCGATGGAATTTGCCGCACGTTTACAGAAAGAAGCAATTGCAGCTATTGCTGTCAGGCCGCCGACCGTTCCTGAAAATGAGGCGAGGATCCGGTTTACCGTAACAGCTCTCCACGATAAAAAAGAGCTTGATTGGGCAGTTGAAAAAATTTCAGTCATTGGAAAGGAAATGGGTGTTATTGAATGAAACAGCCGAATTTAGTCATGCTTCCTGGGTGGGGAATGGAAAAAGGCGCGTTTGAACCGTTAATCAAACCGCTGTCAGATGTATTCCACCTTTCATTTATAGAATGGAGAGATATGAAAGCACTAAATGACTTTGAAGAAAGAGTCATAGACACAATCGCTTCCATCGACGGTCCAGTTTATATACTGAGCTGGTCATTAGGATCATTAGTATCACTTGAACTTGCAAGTTCGTATAAAGAAAAAATAAAAGGTTTTATCCTTTTTGGTGCAACAAGTCGGTTTATAACAGGAGAGAATTATTCATTTGGCTGGGATTCACGAATGGTCGAGCGCATGAAGAAACAGCTACAACGCAATAAAGAGAAGACTTTGGCTTCTTTCTATGAAGCGATGTTTTCCGAAGCTGAAAAAGAAGAAGGTTTATATCATCAATTCATCAAGACCATTCAAAGCGAGTTTCATGGAGATGATGTGTCTTCGCTTCTTATTGGCTTGAATTATTTACTTCAGAAAGATGCTAGAGCAAGCCTCAATAGGATTGAAGCCCCCTTTTTATTGCTTCATGGGAGGGAAGACAACATTTGTCCACTCGAAGCCTCATCTTTCATTAAAGAAAACCTCGGTGGGAAAGCCGAGTTTCATATTATCGAAGGCGCTGGCCATACTCCGTTTTTCACAAGACCACAGGAATGTATGCAGCAGATAAAAACTTTTATTCAAAAGGAGTACACTTATGATTGATAAGCGATTGTTAAGTAAGCGGTTCAGTGAACATGCGAAAACATATGACGCGTATGCCAATGTTCAAAAAAACATGGCAAAACAATTAGTGGATTTGCTTCCTGAAATAAACACCAACCAGGTAACCAATATTCTTGAAATTGGCTGCGGCACTGGTTACTTAACCAGGTTACTCGTCAAAACATTCCCTAATGCCGCTATTACGGCTGTTGATTTGGCACAAGGAATGGTCGAAGTGGCGAAAGGAATGACAGATGAAGAACGTGTTACATTTTTATGTACGGATATCGAAGAAATGGCGCTTAATGAACATTACGACTTGATTATTTCCAATGCAACGTTTCAATGGCTGAATGAACTTCCTGCAACACTTGAAAAACTGTTTACACGATTAACCGCTGATGGAAGCCTCATATTTTCAACGTTCGGAATTGATACCTTTCAAGAGCTTCATATGTCATATGAACAGGCGAAGGACAAGCTTGAGCTTGCCATTGATAGTTCACCAGGTCAAATGTTTTATTCTCTAGAAGAATTATCCCAAGTTTGTGAAGAAGCAATCCCTTTTTCAACAGCAGTTCCAATCAAGATAACAAAAATGGAAGAGTTTGAACTGGAGTACTTTCAGACAGTACGTGAATTTTTCACTTCAATTAAAAAGATTGGTGCAGCTAACAGCAACAAAGAAAATTACTGCCAGCGCCCTTCCTTTTTTCGAGAGTTAATCAGCATATATGATAAAGAATATCGAAATGAATCAGGTGTGAAAGCAACCTATCACTGTTTGTTCTTTAAGATAAAAAAATATGATCAATCCGAAGATAACTATAGGATACAAGCAAAATATTATACATGATTGCAGGCCCGATTGACCAGGTTCCAATCCAAGCGATTTCTGCCGCCTCTTCTTTGGAGAGGCGGCGATTATTTAATGATCAGCTCATGAGAGTGTGTTTTTTAACTTCATCCAAAAACCTTGCCATCCGTAATATTGACCACTCGATCACATAAATCCAACATTCTTTCATCGTGCGTTACCATGATGGCCGCTTTATTTCTTGACTTCACCTCATGTGCAAGCATTTCAACAACATCCCTGCCTCTTTTGGAATCAAGACTTGCGGTTGGTTCATCCGCTAAAATGATTTCTGGATCATTCATCAGCGAACGGGCGATGGCTACACGCTGCCGCTCACCGCCCGACAGTGCTTCCGGCAGGTGATCTGCCCGATGTCCAAGTCCAAGGTGGCCAAGCAATTCGTCCGCTTTTTTCATGGTTTTTTTATCCCGCTTGCCAATCAGTTCAGAAAGTAGCAGAAGCTGATCCCGTACGGTGAGATATGGCACAAGATTCGATGATTGGAATACAAACCCGATCTTTTCAAGGCGCACTCTAGTCAATTCCTTTGGGGATAGAGTTGTAATATCCTCATCATTCAGCAGTAAGCGGCCTTTGCTCGGAGATAGTAAGGCACCTGCTATCGAAAGAAAAGTACTTTTTCCTGAACCTGAAGGACCCACGATGGCGACGAACTCCCCCGCCCTCACATTCAGGGAAATATTATCAAGGGCTGTCACCTTATTGTCGCCTTCCCCATAAATCTTACTGACGTTTTCGAATAATAGTTTATCCCCCATCATGATACCCTCCCTATCGCTTCAATCGCATCTATCTTCGCTACTCGGTATAGTGATAGCAGTGAACCCAATACGGATACAACCAAAAGTAACACGGAATATTTAACGACCAAATCGGTACTCAATTCAAATGGCATTCCTTCTGGCATGATTAACGTGACGCCATATGTCAGGGCAACACTGATGGCTATGCATGTCACGGCAAGCAGCATTACTTGACCAACGATACTTTTTGCCAGGTAGCCCGTATTGGCCCCAAGTGCTTTAAGGACTCCAAATTGATTCGTCTTCTGCAAGGTAATCACATAAAAGAATACAGCCAAAACAAAAGCTGCGATGACAAACAAGAAGGCAATCATCATCGTCAACGTGCCCTGTTCCTCTTTGTAGCCTGGTATACTCTGAAGAGATTCTTCTTTTGAAATGAGCGTTAGTCCTTCAGGCAGTGATTCACGTACAATTTCTTCTGCCTTCGAATCCATTTGCACGGCTATTGTGCTGATTGAATCTTTCTCTTGATTTTTCAATGCAGGATTAATCTCCTGCCACCCCTTAACATTCATGTAAACTACCGGTGAGTGGCTGTAAGACTGCTTTTCAGTAAATCCAACAATGGTGAAAACCTTACCTGATAGGTCATCTTTAAGTGAATCACCCAATTTATACCCCACTTCTTTTAAAGAACGATCTGCTAACACTTCACCTTGTTTCTCATTGTCATAGTTCGTTCCTTCAATGACCTTCGGTGCTAAAATACCACTGGCTTCGGTCGCAAAAATGGTGACATCCGTTTTCTCCGATGAGCCGATTTTATTCAATGTGATCATCATTTGTCCCAGACCTTCGGCTGCTTTAACATCCGCCGAAGCCCGGATTTCATCCAGCTTCTCCATGGATATGATCGATCGGTTCAATTTATTTTTGGAGTCATGCTCCATTACGAAATAGTCGGCCTTCATGTTTTGTATGGATGAAGCATTATCCGAAGAAAGTCCATTAGCTAATCCTGAAATGATAAAGACAAGCAAAGCGACCAATACCATGATCAGTCCAATCAGCAGATAACGTAACTTTGAATGCTTTAGTTCACGTATTGCCAAAAACATTATTTCATCTCCCATTCCTTCTGTTTACCGATCAAGTCCTAATTGATTCGGTATGACCTGATTGTAAACAATCAATATGAATGGAAGATGAACAACTGATTACATAAGGGGCAACCGTATATAAAAAGTGGTCCCTTTACCGAGTTCGCTTTGAACTTCGATCGTTCCCCCATGAAGTTCAACCGTCTTCTTCGTAATCGAAAGTCCTAATCCGCTTCCTGTTTCACTCCTGTTCCTCACTTTGTCGACTTTATAAAACCGATCAAAGATATAAGGGAGGTCTTCTTCCGGAATTCCCATACCCGTATCCGCAATCATCACTTCAACAGCACTGCCTACTTTTTTTATCCGAATATTGATCGAACTGCCGTTTTCCGAGTATTTAATGCTATTGGTTATCAAATTCGTCCATACTTGATTTAAAAGTTTCTCATCTGCAGAAATGGAGGTTGAAGGCAAATCCATTTCGATCACCATCTCTTTTTCCCGCCAATTCCATTCCAGCATGAACAACACTTGCCGTATTTGTTGCGCTAAATCGAATTGGGACCGTTGCAGCGGATCATCCGCTTTATCCAACGAAGCAAGCATGAGCAGCTGTTTGCTTAACAACGACATGCGCCTGCTTTCTTTTTCAATAATGGACAAGTACTGATTTCTTTGTTCTTTTGTTAATTCCTCCGATTGAAGTGTTTGGGAAAAACCTTGAATGGATGCAAGTGGAGATTGAATTTCATGGGATACATTCGATACGAACTCCTGCCTCATATCATCCAACCGTTGGATACTATGAGTCATTTTCGAGAAATGCTGTGCCAAATCCCCTATCTCATCGCTCCGGGTGACATTCAATTCATTACTATAATCCCCATCGGCGATTCTTTTTGTAGCTTCCGTTAATTTCGTAATCGGCTTAACGATGAAACGCGTGTTGATGATTACAAATAAAAAGCTGAGAAGGAGTGTGAGTACAAGCAAAACTGCAAGGAAAAAGCGGAATTCACCAAACTGCAGCTCTATATTCGGCCTTACAAACAATGCATGTTTTTCACCATTGACGTCCATCGGGACCCCAATGCTATTAATCAATACATCTTCAAAAAATCCGGTAATAAATAAACCATTATTATAATGGGCGATCCCTTGATAGGTCTTCCCGTTCAAAACTGCAGAAATCGTATCTGTGTCCAATGCCGTTTCCCGAAAAGGCTCACCGTATAAAGTTCCTTCACCCTGCTCATTAAATAGATACATTTGATAGTGCAATCCTGCAATATGAGTTAAATACGCATCAATATCCTGATCAGGATTTTCCTCATATAAGGAGACGATATCATTTGCGACTTTCTTTATCTTCTCACCATTGTTGGGTTTTTGAACCTGATGATAATAAACATT
Organism: Peribacillus sp. NPDC076916; assembly: GCF_050269675.1. Classification (NCBI taxonomy): domain Bacteria; kingdom Bacillati; phylum Bacillota; class Bacilli; order Caryophanales; family Bacillaceae; genus Peribacillus; species Peribacillus sp. NPDC076916. The sequence goes on from NZ_JBNNIU010000014.1 coordinate 35,635, forward strand.
GGAAATTAAAAAAGCGATGACACTGGCAAGCACCATGATTAAAATGGTTTGAATAACTATCCTGAAATAAAGTGTTTTCACTTCTTGTTGACCTCCAGTTTATAACCTAAGCCACGGACAGTCGTTATAACAAAATCATCGGTCCGCCCGGCAAAACGTTCCCTTAACCGTTTAATATGGACATCGACCGTCCGATCATCCCCTTCAAAATCAGCACCCCATACCAATTCAATAAGCTGTTCACGCGTAAAGACCTGATCTGGAAAACTCCCAAGCTGTGCCAGCAGCTCGAATTCCTTAAGTGGCAGGAGCAGCGTATTCCCCATTATTCGAACTTCATAACTTTTACGGTCAATGACCGTTTGATTCAATGAGATGGATTCAGAATTCACCATACGGTACCTTCGCAATAGCGCTTTTATCCGGAATAGAAGTTCCCGTGGCTCGAATGGCTTCACGAGGTAATCATCCGTACCCGCAAAATACCCCTTTTCCTTATCGATAAGTTGATCTTTAGCTGTCAATAAAATGACCGGCAGATCATATTGATCCCGGATTTCCTTACAAAGATCCAGTCCGTTTTTAAATGGCATCATAATATCGACAACCGCCAGATGGATCCGTTCCCTCTCCAATATCAAGGAAGCTTCATTCCCGTCCTTTGCTTCCGATACCATGTATCCTTCCTTTTCCAAGTGAAATTTAAGCAACTCCCGAATATGCCGATCATCATCCGCAATTAATATATGTATCAAAGAAACCACATCTCCACTTCTTTTATAGCCCTAGCTAAACTTACAATAGCAATAATTGATCCTGTAAAACAACAAATACTAATTCAATCTCCAGTTCCTTATTAACTAGTTTGCCACCAATATACAGCACCCTCTTATTTTTTATTAAAAGATAAAGTGAAAAATCGAACAGATTCTCTAAAAACCCTGTCCCTATTTCTATAGTAAATGTCATATTCACACTATTTTTAGCGGAAGAGAATTATAGTTCCAAAAATCACCGCTTTAAATATGACTGTCCATAATGAAAATAACCATATGGGATTTTTTTAAAGGGGTTTAAAATATCCTGAATTCGCCATAATCGCTTATATCTTGCCTGATCATTTTATATGGATTGGAGCCTATATTGTTCCATTATTAGGAATTGTCATGTTTGGCATGGGACTTTCACTATCAGCATCGGATTTTAAAGAAGTTTTCCGGCGTCCAAAAGAAGTGGCACTAGGGGTAGCAGGACATTTTATCATTATGCCATTTATGGCATTTGCATTAGCAATAGGGTTCGACTTACCGAAAGAAGTGGCTGCTGGGGTTATTTTTGTTGGATGCTGCCCTAGTGGCACAGCATCAAATGTCATGGTGTTTCTTGCGAGAGGAAATGTGGCGCTTGCAGTTGCCATTGCTTCTGTTACCACTATTCTAGCGCCTATCGTAACCCCACTGCTTATTTTGCTCTTGGCAAGTAAATGGGTCGATATCAGTATTGGATCATTATTCATTTCCATCATTCAAGTGGTAATCATCCCATTGTTGCTTGGATTCATCGTTAAAAAGTTTTTCGGTAAACAGGCAGAAGCTGGGGCAAAGGCTCTTCCTCTAGTATCTGTCATTTCTATCGTTCTGATCGTATCTGCCGTAGTGGCTGGCAGCCAAGCTCAGCTGGCTAAAACAGGTTTGCTTATTTTTGCAGTTGTCGTTCTTCATAATGTTCTTGGCTTTCTTCTCGGCTTTTTCTTTGCTCGATTATGTGGGATGGATTTAGCTAAACAGAAAGCTGTTGGAGGTTGGTATGCAGAATTCCGGTTTAGGTTTAGGTGTAGCTATAGCAACGGCCCATTTCTCGCCTTTGGCCGCTGTACCTAGTGCCATTTTCAGTATTTGGCATAATATATCACGTTCCGTTCTAGCCTTTATTTTCAGTCGCATGAAAGATAAAAAAAATGCAGGGACAAATTATACGATAAAAACAGACGTATCATAATATTGTTGGATGAATAAAAAAAGCCGATTGAATAATCGGCTTTTTTTATGTGAATCAACCATCCCCACCTTTGAAATTCAAAGGAAAATATCAATGATTGTGAGTTCGATTCATGTGGCATATTTTAAGCTTTCATACTTAAAGGGCGATTCCCCATTCCCCGATAGATGAACTGACTGCCCTTGTTGGGAGTATTTTTTTGAACTACCTGCTATACTACTAGATAAAAGTAAGTTATAAAATTTGCTAATGATTCGGGTTATAGTAATGACTATCATTTTAAGGATGAGGGAATATAATGTCACCAAAAATAAAATCTTCAAGAAAAATAGCTAGATATTCATTAATGATCATGGGAGCGGGTTATATTGCAACCACTCCATTTCAAGGTTCATTGCCGTTAGATTTATTACATGGAGGGTTTGAGGCTGGTTTAGTCGGCGGATTGGCAGATTGGTTTGCAGTCACTGCATTATTCCGCCATCCACTTGGATTACCGATCCCCCATACAGCGCTTTTGCCCAACAATCGTAAAAGAATGACAAATGCACTTGTTTCGATGCTAAAAAATGACTGGCTTTCTAAGGAAAGTATTCAAGACAAAGTAAAACATGTTCCTTTTACAGAAAAATTGATTCCCATTTTAGTAAAAGAGGTACAAAGTGATACTTTTAGAAAAGTCCTGATTAAACTTATCAAGCAATTGATTTGTTATATAGATATAGAAAAGATTACACCTTTCGTTGCAAAAAAAATTGAAGCATCACTTTCTAACATAGACATGGGCAAGATTCTTCATCTAATAAGTTCAGAGTTACTTAATGAACAATTCGATAAGAAGGCTCTGGATCATGTTTTGAAAAAAGCGGAAGATTGGTTAAGGAAAAAACAAACCAGCCGTCGACTTGGCACTGTTTCCATGGATGTACTAAGCAAGATTGAACTGGATGGCATGCTTCAGTTTGCCGTCAAATCCATTCAAAGTCTGCTTAACGAAGAGAAACTTGGGAATATCATACAAAACCTTTTGTTAAGTGTCGTAAATAATTTACAAAACGAGAAAGAACCAAATAGAGAGGCTTTAATCTTATATATCAGAAATGAGATACAAGGCATTAACCATAACCGGGAACTGTTAGAAGGAGTTGAAAAATGGAAAAAACAACTTCTGACAAAATGGGAACCTGAAGCGACAATAACGGGAAGTTTACAGCAAATTCAACAAGATGCGTTAGACTTTGTAGAAGGTGAACATTTCATGGATACTTACCTGACTCCAATGATTCAGCACGTACTGGACAACATAAAAGAGAATAGTACGCACATCGACCAATGGATACAGAAACAAATTACTGTTCTCATTGAAAAAAATCATACGCAGATCGGTAATCTTGTACAGGAAAATTTAGATAAGCTAGACAATGAAACACTTATTGATATGATGGAAAATGGTGTAGGAAAAGACTTACAATGGATTCGTGTGAACGGAGCGGTCTGTGGTTTTATAATAGGAATTATCCTAACAGGTGCACAGGCGCTACTTAAGCTGTTATAAATTCTGGCACCTTCGGCCAATATTGTAACGGGAGAATACTGTCATTACTAACTCAACTGGGGCTGATTCGTTACAATTAGTATGCCGTTAATATGCAGGGCCCTCTTTTTTTAAAACAAAAAAGCTAGCCAAGGTTTCCAAGAAACACTTTGGCTAGCTTTTCCTTTTTCATATTCACGTGTTTGCATCAATACACTTAGATAGCAGGACAACATATTAATCAAAACCCCACTTTAAGCAGGGCTTCAATTAACTAAGGCTTGAATTGCTGATCACTAAGCCAGCCATCAATATGATCTAAATTAAAAATCAGCAAATTATCAATGGGTCTGAGATGGGGTATCTTTTTATTTAATATTAGATCATTGATTTCCTCTTCGGTAATTGAATAATTTACCGACTCAAGGTAAATTATTAAACTTTTTATACCATAGGCTTTCCTCATTTAATCACCTCCCACCAAATTCTCCTTATTCAACATAAAGAAAACTTAGTGCTAGATATTAAATGAAAGACCGCTCAATACTTTATACCCACTTTTTGAACGAATAATCACTTTTACTTTATGTAAGGAGACCTTAAAGGCGCTTTAAATGAGGAAATTAATCTAATGAATAGGGTTTCCTCTCCTCGATTATCTCCACCTCATCCCATTCCACAGATTTGGAGTACATATATTTATCTGTACGTTCAAACCCCATCTTTTTGGCAAGTTCAGTGTTTGTTGTATCCAACAATACTTTTCCGGTTTTTCTATCTTCAGATGCTGGAAACACCCTTCCCTTATATATTGCCTTTGAATTTATCTTAAATAAATTTTCTACCTCTTCTACAGAAACATTTTTTATATAGATATTTTCATCTAAATGTTTGAAACCTTGAGATAAATCAGCTTGTTTATGACTTATTAACCTTATAGACTTATCTTCCAGTAGATTAAAACTATACTCGCTACCAATATGCATTGCATACTTTCCTTTTCTTATCATAGGTTCCTCCATTTTCAAACTTTATCAAGTATTCAATAATTCATTATATAATTTTTCAGCTTTATGTAATTCTTCTAATAATGGATTTTGATAGTCACTATAACTATCCATATACGCCCTTATGCCACCTATTATATTTAATTCTCTTATATCTTCATTATCCTCCAATGATTTCAATGCATTCTTATATCTTATATATATAAGTTGTAAAACGCCGCTAGTAATTTCATTATAATAATCATTTTCAAGATTATTTATTACAACTTTTATTTGATTGATTAACTGCTTTTTCTTATTATCCATTTTATTCTCCTATATAGTGCAATAAATATAAATCGCATTTGAAACGAAAATATTTAATCTATTGAATAGGGCTTCCTCTCCTCGATTATCTCCACTTTATCCCATTCAACAGATTTGGAGTACATATATTTATCTGTACGTTCAAAACCCATCCTTTTAGCAAGTTCAGTGTTTGTTGTAACTAACAATACTTTACCAGTTGTTCTTTCTTCTGATGCTGGAAACAGCTTTCCCTTGTATACAGCATAGGGATTAATAGAATATAATTCTTTAACTTCATTTAAACCTACTATTTTCGTGTAAATATTATTTTTATAATAAGTAAAGCCATTGCCCATATCTTTTTTATCATTGGTTATTAATTCAATAGCTCCCACTGTATTCGATTCTATGAATCTATACTCTTTCCCATTATAGATCGTATACTCACCTTTTCTTATCATTTTTTCCACTCACTCCATTCTCCATCACCCAAATTCAAACTGCTTCGCTACCCGTTTAACATAGCATAAACTGGACTCTAGACATAAAAACCCCCTATAAAGGACTTTTATAGGGGGCTTTTATATGGGTGATTTACATCAATCTCCATACTCTTCTTTAATTGCTTTATCTGCACAAAAACTATGGAATTGATTAATTAATTCATCGATATCTTCTTTTCTTTTGATTTTCTCAAGCCATTCTTTAGGAATGTCGTTCATTTTATAGTACATACCTGCCATTGTGCCTGTAATGGCACCTACTGTATCCGTATCATCCCCTAGATTCACTGCTTTTAAAACGGCTTCGCTAAATGAATCTGAATTTCCTAAACACCAAATGGCTGCTTCTAACGTATGCACGACATAACCATCTGACTGAATTTCTTCTTGTGGTAATGAAAAGAAATCTTCCTCAAAAATTCTTGAATAAGATTGCAGCTCTTTTTGGTATATATGATCTTTATCAAAATTCTCATCAAAAAGTTTTTTTGTTTGTCTTATTGCATCTTCAGGAGAATTATTATAATAAAGTCTAAGTAAAAACTCGACATAAATAATGGAACCTACCACAGAACGCGGATGTGCATGGGTTACTTCCGTATACTTTTTAATGGTTTGGATTTTTTCAATGAAATTAAAGTTATTAATAAGGATAAATGCTACTGGAGCAATCCTCATCAACGCCCCATTCCCATTATCAAACATTGCATTTCCGCCACATTCTTGCGCTGGCGTTCCATTTTTAAACTTGGTTATGGCTTCACTGGTCGTTCTGCCAATATCGAACATTTCATGATGTGGTGTCCAATAACCAGATTCCATATACTGAACGAATTTTTGCATTAGCTCCGCTGAATCGCTTTTTTCAATTAAGTTTTCAATTAAACATAAAGTTAACGAAGTATCATCCGACCAGGTACCTGGCGGCTGATTATAGGTTCCATATCCCGTTATATCATTAATAGTGAATGTCCCTCTTTTTTTAAATTCAACTGGAACACCAAGCATGTCTCCGATAATACCGCCATACATACTCGGTAATACTCTTTTCTTAATAGCTAAACTCATAAAAATCTTGTTATCTTCTTCCCATCTGTCTACCATTCTTCTGCCTGCCATTCTTTACACCTACTTTTTGTTTAAGTCTAATACAAGATGCAGCTTACCATACGCATCCTCATTGGCATCTTTGATAAGTAATTCTTGACCAGCATTTAGAAGTAACTCGGCCTCATCAGGAAATTCACTAATTTTCCCAACGTAAGCAGCGTTCGCTCCTTTTGGAACATTTATAGTCCAAGAAACCTGTTTATAATCAAATGATGACTCTTTTACAATCGCAGTACTCACAAATGCTTCATCCTTAAAAGTCTTTCCTATTAACGAACCCAAATCTATATTACCATGGTCGTCTATTTTTAAAATACTTTCTAATGGCGTGAGGTCAGTTCCTCTAAAAATCTGCATATCATGTGGAACTGCTGCTTTATTCAGGCCACTTTTAATATCATCAATAACCTGCTTATCTATTCCATATAAAGAATTTTCAATTCCTCTCAAATATTTATTAATATATTGATAATCATTTCCAGTGTATTGTTTAATTGCTGCCTTTTCGCTTTCGGTCAAAGAATCTAACCACTTAGCGTAGTACGCTTCTCCCCATTCATGAGCTTCGGCTATATTACTAATTGTAGGGGTTGCTTCACTGGCCCCACCTCTAACACTAAATTTCTGTACGAGCTCCTTCACTTTTACTGAATCAGTTTCAAGTCCAACCATATTATGCCCAGCAGGTTGAAGGGATGGTCTGAGAACAGGCATTTTGATTTCACCAATTGTCCGTCCAGCCACTTTCCCATGAGATACAGCAATTTCCTTAAAGTTTTTTGTTTCATTGGTAATAAAACGGCCGGTTGTTTTCGCAACATTCCCAGTGGCTTTACCCACCTTTATCACATTTTCATATGTGGCTTTGCCGATACCGTTGATGATGGCTTGAACCTTCTGAACCTGCTTTTGCGCAAATTCCTTGCTGTAAGGGACGAGCTTTGTACCACTCGCTACTTTATCAGCGATTTTAGCCGCACCTGCCACGCCACCGATTCCAAGTGCCATCAACAGCCCGTTCTGGCGCTGTTCCTCGGTTAGCTGGTTGCCGAACATGTCTTTGCCGGCGACGGCCTCAAAGAGGCCGTTGGCGGCGAGGAGTCCGTATATCCCGTATTCGGTTTTCTGGAGGAGGCTAAAGCCTTTTGTCGTTTTATAGGCATCGAGCGCGTGGTTCGCTGCGTTGAGTCCTTTGGCGGTCTTGTAGATGGCGCTGCCACCCTTGATGGCTCGGCCGGCCCAGCCGACGACGGGGATGAATCCAGCGGCGGCCATGGCGCCGGCGGCGATTCGTTCAGCATCAGACAGCTTGCGGCCCGTTACTGGATCGACTCCGGTTGAGGCCCTGATAGAATCATAATATCCCGTGAATTCCCCTGTAAAGGTCTTTGTCGTATCCCAGGCTTTTTCGTACCATGGGCGGTTTTCGAGTTCTTCCATTTCTTGTTCGATTTTCCGGGCTTCGGCCTGCTGCTTTTTGAAGGTCTGATAGTCTTTCATCTGACTGGCTACTTCATCCTTCACTTGATAGACGTCACTATTCTTAAATGCCGATTGGTTAAAGGTTATCGGTGAAACGGTGCCGTCCTGTTTGGTGGCGTCAAGTAAGGCGCGGAAGAGGCCAACGGCCACGTTTTCCTGCCCGACGGACACATCATATTCCTCGACCAATTGCCGGTCGACATTCTCGACCTTTGTCACGGTGTCATCCATCCTCTGTCCGGCCAGCGTGATTTTCTCATTAAAGTCCTTTTGATCGAACCTATCAAGAGGCAGGATATCGTCAATGCTTTCGAGGATTCTTTGAAGATCGTTCGCTTGTTCATCGACAAGCGACTTCGCTTGGTTAATGCCGTTCGAGACTTCCCCATCTAAAAAGGGAACCTCGACCACCGTATTTCCGGAGAGGTCCGCCTCTTCCAGGCTGGCCGGAATGCCTTCCAAAAAACTGATCTGGGTCGTGAATAGCTCCATCCAGGCGTCCGCCACCTCGATTTGCGCTTCATAGAAGCTTTTGATTTCAGTGGCACCGGCTCCTTGAAACTCGTTATCCAAGCCGACGATGCCCTGAAATTCCTTTTTCAGGGCTGCGACTTCCTTCTTTAGTTCTTCATATTGCTTGGCGCGCGACTTGGTTGCGGCCGTCAATGTCTTGGCTTCATATATTTTCATCGCGTAGGATACCCATGTGAAGACACATGGGCGATGGCTTCATCCTGTTCTTTTAATAAGTCAATGTTTGCACGGGTATCTTCCACATTTTTCTGGACGATTTTGATATATTGCTCGAAGACCTTTTCCAGGTTCGTTTCCCGGTCGATCCATTTCGAGGTGAATTCCAATTTATTGCTGCCAAGCTCGCCGGCCGGCAAATTTCCGAGCGTGACTGTACCAAGTGCCGTCTTCACCTGATCGACTTGCTTCGTTACGGCAGGATGATTCAGTTTGATTGTCGTCATTAAAACAACCACCCTTTTAAATAAGATATTTTACTTTCCAATTTATCTATGACGGCTTCCCCTTTACCTAAAAGTACATCGGCTTCATGGGCTATGGTGCCTGCAGCACTCAGAGCCTTTTTTTCTATATTAAGCATCATGATTTTACCGTCGATTTTCTCTTGATAGTCGTCATAATCATCATGAATGATCGTTGTCATTGCCTTGTATGCATCACTGCGGGCATCTTGAAAGTCTTCTGCACGGTTTCCCGTCCAGCTTTTACCCAAGTCCGGATTTTTAATTTTGGCAATTTCCCCCAGACAAGCATTCTGTTCGTCTTTGATTTGTCTTTTTGCCTGCTCCAAACGATTGATTTTTTCATTCACATCGGACATTTTACTGGAGAGGGCAGAGTGAATTTCACTCAATGAATTTGCATACACTTAAAAAATCACCTCAAACATACTATTCTCATTATGTAGACTGTCATATTTTTCATATTTTTCATTATAAGGATTATAGTCTTAGAGTTAAATAGGGATAAATAAGCTATTTATGCTAGGTGTTTAGAGAATCTTCCCCATGGACACCATTTCCAGATTAGACCTTTTACCCCTGTTTTCCATTTTTAAATATAAAAAGAGAGTGCAGGCTGCACCCTCTAAATATTTACTGCATTATTTGAATTCCTTTTCGTCAAATAATTGCGGTACTTTCACCTTTTTCCCTTTTTTATGATTTGGATCAGGTTTTTTAGCTTCGATTTTAGCTTGGTCATAGACAGCGGTGCCGACAATTTCGGCAACATCTTGAAGCTTTTCTTTTGAGATTTTATCAATGGTATCATCAGGAGTATGATACCAAGGTTCTGATGGACTGTGGATGAATAAAGCAGCGGGAATCCCGGCTTCAGCAAACGATACATGGTCACTTCGCCCGCCTTGTCCATATGGAGTCGGCTCTCCATTCAGTCTTGTACTTGATGCCTGGGCCAGATCGGTTACAAGGTTCATTTCTCCATCATTAGTCAAAATGACCAAATCCCCGGCATCCCTGCTTCCCACCATATCCAGATTGAAGTTGGCAATGGTTCGCTTGATATCATCATCAGAGAGATTGTTCACATAATGCCGTGAACCTAGCAATCCATTTTCCTCGGCCCCAAAGGTGACGAAGCGAATTTCCGTATCTGTAGGAAGATTCTTCAGAACACGTGCAAGTTCAAGGGTGACGGATGTTCCTGATGCATCATCATTCGCTCCGGGTGCCCCTGCTACGGAATCATGATGTCCAGTAATATAAATGATATCGCTCTTTTTTGCTTTATTGTTCTTTGTTGCTTTTTTCGTTGCCACTACATTATAAGAGGTCTTTTCTCCGGAATAGGCTCCTTCGATTTTTAATGATGCTGTCAATTTAACTCCGGCATTCAATTTTTCCAGCAGGGCTTCTCCATCCTTTTTGGTTATCGTGACAGATGGAATATACTTGTCATTGTCCTCTCCGAGTGTCCCGTTTAATTCCCCATCTGCATTATTAAATAGGATGACTCCCGCTGCCCCTTTTTCTGCTGCATTCAATACTTTCTCTGCAAAAGTGAGGCTCCCTCTTTGTATAAGGGCAATCTTCCCTGAAACGTCGGTTTCCTCCAGCTCTTCTTTCGTTCCTAAACCGGCATATACCAATTCACCGGATAGGTCCCCATTAACAGAATAGGTTAAATGGTTCGCTTGGATTTCCCCATCAAATCCGGCAACGGACAGTTCGACCAGATTTGGGTCTGTATAAGATAAAAAATTGAACTCTTCGATATCGGCATTATAGCCATAAGATTTGAATTGCTTTTTGATGAATTGGACGGCTTTATACTCAGAATCGGTACCGGCGACCCGAGGTGTTTGTGAGAGGTATTCAATATTCTTGTAGATTCGATCGGCATCGATTTTTTTAATGACTTGCTTGTCCGTGGATGGAGCAGATAGCACCGGCGATGGATGTGGCGTTGCTAAAGCGGTAGTTGTCCCGGCTGTCCCGAGTGTCAATGCTGCGATTAAGGTTACCGATAGAAATTGTTTTTTCATAGATTGCCTCCCAGTTTAATAGATTTCACCTTCATTTTACAATATATAGAAAATACCAACTAGGTAGGTTTATCCCTATTCATACATGTCTAAAGTAACAAATTTACAAATTTAAGAAATTAACAGGAGGTTTGACTCGTGCCAAAAGTTTCTTATCATTCGATATTTTGTCAGATTATATAAAAATACCTGGAATCCAAACAGGATTTTCGCTCTTTTTCGGGAAAATAATACAGAAGAAATAGAATTTTCACAGGGAGAAGGCGCAAAGATGTCGATAACTAAATTCGTGATGCCGGAAGTGATTTTTGGAAAAGGTTCGATTGAACAAGCTGGCGAGGCCTGCTTGCGTTTGGGTGCCAAAAAGGCCTTGATTGTCAGCGACTCAGGGGTGGCCAATGCTGGCTGGTTAGATATAGTCATTACATCCTGCCAAGATGCAGGCCTTGCTTTTGCTACCTTCATAGAAATGACGACCAATCCTAAGGATAGGGAGATCGAAGCCGGCTGTTTGGCATTTAAAGAACAAGAATGTGATGCCATCATTGGTTTGGGAGGAGGCAGTGCTTTGGATGTCGCCAAAGGGGTTGCACTTTTAGTAACGAATGGCGGCATCATCAGTGATTATGAAGGTGTTGATAAAGTCCACTCACCCCTCCCGCCCATGGTGATGATCATGACCACTGCAGGATCGGGTTCGGAAGTATCTCAGTTTTCAGTGATCGTCGATTCATTCCGCGAGAAAAAAATGACGATCATTTCAAAATCACTCGTCCCCGATATTGCAATAGTCGACCCTGGTACCTTAACCACCTTGGGACCGGATTTGACCGCAGCTACAGGAATGGATGTTTTAACCCACGCCATTGAATCCTATGTTTCAATCGCAGCGACGCCTTTGACAGATGTACAAGCCAAAAACGCGCTTTCCATCGTTTCCCGCCACTTACGCCCCTCTGTTGCATCCAGGCATAATGAGGAAGCAAAAAAAGCGATGGCGATGGCAAGCCTTCAGGCTGGACTGGCTTTTTCAAACGCCATTTTGGGAGCTGCCCATGCCATTTCACATGCCTTAGGCGGCAAATACCTCCTTCCGCATGGTGAAATCAATGCGATACTCCTTCCCCATGTCATGGATTTCAATCGAATTGCCTCACCAAGGCGATTCAGCGAGATTGCAGAAATCATGGGCATCGATACACGGACATTGACCGAGCAGCAAGCAGGAATGGCAGCCATACACTTCGTAAGGGAATTATCCCAGGATATAGGGGCTCCCAAGAGTTTAAGTGATGTCGGCATTACGAAAGAAATGATAGACCCCATAGGGATGACCGCTCTTGAGGATGCCTGCATGATCACCAATCCTCGTGATATGTCATTAGAACAGATTAATCAGCTGCTTCTTACAGCCCTTTAAGAGGTGAAAAGCATGAACAAAATTGAATTGATAGACTTAATGACAGGTGTTAAATCTTCAAAGAAAACGTATTACACGGAACTTAAGAAAACCGTGGATCAACTGAAGAAGAAGAATATGCAGCTTGAAATCATGAATGACATCACTAAAAATATGAATATGGACATCGACATCCAAGAGATTCTCCGAAATGTTATCACAAAACTTAGGCAGCTCATTACCTTCGATGACAGTCATTTTGTCATATTGTATGAGGAAGAACCTTCCCTTCTTCATATCTGCCCTAATGGTCACTGTGAACTTGAAATGGATGCCAAAAATTTGTTACACCCTTTTCAGGATTTCTCGTCTGCCTTGAAAGAAAAACTGCCCATTGAGGTGGAAGTTAAACAGTTACCGGACTTCCGAGAAAAGGAACGTCTATTATCCCTTGAGATCGAATCACTTCTATTGGTCCCTTTATACGGAAAAAGTAAAAAAATCGGAATTTGGACTTTTGGCAGGAAGAAAAAGAAAACATGGCATAAAGATGAACTCGAATTTCTTGAGCAACTATCCAATCAGCTTGCGTTAACTTTGGAGAATGCCCAGCTTTATAAGGAAGTTCTTCATTCCAAACAGGAGTGGGAGGATACATTCAAGGCAGTCGAAGACATGATCATCGTCTTTGATCAAAAAGGAGCGGTCTATCAATCCAATGATTCAGCCAGGGACTTTTCTGACCAGATTCCTTTAATTGAAAAATCCCAAAATCTGATTCAAGATACCTTTTCATGTAATAAGCCAGGATTTCAGGAAATTCTCCTTCAGCATGATACCATCCTGGAAATGCATGCCTACCCGATTCAGAATAAGGAACATCAAGTATATGGGGTCATTGCTTATTATAAAAATGTCACCGAAAGAAGACAGATGGAAGTCCAGCTATTACACGCCGGTAAACTTGGGGCGATCGGTGAAATGGCAGCTGGGATTGCCCATGAATTGAATAGCCCATTAACGGCCATTCTTGGTAACTCGCAAATTTTATTACGTAAAACCCCACAGGATAATCTGGATCATATGCTGTTAAACGATATTAAGGTTTGCGGAGATCGATGCAGGCAAATAGTGAAAAGCCTGCTTACCTTTTCAAGGCAAGATGAGTATAGATTCCACTATTACTCTATTAACGAAGCCATTAACCAGGTTTTGAACCTTTTGAAGTTCCAACTTGGGAAGAAGCTGATATCCCTCCATCTTACCCTTCAGGAAGACCTTCCTTACATAAAGGGCAGCCAGCCGCAGATAGAACAGATCATCATCAACTTGCTATTGAATGCCAAGGACGCATTGGATGAGTCCACCCAAACGGAAAAATCGATTGCGATCACTACCTATACAGATAACAAGTTCATGGTGGTTCGGGTGACTGATAACGGAACCGGGATTGAAAAAGAACGCCTGCCCTTCATATTCCATCCCTTCCATACAACTAAAGACCGTGAAAAAGGTACCGGTTTGGGGCTGTCTGTAAGCCTTGGCATCGCCAAAGACCATGGTGGTTATATCGACGTTTTGAGCACACCAGGACAAGGAAGCACTTTTTTCCTGAGGCTTCCCTTACAAGCAGAACAGGAAAGGGGATGATAATGTGGTCCATTTACTTGTGGTAGACGATGAGAAAGAGGTTGGGACTTTTCTTTCCCGCCTTTTTACGATGAAAGGTTATCTCGTACAAGTTGTGAATAGTGGGAAGGATTTTCATGAAATAGATTGGAATCAGCAGCGTTTTGATGTCGCAATGATAGACCTGAAACTTCCGGATTGTGATGGACTTTCCCTCCTGCAGCATCTAAAACAGCTGCAGCCGCGTTGCAAGGTACTGATCATGACCGGATACAGCACCGTCAAGACCGCTGTTGATGCAATGAAACTTGGCGCGAGTGATTATATGGAAAAACCCTTTGTGGATATTGAAGTACTGGAAAGGCAGATTGACAACCTTTTAAATGAAAATGAAGATTTGAATCAGCATTTCATCCATAAACTGGCTGAGGATTCAGGACTCATTGTCGGCGAAAGTCCTTTAATGAAGAATTTGATTGAAACGGCTTTCAAGGTCGCCCAAAAATCCGTAAATGTATTAATCGAAGGAGAAACCGGAAGCGGTAAAGAAGTGCTTTCACGCTTCATTCACATTGCCAGCCCCCGAAACCATGAACCTTTTATCGGCATCAATTGTGGAGCGATCTCTGAATCCCTGCTTGAGAGCGAATTATTCGGTCATGAAAAGGGCGCTTTCACCGGAGCGACCCAGCTGCGAAAGGGTTTTTTCGAAATTGCCGGGAACGGGACGCTTTTTCTTGATGAAATTGCGGATGCGAGTCCCGCCATCCAGGTCAAATTGCTTCGAGTTTTGGAAACGAGGGAATTCATGCGGGTTGGCAGCAGCGGGACATTACGGACGAACGCCCGGTTAGTGGCAGCCTCCAACGAAAACTTACAGCAGGCAGTGGACAAAAATAAATTCCGGGAAGACCTATTTTACCGGCTGAACGTCGTGACTCTCGATATCCCGCCTTTAAGGAACCGAAAAGAGGATATTCCCTTGCTTGTCCGTCACTTGATTGAGAGGAATGGTCATGGAGATATCTCTTTTTCCAATGAGGCCATTGAAAAATTACAGCAATACAACTGGCCAGGCAACATACGCGAACTATCTAATGCCGTCATGCGAACATTAACTCTCGCAGACCATAAGTCGGTAATATCCGCCAATGATATCTCTCTCACTAACAGCCAGATCACGCCTGACAAAAACGTGTCCACTAATGGGACTCAGTCAACTGAAAACCTTCTTGAAGAATGGCGAAAAAGGCTAGTGGCCGACTTTAATGAAAAGGAGGAACTGATGCTTGAAGAAATACTTACGGAAATCAAACAGCTTCAATCCACAATTGGAAAGGAGCTCGTCATGCAGGCACTGCAAAAAACTTACGGCAACCGGAATGAGGCAGCCAAACGCTTGCAGATATCCATACGGAAATTACGTTATATATTAAATGAGAAGAACCAGACATAATAAAAAGGAGGATGCCCCGTTCCGGGGACATCCTCCTCTGTTCCTATTCTAGCGTCAATACGATGCGTCCGTTGATTTCCCCCTTTTCCATCATTGAAAACACATCATTTATTTCATCAAGTTTCCTCGTCTCTATATTCGTTCTGACTTTACCCTCAGCCGCAAATTGAACGGCTTCCTGTAAATCTTTTCTCGTACCGACGATTGACCCTTTTACAGTTACCCCATTTAGCACTGTATCAAAAATCGGGATTGGGAGTTCATCATTCGGCAATCCGACTACGACAAGTGTCCCGCCCCTCTTGACTGAACTGTAAGCCTGTTCGAAAGCTTTTTTCGTGACCGCTACAGAAATGGATGCCTGCACACCGCCAACTTTATCCTTTATAGCCCGAACAGGATCGGTCTTAAGCCCATTAACCGTATAATCCGCCCCAAGTTCAGTTGCCAGATCCAGCTTATCATCTTGAATATCGACAGCAATTACATTAAAGCCCATCGCTTTTGCGTATTGCAGAGCAACATGTCCCAATCCGCCAATTCCATAAACCGCTACCCAATCGCCTGGTTTTGCTTCTGACACCTTTAGCGCTTTATAAGTCGTTACACCTGCACAGAAAATTGGTGAAATCTCCGCAAAGTCAAGCCCTTCAGGAACCTTCACCACATATTTGGCGGGTGCTTTACAATATTCCGCATACCCTCCGTCCACGGAATAGCCTGCATTCAATTGATCCAAGCAAAGCGTTTCCCTTCCGGTCAGACAATATTCACAATCGCCACAGGCCGAATAAAGCCATGGGATCCCAACACGGTCACCTACTTTCAAGGAAGTTACGCCTTCTGCCACCTTTTCTATAATGCCCACACCCTCATGTCCGGGGATAAGCGGAAGCTTGGGTTTTACCGGCCAATCACCATGTACCGCATGCAAATCGGTATGACATACGCCACAGGCTTTAATTTTCACTAATATCTCACCATATTCCAACTCGGGGATGGGAACTTCTTTAATCTCAAGTTTTTGGTTAAATTCATTGACGACCGCCGCTTTCATTGTCTTGACCTTTTGTTTTTCATTTACAGTGCTTGCCCCTTGTTTTACATTCATGATTCATTTTCCTCCCTTAATCCAGTGGATATTATTTCTTGCTACTACTTACACCTGCTACTTACACAAGATGCAAGTGCCATGCCACTGCAAAAAGGCAAAAAAGACAGCATTCACTTTAATAAAGTGCCGAAAAATCGGCCCATTTGGACGAATTAACGGCTTAAGTTGGACGAAATCCGGTTTGTATATTGCAGAAAAAATGGCTCACCCTATAAATAGGAGGTGTCTAAAACATGGACCAATTTGAAAAAGCTTATGAATCATATAAACAGCAGGGAACACCGCAAGCAAACCAAGCTGATTTAGCAGGAAAAGAAGAAATCATCGCTGTAAGGAAAAATGAAGAGGACAACATTATCGCCATCAAGACGAACTCCGGCCGCGAACTCGACTACCCCACAGCCCTTTCGGAAGCCAAAGCAGGCAACCTGGCCAATGTTGACGTCTTTCATAAATATGGACGTGACATATTGCGAAGTGAGCCCGATGGGATAAAAGAAAATAATCTGGATCAACTGCCGGAGTTTTAAGGGGGAGACTGCCTGATATGGGCAGTTTTTTCTATTTGGATGCGCTAAAAAAGAACCAGCATGATTAGCTGGATCCTTATGTTTCATACTGATAGGATTCAGAGATTTCGAGCAGTCGGCCACAGGACTCGACAACCTCGATGATTTCCATCCATGACATGTCCAGACCCAATTCATTAGCATGGGAAATCTTATCCCGTAATTTCCGTATGCCATTTGCATCCTTCTTCCCTTTACTTTTCGAAGGGATTTGGAAGAAGCGCATCAAATCTTTATCTTTATGTATGATATCGAATT
Source organism: Peribacillus sp. NPDC076916 (assembly GCF_050269675.1). Lineage (NCBI taxonomy): Bacteria > Bacillati > Bacillota > Bacilli > Caryophanales > Bacillaceae > Peribacillus > Peribacillus sp. NPDC076916. Next base: position 53,022 of record NZ_JBNNIU010000014.1, read on the forward strand.
TATCACTGATTTGCAGGCACTCTATTATATTGATATCCTCATTTTTATCGATTCTCCTTCTATATAATTCGGTTGCCTTTTCTAAACGGTCTTCGCTGATCATTGGATACCAGCTGCCATCGCCGAATCTATCCTGGATGATATCGCTCATCCTCATTTCCAATAAGGTAATGTATCCGAATATCAGCATCCTGATCGGAGGCTTTTGAAGGTCGGCATGGGTAATCAACTTTTTAATCGAATTATTCTCTAATACGAACACCCTTGTTTTATTCTTAAAAATCTGGAGAAGCTGGATCAAAGGGGTTGAATCCGAAACCATTTCCCTTGGCGAAAAGTTTCTCAAATATTCGGAAATAGTTCCTTCACCTAGTTCTTGCCTTTCGATATAACCGATGATTTCCCCTTGATCTTGGACTGCCAATATATCAAAATTCTTTTTTTCCAATGCTTTCTGAATATCCAGTGCCAGATCATTTTTATGGCAAAACTCAAGCTCCTGGGCAATGCTCTTAACCGTTATATTTTCTTCATAAAGAGTTTTAAGACTAAGATAGCTACTATTGCTTTTTCTTTCGCTTCCATTTAACATCTTTCAACCTCCGCTTAGGAACACTTTCTGCCCGTTTTCCGCTTTAATCATAGAAAATGTATGCAGCCGCCACTAAAATAAAGTCCACCGTAGTGGACTCAATACCATTCATGTGGATTTTTTGAAACCATCAATGGCCATCAACTGCATTGCCTACTGCCGTTTCCTCATTCCCCTTCTCTTCCCAACCTTTGCATACATCCACCCAATCCTCCGCACCTGAATATTCAAATAATTCAGCGGGTTTAAGTTCTATTGCAGAGTTCGCACTGCCGCAAGCCGGGAACAATGTATCAAAGCGTTTCATCGATACATCAAGAAAAACAGCTAGATCATTTGCCAGACCAAACGGGCAAACTCCTCCGATGGCATGGCCGGTCTGTGCAAGCACTTCTTCAGGTGAAAGCATACGTGCCTTGAAACCGAACGTCTGACGAAATTTCTTATTATCCACTTTCGCGTCCCCTGCGGCAACAACCAAAATGGCATTTTCACCTTCTCCCTTAAAGGAAAGAGTCTTAGCAATCCGCGCTGGGATAACACCGATGGTTTCCGCTGCTTCAATCACCGTAGCACTCGATGTTTCGAACTCCATTACATCGCCTTCCCGATCCCATTGTTTAAAATGGCTTTTGACACTCTCGATCGACATCCTATATTCACTCCTTTGAAGTACATATTGAAATAATATCATCCATCATTGCAATAAATCAAAATCCAATTGAGCTACTTCCCCTGCTTGGAAACTTATAAATTAAAACCATTCTTTACAAATTGACGAAACAAGCTTACATGGGATACTATTAAACATCGGGCAAACGCCTAAACGTGGTTCGTAACCATCCCACGATAAAAAACTAGGGAGAGAGTAAAATGAATGTTCGTACACTCGTAATAAGCGGGTTATTGGCTGCCTTGTATGTGGCGGTCTCATTGGTGTTCCAACCAATATCATTTCAGATGTTCCAATTTCGTGTACCGGAAATATTGAATCATCTGATTGTATTCAATAAAAAGTATATCTACGGTATCGTCGGCGGAGTCTTCATATCGAATCTGCTCTTTTCGCCGATGGTGCCATATGACTTGATTTTCGGGGTGGGGCAATCTCTGCTCGCCTTATTGCTTGTCATTTTTGTTTCTCGGTTCATAAAAGGCATTAAAGGACGGATGATCGCCACGATTATCTTTTTCACGTTCACAATGTTTTTAATTGCAATTGAGCTGAATCTTGCCCTGGGCTTCCCATTCTGGTTAAGCTGGATGACCACGGCTGTCGGTGAATTCGTTGTCCTCTTGATTGGAGCGCCAATCATTTATGGAATGAACAAAAGAATTCAGTTTGAAAAGTGGCTTTAATGGAATCTTCGTGTCGTGAACCCACTATAATGGAAAGAGCTGTCTGCAATGATGCGGCAGCTCTTTTTTTCACCAATGAACTCGAAAATGATAAACTACTAGTAAGAATGGTGGTGGCCCTTTGAAAAAAATCCTGACCATGATCGGTCTATTGGTAATCGCAATATTTATTTTCTATAATGCAGAGTTATTCACTTTGGTTTGGAAAAGTGATCTGGATTCTGTTATTGGCATTTTGAAGGAAAACCTTTTGCTTACATTTATTGTGACATTCGTATTGATGTTTGTACAAAATTCTTTTACAATCATCCCCTTAATTTTGCTCCTGACCATCAATGTCACGATATTCGGATTCATATATGGATATCTATGGAGTTGGTTTACAAGCGTTGTTGCCTCAGGTTTCATTTTTTATGCAGCAAGAAACTGGTTTCAGGAGCTTCTCATACAGAAAATTAGCGAAAAATGGCAAGAAACTGTTGTCGAGCATGGCTTCATGTACGTTTTTACAGGCAGGATTTTCCCTTTGATCCCAACAAGCTTAATTAACTTGGTAGCTGGTGTCAGCACCGTCACTTTCAAGGATTTTTTATTAGCGACGGCACTTGGTAACCTTATTTACTTTTTCTTCCTTTCACTCATTCCATATGGACTGTTATCTGTTGAAATGAACCAATATACACTAGCAGCACTTGCACTCGTCCTCTTACTATTTTTCATTATCTATAAGCGTGCAAAAAAGAAAAAGAAACAAACCTTTTTCAGAAAAAACAGGTGACCACTTTGGCCCCTGTTTTTTTATTTAGGATTCTGCATATATTTTTTTCCGATAGTTTGTTAAAATGTGTATGTAATTTTACCTTAGAAATGTCTTAAAATCAGGGAGAATCTCCATGTCCAAACGCTCCATCTTAGCAATATATATCCTATCCGGGATTCTTACACTAGTCGTGTTCGACTATTTTTTAACTACAAATATCCAAAACAAAGAGGTCTTCATTCAACTTCAAAGAGCGGAAGGATTTGTTTTCCTTTTATCAATAGGCTTGGTTTTATATCTTTATTTAGCTAAAAGGGAAGAATTCAAGCAATTAAAAGAAGCGGAGCAACGTCGGCGTACACTCATCAATTCAATGGTGGATTTCGTTAATTTCAAGGATGGTGATGGCCGTTGGCTTGAATCCAATACCTTCGGCCTGCAATTATTTCAATTGGAGCATGTAGACTATAAGGGAAAAAGAGACAGTGAGCTCGCGGAATACTCAGAATTTTATAAAGAGTCGTTGATCTACTGTGAAGTATCCGATGAAGAAACTTGGGTAAAAGGGGAAATCACAAGGTGTGAGGAAATCGTCCCTCTTCCCGATGGCAATCACAAGACCTTTGATACGATCAAAGTTCCGCTGTTCAATGAGGATGGTTCACGAAAAGGCCTAGTCGTCATCGGCAGGGATATTTCTGAAAGAGTAGTCGCGGAGAATCAATTATTCGATAGTGAACAACGCTATAAATCATTGTTTGAACACAACCCTTATCCGATGCTGATGCTTGATTTAAACGGAATGATCACGACCGTTAATCCAAGGTTTGAAACGGTAACAGGCTTTCAACAAGAAGAAATACATGGAGCCTCATTCATTAATTTGAACTTCTCAGCAGAAGACGCGGAATTGATCCGTACATCTTGCCAATATGTCCTGGAAAACCAAAAGGGGATAAAAAAAGGGAAAGATATAGAATTCCTGACGAAGTACGGGAAGTCCATCTTACTTTCTTGTTCGTTTGTCCCGATGATGGTTGGAGAGGATTTAGTAGGAATCATTACTTATGCTAAAGAAGTCACTCAAATTCGGGAAACCGAAGCACGCTTAAGAAGAACTGAAAAATTATCGATAGTCGGCGAACTTGCCGCAAGTGTGGCCCACGAGGTACGAAACCCGCTGACTTCTTTAAAAGGTTTCGTCCAGTTGCTTAAAAAGAGCGACCATCCCTATGAACAATACTACACGATCATGTTAAGTGAATTGGACCGGATCAATCTTATTGTAAGCGAGTTACTCGTTCTGGCAAAACCACAGGAACTTCCATTCAGCAAACATCAAATCATCGACCTGATGAATGATGTCAAAACCTTGTTGAAACCAGAGGCGGACTCGTACCCCACCCAAATATCAATTTCTGTTAAAAACGAAATACCGCTTCTATTATGTGAGGGAAACCAATTAAAACAAGTATTCATAAACATGCTCAAGAATTCAATGGAGGCATCTGCCGATCACATTTGGATTGATTTTGAACGCATCGACAATAACCTTTCCATTACCATCAAAGATAATGGAAGCGGAATTGAAAAAAAACGGATAAAGCATCTTGGCGAACCTTTCTATTCTTCTAAAGAAAAAGGAACCGGATTAGGACTGACAGTCAGTTGCCGAATCATTGAGGCGCATCGGGGAAAGGTCCGCTTTAACAGCGAACTAAACCATGGAACCGAGGTCCAAATCATTTTGCCCATAAAAATATAAATCCGAGGACAAGCCTAAACCTTGTCCTTTTTTTGCAAGATTCAGACCCATCCCTATTTAATCAAGGAGGTGAAGAAATCCTTTATATTCCCAAAGAATGACCCGGTCCCAACAGCTTGTTTGCGATCAATTTGGCCTCCAGTATTATTGTATGTATCTCCCTCCGGCTTGCCGGCTGTACTCATCTGTGTTGCCCCAACTCCCACCTCTTTTGTTATGACATCATCCACGGTTTCTTCCTCATCCATTTCCACATCCATATCCTTTTCGAAAACAAGGACGTAAGTACGACGCTCCCCATCCTTTGAAACGGTAACGGAAATGGCCGTTTTCGGTTTATCCTTGATCTTCACTTTTTTACTGCTCTCACCATCGTATTCAATCGTTGTTCCGCCGGCATTTGTCGTTGCATTCATTTCGACTGAAAAAATATCATGATCGACCTCGATATGATTGGTATGCTCATTAGATTCAAAAGCTTTGTTCCATACTCCTGATGATACAGTCAGATTGTTTAACACTGGTGCATTATTGCCCTCATCACCTAAGGAATCTGCTGACGTTACCTTCTCTATAGAATCCGTTTTCGCTCTTTCTGTTGAAATGCTTTCAAGTTGCTGTGCTTGGCTGACAGCACTGCTTGGTTTTAGATTATTGGAGGATTCCGTTGGTGTTACAGATGATTTATTTCCCTTATCGGAGGAAGGTTGAGTTTTACCCGTTCCTGTTGAGGGCTCCTGTTGAACTTCACCCGCTTTAGGTACAGTATTCGATGCTTCTTTTTCCTTGGCTGCCGCCCGTGTAATCGTAAGCGTATAGGTTTTTTCATCTCCATTTTCTGCTGTAACGATAATCTTCACCTTTGTCTTACCGATTGGAAGGGTAACCTTTACACCTGCATTGGTTGCATCCTTTCCATTCACCTTTACAATTGCGGTACTGTCATTCAATGTCGGAGTTACCGTAATGGACTGGACTTCATTTTCGACAGAAGCGTTATAAGCTGCCACTTTAGATTCGAATGTTATTAAGCCTTCTGATAATCCAATTGATGTTAAAAGGTTATCATCACTTTCAAGTCTTTCGACCTTGAGCTATAGACAACCGTTTCATTTTGCCCATCGCTGACGGTGATTTCAAACGTGTTCATGCCAGTTTGAAGCTGTAAGTCCTTCACCTTCCCCTCTGTCATTTTGACACCAGTCACGTATATGGCTGCATTCTCATTAGGACTTGCTGCAAGTAAGTTGATCTTTCCCACATCATTCCCCACTGCCGAACTTTATTCGTGTACATCTTCTGAAAATTTTTGATCCAGTGCTATATCCTCTATTTCCAGCTTTGAAAGGCTATTTACCGTTTGTTCCTCTTTTTGAATGACGGAAGAGGATGCCTATTAATGTTTTGCAAAAAGGAATTCCAAACCAATATTTATGGCTATAATGGAGGAAGGAAGGCAAATCTAAACTTATTGTTATCACTTTTCTAGCGAACCTTTCAAACCGCCTTTAGATAACTAATTTATTTTCACTGTTTTTTCACATTTTCCTTTTATAATGAGCTTACATGATCTGATGAAAGGATGATGGCACACCAAGATGAAAAAATATTTATGGCTCGTAGTCAGCCTATTCAGTTTGCTTTTATACCCGGCAATGGCTTTTGGTCATGCTACGGTAATAAGCTCTAATCCTAGCCCGAATGAAGCGATGGATACCCTTCCTGAAAAGATCAGCATTCAATTCAGCGAGAATATTCAACCATCTTTCCATTCACTTGAGGTATTCAGCCAAGGCGGGGACAAAGTCAAAATTCATGACAGTACAATCTCGGAACAAAGTGAAAAAATACTGGAAGCTAAGTGGAAGGGCACTATCGACGAAGGGATTTATTACATTAAATGGAGAGTGGTTTCAAGTGATGGACATCCCATTGAAGGAACAATTCCCTTTCAATTCGGAGATTCAGCGGGCCTTTCAGACCAAGAAAATCCCGAAGTGAATGCAAGTTTTCCGAATTCCATCAATGTTATCCTTCAAAGTCTTCAATACATATGCTTCGCTGCACTTACTGGAATCCTTTTTTTCAGATTATCGTTAATGAAGGATCCTCGACTTTTTGAAGCAAGCAGAAGAACACGACTATACCTTTGGCTTTCATATGCAGGTTTAGCCTTTTCCATCTTCTTAAATCTACCTTTAAAAGTTACGATTGACGCCGGCGTAGGTTGGACGGATGCATTTAAATTGAGTTATATAAAAGAAGTATTGAATGCTACAAACTTTGGAGCGGTCTGGATCATTGAAGTACTAATATTGCTTCTTCTATTTTTAGTGATTTATTTCATGCTCGAGAACTCCCTGAATAAATCATTGCCTTTCTTTTCTTTCATCATAATGGCCAGCTTGATGATTTGTAAGGCTTTAACTGGACATACAGCTGCTGTTCCTAATCAGGTTCTGGCCGTTTTGATGGATTTCCTTCATCTGTTGTCCATGGCTTTATGGCTCGGCGGCCTTATGGCCATATTAGTGATTTTACCTGGGCTTGCTGATCGGCAGGCAGTCCAAGAAGATAAGAAAATATTTTACTGGTCAATCATTCAAAGGTTTTCCAGATGGGCATTTCTGTTTGTAATCATACTGATTGTTAGCGGGATATATAGCAGTTTACAGCATGTTCCGACTATCCATTCATTGTTCTACACAACATATGGACAATTGTTACTGGCGAAAATCATTCTCATGTTAGTCATGATCGTTTTAGGAGGCTTCCATTTTCTCAGAGGGAAAAAGCAAACGAGAAAACTTGGTTATAGTGTAGGAATGGAGTTTGGTTTAGGAATCGTCATACTTCTCATTGCAGCTCTACTGACAAATGTCCAAACTGCCATGTCTTCTCCCGGGCCCATTGAAAAGACGTTACGGACTGAAGAAAATAATGAGGTTACATTAATGGTGACTCCCAATGAAGTCGGGGATAACGTGATTCAAGTAAACTTATCCAATGAAGGCAAACCCATTGCTGAAATAGAGCAGCTTACAATCACTATGCAGCCATTAGATACGCCACGCGGTGAAATAACACTGCAAATGAAGGAGAAAAACACAGGTACATTTACATCCAAGTCTTTATTAACCATGCCAGGAAAGTGGAATATCCATGTTCACGGATTAACTGAAGGCCTGGATTCAATTGATGCTGATTTTATAATTTTCATAGGGAATTCATAACAGGAGGTTTATATTAATGAAAAACATTTCAAAACTACTTATTTTCACATTTGCTGCATTATTCATTTTTTCCGGTTCAGCATATGCTCACGTTACAGTCAAGCCTAGTTCATCTGCACCTGAGGCGTGGGAAACTTATACACTCAAAGTACCAGTAGAGAAAGAAACTGCCACTACAAAGGTAACTTTAAAAGTACCTGAAGGGGTTACTTTTGAAAGCTATCAACCTGTACCGGGGTGGAAAGTAACAACAGAAGGTGACAAAGATGGGCATGTAAAAACGGTAACTTGGACAGCAACTGATGAAGGAATAGCTGCTGGACAATTCCAGCAATTCTCTTTCGTAGCACAAAATCCAAAAGAAGAAACGAAAGTTGCCTGGGATGCATTTCAATATTACGAAGATGGTGAAATTGTTGAATGGAGCGGTGATGAAGGCTCAGACCTACCGCATTCTGTAACGGAGATTACAGTTGCGCCCAAGGCTGATGCAGAACCAGCGGACCATGGTCACAAAGATGAGGCTGAAACTAATGATTCCACGGCAACTGACAATTCAAAGGATTCGGCAACAACAGAAGGTGATGGCAATCAAACGCTGATCATCACTCTGGCTGTCATTTCACTAATCCTGTCAATTGTAGCACTTTTTGCAGCTCTAAGGAAAACTAAAAAATAATCATTATGGAAGGTGCCCCAAGAATTCTTGAGGCACCTTTTTTCCCTTCTAATATTCCATGACCACCGATTTACTCGGTAACTTAAGGTTTTCTGATTCTATGGTAATCTTAATCGATTTTTCAGCTCTTTGGTCCGCTATCGTTAGGTTAAGCAATCCATTTCCCTGTGCTTTTTTGCTTATACCCAGATCTTCCGTACTTTTCACAAGCTGTGCATATAATTCCGCTTCAGTTAAATTGCGGTCAAATTCCTTTTCAGCAATCACTTTCAAGAGGGCTGCTGCACCGCTTACATGAGGCGTAGCCATTGACGTTCCGCTCAACCGGGCAAATTTATTTCCTGGATACGTAGAAAGAATATCGACACCTGGCGCCACCAAGTCAATTTCATCATTTGTATTCGAAAAATCCGCTAAATTTCTGCTTAAATCCACAGCTCCGACTTCCACTACCTCGGGATATGCTCCTGGATAATCCAATTCATCCGTTTCATGACGCCCATCACCACTATTTCCAGCTGCGCAAACAACAAGGATATCATTCTGAAGGGCTTTTTGAATGAGTTTGTGTTCAGCCTCATCCGGAGGACCGCCAAGTGAAAGTGAAATAACCGAAACCTTTTCTTCATTAGGTCCCCGCCAATTGATTGCATACTCTAGAGCTCCATTAATCCAGGCTATATCACCTTGCCCTTGACCATTTAAGGCCTTTAACGCTAATATGCTCGCTTTCGGGGCCATTCCCACTACACCAGTATTATTGACGGCAGCCACAATCGTACCGCTAACATGTGTCCCATGTCCATTATCATCTTGATAATCCCCGGTATTGGTAAAATCCTTCCCACCAATAATTCTTTCTTTGAGGTCTGGATGTCCCTTGTCAATACCTGTATCGATGACGGCAACTATCACGCCCTCACCATAATTGCTTTTCTCCCAAATTGCCGGGGCCTTCACAAGCTCGACACCCTCAGGAATCTTCTCTTTCACCGTTTCCATTACTTCAAGAACTTTGTAAGGTATTAATCTTTTTTCTCTTGTCATTTGATTACCCCTTCCTTCGTTCAATAAGTTAAACTGCCATCAGTGTGGGGATATTCATCCCGTCTGGTTGCCGTCTACCGTTGAAAGAGATGAGATCAAAAAACTCTTCTCTCTTATATATACCAGATTTATGAAAATAAAAAAGAAGTTTTTGGAAAATTCCATCTAAATAACTACTTTTTATTTCTTTTTGTGTTATTATCTGGTACTCTCATTATAGAACAAACGTTCGAGAAATGCCATATTTTTTTATTCATTACTCAATTTTTTCCCAAATAAAAAAGAAGCGACCCCAAATCGAGTCAGCTTCCATGAGATGTTAAGCTGCGCCGCAGCATTTTTTGAATTTTTTCCCGCTTCCGCATGGGCATGGTTCGTTTCTGCCAATGACCGGCTCTGCATGAACATGCGGCATTTTAGCTGCCTTTGCACTTTCCATGATGATTTGCGTGCCTTTTTCCTTCATTTGCTGATAACGCTGTTTAAATAACTCCATAACATCTTTACTGTATTTTAACGTATCTTCCGCAATATCCATCGCCTTTTGCTTGGAAATATTATAATCCTCAAGGACAAATTGATTATCCCCGAAAGAAACCCTCACTCCAAAATGCTGTCCTGCCTGTTTATTTGCTTTAAGCTCCTCAACGAATTCAAGGTATACTTCCTGGCAATCACAAGTCTGGTGCATACAATAATAATCATATATCCAATACGTTTTATCTTCGTACTTACTCTTTAAAGCAATTCCATCCTCCACGCCAAAAACATCCAAATATTTTATCGCTTTTCCATCAAGTATCTCAAATGGATCAATCGTTCTCATCTATAGACACATCCTAATTCATCAAAATTTATTCTTCCTCTGTATTGTACAACCTAATTCACCAATCGTCACTTGAAACGAAGCCTGTCAAATCCAAATCCCTTTCATCAAAATCAGATTTAAGGCATCCTTATCGAAGGCAAAAAAAAAGCTGCATCAGTGTGTATCCACTGATGCAGCTGCCCCTCAACCCTTCATCCAATCCATGTGGTCAATTCATCAAACGGTGTTTTTTTGGCAGGTTTCGGCTCCATATCAGGATAACCCAAGTATATGAAAGCCAATACTTCTCCTTTTGAGGATAAATTAAAAAATTCACGGACCTTTTCATGATAAGTTATTTTTCCCGTTCTCCATACCGCTCCCAGACCTAGGGAATGTGCTGCAAGAAGCATGTTCTGAATGGAACTGTTCACTGCTGCATATTCTTCTGCCACGAGGACATTATTCTTATCACTAGGCTCTATGCCCACTGCGATGATGACTGGAGCCCTTAATGGATTCTTTTTTTGCCTTTCAAGCTTGCTGATTAAACTTTCAGGGGTATCATCAGCATTTTCAATTCTTGTGATTTCTTCGAATACCTCTCCAAGTTTATTTCTTCCTTCTCCTGTCATTACAAAAAAGCGCCAAGGCTCCGTTCGATGGTGATTAGGGGCATACGTTCCAGCTTCAATGATTTGCTCGATCATTTCCTTAGGTACCGGATCTTGCTTGACGATTCCAATGCTTCTTCTCGTTTTTATAGCCTCGATGGTTTCCATGTTATCTCCCCTTATCCCTTTATCTCCAATAGTTTCTGTTTCAGTTCATTTTCCATTGTAGCCAATTCCCGTTCGGCTTGTCGGCGTTTATGCCTTCCTTCTTCCTGAATCCGCATGGTTTCCTCAAGCGTGGAAATCAAATTGGCTTGGGTATTCTTTAATGTTTCGATATCGACAAGTCCGCGCTCATTTTCTTTTGCCGTTTCAATGGTATTCGTTTTCAGCATCTCAGAGTTCTTCAATAACAAGTCATTTGTAGTTTTGGAAACCTGCTTTTGTGCTTCTACTGCATGCCTTTGCCTGATTAAGGTCAATGCTATCGCAACTTGATTTTTCCAAAGGGGGATGGCTGTCATGATCGAAGATTGTATTTTCTCGACCAGCGCCTGATTCGTGTTTTGGATCAGCCTGATTTGCGGTGCGCTTTGAATCGTAATTTCGCGACTCAATTTCAAATCATGAAGCCTTTTATCCAACCGTTCAGCAAATTGCAGCATATCATTGACTTCCTGGAACTTCATTTGATCATTGCTCGATTCAGCGGACTTCCTTAACTCCGGAATCGTTTTCCCATGGATTTCTTCGAGTTTAATTTCCCCGGCTGCAATATAGACATTCAATGCCTGGAAATAATCCTTATTCGTTTCATATAGCTTTTCAAGGATTACGATATCCGATAGCAGGATATTCTTGCTCCGCTCGAGTTTCACACTGATTCGATCAATTTGGGCACCAGTTTTTTGATATTTGGATAGCACTTCCTGTACAGATCCCGAGAGCTTCCCGAACATACGCGCAAAGAAAGAGGGCTTATCCGGTTTTAGCTCATCCGGGCTCAGCTCGTTTAACTTTTTCATTAAATCACTGATAATGTTGCCCACTTCACCCACATCTTTTTTCTGGACATGCTCAAGCATCGAATTAGAAAAGGTCAGAAGCTTTGATTGGGCGGGTGTACCATAGGATATCATCGCCTGATGATTGGTTGGGTCGATTTGTTCGGCAAGCTGATATGCCTTTGCCCTGTTCTCTTCAGGAATGACATCAATCAGTTTAACCGGTTTCGCTTCCTGGGAAGATACTTTCTCCAGCTCCTGCACCCCATCAAATGGATTGGCTAAAAGATCATCGATCAAACTGGCATTATTCGTTTTATTCAACAGGTTTGGATCATTGTTATTCATTTTAACCTCCTGCTTTCATCAATTACTTGTGACTTTTTTCTAGTTTCAATGGATTGCTTAGCAACATCCAATTCGAAGTTAAGGTGATCGATATCATCGGCAATAACTTTATATAAATCCTTTTCTATCGTATTAGTGAGTTCCTTTAAAGTTTTGCGAGTCTCTGTTAAGGAAAGTTCGAGTTCCCTATTCTTTTTTGGCTGCTGTGCTAAAAAAACATATTTCTCCGCAAGCTCCATGGCGGAATCCAGATGCGAATAATAAAATTGTTCCGCTTGGTAAAATCGCTTCGGTTCTTTCTTTGTCAGACTATATATTTTTCTGATCATTTTAATCATATCCTTCCTCTGTTTAAAAGAAGAGATATGCCTGACCGAGATTAATGCTTTTTGAACCCGCCATATCTTCGATTTTGCTTCAAATAAATTTTTCTTAATATATTGATATTCTTTTCTCGTCAATTCATGTTTTTTGAGGTATCTTGATGAAAAATATACGGAACTTAGCCAGTATGCAAGCGCCCCTCCTGCTAAAGAAATGACAACGGATAAGGCAAACGGTTGGTTCAATGCAAAATAGCTAATCATCCAGATCGGCAAAACCGTTGGAAATGCAATCAATATCGGAACAAAATCAGCAAGAAATCGATTCATAATCATTACACTCCTGACTTACACTCTTTTATATATATATACGGATTATCCCATGGATTGGTTTCAAGATGGATTAAAAGAATTTCCCCTATCCTAAACGATATAGGAACCGGATGGTTTCTGCAAATTTATTGAAATTTTTTCTGTGAATTAACTCTTCTCCCGAGTATGGGCTAACGCCTAGTCACTTCATCGGAACTTACATAAGTTATAAAGTATCCATCCTGAATTTTAAAAAGGAGAGTTGACGATGAATTCATACGGATTTTACCCTTTTCCACAACAAAATGGAAATCACCAGTACTTTGAGCCTAATTATAACCCATATTTCCAACAGCCTGAACGATTTGATTACATGCCACAGCAAGATTGGAACCTTCAGCAGGTACAAGAAAATCCATATAGCCAGGCACCCGACCAATTCGACGTTGAAAGGCAGCCTCAACAAATTGAGAGAAGAGTCCGGGAACTTGAGCGTCAAAACGAGCGTCAATCAAGGGAACTCACTCGGCAGAACCAAGAAATTACAAGGATAAATCGAGAAGTGAACCGTGTAAACCAGGAAATAACCAGACTGAGTCAAAATGATCAACGTCAAATGAATAGGCTGAATCGACTAAATCAAAGACTTCGTGCCGTTGAACGAAACCTTAACATCCCCTTCACCGCAACAGATGATGGTTTTTAAAGAAATAGCAGGAGCTCCTTATGGGCTCCCGCTTTTTTACTTTCTCCTTGCTTTTATCGAAGGCTCTGTTAGTCAGCCAGTACATGAGTTTTAATCAAACGATTGATTAAAACTTTAAATTAAAATGATTAATCAAAATAAGTAGTTATAATTACTGATGCGCTGGTTTAAAAGAAAATAAGAGTCAGCCACATTCCCGCGGAATCCTTTAAACATTTAACAGAAGATTCCATAATAAAAACCCAAAAAAAGAACGGGAGTATACTTGCACTCTCGTTCTTTCTCTTTTACAGCATGATCCGTTTCAACTTTTCGTTTCTAGATTCCTGTTCCTCCTTGGTAGACAAGTCATACTTTTTCAATAGATGAAAAAGTTCATTCAATGTTTCTTGCGAATTCCCTTTTTCAAGATATCGATCTAATGTTCGACTCAATTCGGTTGGTAAAAATGCCTTTTGACTCTCAAATTTCAGCCTGACATCTTGTTGCGAATGATTAAGATTACATGCACCCATTTAAAATTCACCTCTTACTTGATTCTACCATCGTTTTATGGACATTACCTTGTCAATTCTTCATCTTGCTTATAGTAGTCCTCTACCTTGATGAACTCCGGTGAGGTATGTGTGGCCATGATGCCATGATAACTGATATCCAACCCAAGTTCTTCTTCTTCTTCAGTGGATCTAATAGGCAGCCAAACATTTATCACTTTAAAAACGAGCCATGTCACTGAAAAGCCCCAGATGCATAACACCACTAATCCTAACGTTTGAACTCCGAGCAAATGCCATCCCCCACCTGCAAACAATCCGTTTTCAGTGGAAAAAAGCCCTACCGCTATAGCGCCCCACATTCCTGATGCCGCATGAACGGGAAAGGCACCAACAGGATCATCGATTTTTCGGGCTTCCAACCAATTTGTCGCAGCCAACATCAACATTCCAGAAACCGATCCAATCAGTAATGCTGCCAGATCACTAACGAATGCACATCCAGCTGTAATCCCGACAAGACCTGCAAGTGAGCCATTGATGACGGAAGGAGCATCCGAGCGTCCATATCTAAATAGTGTATAAAGCAAGGTCACCGCTCCCCCTGATGCTGCTGAGAGCATCGTGACAATGGCAATATGGCCAATGCGTCCATCTGTAGCCTGCAAGGTACTTCCTGCATTGAATCCAAACCAGCCAAACCATAAAAGGAATGCCCCGACAGATGCCAGTGGAAGATTACTCGGCAGTGAAATGGAGCTAGTCCCCCGTGAAGTGAATTTACCTGCTCTCGGACCGATTACACTGGCAGCCGCAAGTGCAGAAAAACCGCCTAGTGCATGAATGACCGCAGACCCTGCGAAGTCCTGCATGCCCAACCCGCTTAACCAGCCACCCCCCCATACCCAGTGACCGGCAATCGGATAGATGAATGCCGTCATCATTACAACAAAAATAAGATACGCCCGAAAGTTAATCCTTTCCGCAACCGCTCCCGAAACTATTGAAATAACGGCGATGACGAATGCCCCTTGAAATAACCAAAATGCATCCATGGAAATCGTAAGGTCGATGTGCGACAAATCGCCTTTCAGAAGAAAGCCACTTGCCCCAATGGTTCCAAATACATCGGTTCCATACATTAAGCCAAAACCAACGACGAAATAGCAAAGCGTGCCGATCGTAATATCAGCAAAAACCTTCATGATGATATTCACATTATTCTTCGTACGGACGAACCCCGCCTCCAATAAAGCAAACCCGCCCTCCATTAATAGAATCATGGCTGCTGTCAGAACCACCCAAACCGTATCCAATCCCGTGTTTAACGTTTCTAGAGTCATCTTGGCGTTCCCTCCGCTTTCTGCCAGTCCATTATTTCTTTAATGATGTCTGATGGTAAATTCATTTCCCGTTTTTCCGTTTCAGCTTCGAGTAAACCGATCACCTGATTTAAAAAAGCAACCTTCTGTTTTATTATCTCAATTTTTTTATATCGATCCTTAACATTCACCAAATGCTCAACGGCCTGGTGATGACTTGGGGCACGCCCTGTAAAAAAACGTTTAAATGGTGATAGGGATTGATACCAAGCTTCCTCAGCTCTTCGTTTTTGCTCATATTTATGTATTTTACCTTTGATCGATTCAATTTCCGACTCCTGTTTGCTTTTATAAAAAAGCAGGCCTTTTAACACTTCATCAGATGAAATTTCAAAAACAACTCTACTATACAAATCGTCCCGAATATAAATGTTATATCACCTCACGTAATCACGTTATGTTTTCTGTAATTATATTAATAATTCTGAATTCAGTCAATAATTAAACAATGAAACGATTTGCGTATCAAATGGAGAGAGATTAACTACACTCCTTTCCATTAATCAAACGTTTGATTAACTCAATTCCTAGAGAAATTTGGAAAGTATAGATAATCATTTTTTCCGTACTCTAATAAGGCAGTTACAAAAAAGGGAGGTTCATACAACATGACAGTAATAAGCGATGTTAAGACAACTATAGCTGGGCTAAAAAGCGCTCAAGCGAGCTTTGAAACCTTCGCTCTATCCACAGATAATGAGCAAGCCAAACAGCTATACCAACAAGCTGCCCAACAAACACAAACAATCGTGGACAGCATCACACCTCGTATTGAAGAGATTCAAAGCGAGGAACCTCAATATAAACAATAATCATTCATATAAAAAAGGTTGGTTAAAGCAACCAGCCTTTTTTATATCTTTAATCCATAAGGAGAATGAAGCCTTCCATTCTTTTTCTTTAATAAAGGACGGGGCTTGAATATACCTAGGGTTACATAGAAGCAATCCAATTGACCGAATAGCAGGCAATCAAGCCTAAAGCTAATGAAACAGGACGAAGTCGCTGAAGCTATTAATTCATACGCTTACAAATTTTCGTAAGACCTTAATAAAAGGATTTCAAAAGGAATTGACTCAAGGATCAATGTTTATTCCAAGGTTTAATCTTAGCACTGACAATACTCTACAATGGAGGGGTTTATAATGCTTACGGGGCATCGCACATGGGTGTTTGATCAAAAGCCTGTCATCATCTCCACAGGAACCGTTGGCGGTCCATTTGAAGCAGAAGGTTTGCTTGCGGATGATTTCGATCTACTCCATTCCGATTTATGGATAAATCAAGATACCTATGAAAAGGCACATAAAGTCTTATTGGAAGAAGCGAGTACAAAAGCAATAGAAAAGGCGGGTCTTCAGAAGGAACAGATTCACTTTTTCCTTGGAGGCGACCTTATCAATCAAATAACCCCTACGAGTTTTGCCTGTCGTACACTGGGAACACCTTATCTCGGCTTATTCGGTGCTTGCTCCACCTCCATGGAGGGACTGGCTCTTGGTGCATACCTTGTCAATACCAAAGGGGCAGAGTACTTATTGACAGGAGCATCAAGTCATAACGCCGCAGTAGAAAAGCAATTTCGCTATCCGACTGAATACGGAGGGCAAAAACCTCCAACAGCCCAATGGACCGTTACGGGGGCAGGGGTGGCTTTATTAAGTAGTGCCGGTGAAGGCCCTAGGGTCACTTCAGCTACGATAGGCCGTGTCATCGACATGGGATTGACTGATCCTTTCAATATGGGCGGTGCCATGGCACCAGCTGCTGTAGATACGATTGAAGCCCATTTAAGAGAACGAAACCTCGACCCATCCTATTATGATTTAATAGTGACCGGGGATTTAGGGAAGATTGGACATGAAGTTTCTCTGGCATTATTTAAAAAACATGGTACGCCGATTAAAGAAGAGCAATATAAAGATTGCGGTTTAATGATATACAGGGATGGTCAACCGGTCTTGTCCGGGGCAAGTGGCCCTGGATGTTCAGCAACCGTCGTTTATGGTCATTTATTGAATCGCATGAAAAAGGGAGAAATAAAACGATTGCTCGTCGTGGCTACCGGCGCCTTATTATCTCCCTTATCTTTTCAACAAAGTGAGACGATCCCATGCATAGCCCATGCCGTTTCGATTGAATATGAATGAGTGACAACCATGATTCACTTGTGTAATCGGGTCATATATGGTTTGAAGTGCCTGCTCATCGGAATGAGGATTCGCGGCTGAGGACATTGTTTTCAGGAGCGTTAGCGGATGCGTAAAAGCATGGATTGATCGGTTGTTGTCACTGGCACGATTGAAGTAACCTGTGCCGGGAAAAACAGCCTCGGAGTGTTACAAGCCATTATATTAAGAGCCAAAGGACGAGGAGGATGCTGTATGACAATAGCTTCTAATGTAAAACAATGTGTCTCTAGCCTTAAAGGAGTTGAAGCAGGCTTATCCAGCTTAGCACTCCGGACCGAAGATGATGAATCTAAACGCATCTTACATGAAACGATGCTGGTGGTGAATGAAGTTATGGAGGATGTACAGAAGCGCGTGGGAGAGTTAGAACGGGAAGAACCACAATATAAAGGTTTTTAAATACAATGATCAAGCAGGAGGTGTTTGGTAATGCCGGATTGGATAGAAATTGTTTTACGTTCATTATTCTTTTTAATTGTTCTTTTTGTGATCACAAAAGTGCTAGGAAAAAAACAATTGTCCCAGCTCTCCTTTTTTGAATATGTAACGGGTATAACCATTGGTAATGTTGGGGCAGAATTAGCTACGAAAGTTGAGGGCAATGTTATACATGGTGTACTGTCCATTCTTGTTTTTGCCATAGCACCCTTCATTGCGGGATCAATATCCCTAAAAAGTAAAACATTCCGTGATCTTGTGGAAGGAAAGGCATCGGTTTTCATCAAAGATGGAAAAGTCATGGAAGATAATTTAAAAAAAGAGAAATACACCATTGATGAATTATTGGCATTGCTCCGGAAAAAAGATGTCTTCGATGTTTCTGAAGTTGAGTTTGCCTTATTGGAAGCCAACGGGGATTTTTCCGTAATGTTAAAGAAGCAAAATCTACCTATAACACCTAAGGACCTTAACCTGTCAGTGGCTGCAGTAAAGGAGCCACAAACCATCATTATGGACGGCAACATACTTGATGAACCGCTTTCCACGATTGGACTGAACCGAAATTGGCTTCATACTGAACTGGATAAGTTGGGTGTAATCCTTGATAATGTGTTTCTTGGTCAAGCTAATTCCAACGGGGAATTAACCGTGGACCTTTTTGATGATAAACTTAAAGTTCCTTCTCCCCAAGAAAAACCTCTTTTGCTCGCGACCTTGAAAAAATGCCAAGCGGACTTAGAGTTGTTTGCACTTGGAACTGAATCAAAGGAAGCTAAAGAGATGTTTAACAAAAATAGCGAAAAGCTGCAAAGGGCAATAGATGAAGTGGCCTATATCTTAAGGAACTGATAGTATATTCATTTCCTCACTTTCATAAGCGAAGTGACCAGTCCAATGATGACGATCGTCACACATGAAAAAAGAAAAATTTCGATACCTAAGGTGAATGCTGCAGCTGAAATGATTAGTGTATCTATGACGATAATCGCCAATGCAATATCCATGGAAGTAGACTTCGAGATAATTTTGGCTAACATATCCGTTCCCCCGCTGCTTGTCTCATATCGAAGCATGAGACCTATCCCCATCCCTATGATGGCACCGCCAATCAAAGAACTTGTTAGTATCGACATGGAAAAGACTTTTTTCAATGGATTAAGCCAATCCATAAAAAGGGATGTCAGAAGCAATCCGTGAACACTGCTATAGAAAAAAAACCGTTCATAGTACCAGGCATATAAAAATATGGGAATACTGAGGATCAACATGGATAGCCCTGTTTGAAACCCAAAGAAATAATGAAGGATGAGTGCAATCCCGATAACGCCGCCATCTATTAAATGGTGCGGGACTAAAAAGCCATTGATTCCTATACCCACCAAAAAGCTACCAACAATTACAGCAAACGCTTTTTGAAAATTAATAAAATCACCTGCCTCACATTATATATATCCTTACTATATGTCCAAGTCAGAGCGTCAAGAATATCCATTCAAAAAAAAAATCCCCCTCCTTTCACTTCAATCGAAAAAGGGTCCGGTCATTGACCGAGACCCACAATTTATAGGTAAAAGGCGTTCGGAACAAATATCTTTCATCACATGATGTTCTCGAACCATCTGCCCCAAAGCAACACCTTCAACTTCTCAGGGTATGGTTTCTATCTATAAATGTTATAACAAAGTGGATTGGAGCGGGTATGAGAGACTTCTGCTTAGAAAAGCGCGTCTGGGAGAGACCCGCGCAAGCGCAGGCCGAGGAGGCTCCCTGATTGCCCGCGGAAAGCGAGTGCCTGGAGTTGTACAAGCCAAAAAAAACTGTAGGGCCCGGTCATTTCGACCGGGCCCCATTCCATCATTTCAATTCTAATAACACTACATTTTCAACATGTGTCGTCATTGGGAACATATCGACAGGCTGGATATCAACTGCTTTATATCCGCCCTCTTCCAAGATATGAAGATCACGCGCCAGAGTGCCTGGGTTGCATGATACGTATACGACTTTATTTGGCTTCATCTCGATGATCGTATTCAGTAGGGACTCTTCACAGCCTTTGCGAGGAGGATCCACAACGATGACATCTGCAGTGTTGCCCTTTTGATACCATTCAGCAATAACGTTACCTGCATCGCCAACCATGAATTCAGCATTTGAGATATCATTCAATTCAGCGTTGCGGCGTGCGTCATCTATCGCTTCTTCGACCACTTCGACACCGATTACTTTTTTCGCTTTTTTAGCTAAAAATAAAGAGATGGTTCCAATGCCGCAATAGGCATCAATCACCGTTTCTTCACCAGTCAGCCCTGCATAGTCAAGAGCTTTATCATAAAGGACTTTCGTTTGGTCCGGATTGATTTGATAGAATGATTTTGCTGATATCGCAAATTTCACATCACCGATCATATCATGGATAACTTCGTCGCCCCATAGTACAGTCATTTTATCGCCTAAGATAACATTCGTTTTCTTGGAATTCACGTTTTGAACGATGGATTTCACTTGAGGAAGACGTTCAACGATTTCCTTCACGATTGTTTCGATGAAAGGAATACTTTTCGTTCTTGTAACGAGAACGATCATTAATTCACCTGTTTGCTTGCCATAACGGGCCATGATGTGCCGCAATACACCTTTATGTGCCTCTTCATTGTAAGCAGGGATACCAAGCTTACTGAAAATTTCTTTAACAACTTGAACGGCTTCATTGACCACTTCATTTTGGATAATGCTTTCTTTCGTTTCAACAATTTCATGTGTCCGCGGTTTGAAGAACCCTGCTATTAGCTTGCCATCCTTTTCACCAACAGGCACTTGCGCCTTATTACGATAATGGGTCGGGTTCTCCATCCCGATGATCGGGTGAACCTTCACATCCTCAAGTTTCCCAATGCGTGTCATCACTTCACGCACTTGCCTTTCCTTGAATTCCAACTGTCCTTCATAGCTCATATGCTGCAGCTGACAACCACCGTATTTATGGTAATCTTCAGTCGTGACCTCAACCCGGTAAGGACTGTTTTCGATAATCTCCATCAAGCGTCCGAAGCCATAACCTTTATTGGCCTTCATCACTTTAATTTTTGCTTTTTCACCTGGAAGGGCGCTCTGAACAAAGATCGGGTAGCCATCGACTTTAGCGACGCCAGCTCCTTCATGTGTTAAATCTTCAAATAAAACCTCTATAATATCATTTTTAGCAACCGGTGCTGTTTTTTTCATATCATCTTCTCTTTTCTTTTTTATGCTAGCCTGTATTTTACCACAATAGAGGCCTTGTCACAAAACCACTCACCAATTTACCCTGGTTTTCATAAAAATATAGTGGAAGGAATTACGGATTTTTCATAGTTCCATGTATAAAAGTTCATTAAAAAATGAAAAATAAGGAAAAACAGATGAGGTGAGGAAATGGGTTTATTTAACTCTATATCAGCCTGGAATGCTACAAGGTTAGAAAAACACCGAGCAAGTATGGAGGAAAAAGGCCTCTGTCCAGATTGTTACGGACGTGGATACAGCTCCTTCGTACCTACGGAATATCATTTTTCCGATATACACGACTGTCCCGGCTGTAATGGCACCGGAGTTTACTCTGATTGGGCAGCCATGAACGGGCAGCAAATGTAACCGCATTCAGTGCCAAATTTCAAATGACTAAAAAGGCCCCCCTGTTAAACAGGGGGTTCTTCTATTTTCTTCACCATATAGCGAAATTCATGGGAGCTAATCGAAATGGTCTTCATTTCCCTATATCCTAATCTGCTATAGAGACGATTCGCCGCTTCATTTTCATTTTCAACGACTAAAGAAATTCTTGGATATCCCTTCTGTTTAGCGTACCCCTCTACATATTGAATCAGTGCACTACCAATTCCTTTTCCTTGAAAATTCGGGTCAACGGACACAGTATCCAAATAAAAGTCCCTCATTTCCGCTTCCTTATCGAGCGTAACGCTAGGGTCCTTCATTTTCATCCTTAATTGTTTCACTATCGGTTCATCCAAACTTTCGGCATCCTTGCCATGGTAAGCAATGATCAATCCAGATACTTGTCCATCATGTTCACTGACAAGGGTATTTTCATAACTGATCCGATTCCCGCTTTTCCTGAACAAATCAGCAAGAACGGAAAGTATTCTTTCTTCTTCCGTTTCGCCTGTCAAAACCTCTGCAATTTCCTTAATCGCTAACCGGGTCAATACGGCTGCCTTGTCCGCATCTTCCGGTGTCGCTTTCCTGATATACATGTTTGCAATTCTCCTTGCTTTATTAAACTGAAAAGGCCACCAGATTCAGCGGCCCTTTCACCCTATTTATTTGCCGGATCGTCCGGCAGTATTCCTTGCGGGATGAATACATCAAAATGACGGTACTGATTTACGAATTCAGCTGGGGCCATCCCGCCAAATTCCCCATCCAAATTAAGCATCATGTCCTTTTTGGCATGTACTTTAATTCGGTTGGCTTTTTCATAAATGACATTCTTATCATGGATATGCTCACCGCGCATTGCCAATGTAGCGACACGGACAATATCAGCGAGGTTTGCCTTTTTCAAAATAAGCAACGTGAACATCCCATCATTCAAAGAGGCGTCAGGAGCCAGTTTCTCGAAGCCGCCGACCGAATTTGTGTTAGCCACCAAGAAAAGCATGATCTCTCCTTCAAAAATCTTTCCATCATATTCAATAGAAACTTCCGTCGGCTTAATTGAAGGAAGCATTTCAATTCCTTTAATATAGTAGGCTAGCTGACCAAGCATGGTTTTCAGCTTGATCGGCACGTCGTAGGTCAATTCGGTCAATCTGCCTCCGCCAGCAATATTGATGAAATACTTATCATTCATTTTTCCAATATCGACTGGCATCGTATGCCCACCGGCAATAATTTCCGCCGCCCCTTCGATCGTCTTCGGTAAATGCAGCGCCCGCGCGAAATCATTAGTCGTTCCCGTCGGAATGATTCCTAGTTTCGGACGTTTCTCTGCAGTGGCCAGTCCATTAACAACCTCATAAATCGTACCGTCGCCCCCTGCTGCAATAACTATATCATAGCCGCGTTCAATCGCTATCTTAGCCGCTTTCGTCGCATCCCCAGCGCCGGTCGTCGCATGTGCAGAAGCTTCATAACCAGCTTCTTCAAGTTTTGCTAGCACACCTGGCAGGCTTCTCTTAATGGCTTCCCGGCCCGAAGTCGGGTTGTAAATCAACCTTGCTCTTTTCATTTCCCATCATCCTTATACATATTGATTCCATAATTTACATCTTAATCCTTCGTTACATGAAAAGCAATATTCGAAAAAAAGAGGACCGTATTTCGGTCCGTATCTTTTGCATTTTACCAGAAATCGTATCAGGGAAATTATAATGCTTTTTACAATTTTATTCTAGTAAATGATTTCATGGATATTGAACATTCACGTTAAATGTATCGGTAACCGTTAAAGTATGTTTCCCTTTACCCATATTGAATAACCCATTCTTTTTTACAATGCCTTCTTCACTTGTTTCTTTTTTCACTTCAGTCATCTTCCAGCCATTCTTTGGACCCTCAAATTCCTCGACCCCTCTAGCATCTATCTTGATATCACTATTATCTTGAAGGAATACACTTAGATTTCCGCTATCCTTCACACTCCAGTCATTCAAGAGTTTTCTAGGCTTCAAGACAAGATCGGTACTTTGTCCGTCTATCTCCACTGCCAACTCAGCAGGGATTATAAGAGTTGCCTTAAGATTCTTTGCACCACTGTCCAAAAGTCCATTTTGAATCGGCAAATCCTTGAAGCTAATATAAAGCGTATCA
Organism: Peribacillus sp. NPDC076916; assembly: GCF_050269675.1. Taxonomy (NCBI): domain Bacteria; kingdom Bacillati; phylum Bacillota; class Bacilli; order Caryophanales; family Bacillaceae; genus Peribacillus; species Peribacillus sp. NPDC076916. The sequence continues at coordinate 76,892 of NZ_JBNNIU010000014.1, forward strand.
CCACTTCTCTCAACGAGTAAATAATCTTCCGCCTTCTTCAACAACGTATCAGCATCTTTCATTACCCGCTCACCATATGTTCCAAAAACGGAAACTTTTCCGTCATTTCCACTTTCAATAGTCAATGGGTATGTACCAGAGTCCAGGACAACTCGCTGTATGCCTTTCCCTGCGTTTTGATTGAAACCAGGCAAATTGACCGTTTTCTCTTCACTATTCACGGCAGCCCTGACTTGATCCATCAATCCGCTTGATGTTAGCAGAATTAAAACTATTCCCGTCGTTCCAAGCAATCCCACGAAAAGAATGCTAAGAATATCATACTTTACAAAAGAACTTTCTTTTCTCGAAAAATAAATATAGAGTAGAATCTCTCCACCCAAGATAATGAACAGCAACGGCCACCATGATAGCAGAATCGTCGTCAAATTCATATCCGCAATTTGAGAAACCAGTAAAACCAAACCCAAACCAACCAGGGAGATCCCCATTGAAATCGTTCCGACTCTCCATGTTCTCATTTTGTCTCCTCCTTGGCTCTCCCTTTTTTACTTCCCGACAGCAATTTGATTCCCCCGCCTATAAGAAGGATACATACAAGACCTTTTTGAAAATAATCTCTAAACCAGTATTCCAAGTTGCTTCCAATCCATTCATCTAAATGAGGAGCAATGGCCGGGACGATTATATTACTGGCCAAGAAGTAGATTCCAAGTCCCACCAACCCCAATCCTACCCATTTTTGATGATTGACCATTCCAGAAATGATGGGCGTATCTTCTACTGGACCCTCTTCCATTTTTGAGGCTTTTTGCAATCCATCAAAAAAACTATAAAACCAAATAATCGGAATAAGGAAAAAGAAGAAGCCTAACCGGAGTAAATCCAGTATATAAATGGCGAATAAAAAGCCGGCCATCAATTGTATCCCACGTTTTTGCAGCCCCAAATATAAGTGACCTGCACCAGGGAAAATAGCGAATAAAGTCGCGACCGATTTACTCTTCTTCCCGGATTCCCGCCTCTCCTCGAAATCTTCCAAAACGGTCCGATCGATAAGCTCCTCACCCCTTTGCTTTTTATTCAGCTGTTGAACAGAATCAAAAAAGCTGTAAATCCAGATAACAGGCAATAGTGCCATGAAAATTAACAGACCTTCCATTTGTGTCATCACACTGATGAATATCACCATGATGCCAAGGCCTAAAAAGCCTATGAGAAAAATAAGTCCACGATTCATGAGGCCCAGCTGAAAATGCCCTAATCCAGGAACGAATGATAGGATGATTACATAAAATCTTTCCGTTTCCGGCTGATCTGCCATTCCCCCTACATCCTCTTCACTTTTAGGGTTCCTCAGTGAGGTGACCACCAGATCAAATATACTGATGAAATAAAACACCATTCCAATAATGGAAAAAGCCAGAAACGCATCCGATTGACTGATCAACGAAAGAAGAAGACCACCAAGCCCCAATCCAGCCGTGGCAAGAAAATAAAATAACCCTTTATATTTCTTTCCTAGGTAAAAATGTCCGAAACCTGGCAGAAAAGATAATAAAAAAGCTAAAACCGGACTTTTATTCATTTCTAAACCCCTCCTTATTTTTCTTTTCGATAGTTTCCATCCAATTAAATGTTTTATCAATAAGTCCATCGGTTAAGGAATGCGTTTCCTTTTCACTGCTTGATTCCACAGAATCCATGTATTCTGTCAATGATTGAAATACTCCGCCTGCCATCAATAAGATCGTAAACCCGGCAGCAATCAGGTAATGTCTTGTTATCGTCCGAAGTGATTTCTCTTTTCGGTGTTGCTTTTCCCCTTCAACAGAGCCAACTTTCAATCGGCTAATCGAGTCCATGACAGGACCTGCAATATCAATATCAACTCCTTCAATGCCCTGACTGATTTCTTCTATTTCCATCGCTTCCATATAGGCGGACAAACACTTGTCACAGGAGTATAGATGATTTTCATATTCAATTTTTAGAGCCTCTGGTATTTCATCTGCCAAATATGCCACCCATTCTGCTTCAGGAACATGATTCATGAAAAATCCTCCTCTTTCCAATGTTTTCTCATCCAATTTCTTGCCCGATATAGCTTTACCTCGACAGATTTCACTTGAATATGCTGTTCCTCTGCAATTTGCTTGAATGTCTTTTCCTTTATGTAATAGCTATATACAACATCCCGATATCCCTCTGGAATGTCATTCAGCTTCCGTAATACTTGCTTTCGCCTTTCATTCCGAAAGAATACGGCCTCGGCATCATCCGTTAAGCCCAAATTAGCTTCCGATGAATGTTCTTCCTGCAAATCTTCCTTTTGACGTTCCCTCTTTCTCTTTAGATCGATAGCATGATTGACCGCAATTCGGGTAATCCAGGTTTTGAAGCCTTGGTTCTTATATTGAGGAAGAGAGGTGTAGATTTTGATAAAGACTTCCTGGGTAACATCTTCTGCATCCTTTTGATTCCGCAAGACGGAATAGACAGTCCTATAAATCGTCTGTTTATATGTTTCAATCAACATTCGGAATGCATGCTCATTCCCAGCCCTTACCTTTTCAACTAACTCATCCGTCACTTCTCTTCCTCCTTTCCTTTAATCATTCATGTAATAGACGCACAAAAAGGAGTTACCCCTACAGATAACTCAAAAAAAAATCAAAAATATTTTTCCGCCTTTTCACGGTAACTCTTTTCTTAATCAAGAGAAAACCGTACCACTTTAAAAGTGATACGGTCAATATTAACGTTTATTGATTTCTTCCACCAAAATTTTATTAACAAGCTGTGGATTGGCCTGTCCTTTTGTCGCTTTCATGATCTGCCCGACAAGGAAGCCGATTGCTTTTTGTTTACCGGCCTTAAAATCTTCAATTGATTGCGGGTTATTATTCAATGCTTCTTCAATGGCTGTACGCAATGCGCCTTCATCGGAAATTTGGACTAGCCCCTTCTCCTTGACGATTGTTTCAGCATCTCCGCCATTTTCAATCAATTCTTTGAAAACTTTTTTAGCGATTTTAGAAGAAATCGTGCCATCTTCAATCAGCTTGATCATTCCAGCCAACGATTCGGCAGTCAATTTGACATCATGCAGCTCTTTTCCTTCTGCATTCAAGAAAGCAGAAACCTCACCCATGATCCAGTTTGATGCTAGTTTCGCATCCGCGCCTGAAGCAACTGTCGCTTCAAAGAAATCGGCACTTTCTTTCGTTACCGTCAAAACGGCTGCATCATATTCAGGTAAGCCAAATTCTTCGACATAACGTTTTTTTCGGGCATCCGGAAGTTCCGGAATCTCGGCAGCAATACGTGCTTTCCATTCTTCATCGATATGGATTGTCAATAAGTCCGGTTCCGGGAAGTAACGATAATCATCGGAGCCTTCCTTAATTCGCATTAGTACCGTTCTGCCTGTAGCTTCATCGAACCGGCGTGTTTCCTGTTCGATTATGCCGCCTTCATTCAAGATTTCCGCTTGGCGGATTTCTTCATGCTCCAATCCTTTGCGGACAAAGTTGAATGAGTTCAAGTTTTTCAATTCGGTTTTCGTACCGAATTCCTTTTGCCCGACAGGTTTCAAGGAAATGTTTGCATCACAGCGAAGTGAGCCTTCTTCCATTTTACAATCGGAAACTCCTGTGTATTGAATGATCGATTTCAACTTTTCCAGATAAGCATAAGCTTCTTCCGGGGAAGTGATATCCGGTTCAGATACGATTTCAACAAGTGGCGTACCTTGGCGGTTATAATCACAAAGTGAATAGTTCCCTTTATGTGTCAGCTTTCCAGCATCCTCTTCCATATGAATCCGGGTAATGCCAATTTTCTTTTTCTTGCCGCCCACTTCGATCTCAATCCAGCCATGCTCACCGATCGGCTGATCGAACTGTGAAATTTGGTATGCTTTAGGATTGTCCGGGTAAAAATAGTTTTTCCGGTCGAATTTCGTAATTTCCGCCACTTCGCAATTCAAGGCAATTGCAGCCTTCATTGCAAAATCAACAGCCTTTTTATTGACGACAGGCAATACACCTGGGTAGCCTAGGTCGATTACAGTCGTGTTACTATTTGGAGCCGCACCAAAATGGTTTGGGCTCGCCGAGAAAATTTTAGAATCCGTTTTTAATTCTACGTGTACTTCTAGACCAATCACCGTTTCAAAGTCCATTTTTTTCACCCCTTACAGCTTAGGAAATTGTTTATGAAAATCTGTTGCTTGCTCAAATGCGTGAGCCGCTCGGTAAATCGTGCTTTCATCAAAATGCTTTCCAATCATTTGCAGTCCAAGCGGAAGGCCATTCGCTGCGAATCCACACGGCACGGATATACCCGGTACACCAGCAAGATTGACTGGAATCGTCAAGATATCATTGGCATACATCGTTAATGGATCGTCGACCTTCTCACCAATTTTAAATGCAGGCGTAGGTGTAGTCGGCCCAACGATGACATCGTATTTTTCAAAGACATCTTCAAAGTCTTTTTTGATTAACGTACGTACTTTTTGAGCCTTTTTATAATAAGCATCATAATAACCGGAACTTAAGGAGAACGTTCCAAGCATGATACGGCGCTTCACTTCGTCACCGAATCCTTCTGCACGGGTTTGCTTATACATTTCTATAAGAGTTTCTGCATTATCGGTACGATGCCCGAAACGCACTCCGTCAAAACGTGAAAGGTTAGCCGAAGCTTCAGATGAAGAAAGCAAATAATAGGCAGCTAAGGCATATTTGGAATGCGGCAAAGATACCTCTTCCCACTCAGCTCCAAGCCCCTCTAATACTTTTAACGCTTCAATTACGGAATTACGTGCTTCTTCGCCAACGCCTTCACCAAGATATTCTTTAGGCACGGCTATTTTCAATCCTCTAACATCGCCTGTTAATGAATTCACAAAACTCGGCACGTCAACATTAGCAGAGGTTGAATCCATTGGATCTACACCTGAAATCGCTTCAAGCAAATAAGCGTTATCTTCAACCGTTCTTGTGACAGGTCCAATTTGGTCCAATGAAGACGCAAAAGCTACAAGTCCGAATCGGGAAACCCGTCCATATGTAGGTTTTAAGCCGACAACTCCACAATATGCAGCTGGTTGGCGGATCGAACCACCCGTATCGGAACCTAAAGAGAATAGGACTTCACCTGAAGCGACAGATGCAGCTGAACCACCCGAAGAACCTCCTGGGACATATTCCGTGTTCCATGGGTTGCGTGTAGCTTGAAATGCGGAGTTCTCATTAGAGGAACCCATCGCAAACTCATCCATATTCAATTTTCCGATCGTAACCGTTTCTGCCTTTTGTAGTTTTTGAACGACGGTTGCATCATAGATTGGATCAAAGTTCTCCAAAATTTTGCTCGCACAAGTCGTACGCAAATTTTTAGTGACAATATTATCCTTCACTCCGATTGGCATACCAAATAAAGCGCCTTCGTTCTCGCCTTTTACCAATTGATCATCCAATCGTTTTGCTTGACTGCGGGCGTTTTCTTCATCTAGTGTCAAAAATGCCTTCACCTTGTCCTCTACCTGTCCGATCCGCTTATACGATTCGTTAACAAGATCAGTGACACTTATCTCTTTCTTATGTAAGCGTTCATGAAGCTCAGAAACTTTTTGTTCGAACAACGACATCATTGTCCCTCCTTATTCAATTATAGATGGTACACGGATATATCCTTCTTTGCTATCCGGTGCATTTTTAACTACTTCTTCTACTGGCAATCCCGGTTTTGCGACATCTTCGCGCATAACATTCTTCATATCCAAAACGTGAGAAGTCGGGTTTACTTGATCCGTATCAAGCTCATTCAACTGCTCCGCGAATGAAATCATTTGGTCAAGCTGATGCTGAAACTGTTGTGCTTCTTCTTCCGTAATGGCCAAACGAGCCAAATGGGCAACGTGTTTAACTTGTTCCATAGAAATACGTGACATTCTCTTCACCTCCGAAAAAATATCCAAATCGACTGAATTTCGCCGCTTTTCTCCATATAATCATCGTTTAAATCATATCAAACTATTGCACAGTAAAGCAACAAGAGATACAATGTCGAAAATCAATTATTTCATAAGGAAAAAGAGATATTTTCCGGGAAATATGGGAAAGTTGCCGGAATTTCCGGGGAAATGACAATTAGGCCTGTAAAATTCGACAAATGTTCCCTCTAACGTGCATTTGTTCCCTGAGATGGAAGGGTTTACTTCCTATATATATTTTCATTCCTGGTTAGAGGTTATTTTGAAATTCACAAAAAACAGATCCGAATTTTAAGCGGGTTGCAAAAAAGATGAAGCTGTTAAGCTTCATCTTTTTTCATTCGTATATATGCACGGTTGGTTCGTCTTGATTTGCTTCACGGACTATGAGCGCTTCAGGTCCATTTACAGAGGTAATGGATACCTGTATGGCAATGTAGTTCGGGAACCGTTCCATTACAAGCCCGGCAACATATTGAGTAAAGCCGATCGCTTCCGAGTTCCCATAAAATTGAATCGGGATATCGATGTTCAAACTTTGCAATTGATCATCCATATAGAACGCCCTGCCGATGACTCCGTTAAAGTTAGGGAAGTACTCTTCGACATCTTCTTTAAAGTTCGTGAAGGTATTGACGTCATCACGGTATTTTTTTTCAGCACTAGCAGAAGGAAATAGGAAATACTCTTCATTCAAGTTCGTCCATTTTCCAATATTGTCAGAGCCTTTATCAATATTTGTATAGGAAATGAAATTCCCAGGAACTACAGAGGATTTTTCATTTTGCTCGAATAAGGCAATCGTAATCGGAACATTTTTCAGCTTGTCCATTTTACGCAGCCTTTTTAAGACTTCTGCAGCAATTTTCTCCCCTTCTTGCTTCAGCTTTTTACTATCTATTTTATTTTCATAGGTGGCACCGAATGCCTCTTTTTGATAGTAATGCACTGAATTCAAAGCAAGACCTATGACAACCCCGCCAAGGCTCACTGAATTATCCTTTGTTTTGACCAAGTAATTATGTTCTAAAATATGAGCAAGATAAATCGGGTTTTCTTCATTCCGCTTATCAATGTCTCCTTTACCTGGATCAACCGGATTCAGGCCAAGGTTCTCTGAGGCCTTCATCTTCTTTTCTTTCAACTGACTATCGGTATATTTTCTGTTCAGCCAGGAAGATATCGTGGAACTATCCAGCATTTGCCCTTCTTGAAACAGGTAATCTTCCGGGTCGAATTGGGTTTGGGCCAACCGCATCAATCCATTTTCGAATTCTTCAATGTCATATCGGGTATTTAGATTGGATACGACCAAACCGCGTGCTTTTGATGGTTCAAACGGTAGGATTGTTTGATAGTATTCTTCCGAAATTTTATACTTCGGAATAATTGCCGTTTCTTTTTTGTCTTTGGAGTCTTGAACTACCTCTTGCTTATCCTCAAAACTAGGCGCACATCCAGCAAGAAGCAGTATAAGAATCATCCCCAAAATAGAGTGTTTCCTCATAGCTACACCTCTTAATTATTTAGTTCCTCAATCAGTCTCTCTTCATCCCATACCATGACGCCTAGGCTTTCCGCTTTTTCCAGTTTGGAACCGGCATCTTCGCCAGCTATGACCAAATCGGTTTTCTTGCTGACACTTCCAGCAACGTTGGCTCCTAGCGCCTCTAATTTCTCTTTTGCTTCGTTACGCGTTAACTGATACAATTTCCCCGTTAAAACGACTGTTTTACCGGCAAAAAAGGAATCGATTTCTTCAATGGCAACAGCTCTTGGGCCTTTAAATGTAAGGTTCACACCGGCTGCTTCCAATTCATTGAGTAACGCATGGACTTCTTCCAATTCAAAATAGGCTACGATGGAATCGGCCATCTTATCACCTATTTCATTAATGGCCGTTAGGTCTTCACGGCTCGCCTTGCTCAAGGCTTCCATCGTCCCGAACTCACGTGCTAGTGTCTTGGCCGCTTTTGAACCAACATGGCGAATGCCCAGCCCGAATAGTAATTTTTCCAACGAATTGGTTTTCGAAGCCTCGATTGCTTGAAGGAGCTTATTGACGGATTTATCCCCCATCCTTTCCAAAGCAATCAGTTGATCGTATGTAAGCTTATAAATATCAGCCACATCTTGTATGAGTTGTTCTTTAAACAACAAGCTAATCACTTTTTCACCAAGACTGTCTATATTCATTGCTGTACGGGAAACAAAGTGAATCAAGCCTTCCCTTATTTGTGCAGGACACTTCGGGTTGATGCAGCGTAAAGCAACCTCTCCCTCAAGCCGGACAAGTTCACTGCTGCATTCCGGGCACTCAGCCGGCATCTTAAACTCGACTTCTTCCCCTGTACGGCGCTCTGCCAGTACATTGACCACCTCTGGAATGATATCACCCGCTTTTTTCACGACCACTTGATCTCCGATTCTGATGTCCTTTTCACGGATTAAGTCTTCGTTATGAAGTGAAGCTCGCTGCACTGTCGTACCTGCTACCCGAACGGGATCCAAAACGGCGGTCGGAGTCAATACACCCGTACGGCCCACATTCAGCTCGATATCCCTTAGGGTTGTAATGACTTCTTCAGCTGGGAATTTATACGCAATGGCCCATCGCGGACTTTTTGCAGTAAAACCTAATTCATCCTGCTGTTCAAGGGAATCCACCTTAACGACAATTCCATCAATATCATAGGCTAAGTTTGGACGTTGCTCCGTCCATTCTACTATATAAGCTATTACTTCCTCTATATTGGAGCATGTTTTTCTTTCCCGATTCGTCTTAAACCCGAGGCGATCCAATAAATCCAGACCCTCACTGTGGGAACGGACCCCTGTTTCCCCAAAATTGGCAATCGCATAAAGGAAAATATCCAAGTTCCGTTTTGCAGCGAGTTTTGGGTCAAGCTGCCTTAACGAACCGGCAGCCGCATTTCGTGGGTTTGCAAATGGTTCCTCACCGCGTTCATCTTTTGCCTTGTTCAATGATTCGAATGATTTTTTTGGCATGAAGGCCTCACCGCGCACTTCTATGGCAACCGGCTCCCGCAACTTCAATGGAATCGACTTGATCGTTTTCAAATTAGCGGTAATATCTTCACCGATCGTTCCATCTCCACGAGTTGCCCCTCTTACGAAAAATCCATTCTCATATTGAAGAGTGACGGCAAGTCCATCAATTTTCAATTCACATACATAGGAAAAATCGTCACCTACGGATTGTCTGACCTTTCTGTCAAAATCCCTTAAGTCACTTTCATTGAAGGCATTGCCTAAACTAAGCATCGGTGTGGTATGCTCTACTTTTTCAAACATATCCAAAATGGCGCCACCGACCCGTTGTGTCGGTGAGTCCGCCGTTTGCAGTTCCGGAAATTTCTCCTCATACTCAATCAGTTCACGGAGTAGCCGATCATATTCAGCATCAGGTACTGATGGCTGGTCCATTACATAATATTCATAGCTGTATTGGTTCAATAACGTTTGCAGTTCTAGAACTTTCTTCTCTGCAGCTTGTAAGTCCATACGTTCAATCCTTTCTAAAGAAGACTCCACCGCACTTCTTTTAGAAGAGCGGTGTCTAAAGTCAGATATCCCTATTCTTTACCAGTAGAAGCATATTAATAGCTTATGCTTTTTCAACTGGTGCAAATTTCGCCAATAGGCGTTTGATGCCAATTGGACTTGGGAAGGCTATATCCAGTTCCTTGCCTTCGCCTTCCCCTTTTACGCTCACCACGGTTCCTATACCCCATTTTTTATGGGATGCACGGTCGCCGACAGCCCAGCCGATTTCTTCTCCGCCAGTTGCGGATGGTGCAGAAACAGCTCTTCCAAAGGCAGGCACTTTTCTTGTTGAAGCTGTTGAAGGAGATCCGGTTCTTGAAGAACTGAAAGGTGTTTGCCTTGCTCTAGGAGCCGGTTTCGGTTTTAAATCTTCAAGTAGTTCTTCTGGTATTTCATTAATGAAACGTGAAACAGGATTCATGCTAGTCCGTCCATACAATGTCCGCATTTGGGCATTGCTTATGAATAGCTCATTTTCAGCCCTTGTAATTCCCACATAAGCCAGACGGCGTTCTTCTTCCATCTCCTCTTCATCCATAAGCGAGCGGCTGTGAGGGAAAACCCCTTCTTCAAGGCCCAATAGAAAGACCACCGGATATTCAAGTCCCTTCGCTGAATGCAGTGTCATCAACGTTACCGTATTTGTAGCTTCTTCGGAATTCTCATCAAGTTGGTCTATATCGGCAACCAACGCCAGGTCAGTCAAAAAGCCCACCAATGATTTGTCCTCGCTGTTATCTTCGAATGCTTTCGTAACAGATAAAAACTCATCTATATTTTCAAGCCGGCTTTGTGATTCAATCGTTTTTTCTGCCTGCAGCATCTCACGGTAACCGGTTTTCTTAATGACTTCCTCCACAAGTTCCGTCACGGATAAATATTCCTGCTGATTTGTATAGTTAGTGATCAGCGTATGGAATTCCCTTGCCGCTTTGGTAGCCTTCCCACTTATCCCTACCATTTCAACGGATTCGAGTGCTTTATAGATGGAAACATCATATTGATCTGCATAATCTGCCACTTTGTCCATTGAAGTTGCACCAATTCCGCGTTTTGGTACATTGATTACACGGCGGAGACTGATGTCATCATCAGGATTCGCAATAAGGCGAAGATAGGCAAGTAAATCCTTAATCTCTTTACGGTCATAGAACTTGGTGCCCCCGACTATTGCATAATTTATATTGGATTTAAGCAGAACTTCCTCCATGACACGTGATTGTGCATTTGTCCTGTAAAGTATTGCTATATCTGAATATTTCCTGCTTCCGGCCTGCACTAACTCATTTATCTTACCGGCTACAAATTGCGCTTCCCCTTGTTCATTGTCCGCACGGTAATAGAATATCTTATTGCCATCAGCATTCTCGGTCCAAAGATTTTTCGGCTTCCGGTTTTGATTGTTATCGATGACCTTATTCGCCGCTTCAAGAATCTTTTTCGTCGAGCGGTAATTCTGTTCAAGGAAAATCATGTTGGCATTCGGGTAATCTTTTTCAAATGAAAGGATATTCGCAATATCCGCACCGCGCCAACGATAGATCGATTGATCGGAATCCCCGACAACACAGAGATTACGGAAGCGTGAAGCCAATAGTTTAACAAGCATGTATTGAGCCCTGTTCGTATCTTGGTACTCGTCAACATGAATGTATTGAAATTTACGCTGATAATATTCAAGCACCTCAGGTACGAGCTGGAACAATTGAATCGTCATCATGATCAAATCATCGAAATCGAGCGCTGAATTTTTACGCAACCGTTTTTGATATTCCGTATATACATCGGCAGTTACTTTAGTGAAGTAATCAGATGCCGTCTTCAGGTACTCTTCCGGCCCGACCAATTCATTTTTCGCTGAACTGATGCTACCCAAAATGGCACGGTAATCATATTTCTTTGTATCCATATTACGATCTTTCATGATTTGTTTTATGACCGATTGCTGATCCGTTGTATCCAATATCGAGAAGTTCCTATTAAATCCGATACGGTCAATATCTCTTCGTAAAATTCGGACACACATCGAGTGGAAAGTCGAAATCCAGATATCTTCGGATGCACCGCCTAGTATGGCACGTATCCTCTCCTTCATCTCACGTGCCGCCTTGTTGGTGAACGTGATTGCAAGGATGTTCCAAGGCGCTATTTCCTTCTCGACCATCAAGTAAGCTATTCGGTGAGTCAGCACACGCGTCTTTCCACTTCCTGCCCCAGCCATGATTAAAAGTGGGCCATCAGTTGATTTCACTGCTTTTTGTTGCTGTTCATTCAAACCTATTAGTAATTTTTCCGCTAAATATTGCATTATCACACCACCTATACGAACATTCGTTTCTGTTTTAGTATACTATATTTATTACATGTTTTCATTTAACTGCCGAAACTGTTGCAAGTGCCACTTTTAAATCTTCATAAATCACATTGCCGACAACGATGACATCCGCAATCTTAGACATCTCTTTGGCTTGTTCAACCGATTTTATCCCACCGCCATAGAATAGTATCGTATCCTCCAAACTCTCTTTGGCCGCTTCCACCATCTGGACATCGCCGTAATCACCACTGTATTCCAAATAAAAAATCGGCAGGTTGAACATTTTTTCCGCCATCATCGCGTATGCACCCACATCATCCATATCCAAATCGGTATTGGCTTTCGTCAATTCGGCCGCCTTGCACTCAGGATTCAGGATACAGTACCCTTCAACGAAAATTTCATCCCAATTCAAAAGGTATCCGTATTCCTTGACTGCTTGCTGATGCAGTTTCATCATCCAATCAGGGTTGGTGCTATTCAGTACACTCGGAATGAAATATAAATCAAAACCTGGCGTCACCGTTTCTACAGAAGAAATTTCCATCACACATGGGACGGTATATCTTCTGACACGTGCCATTAAATGAAGCACATTCTCAAGCGTGATTCCATCCGTTCCCCCGACCATTATTGCATCGGTACCGGATTCACAAACTTTTTCAAGGGCTTCATCACTTATTTCTTTATTTGGATCGAGTTTGAAAACATGTTTCCACTCGCGAAAATCGTACATTATAATCCTCCATTCACACTTCCCATTACACCATTATAGCATTAAGATTTTTCATTAAAAAAGAGAAGTATCGATAAAATGTTATTACCAAATGGAACCTCTGAATCTAAAATCCAATATAACATGGATATGGCTGAAAGACAGCCGGCAAAGAAAGTGCTGGACTCAAAGTAAAAAGCCGGGAAATGAATTTCCCGGCTTTTTATTATAATCGAAAGAATTAAGATTCAGTTGTTTCCTCGACGTTATCCTTAATACGGTTAAGAGCCATGGAATAAGCGTCATTTCCGTAATTCAAGCAGCGTTTGACCCTGGAAATCGTAGCCGTACTTGCACCCGTTTCCGTTTCAATTTTATGATAGGTTTTCCCTTCTTCAAGCATGCGGGCTACTTCAAGACGCTGTGCCAGTGATGAAATTTCATTAACCGTGCATAAATCATCAAAAAATCGATAGCATTCGTCCAAATCACGCAAGGAAAGGATCGACTTAAACAGCTGATCCGTTTCTTTTCCTCTCAACTTATCAATTTGCATGTTACTCCCCCTCAATTTCATGGGTATCAAAATGAGACGTCTCCTACTAAACCAGGTTCATCCGGAATAATATTGACCCAAGTTTTCCCTGGAATCAACCCTACCTCTTTATCGTTTTTCACTGGTATAATCCGACCATCCTTATTAACCCATTCTACTTCATTCGCTTTTCCTTTTTGAAGTAAATAACCTTTTCCGCCACTTTTCAAGTCGATTTTTCGACGCCCTTTATCGTCAATCACTTGATGAGCAGCCTCAATGATCAATATATTATCCAGTAAAATAGGTTTACTCGATTTATGTTCGACTGTTTGCTCTCCATTCGAATAACGTTTATATTTCTCTTCCGTGGCTTCGTATTCATACTGAACATCATACTCGTCTGATCCGTAGGAAACCTCGGTTTTCAATGCCGGTTCCCCTTGAAGGCCAGCCGCCTCTTCCTTTGTAAGGAAGGCATAAGGCTCCGGTGCACCATTCAACTCATATCCCTTTTCCTTCGCACCTTTTTGGATATCCTCAAAGGTGGTGTAGGAATTATGCGGTGCTTTTCTATCTGCCGAACGTTGAAACAAAGTACCATCATAATATAATCCGTTCAAGTTATCAATATACCCTTTGTCCAGCATGGTTTTTGCCTCGGGGCTATTCCCATGACAGACATAGATGCAATCAAGGCCTTTAGCCAATTCGATATAATAGTCCCTTGCACTCCGAATCGGACCGATTTGGCTTGGCATTTCACTTTGGAAGATAGCTAAAAATCTGGTTATGTCACCTTCTGCAAGCATTTCGTAGACCATATCGGCTTCTGAGAGGCCCGATTGTGGGCGTGCTTCCGGATGATTATTAATCATCACTGCTGCAGCCCTTCGATCACTGCCTGTATCGGTGGCTATACCTGTAAGTGGAAACTCATTGGAAGGTTCATTTTTCACATCTGTATTTTTGATGACAGCTTGGTCTTTTGGCTTACTGTCATCCGATGCAGGATCTTCTTTCGTAGAACAGCCTGCCAGCAGTAAAATAGCAATAACCATGAAAAGAACTCTCTTAAAATTCATCTTTCCACTCCTCTGATTTATTAGCCATTTCTTCTCTTATATTTTAACGCATTATAGTGGGAAAGAGTATAGTTTTATTCATTACGTCATATACTCCTCGCTGGGTTAGCCTTATATATGGCAGATGGGTTGTCGAAAAGAATGAAAGGGTATACACAGGATCGGCGAAGCGATAACCTCTCTCCCGCAGCAAATGTTTCAATACATTTTCTTCTTCTATCAGTTCAGGAACCTCCTTGGTGGACATGACTCCCTTTAATTTCAGAGGAAGTTCATGGATCACCTTGCCTTGTTCCGTTAAAATGATTCCACCGCCGATTTCCTTCAGCCGGTTAAATGCCAAATGCATATCCTTTTTCCTTTTACCGATTAGTATGATATCACCTGTATTTGTATAAGAGCCAGCAAAACCACACAATTTGTCCGCAAACCCTTTTAATATCGTATTGATGCGCCATTTCCCTTCCCGATCGATAAGCATGAAAAAGCATTCATCATCCTCAAAGTTCAGTTCTTCATACCCAACATCATTGGCAAGGGAGTAGGGTTTCGTAATTACATTATTGACCAATTCAATCCCAAACGGCATGGAAAACTCAAAATCTTCCTTTAAACTAAGATCCCAATCAAGATCAAGTGGTTTAAAATCGAAATCACTCCATTGGATTTCCTGTTCATCCGGAATGATCTCACCATCCCTTTTAACCCATTTCCCTTTTGCCATTACCGAAACCGGTGCGGGTTCCTTTACATCGGTCAGGAAGTTGATATTCGCTACCCTTCCTGTGGCAATATTACCATGAAGGTATTCAATGTTATAATATCGTGCGATGTTGATAGTTGCCATATTGTATGCATCGATGACCGGAACGCCATTTTCTATTGCTATTTTGATCAAGCAGTCTATGAACCCACCCTCATAAAAGGATGGCGGCGATCCATCTGTCGTATAAAAGAATTTGTCATATTGATCGATGCCCAGCTCATGGATTTCCTGTATCATCTTCGGTAAATCCGGCCGGATCGAAGAATGTCTTAACGATACATAATAGCCCTGCAGCAAGCGCGACATGACTTCATCTCCTGTCATTGCCTCATGATCACAATCGGCGCCGAACAAGGTCATTTTTGCTAAAGTCTTCTCTGAAGCACCTGGAAAGTGTCCTTCTATTTTCTTCCTCATTCGCTTGGCTTCCTGAATCCAGTGCAACATCATGTCATCCCCATCCAGAAGCTTCGGCCATCCAGTCAGTTCCCCGCCCTGTAATACGGCATCATGCTCCAGCCATGATTTAACGGCCCCATGAGAAAAAACCATGTCTTCATCGATCAATTCCGTTTGTCCGTCAAAACGGCTCCACCAATACATTGTTACAGGAATGTTACGTAATTCTTTCAAAAGAGAAAACGCTTTCTTTTTATCCAACTGCAATAAAAACGGCAAGTTATCATTGATCAATGTCGTTGTGCCGAAATGAGATGCATAACGTGAAAAAGATAGGGGATTATATAATTGAGAAGGGTGTGAATGCGGCTCAATATAACCCGGGACTAAGTACTGGTTTGTACAGTCTACCATTTCACAGCGGTCTATATTATCAGGAAGCTTATCGCCAACATATACGATGCGGTCATCATATATCCATATATTCGCTTTTACCCATTTTCGTAAAGCCTGATTTAAATAAGTCGTATTTTTAAGCAGAATGTGTGGTGCCCTATTGCCATCCAGCACATCTATATGTTCTCTTAGATGTTTATTTTTCCATCTATAGCGCTGTTCAAGCATAAACATTCCCCCATAATTTTATAGAAACAGATGTATGAAAAAACCATTTTCAATCCAATTTTATTTCATAGTAACATACTTGCCTCATTAGAACAGTAATGTTAACCAGATTATTGTTAAATTTTTGTGAAGGGATGGACTTAAAGTGAAGTTTAAACAAAATATCAGTATAATAAATGCATTAATGCGAATTACCTGTGGTTTTACATTGCTAACATGGGCTATGGCTAAAATGGTGAAAAAACCATGGAAAAACCAATCTTATATATTCGTGGTCATGCTTTCTGCCATGAAAATAGGCGAAGGCATACTCCGCTATTGCCCTGTCGTCGATGCGATGGAAAACAGACAAAACTTAACGACAAATGAACCAAAACAGGGACATGAATCTAATCAATCTGATCACTATTAAGTTTTTTCTAAAGAAGAAGCTGACTCCGCTTAGAGTCAGCTTCTTTATATTATGATGAGAAATTGTATTTTATTGCACGGTAGCCAATATCCATCCGCCAGAATAAGCCGTCTTTCTCAATATGTCCCAACTCTTTATATACTTCAGCTTGGGCAGAGGCCAAATCTTTCCCTTTTGCAGCAACCAGAAGTACACGTCCGCCATTCGCAATGAATTTCCCCTCACTATCGAGTGCCGTTCCAGCATGATAAACATGGGCATACTGATCAATCTTTTCCAAGCCATTAATAATAGAACCCTTTTTATATTCCCCTGGATATCCATCAGCTGCGACGACCACCCCAAGAACAGCTTCTTCATGCCACTCAAGTTCTAAATCCTCTCCAGAAAGAACCGCTTCAAGCGTATCTACGAAATCTGTTTTTAGGCGCGGTAAAACAACTTGCGTTTCCGGATCGCCAAAACGGGCATTGAACTCAATGACTTTTGTGCCTTTATCGGTAGCAATCAACCCGGCATATAATATTCCTGTAAAACTCCGATTCTCCGAAATCATCGCATTTACCGTGGGCTTAAGAATTGTTTCGACTGCGGTCTGAACCATTTCATCGGAAATTTGCGGCACTGGTGAATATGCACCCATTCCACCTGTGTTCGGACCCTGATCACCATCAAAAACCCGCTTATGATCTTGAGCAATGACCATCGGATACACTTTTTCCCCATTAACGAATGCCATCAATGAAAATTCCTCGCCATCAAGGAATTCTTCAATAACGACTTTAGCAGATGCTTCCCCGAACTTTGCTCCGACTAGCATATCATGGATGGCGTCTAACGCCTCTTCCATCGTCATGGCAACTACGACACCTTTTCCTGCAGCCAAACCGTCCGCTTTTATGACGATGGGGGCACCCACTTTTTCGATATATGCCTTTGCTGAATCGTAATCGGAAAATGTTTCATATTCTGCTGTCGGAATGCTGTAGTTCTTCATTAAATCTTTAGCAAAGGATTTACTTCCCTCGATGACTGCAGCACGGCCATTAGGGCCAAATACTTGTAATCCTGCCTCCGTAAAATCATCGGCAAGTCCATTCAACAATGGGGTTTCGGGCCCGATCACAGTTAATGAAACTGCATTCTGCTTGGCAAAGGCAACCAAATCCCCGTGATTGTTTTCATCAATCGGAACAAGAGTCGCTACATCAGTCATCCCTGGATTTCCCGGTGCTGCAAAAACTGTCCCAACCCGTTTACTTTCAAATAGTTTGCGGGCTATGGCATGCTCCCTGCCGCCCCGGCCAATTACTAGTACATTCATTATCGCACCTCATTTTTGATTAATGTTTAAAGTGACGAATTCCTGTAAACACCATCGTAATCCCATATTCATCAGCTTTCTTGATTGAATCCTCATCTTTAACAGATCCACCAGGCTGAATGATTGCCGTGACGCCCGCTTTCGCTGCCGCTTCTACAGTATCATCCATTGGGAAGAAAGCATCTGATGCCAATGCACTTCCTGTCGCTCTTTCCCCAGCTTGTTCCAGGGCAATTTTTGCAGCTCCCACACGGTTCATTTGACCTGCACCAACACCTAATGTCATTTGATCGTTACAAACCACTATTGCATTCGACTTGACATGTTTCACGATTTTCCAGCCAAGTTCCATGGCTTTCCACTCTTCAGGGGTAGGCTCACGTTTCGTTGCCACTTTTATCTCTGCATCCTTTAAGCTATGTGCATCCCGATCTTGAATAAGTAATCCGCCTTCAATGGATGTCAATTTACGCTCAGGCTTTTTAACCGCATCGAAATCGATCGTTAATAAACGAAGGTTTTTCTTGCTTGTCAATACTTCCACTGCCTCGTGTGTAAACCCAGGGGCAATGATGATTTCAAGGAAAATTTCATGAAGTTTTTCAGCAGTCGCCTTGTCAACTTCACGGTTCAATGCGATGATCCCACCGAAAATGGAAGTGGCATCTGCCTCATAAGCTTTGTCAAATGCTTCCAAAATGGTCGCACCGACACCGACGCCGCAAGGATTCATATGTTTGACTGCAACTGCAGCCGGCTCATTGAATTCTTTAACGATTTGAAGTGCTGCATCAGCATCATTAATGTTGTTGTATGAAAGTTCTTTTCCATGTAGTTGATTCGCTTCTGCAATTGAGAAAACAGAACCAAGCGGTTTTTTATAGAATGCGGCTTTTTGATGTGGATTTTCCCCATAACGAAGCGACTGTTTCAATTCAAAGGTAACAGTCAATGATTCAGGATTTTCTTCATCGGCAAGCTCTGTCATATACTCTGAAATAACGGCATCATATGCTGCTGTATGGCGGAAAACTTTTGCAGCCAGGCGGCGATTCGTGGTTTTTGATACTCCGCCATTTTGTTTCAGCTCAGCCAATACGTTAGGATAATCATTGGAATCAACGATAACAGTCACATATTCGTGGTTTTTAGCAGAAGAACGAAGCATTGTCGGTCCACCGATATCGATGTTTTCAATAGCATCTTCCACAGTGACTTCCGGTTTGGAAATAGTCGCTTGGAATGGATATAGGTTCACACAGACTAGTTGAATGGGTTCAATATTATGCTCTGCAAGCTGTGCTGTGTGATTTTTGTCATCCTGTTTTGCCAACACTGCTCCATGGACATTCGGGTGAAGTGTTTTAACACGTCCATCCAATATTTCCGGGAAACCGGTGACGTCACTGATTCCAATTACCTCAATACCATTATCCTGCAGCGTTTTTTTGGTACCGCCTGTAGAAATGACTTCAAAACCTGCTTCAATTAAACCTTGAGCAAATTCTACGATACCTGTTTTATCCGATACACTAATTAATGCACGTTTCTTCATGTTATGTTGGTCCCTCCATTAAGTAAGTTTCTTGTGGCATAGCTCCCGCAAAACTGACGGATACAAGTCATGCTCCATCTCCTGAATCCTTTTTTGAAGGATATCTTTCGTATCCCCCTCAAGAATTGGCACTGCCTTTTGGGCAATGACCGGTCCTGTGTCCATTCCATCATCGACATAATGAACCGTTACCCCCGTTTCCTTCACTCTTGCATCAAAAGCCTGGCCAATTGCATCCTTGCCTGGAAAACTAGGCAGAAGTGAAGGGTGGATGTTCACAATCCTCTGTGAATACTTTTGTAATAAAGTTGGACCGATCAAACGCATATAACCAGCCAGAATGATGAATTCTATCTCATACTGGCGAAGTCTTTCGAGGATTTCCGATTCATACTCAATCTTATTCGAGTAGTTCTTCGCTGAAAAGGAGAAAGAATCAATATTCTCAAGCATAGCTCTCTCAAGCACATATGCGTCTTCACGATCGCAAACGACAAGACAGATTTCCGCCTCTAACTTTCCACTTTTTATTGCTTCAGCAATTGATTGAAAATTACTACCGTTACCTGATGCAAAGACAGCAAGGCGTTTCATTATTTGAACGACACTCCATTTCCATCCACTACCGTTCCAATAACCGAGGCTTCTTCACCGCAAGAACGTAGGTGGGCTAGCACATCGGATGCCACTTCTTTTTTCACGACGGCCGTCATTCCGATTCCCATATTGAAGATATTGAACATTTCCTCTTTTACAAGGTTCCCTTTTTCTTCAAGGATTGAGAATATAGTTGGAATTTCCCAGCTTCCGAGCTCGATTTCAACACCGCATCCTTCAGGAAGAATACGCGGAATATTCTCGATGAATCCCCCACCAGTGATATGGGCAAGACCATTGACCTCAAATTTTTCCAACGTCGATAAGACGGACTTCACATAGATTTTTGTCGGTTTTAATAATTCCTCTCCCAACTTGCAATCCAGTTCCGGTACGAAGTCATGAAGCCCCATACCTGAGTCTTCAAGAAGAATTTTACGAACAAGGGAATATCCATTACTGTGGATGCCGCTTGAAGCGAGTCCAATAACGACGTCACCCGCCGAGATTGCTTCACCAGTAATTAGACGTGATTTTTCAACGGCACCAACAGTAAAACCTGCAACATCGTATTCTTCCGTCTCGTACATGCCAGGCATTTCAGCCGTTTCTCCGCCGATTAAAGCACAGCCCGCCTGCTCACAGCCATCTGCAATTCCTTTGACGATCATTTCAATTCGTTCGGGATCTGCTTTACCGCAGGCAATATAATCTAAAAAGTATAAAGGTGCAGCACCTTGAACGACAACATCATTGACGCACATAGCTACACAATCCACTCCAATTGTATCGTGTTTATCCATCATGAACGCCAACAAAAGTTTTGTACCCACTCCATCCGTACCTGAGATGAGCACAGGTTCTTTAAGGTTCAAGGAAGATAAATCAAACATGCCGCCGAAACCGCCCAGACCATTCATTACTTCTGGACGAAATGTGCGCTTTACATGTTTTTTCATTCGATTTACCGCTTCATAACCAGCCTCAATATCCACACCAGCCTGTTTATATGCATTAGCCATTTGAAATCCTCCTCCGAAAATCAATCATCATTGCCGACTTGATTAACATTTTGTTTTTTCTCGTTCGTATTCAAAAATTTCAGTCGGATAATTTCCGGTGAAACAAGCTAGGCATGAACCGCGCGTTTCTCCAGGAAACGGTCTTCCAATTGCTTCGACCATACCTTCGACACTTAAAAAAGTTAAGGAATCGGCACCGATGATTTCCCTTATTTCCTCCACCGATTTAGAGCTCGCAATCAGTTCTTCCTTTTTAGACGTGTCTATGCCATAAAAACATGGATTCTTGATCGGTGGTGAGCTGATTACTACATGCACTTCTTTCGCCCCGGCATCTTTTAACATGCGGACAATCCTTCTGCTCGTTGTCCCACGGACGATTGAATCATCAACCATTATGACCCGCTTACCTTCCACTACCCCTCTTACAGGTGATAGTTTCATCTTCACGCCTTGTTCACGCAGACTTTGTGATGGCTGAATGAACGTCCGTCCAACATACCGATTTTTTATTAAACCCATTTCATAGGGAATGCCTGCAGCTTCAGCATAGCCAATCGCTGCCGAAATGCTGGAATCAGGTACACCTGTAACTACATCTGCTTCAATTTTGGTTTCCAGTGCCATTTGCTTGCCAAGGTTTTTTCGTGCCGTATGGACATTGATCCCATCAATATTGCTATCCGGACGGGAAAAATACACGTACTCCATCGTGCACATTGCCTGTTGACTGGAAAGCGAAAAGTACTCGGATGTGATTCCCTCATCATTAATGACAACAAGTTCACCCGGCTCAATATCGCGGATGAATTCTGCACCTACAATATCGAGTGCACATGTTTCTGATGCAGCGAAATATGCATCGCCTATTTTCCCCAAGGAAAGTGGACGGAAGCCATGCGGATCTCTTGCCATGATCATTTGGTTTTCGGTCATGATGACAAAGGCATAGGCCCCCTTCAGCATGCTTAAGCTGTTCTTCACGGAATCTCTTACATCCGAGTAGCCGGAGCGTTTAATCAGATGTGCCAGAACTTCCGTATCGGATGTCGTTTGAAAAATGCTTCCCTGTCCTTCAAGCTGCGCTTTTAACTGATGGGCATTGACGATATTCCCATTATGGGCAAGTGCCAGCCCTCCTGTATGCGAATTGAACAGGAAAGGCTGAACATTTTGATACCCGCCGCCGCCTGCCGTAGTATAACGGACATGGCCGATTGCCGCTTTTCCGGTACCGGAAAGTGCCTGCATTTTTTCAGCAGTGAATATCTCTGTGACAAGTCCTTCGCCCTTAGAGATGGACATCTGCTCACCATCCGTCACGACGATGCCTGCTCCCTCTTGACCACGATGTTGCAAGCTATGCAAACCGTAGTAAGCAAGCTGTGCAGCATCGGGATGTCCCCAGACTCCTACAACACCACACTCTTCGTTTAGGCTTCTTATTTCAGCAAGCATGGTATGGCTCCCTTCCAAGCTGTTTGTAAATCTTCAACGTCCGCTTCCAATACTTTGCTATCACTGCATGTCTCCACGACTAATTTATTATCAGCCGTTACTGAACCTATGCATATCGCATCTTCAACAAGTGCTTCAAATGCCGCTTGGTTTTCAGGTTTGATGGACAGTAAGAATCGTGATTGCGTTTCACTGAATAATTCGGATACCGGTTCGCCGGATATATTCACTTTTGCCCCAAGTTTGCTAGCCCCGAATAAAGATTCAGCTAAAGCCACTGCCAAACCACCTTCCGAAAGGTCATGGGCTGATGCAACAAGTCCTTTTTGGATTGCAGTTAGAATTTGCTGCTGACGTTTTTGTTCAATGGACAAATCAAGTTCTGGAGCGCGCCCAAAGATTTTACCCTCAAGCATTTTCTGTAATTCACTGCCTCCAAATTCAACCTTCGCTTCGCCGACCACATAAATCAAATCGGATTCATTTTTAAATGTTTGTGTAGTGATGTGCTGAAGATCACTAACAAGACCAACCATCCCAACTACAGGTGTCGGATAAATCGCTTCACCATTCGTTTCATTGTAAAGGGAGACATTTCCGCCAATTACAGGAGTACTTAAGCTTCTGCAAGCCTCACTCATACCGTCTGCCGCTTTTTCCAATTGCCAAAATATCTCAGGTTTTTCTGGATTTCCAAAATTCAAGCAATCCGTAATCGCCAAAGGCTCTGCACCCGAGCAAATGATGTTACGGGCAGCTTCAGCCACTGCGATTTTGCCACCTGTTTCAGGATCTAAATAAATAAAGCGGGAGTTGCAATCCGTCGTCATGGCAAGGGCCTTATTCGTACCCCGTACACGCACTACGGCCGCATCCGATCCAGGTGAGACGACTGTATTCGTGCGGACCATGTAATCATATTGGTCGTAGACCCATTCCTTACTCGAAATTGTCGGTTGCTTCAATAGTGAAACCAATGTTTCTTTGTAATCTCCAATTGCTGGAACTTCAGCCTTCATGCTTTGGAAGTCACGGAAATATTGCGGTTCTGCAGATGGCTTGTGATAGATTGGGGCTTCTTCAGCCAATGCATCAACCGGAACCTCAGCAACGATTTCACCTTGATGGGAAAGTGTTAGATTTTTGTCATCCGTTACTTCTCCAACAGCAACAGCTTCTAGGTCATACTTTGTAAACAAGTCAACTATTTCCTGTTCGCGTCCTTTAGTTACAACGATCAGCATCCGCTCTTGTGATTCAGAAAGCATCATTTCATATGCTGTCATTCCCGTCTCACGCTGCGGTACCAAATCAAGATTCATTTTTATTCCTGATCCAGCTTTACTCGCCATCTCGGCAGATGAGCTTGTAAGACCCGCTGCTCCCATATCCTGAATACCGACAAGGGCATCATTTTGAATCAATTCAAGGCATGCTTCCAAAAGCAGTTTCTCCATGAATGGATCGCCTACTTGTACGGCAGGCCGTTTTTCTTCTGAAGACTCTGAAAGCTCTTCAGATGCAAAAGTTGCTCCATGGATTCCATCACGTCCAGTTTTGGCACCCACATACATCACCGTGTTGCCCACTCCATGCGCTTGGCCCTTTTTAATGTCCTTATGATCGATCAAACCTACACACATGGCATTGACTAGAGGATTCCCTTCATACGATGGATCAAATTGAATTTCTCCGCCGACAGTTGGAATTCCGATACAATTCCCGTATCCCGCAATCCCGGCAACCACTTCTTTAAATAAATATTTCACGCGATCATTATCTAACTCACCAAAGCGAAGCGAGTTCAGCATCGCAATTGGACGGGCACCCATGGAGAAGACATCACGGATAATTCCGCCGACACCAGTAGCAGCACCTTGATAAGGTTCTATTGCCGAAGGGTGGTTATGACTTTCAATTTTAAAAACGACAGCCTGATCGTCACCGATATCAACGATACCTGCTCCTTCACCAGGACCTTGCAGCACTTTCTCCCCTGTAATCGGGAACTTCCTTAAGATGGGTTTCGAATTTTTGTAGGAACAATGCTCTGACCACATTACCGAAAACAATCCAGTTTCCGTATAATTCGGCAGTCTGCCTAAGATTTTCTCCACCATTGCAAATTCATCATCGGATAGTCCCATAGTTGCGTACAAACGATCCGATTTAATTTTTTCCGGACTTGGTTCAAGCTGTAATAACATGTGATTCCCTCCAGTTTTTTACGATGGATTGAAAAATCTTTAAGCCGTCTTTACTGCCAAGCAGCGAATCAACAGCACGTTCGGGATGAGGCATCATTCCGAGGACATTTCCTTGTTCATTTGTAATCCCCGCTATCTGTTCCAAGCTTCCGTTTGGATTTTCACCATCATACGTGAACAAGATGCGGTTATTTCGTTTTAATTCAGCCAATGTCTCATTATCGCAGTAGTAATTCCCTTCACCATGGGCAACCGGGATCGTAATCGTTTCATTTAATTCATATCCTGTCGTGAACATCGATTGATTATTTTCAACCTTCAGTCCTACATTGCGGCAAATGAATTTCAAGCCTTCATTACGGCGCATCGCTCCAGGTAAAAGTCCTACTTCAAGTAAAATCTGAAAACCATTGCAGACACCCAAGACAGGCTTTCCTGCTTGTGCCGCTTTTACGACTTCGGCCATTACATTCGAAAATCGTGCAATTGCTCCAGAGCGTAAATAGTCTCCATAAGAGAAACCTCCTGGAAGGAGAATCCCATCATACTGATCTAGATTGTCTGTAGAGTGCCAAACATACTCCACTTCTTCCCCCAGTGCATCCTTTATCGCATGGTACATATCGACATCACAATTGGAACCAGGGAAAACTATGACAGCAAATTTCATTGGGTGATAACCTCCTCAACATCATAACGGTAAGCTTCAATTACCGTATTGGCCAATAGTTTTTCACACATTTCCTTCACAAGTTGATCTAAATCACGATCCGTATCTTTAATTGTAAGTTCAATGTATTTCCCCACTCGAACATCGCTAACTTCGTTATAAGTCAAACTATGAAGTGATTGTTGCACTGCTGCTCCCTGTGGATCTAGTACACTTTCGCGTAGTGTGATATATACCTTAACCTTATACATGTTGAGTGCCCTCCAACTTTGCTAGTATTTTTTCGTAAGCATCTGTTAAACTTCCTAAATCACGGCGGAATACATCTTTGTCTAACTTTTCGTTCGTATTAATATCCCATAATCGGCAAGTATCAGGTGAAATTTCGTCTGCCAGCAAAATGTCTCCATTCGGGGTTTTACCGAACTCTAATTTAAAATCAATCAATTTAATGTCCAACTCTTTAAAGAAGGAAGTTAAGACAATACTGATTTCTTGTGCTTTTTCTTTTAAAATCGCTACATCTTCCTTGCTTGCAAGTTCCAATTCTTCAATATGGTCTTCCGTTAACAGAGGATCGCCGAGTTCGTCGTCTTTATAGTAAAACTCAATCAGCGTTTTCTTTAGCGGCTTGCCTTCTTCAATGCCAGTCCTTTTAGAAAAACTGCCGGCAGCCGTATTTCTGACAACGACTTCAAGCGGAATGATGGATACCCTCTTTACTAGCTGCTCCCGGTCGGAAAGCATTTCAATAAAATGGGACGGGATATTTTCTTGGGCAAGCTTTGAAAATAGTAAGCTAGTAATTTGATTATTCAACTTACCTTTTCCGGCAATCTCTGACTTCTTCTCGCCATTGAACGCTGTTGCCGAATCCTTGTATTCCACCCATACTATTTCACTGTTGTCCGTTGCAAAAATCTGTTTCGCTTTTCCTTCATACAACAATTCTCGTTTTTCCATCTGTCAAGACCCCCACATTGTGAATATTATGAATTTTCCTGCCATTGGTTAGGCTTGGCAAACATATCACCGTTTAGAGGTGCCATGTTTGCCGCCTTCACTTTTTATAAACCTAAACGATCAAAGATTACATCAACATTTTTCAGGTGATGTGTAGGATCGAAACAATCATCAAGTTCTTCTTTCGTAAGCAAGCTTGTGATTTTATCATCCTTTTCGATCAAGCTTCGGAATGGAACTTGAAGCTCCCATGCCTCCATCGCTTTCGGCTGAACCGTATCATAAGCTTCTTCGCGGACAAGTCCTTTATCGATAAGGGAAAGCAGTACACGTTGTGAGAAAATCAATCCAAGCGTACGGTCCATATTGCGTTTCATATTTTCTGGATATACGGTCAAGTTCTTCACTATGTTGCTGAAACGGTTCAGCATGTAGTTTAATGCGATCGTTGCATCCGGCAAGATGATGCGCTCAGCAGAAGAATGTGAAATGTCACGTTCATGCCATAATGGCACATTCTCATATGCTGTCATCATGTAACCGCGGATTACACGTGCCATGCCCGTCATATTTTCAGAACCGATTGGATTCCGTTTATGGGGCATTGCTGAAGAACCTTTTTGTCCTTTTGCAAAGAATTCTTCCACTTCGCGTGTTTCACTTTTTTGCAAGCCGCGAATTTCCACTGCGAACTTTTCAATTGATGTCGCTATTAAAGCCAATGTGCTCATATAATGTGCGTGGCGATCGCGCTGCAATGTTTGTGTTGAAATTGGCGCTGCTTCAAGACCAAGCTTTTCACAAACAAATTTTTCAACGAACGGGTCGATGTTTGCGTAAGTTCCGACAGCTCCAGAGATTTTCCCAACCTCTATGTTCTTTCTTGCTTCTTCAAAACGTTCGACATTGCGTTTCATTTCTTGATACCAAAGAGCCAGTTTCAACCCAAAAGTGGTCGGCTCAGCATGAACTCCATGTGTACGTCCCATTTGAACCGTATATTTATGTTCCTTCGCTTTATTTTTCAGGATCTCCACGAAGTTATTTAAATCCTTGGCAAGGATCTCATTCGCTTGCTTAATCACATATGAAAGAGCTGTATCCACCACATCAGTGGAAGTCAGTCCGTAATGGACCCATTTCCGTTCTTCACCCAACGTTTCAGAAACCGCACGTGTAAAAGCAACAACATCATGGCGTGTATCTTTTTCGATTTCATTGATACGGTCCACATCGAATGTAGCCTTTTCACGAAGAAGCTTCACATCTTCTTTTGGAATGACACCTAGCTCAGACCATGCTTCACAAGCTAAGATTTCAACTTCCAACCACGCATTAAAGCGGTTCTTTTCTGTCCAAATGTTTCCCATCTCTGGGCGGGTATAACGTTCAATCATTTTACTTCCTCCGTTTCAACCTGTTGATTCCATATTTTGCTTCGATCACTTTCCAAAAGAGCTTCCTCGATCGTTGGACGTAAAATATTCACATGACCCATTTTCCGCTTAAGCTTGGCTTCTTTCTTACCGTATAGGTGGACCTTCCAATCTGAAAGCGTCGGAATTTCATCCATTAAGGGCCCGATATGCTCACCAAGGATGTTTATCATTACCACAGGCTTCAATAACGCCGTATTTCCGAGCGGCCAATTGCAGACAGCCCTAATATGCTGTTCGAACTGTGAAGTCTCACATGCTTCCATTGTATAATGGCCTGAGTTATGAGGTCTTGGCGCTAATTCATTAATGATGATCTCATCCTGAGCGGTTAAAAACATCTCGACTGCCAATGTCCCCACCAAATCAAGTTTCTCTGCAAGCTGCAAAGCTTCATTAATAGCTTTCCGTTCAGCTTGTTGACTAATACGGGCGGGAACAATACTTTTATGAAGAATGTTTTCAATATGAATGTTTTCCGCAATCGGAAAATGACTTACCTCGCCATTTGCCTTGCGCGTCACGATAATGGAGATTTCCTTTACGAAAGGAATCCAGGCTTCCAGCACACATTTACCTGTTTTGAGCAGGGATTCAGCCTTTTTGATATCGGCTTCTTCCTTAATGACCAACTGCCCTTTTCCATCATAACCGCCCCGCGTCGTTTTTAACACACTAGGGTACCCTATTTTCTCTATATGAAGGTAAATTTCTGAAATATCCTGTATTTCCTGATAAGGAGCAACGGAAGCACCTGCATCAGATATGGCTTTTTTTTCCGTCAATCTATCCTGTGTCAGCTTTAATAATTCTGAGCCCTGTGGAAGATATGCATGTTGCTTTAACCAATCCAAGGCTGCTGAACTGATATTTTCAAACTCGTAAGTTATGACATCACTGACCTCAGCTAACCTTTTCAATGCTTCGATATCATCATAAGCACCAGTGATTTCTATATCCGCCACTTGAGCACATGGACCTTCTGCAGTCGGCTCAAGGACCGCAATTTTAAAGCCCGATGCCTTAGCCGATAAGGCCATCATCCTGCCCAATTGCCCACCGCCAATTATTCCAATGGTCTGTCCCGGTAAAATGACTGTATTATTTAAGTTGTTCACTGCTCTGTAACACCTTTTCTCTGGTTTCGTTTCGTAAAGCCTCTAACCTATCAGCAATGTCAGAATCAAAAGCTGCTAATATTTGAGCCGCAAACAAACCGGCATTGACTGCGCCCGCTTTTCCGATCGCGACCGTTGCAACCGGTACGCCACCAGGCATTTGAACAATCGATAATAACGAATCCATCCCATTTAATGCCTTCGACTGTATTGGAACGCCTATCACAGGGACAATCGTTTTAGCGGCGGTCATACCTGGAAGATGTGCAGCCCCGCCTGCTCCGGCAATAATCACTTTAATATCTCTCTCTTTTGCACTCTCTGCATATTCAAATAGTAAATCCGGCGTCCGGTGGGCGGAAACGACTCTTTTTTCATAGGGAATCTCAAGCTGTTCCAATGATTCACAAGCGTATTTCATCGTCTCCCAATCCGAGACACTTCCCATAATAACCCCAACTTGCGGTTTCATATCATCTTTCCCTCCAACACTCATATTATGGCGTCCCGAGTATGTAGACGGACGCTTATCATTATCTATAACATGTAAATAAAAAACCGGACAGGTTGCTTCCTCATCGAGAAAGCAACCTGTCCGGAAAAGAAAGCCTTTTTGAAAAAGTGCAAAAAGACTTGGCTAGTTTCCGAAATAGTCAGATGCTTTTCTCATAGTCCGATGATTTACGGTCATCAGGTAGAAACTTTTGGGCCATATCCCCATGATTATATGAGATGTATTAATGTAACTTCATATTACCTTCCGGTCATTTTAATGTCAAGTTAAAATCGAATATTTTCACATCATATTAATTAATCGTTCGTGTTTTACTCAATTAATTTTGCTTCGAATACAATTTTCCGATCAACTGGCACATATTGGACTTTGCCATTTTCAATTCTCTCGGCAAAGATTGGCTCCTCCGTTCGCCTTACAGGAAAGTATCCTGCCGCTTTAATCCGATCTAAACATGCATCGATCGACTCGCCCTCGATGACTTCAAACCTTTCCTTACCCTTTTTACTCACAATACCGACCCCTTCCATAATTCTATTTTGTCTGTTTTCTTCCTTAGCAATCAACTTGCATTATTATCAATATTAAGTAAGTTCTTCATCAACAATAAATTCTTCCTAGTATAATGAAAGGAACAAATAAAGACAAGAATACATCTCAATAAAACCGATTTCATCATAATAGAAATCCACTATTGCCTCAGATTATGATATCTCTGTCTTCCGTTAAAGTCCTCCGCTTATAAATTATGCATCCCCTTTATTTATCCTACCCTTCTCTCCCTCTGAATTACTATAGCCTGATTCATGAAATTAACCATTGCTCCATGATCGGTACATATTCGTAACTTGCTCTCATGAATTATTTCAATTCAAGTGTTTACGATAGGTCGAAATTAATAGTCTGCGGGTTTAACCATATCTCGTTTCAGGGCGTTTAAATTACTCTACAGGTCGAACTAGATGTTAAACCACCTCACTTCTCCCTGATAGCTGAAAGTTTATCTATACAAAAAAAGACCAGCCGGATGGCTGATCTTTGAAATGGCTTGGCGGCGTCCTACTCTCACAGGGGGAAACCCCCAACTACCATCGGCGCTGAAGAGCTTAACTGCCGTGTTCGGAATGGGAACGGGTGTGACCTCTTCGCT